>JANPLN010000072.1:0-40118 GCA_031426555.1 Bdellovibrionales bacterium | reverse complement strand
CGGCAATCTCTTTTTCGGTTTGATCGCGCTGAGCCTTTTCTAAGTCTTCAGACATTTTTTTGAAGCTGTCTTCGACTTTTTTAAGCGTCATCTGAGCCAGTGACAATTTGCTGGACCACTCGTCTTTCGAAACTTTTAATTCTTTAATTTCGCGCTGGCGCTTGAGCATGCCACTTGAAGCGTCTTCTGCCGCTCCGCCCGAAATAATTCCCTCGGCCGTGATCACATCGCCGTCCAAAGTCACAAACGTCCACTGCGAGTGGGCTTTTTTAAGCTCAATCCCATCGGCCAACGAATCCACAATGGCCACGCGGTCTAAAATGTGCTCAACGATTTCGCGATGCTTTTCGGGAATTTTTGCCACATCTTTTAATAACGCCTTTACACGCGAGTCGGCGCGCAGAGGCTCCATGTCCGACGTCTCTACGGTTTGGAGTCCACCGGAATAAAAACTAGAGCGGCCGTGCTTTTTTTCTTTCAGATAATCAATGGCACTCACCGACTCCTGCGGATCGGCACTCAACACCAATTGCAAACGCGGTCCAAGGGCGGCTTCCATGGCGAGCTCGTAGTGCGATGGAACTTCCACCACATCGGCCACGGGGATAAATTTTTGCGAATCTTCGCGTTGTCCCTCAGGAATGGCTTCCAATTGCTGGCGTTGCCATAACATCACGGATTTTACGCCTTCTTGAAACCCTTCGAAGTTGTTTTGTAAATCTTCGAGGCCATAGAGACGCGAAGCTACTTCGTTGGTGCGGTCTTTGTATTCGTTCAGCTCGCGCGTGCGGTGTTCCAGATCTTGCGCGAGATGATTTTTATTCGCAAGCAAGGTTTCCACATCGTTCATCACCGACAATTGAAGTTGGCGCTCTTTTTCGAAGGCTTCGTTGACGCGTTTAAAGTTTTTATCGATGTTCTGTTTTTGATTAACGAGTTCCTGTTGAAGCGCCTGCGCTGTGACTTCTTCTTCCATCAACGACTCAATCACTTCTTGAAGATTCACCACACGGGCATCCAACGTGGTTTCGGCCTGCATCAGCGTGAGCAATTCTTTACGAACTTGCGTTAACCGCTGATCCACCGACACGATGTTTTGCTCGAATTGGTCGTACTGGGATTTTTTATCTAAAAAGTCAGCATGCAGAGTTTCAGAAAGCGAAGTCAACTGCACCAGGCGCTCAGAAACGGCTCCCAAATCGCGAGCAAGAATATCACGGCGCGCGCGGTTTTCCTGAGTCAACGAACCGGTCATCTCTTTGTTGCGTTTGGCCTGCTCGATTTCAAAATGCAGTTCTTGCGTGAGTTTTTCTTTCAAACGGATATTGTCGTTGAGGTCTTTCACCGCTTGCTGTTTGAGCATGATCTGACGCTCGTACTCGGCAATGTCGGCCTTGAGAGTTTGCACCAGAGATTCCATCTGGCCCATTTGCGACTGGGCCGTCACATCTTTGTCCCGCGCCTCTTGATACATTTTTTCGGCGGTGGTGGTTTTTACTTTTAAATCGTGGAATTCTTTGGAGCTCATCCACATTTCGAGAGCTTCCACTTCTTGCTTGAGCTTGCGGTAACGTTCCGCACGTTGTGCCTGGCGCTGAAGACTATCGATCTGACGTTTTAACTCGCCAATGATATCTTGCAAGCGCACAAGGTTGCCCTCAGTGGACTCGAGTTTTCTTTGTGATTCGCGCTTGCGGACTTTAAACTTAGTAATCCCCGCCGCTTCTTCGATCAACGTGCGACGCTCTTCGGGCTTAGCCGTAACGATTTTACCAATGGCGCCCTGCTCGATGATACTGAAACCCTTGGCTCCCGCACCCGTATCCATAAAGATTTCTTGCACATCGCGCAGACGTGCCACTTCTTTATTAATCAAATACTCAGACTCGCCCGAACGATGCAAACGCCGAGTGACCATAATTTCGCTATGATTTAAATATTTAACAGGAAAAGGACCGCCGTCGTTTTCGAGAGTCAAAGACACTTCGGCCATGCCCACAGGGGCATAACCATCAGCTCCTGCAAAAATCACGTCTTCCATGCTCGAGCCGCGAAGATGTTTGGCCGACATTTCGCCCATCACCCACACCAAGGCATCGACGATGTTTGATTTACCGCAACCGTTTGGCCCCACAATACCGGTGATGCCGGCATCAAAGTGAATGACTGTTCGGTCTTTAAACGACTTAAAACCAACGATTTCTAATTTTTTAATTCTCAAGTTCAATCCCCAGTTTTTAAAGCGACGTGTGCCGCGGCCAATCTTGCGATGGGCACACGGAACGGCGAGCAACTGACGTAATCCAAGCCTGCTTTCGCAAAAAAGAATACGCTTTCGGGATCGCCCCCATGCTCACCGCAAACGCCGATTTTTAAGTTTGGTCTGGACTGACGTCCAAGGTCAACCCCCATTTTTACCAGCTTGCCCACACCTTCAGCATCGATTGTCATGAAGGGATCTTTTTCGAAAATTCCCTCAGAAACATAGGATTTTAAAAACTTTCCGGCGTCATCGCGCGATAGTCCTAGCGCCGTCTGCGTTAAATCATTGGTTCCGAAGCTGAAAAAATCAGCATCTAATGCGATCTCATCCGCTGTGATGGCGGCTCTAGGCAGTTCGATCATTGTACCGATGAGGTAATCAAACTTCACCTTTTTTTCGGCCTGCACGGCTTTCACTTCGATATCCACAAGCTCGCGCATGATGGTGAGCTCTTTGCGCACGCCCACCAGGGGAATCATAATTTCTGGAATAAGCTCTTTGCCGTTTTTCACGATCATGGCCGCGGCTTCGGCGATGGCCCGCGCTTGCATTTGATAAATTTCGGGATAAGTCACGGCTAAACGACAGCCGCGATGACCCAGCATGGGATTAAATTCGTGGAGGCTACGCACTTTGCGGCGGAGTTCATCGAGAGGAATGTCCATGCGTTTTGCCAACTCTTCGGCCTCTTCGTCGGTGTGCGGAAGAAACTCGTGGAGCGGAGGATCTAACAAGCGAATGGTTACAGGCAAGCCTTCCATCACTTGGAACAACTGATAAAAATCATCGCGTTGCATGGGAAGCAACTGATCCAACGCTTTTTTGCGATCTTCCAGCGTCTCAGCAACGATCATGCGGCGGATCCAATCGATGCGATCCGCGCCAAAAAACATATGTTCGGTTCGGCAAAGGCCGATGCCTTCGGCGCCAAACTCACGCGCGGTGGCCGCATCCTTTGGTGTGTCCGCATTGGTACGAACTTTTAATTTTCGATGTTGATCGGCAATCACCATCAAGCGTGTGAACGATGGACCTAGTTGCGGTTGAATGGTTTTTACTTCGCCAAGATAAACTTCGCCGGTGCCACCATCGAGAGTGACGATGTCGCCCTCGCGCACCACGTAGCCTTGGGCGCGGAATTCTTTAAGGCGATAATCCACTTGCACATCACCGCAACCAGCAACGCAGCACTTACCCATGCCGCGGGCAACAACCGCCGCGTGGGAGGTCATCCCGCCGCGCGTGGTGAGAATACCTTCGGCGGCCACCATGCCTTCGATATCTTCGGGGGAGGTCTCGATGCGCACGAGAATAACTTTATGGCCCTTTTCCTTCCAAGCCACGGCGTCTTCACTGGAGAACACCACTTTTCCGCAAACGCCACCGGGACTTGCCGGCAGTCCTTTCGTAAGTAAAGTTTTTTTCGCTTTCGGATCCAGCGTGGGATGTAAAAGTTGATCGAGGCTTCCCGGCTGCACGCGAAGCACCGCCGTTTTACTGTCGATCAAGCCCTCATCCAGCATGTCCATGGCAATGTTTATGGCCGCATGGGCCGTGCGTTTGCCGCTTCGCGTTTGCAGCATCCACAGCTTTTTACTTTCGATGGTGAATTCGATATCTTGCATGTCGCGATAGTGTTTTTCGAGGCGCTGATAGGTTTCCACAAGCTGTCCGTAAACCTGCGGCATTTCCTCTTCGAGAGATTTAAAGCCAGAACCTTGCGCCTGACGCTTGCTGATGGGCTGAGGCGTGCGAATTCCTGCAACCACGTCTTCGCCCTGGGCATTGATCAAATACTCGCCGTAAAATTGTTTCTCGCCGGTGGAAGGATCCCGCGTGAAGGCAACGCCCGTTCCGCAGTCGTCGCCCATGTTGCCAAACACCATGGCTTGCACGTTGACGGCGGTTCCCCAACTTTCGGGAATGTCGTTCAGGCGACGATAAGTCACCGCGCGATTGTTGTGCCAGCTCGAAAACACCGCTTCAATGGCGCCCCACAGTTGCTCTTTGGGATCCACTGGAAATGTTTTGCCGGTGGTTTCCGCAATCATTTTTTTGTACTTGGCAACTAGCGTGCGCAAATCTTGCTCTGTGAGGTCTGTGTCTTTTTCGTAAGCCTTTTCGGCCTTGAGATCCTCGAGAGTCATTTCGAGAAGCGAATGATTCATATCCATCACGACGTTGGAATACATCTGAATAAAGCGCCGGTAGGAGTCCCAGGCAAAGCGCGCATTGCCCGAAGCTTTCGCCAAGCCCACCACAGTTTCGTCGTTGAGGCCTAAATTGAGAATTGTATCCATCATGCCCGGCATGCTGGCGCGGGAGCCCGAGCGAACACTCACGAGCAACGGAGCCTGCACATCGCCAAATTTTTTGCCGACGATTTTTTCCATTTTGGTCACAGCGGCGTTGGCCCCATCCTTCACCCAGTCTGGCAGCGACTTTTTGTTAGCGTAAAAGACTTGGCAGATTTCGGTGCTGATGGTGAAGCCCGGAGGAACTGGAATTCCGAGAGACGTCATCTCCGCGAGGTTGGCTCCCTTTCCGCCAAGGATGTCTTTCATCTTGGCGTTGCCGTCGGTTTCGTTTTGCGAAAAGAAGTAAACGAATTTTTGCGTTTTGGTCATTAGATAGGCCTCACAAGTTCAAGTTTTGCTTTAAGTAATTTTCCAATTGATCAATGGCAATGCGCTCTTGCTTCATAGTGTCTCGTTCGCGAATCGTCACCTGTTTGTCTTCGAGGCTGTCGAAGTCCACAGTCACGCAGAAAGGTGTGCCGATTTCATCCTGACGACGGTAACGCTTCCCGATACTGCCCGATTCGTCGTACTGAACGTCGTACTGTTTGCAGAGACTTTTAAAAATAGAATCTGACAAAGTTTGCAGCGGCTCTTTTTTAGACAGCGGCAAAATAGCAACTTTAATGGGCGCAAGCTTATGATGAAAGCCCAGCACCACGCGCACGTCGCCGGTGGTTTCGCCCTCGCCCGGCGGAGAAACTTCTTCGCGGTAGGCATTGCAAAGCGCGGCTAAGACCAAGCGATCGCACCCAACGGCGGTTTCGATCACAAACGGAACGTATTTTTCTTTGCGAGCTTCGTCGAAGTATTCAATTTTTTTGCCGCTAAACTTAGCGTGCTGGGTGAGATCAAAATCGGTACGGTTGTGAATTCCCTCAAGCTCCTGCCAGCCGTGAGGGAAAGCAAATTGAATGTCTTCGGCGGCTTTTGCATAGTGCGCGAGCTCGTCGGGTCCATGGGGATGAAAGCGCAATTTCTTTTCGTCAATTCCAATGGATTTATAAAACTGCCAGCGCCAGTCTTTCCACTTTGCGTAGAAGCTTTCATCTTCACCTGGTGTTACAAAGTATTGCATTTCCATTTGCTCAAACTCGCGGGTGCGAAAAATAAAATTGCCCGGCGTAATCTCATTGCGAAAGGATTTTCCAATCTGCGCGATTCCAAAAGGAACTTTCATACGCATGGAGGTTTGTACGTTTTCGAAATTCACAAAAATTCCCTGCGCCGTTTCGGGGCGCAAGTAGACTACAGAGCCTTCATCTTCCACCGCACCCATGTGGGTTTTAAACATCAAGTTAAAATTGCGGGGTTCGGTTAAATCCACCGAGCCGCAGTTAGGACATTTTCTTTCGGTGAGATGATCCGCGCGGTGACGCGCTTTGCAGGATTTGCAATCCACCATGGGATCGGAAAAATTATCAACGTGTCCTGAGGCCTTCCAAACTTTGGGATGCATTAAAATCGCGGCGTCCAAACCCACAACATCAGGTCGGCGGGTCATGGCCTCAAACCAAGTGCGCTTCACGTTCATTTTTAAAAGCGTTCCCAAAGGGCCGTAATCCCAACACGAGTTAAGCCCGCCATAAACCTCGCTGCTTTGAAACACAAAACCGCGCCGTTTACTGAGAGATGCCATTGTTTGCAGATCACTTAATGAACGAATTTCCAAAGCCGCCTCCGGATTATGAAAGATATGTCAAAAAACATGTAGTTAAGGGGTACACGGGGGGCTTTTGAGAGTCAAAATGCGCTATGCATTAAATTTAAAATTTCTGCACTGTTTTTATGGCATTAAAGGCAGTCAGATAGAATTCCTGGCTGGTGTCTTCGGATTGGGAAATGCTTTTATCAAACGCCATACGCACCTCGTCCCAGGAACTTCCGGCAGGGATGCCCAAAGTTTCATAGGCATCAAAGGTGTGTCCGTTGTAATTGAACATGACGTTGAGCGGAAGGCTCGATAGCTCAGAAGGCACCACCTGAGCAGTTTGCGTAGATGTGCCCGGCGACCCGGCTCGCATGTTTAGCTTTGAAGGCATGGGCTTTTTTTTGCTGCCCTGAAAATATACAATCAACAGGATGACAAAAATGCCCAAGCCAATTAAAACGTTATTCGCTGTACCCACAGTTAAATTTTGGCGAAAAGCCCAGAGCTAGACAAGGAAATAAAATGAGCAACCCATTTGATAAACAAAAGCCCATCCCCGGAGTTAAAAAAATCCTCGTTGTGAGTAGCGGAAAAGGCGGCGTTGGCAAGAGCACGGTTTCCACACATCTCGCGCTGGCTTTGAAAGAAAAAGGCCTCAAAATCGGCCTGTTGGATGCCGACATCTATGGCCCAAGCCTTCCCCGCATGCTGGGCACCCTCAATCAAAAACCCGAAATCGAAAACAACCTCATTCAGCCGTTGATGGCTGGTGGTCTTAAAACCATGAGCATCGGCAATCTGGTGGACGAGGACATGGCCGTTGTTTGGCGCGGCCCCATGCTGTTTAAAGCCATGAATCAGTTTTTGTTCGAAGTGGACTGGTCCGACACCGATATTTTAGTCATTGATCTCCCTCCGGGAACTGGCGATGTGCAACTCAGTATCGCGCAAAAAATTCCAGTCACTGCAGCGATCACGGTAACCACGCCGCAAAATATTGCCTTGGCCGACGTTAAAAAATCCATCGATATGTTTCGCCGGGTGAATGTTCCAATGATCGGTGTTGTAGAAAACATGGCTTACTTTGAATTGCCCGGAGGCGATCGCACATCGATTTTTCCAAAGGGCGAGTTGGAAGATTATCTCAAAAAAGAAAATCTCAAAAAACTCGGCGAAGTGCCCTTAAGCCCACAAATCGCCCAGGCCTGCGAAGTGGGCGTGCCGTTGTTTTATAAGCCGGACTCTTTACAAGCGAAGATCTTCGGCGAAATTGCCGATCGAATTCTTGAAGTGATTTAGTTTGCTGCACATTCAAAATCTGCGGGAATCACGACCTGCAAATTTTTTTTCTGATCTAAAATAATTCGAACTGCCTCGTCCACTTTCAACGAGCCTGCTAATACTAACTTAAATAGTTTTTGTTCACTTTTAGAATGGATACTTCGCACAAAATGATGCTTTGGCCACAAGTTTTCGATGGCGTTGTTCCCGCCTAAAAAAAGTGGCACGAAATGATCTAGAGAATAACATTTGCGAAGATCAACAGGTATTTGGTAGTTAAGGTAAACAAGTTCTTTTATTTCCTCGTTTAAGCTTCTCTTACAAGTAGGTATTTTTTCAGAATACCCAAAACCTTTAAAATCGATATCCTGAAGCCCGCAAAAGCTTCCCGGAGTGATTGATTCCTCTGGCGAAACTGGAATAGAAAAAATGTCTGCCTTTAATGATAGGCCAAACGTGAGCACTGATGCGAAAAAAAATAATCTTAAAAAAGTCATCCTTGTCTCCTTTTGATGAAGTTCCTCCAAAAGGTACTTTAAAAAGGTTCGCGAACGAAGCTTTCTAATGTCAAATTTTGGTTCGTTATACGGAGGGATAACTTAACCGTCAGCTGAAATTAAATGCATGCAAGGCTCAGTGTGACTAAACCTCGCAGACAAGGAGTCAACTTTTTTACCAGATCATTTGCTAATTACAGTCTTATAAACACTACATTCACTAGAGTTAATTTTGTGCCACGAACGCTTGTTTTGGGGACGTCTAAACTTAGAACACTCAAGAGTTGTAGAATGTCGGTTTTCGAGTTCTCCGACTTTTGTCTTGAACCAAACCCTGGGATGAATAACATTAAATCGGCGCGAGATTCGCAAAAAACTGACCAGCCGCTTTTGCCCACGAAAAACTCTCGGCGTAAGTGCGACAGTCTGCACGGCGAAGTTTGAGAGCTTTTTGCACAGCGATCTCCAAATTGTTATCGAGGATTCCAGCGCGCTCATCGCGAATCACATCGATTGGGCCCTCAACGGGATAGGCCGCCACTGGCACGCCACTGGCCAGAGCTTCCAGCATCACCAAACCAAACGTGTCGGTGCGACTCGGAAACACAAACACGTCCGCCGAGGCATAGTAGGCCGCAAGCTCTTCGCCTGATTTCGCCCCCGCAAACAACACTGCAGGGTAACGTTTTTTAAACATCTCGAGCTGGGGCCCGTCGCCAACAACAACTTTGACACCTTCGGTTTTCAGATCAAAAAAAGCCTGTAGGTTTTTTTCCACAGCCACCCGTCCCACGTAAAGAAGAACCGGTCTACCATTTTTTAAAATTAAAGGTTGCTTTGGCGCCTTTTGCGGATGAAAAAGATTTGTGTCCACCCCTCGGGACCACAGGCGTAAATGCGAAAATCCACGGTCGCTTAAATTTTGGATCATGGTGGGAGTGGAGACCATGGTGTTCACGGCGGGTTTGTGAAAACGGCGCAAAATTTGATAAATCCAGCGCCGTGGCATACCAATTCGCGATTTAATATATTCGGGAAAGCGCGTATGAAACGACGTGGAAAAAGGAATTTGATTTTGTTGGCAGTACCGCCGAGCCGCCCAACCAATGGGCCCTTCGGTGGCAATATGAATGGCCTGGGGAGAAAACTCCTCGATGATTCGCGACATTCGCCAACCCGGGTTGATCGTGAGTTGAATCTCTTTGTAAGTGGGACAAGGATACGAAATAAATCGATCGTGCGCGACCACATCGATGGTGTGACCCTGTTGCTGCAAAACTTGCGTGGTTGTTTTGAGTGTGCGAACAACTCCGTTGATCTGCGGAGTCCATGCATCAGTAAAAATTTGAATTCTCATAAGGCCCCCTTTTCCTTAGGGTAAACGACTTGTGAGAATTGCTTTGTAGGATTTGAATTACTTTTCGGTTGGTGAAACCTAACAAACTCGACCAAAGACCATGACTCTACGTGGGTTGCAAAAACACCCTCTCGCACTTAATTTAAGACGAATTTGAAGAAGCTTTTGCTTCAGAAAGAAGGACAAATGCATAAACTCGATAAAATTCTTTATACTGCTACAGCAAAATCCACTGGCGGCCGCGAAGGCACTTCGCAAACGGACGACAAACGCTTGGACGTTACGCTCTCTACGCCAAAAGGTTTGGGCGGCAACGACGGACCTGGTACAAACCCTGAGCAGCTCTTTGCCGCAGGTTATTCTGCGTGTTTTATTGGCGCCATGAAATTTGTTGCCGGTAACGAAAAAATTAAACTTCCCGAAGGTTTTTTTGTAGAAGCTAAAGTTGGAATTGGCCCCATCACTCAAGGCTTTTGCATCAAGGTGGATATGAATGTATCCCTGGAAGGCATGGAAAAGTCAGCGGCCGAGCAGCTGGTAAAAAAAGCCCACGTCGTGTGCCCTTACTCCAACGCCACTCGCGATAACATCGAAGTGAACTTTCAAGTTCACGCGTAAGTTTTCCTTTAAAGCCTCGCTGCTAAAATCCGCAGCGGGGTCTTTCACATTGAATAGCACATGACTTTTATTTTTCTGCAAACTATTCTCTATTTTATGAACTTCAGCTCAGCACTATGCACGCCAAAACATGATGTCCTTGATTTAAACTTGGCTCATCCAGCCTTATCGCCGCTGTCGAAACCCGTGCAGGTGCGCTACGCCATTATGAAGGATGAGTTACAGGTGTCGTTCCAGGTAAACTCTCCCGTCCTGCACAAAAAAGAAGTTTACGCTTCCAACGACTATCCATTTCAGTACGACGTGGCCGAAGTGTTTATCACCGTGGATGATCCCAGTGCCTCAACGTTTTCGTATTACGAATTTGAAGTGACGCCGCTGGGGCAAGTTTACGATTTGCGTTTAGATGTGGTGAATGGAAAGCGTGCGGGTGTAGATATCGAACCTGTGGTGACTTCCGCTCGGGCATCGGCCACCGAGTGGAGTGCCAGTTTTGTGATTCCTTTGTCGCGAATTGGATGGGATGGCAATGCCAGTCGAGTGCGCGGTAACTTTTTTACCATTATCGGAAAAACGCCGCGCACCTACTGGAGTGCTTTTTTGCCTCAGCAGAAAAAACCCAACTTTCACAAGCCCGAGTTTTTCCAGCCGCTGTTTGATTGCAAATAGGATCGGCAGAGCTATTCGCTTTTTACTCTGAGCTAGTCTTTTTTGTCGTCAGCCTTTTTCTCGTCTTTTTTCTCTTCAGTTTTGGCCGGTTTCGTTTCTTCAACAGCTCCTTCGGCTCCGCAGCGAAGTATTTCTAACTTCACTTTCCCATGGCCCGAAGCGATCAAACCGAGTTCCTGGGCTGCCGCCTTTGAAAGATCGATCACCCGACCGCGAATAAAAGGCCCAGCATCGTTAATCCGAACCACCACCGAGCGCTCCTGATACGTCACTCGAACAAGGCTGTTAAACTTAATCGTCTTGTGGGCTGCCGTCATGTCGTTTTGATTGAACCGTTCGCCATTGGCTGTGCTGTTGCCGTTGAAGCCAGGTCCGTACCAAGAGGCTCCACCATCTTGTGCGACGCAGTTGCGGCCTTTTCCGCCTTTTTTCTTCTTTTTCAGACGAACACTGGTCTCGCCGTTGTGAGCATAATCTTCGGAAATTAAAATATACTCGTCTCCGTTATCGTCGACGTACACCACTTCGCTCTGATCTTCTTCGAGCTCAGAGAGAGCCTGCTCCTCTTCGTCCTGGGTTGTCACGATAGTGACTTCACCCACGACGTCTTCGTCGATGATATCCGCTTCATTGGCCAGTTCTGCGTTCACAGCAGTTACTACTTTGCTGCTTGCTGCTTCCTGATTGACCACTTCCTCTGCGTCTGGAAGTGAAGCTGATACATTTAAACACAATAAACTTGCTACAAAAAAAATAATTTTCACTTTTGCCTCCTGTTGTTAATTCAGTTGTCTCGAGACACATGTAAAATAAACGCAACACGTGTTCATATGCAAAACTTTTTATATTTTTTTTATTTTTAAAATTTTATTTTTGCATTCTCAGAGGAGAAAATACGAAATTAATGAGATGCGTTCTGTGTCATTACGTTGCGTAAATATTTTTTACGATACAGTTGCGACAAAGATTTGGTTTCATTTTGGCATTTAAATTGTAGAGAATCGTGCGTCATTCACTAGCATGACGAAATTTTTGAGAGTGATCTGACGGAGTTTTTACGCTGTGAAGAAACTTTTAGCTGTCAATACGAGTCGAGTTTTCACGACACGAGTTGAATATGACCAATCGGGAAACACAAAACTAGAGAGATACTATTTTTTTGAACAATCAGCCTCAACAGAGAACGGAACGTTTGTGCAGGTACAAATTAGAAGTAAGAGTAATTTTGCAACAAATCGCAATCCTTAACCTTGGCCCCATAAGTTTCGCCTCTGTAAAACTCATCAACTCAACAACTCAACAACTCAACAACTCAACAACTCAACAACTCAACAACTCAACAACTCAACAACTCAACAACTCATCAACTCATCAACTCATCAACTCAACAACTCAACAACTCAACAACTCAACAACTCAACAACTCAACAACTCAACATTTTGACGGCGAAGCTTTCGCAAAAGAAACATTAATTATTTTTTTGACATGTGTCGGTAAATCTTGACGCATATTTTGATCGCAAGATTTCGCCTCTCGTGAACGTGCGATCGCAGAACACCAAGCGACTCGTAGATGCTTCACATCTCCTCGGGGCAAAGCCTTCAGGGCTGTTAAAAGACAGACTGCCACGATAGGTTTACTAACGATGGAATTTTTAATTTTTCTAAAAAAGAGTTTTTCAAAACTGCTGATATACTCCTATCTAAATAGGAGAAAATATGTCCCGACAAATGAGTTTTTTTAAGCCCGCTGAAAAACAATTCGGTGGAACTTTATCTACAAATGGAAAACGCAAAACCGCGCGCGTGCTCGACAGTCGTAAGCCTTTACATTTCGTTTTAAAATCGAAAAAAAGTGCAAACCTTTACATGCATCGTATCCTGCTCCGAAAGCTACTCTGCATCTACGCAAAAAGATTTGGAATCAAAGTTTACAAAGAAAGCGTACAGAAAGATCACTTCCACTTTTGCATCAAAATTACCAATCGAGACCTTTACCGACGATTTATAAGAGCCCTTACGGGCGTGATTTCGCAAAAACTTGGTAAGGGAATCTGGATTCTTTTACCTTTCTCTCGAGTCGTCTCCTGGGGAAGGGACTTTTTGGCAGTTTTGGATTATCTGCTCCTGAACGACTGTGAAGTCAGCGGGGTCGTACCCTATGCCCTGCGAGACTCGAGGCGAAATTTATAAACTCGGTGGACTACCCTCTCGCTTCTAAGCCATCAATCAAGAAGGAATGCATACTCTTAAGACTCTATACCTTTACCATCGGCCTTCCAGCCAAACGTGACTAGCCAGACAAACCAATCGCCCTTTTATGCTTAATGGGTCACACCCCCTCCTCCAATCGCTTCTACTGTCAGCCCCCCACCCAGATGTCACGGGCCAGACAAACCAACCTTCCATTTCTGCTTCATGGAATCTCCCCCCTCACTCCATTCAACTTCTTAGGCTCTTTACCCACCTTCCTCTCTCGAGAAAAACGTATATTTTTCAAATTTTCAAATTTTTTCCATCTTTTACGCCACGATTTGCTATACGTTTCCTGTTCTCAATGGAGGGGATACCAATGAAACTACTTATCAAAACAATCGCTCTTATTTTTTTGATTTTTACAGCCTTCAACGCTCACGCGGCTCTGCCGGCAAAAACCGACACCGAGGCTATGCTTCCCTTTATGACAGCCGTGAAAAATCAGGGCGGCCGTAGCCTTTGCACGGTGTTTTCGTTCACAGCCCTGCTCGAGTCGCTCATCCTTAAAAAATTCCCGCAGATAAAACCAAAGCAGCTCGATTTGTCGGAACAATGGGTGCAGTACGTTTTCGCGTTAAAATCAAAATCGGGCGGAGGCTCAGGCGCCTTTCTTGAAGATATTTTTACGCAAGTAAAAAAATACGGCATCGCCGACGAACAAGACCTCCCCTATGATGGCACCCTGTGGAGTGCGCAAAGCCCGCAACTTTCCCTCGAGCGCTGCGGCCCCCTCAAAGACGTCATGAGCCAACGACGCTGCCATTCGTCGCACTACAGCCCTGCCTTGATCGGCCTCGACGGCGAAAAGTTAACAGATCTAGGCTTTTCGGAAATTGCCCAAGCCCGCGCCAGGGCCCAACAGAATTTTGAACTTATCGGAGATATAAAAAGTGCTACCGTAAGCTTGCAAAAAGCCAAAGAGTATCTAGCCAAAGGAATTCCAGTGGCGCTGAAAATCAGAGTCTATTTCGGCTCCTGGAACCACGCAGCTGGCAAACAGTACGGAATTGATATAGACGCTAATCAATACGCCAAGGGCGTTGTGACCTATCCCGATGCAGGTTCAGTGGACAGAACCTTGTCCGAAAAAAATCCCGTCGCCATTCACTCGGTATTACTGATTGGCTACGACGACACCGCTTCCGTGACCTACAACCGCCTGATGAACGACGGCACCACCAAAGAGGTCACGCGCAAAGGAGTGTTCTATTTTAAAAACTCATGGAGCAAACAAAAGTTTGGGAAAAATTTTAAGCTTGGTAAAAAGAAGATTCCCGGCTTTGGAATGATTGTGCAAGACTATGCGGTCATGGGACAATTTTTTGTAATGAGTCTTGGAGAGTAGATTTACATAATCTTGCACAACCTTAACGTTTATGAAATGCGTGATTCTAAATTATAGCTTCGGAACACCTTAGAGAGACGAGGGGGCATAACATTCGCGATCAGTTCGATCGTGGTTGCCATGATTCCTTCATCTTTGATTCTCGGTTTTAGACCTTCATAGGCAGCACCCATCATTTCAGCCTCTTGTGGAGTAAAAATCTGCTGAGCCGCTGAAAATATTTTTCCTTCCTCCTCGGCAATGTGATGCTCGAGCGCTGATTTCAGGTTTTTAGCAGTCATCATCCAACCCGCATCAATTTTCCCGGTAACCTGCAATGCTCTTAACAACGTTTCGGCTTGCACATGCTCCGTGTAGCCGTGCGCAACCAATTCACTTGCCTGTTCTACTTCGCGCATTGAATTATAAAGTACTGCTTCCTCGGCTCTCGAATGGGGCACCAAAGCATCCCGAATTTCTGAAATTAATGCATTTCTAATGTCCGCTGATGTCTCTGAATTAAAGTTGATCAGACGAGACAGCATTTCTCTCACCTCTGCGTGTTCGCTTTTTAAGATTTCATATATTTCCATCTTGTTTTCCTTTCTGTTTATCATTTGCTAATCACTACCCTTGCAACTGACTTGCCATATTCATAGATTGCGTACTTGGATTAAATTGGAGTTAACCAAAACCTTTTTATAAAATCGGGTAATTTTTCCCCTTTACAAGTTTTTGCTTACACTCTCGCCGAGCAATTTTACACGAACGACTGAATTACAACTTCGGTTTAAAAAGTTGACTAGACTCTTCGCGTAAAGGTAACAAATAGCCATTGTTTTTCGAATGAAATTTGCTCTTAAAAAAGCAAAAAAACCTGCGTGATTTTATACAAGGAAATAGAATGCCTCGAGTTTTATTACTCAATAGAATTAAGATTGTACCGAAAATTTGTTCCCTCGCAGCGACGGTTACCTCAGCGTCTCTTCTTTTCATCTGGTTGGCGATTCCAGAACTTAAAAGTTTTTCTGCTGTTTCTATGAAAGCTAATGCTGCCGTAGGTATTTTTTTTGCAAGTCTGTCGTTATATGCATTAAGAAATTCGCGTCAAGAGACAGCAAAATCACAACTCGTATTGGGGTACATTTTTGCCCTGATACCTCTTTTAATTGGGCTTACGACGCTGATTCAATACCGTTTCGGGATAAACTTTGGAATCGACGAACTTTTGGTTTCAGATTTCCAAAACTCTGAGAGCCGTCTTTTTCCTGGCAGAATCTCTCCGAATGCTGCAATTTCTCTTGTTTTGGTTAGTTTAGGATTATTGTTTATTAATGTTGAGAATGGTGTAAGGTTTCGCCCCTCTTCTTTTTTTGTAATTACGCTTTTTCTCATCTCGAAATTTGCACTTATTGGTTACATACTTGGTGACCGTTCTTTTTATCAGTTGGGACCTTACATTCGCATTTTATGGCCTGCAGCGCTTTGTTTTTATTTTCTCGCTGTAGGTATACTTTGGGCCCGTCCCGAGAGTGAACCTGTAAGTATTCTTGCCAGTGAAGGTCTGGGTGGTGAAACGGCAAGAAGGCTGCTGCCCATTCTGATTTCGGCTCCTCTTGTATTGGGATGGTTGATCGTCCAAGGAAATAATTTCGGTATTTTCGGACTCCAATTTGGATTTACGATTTTGATCATTGGCCTCATAGTCCTTTTCATAGTATTGCTTAACAGTACGGCGAAAAAACTGGACGCCATTGAACAAGAGGGAATACGGCTTTCCCTAAAAGAACAAGATATCAGAAAACGGTTTATGGAGGTGTTAAACCACGCCCCAATCATCGTTTGGGCCATGGATCATCACGGTTACTACACCCTTTCTGAAGGTAAAAACCTAGAAAGCCAAAGACTGTCCACCTCAGCCCTGGTCGGTAAAAAGTATTCTGAAGTACATAGCGACAGTCCGTCTGCGCTGTCGCAAGTAAAACGCGCATTGGGTGGGGAAGCCTTTACTGGTGAAACTGAAAACAATGGTCGCACGTTTTCAACCAACTATGTCCCCATCTTTAATTCCCAAGGAGTTGTCATCGGTATTTCGGGTGTATCTACAGATATTACCGACCAAACAGTGGCAAATCGTGCTCTTAAACAAAGTCAGCATCAACTTCGAGATATATTGAATCAAACCGACGCAATTATTTATCTTAAAGATTTGAATGGTAAAAATATATTTGCCAACAAAGCTTTAGAAGAAATCCATGGTACTTCAGCTGAAAATATAATGGGCAAGACAGATCATGAACTTTTCGACAAAGACATTGCAGATCGGTTCTTAGCCAACGATAAAATGGCTTTTGAAGCGGCCACGTCGCTAAAAGTTGAAGAGCAGGTCCGAGTCGGTAACGACTTGCGAACTTTTATCACAAATAAATTCCCTCTATTCGATGATCAAGGACAAATCTACGCTCTCTGTGGTGTTTCTACTGAAATAACAGATCAAAAAGTCGCCGAACGTCAAGTCGTGGACATCCTCGAAAGTATGAGTGACGCTTTTTTTTCCATCGACAAGGACTGGAATATTTCTCGAGTGAACGCGCAACATGAAAAAATCACCAAAATTGATCGCGCTGAACAGATCGGGAAAAATTTTTTGGATCTTTTTTTTGCCGACCCAAAGTACAGACATTCTGAATATCTTAAGGCCTACAAAAAAGCGATGAAGGAACGATGCTTCGTGAAATTCGAGGATTTCTACTCACCTCTTAATTTATGGACTGAAGTTCGTGTTTATCCACAAATTGAAGGTGGACTTGCAGTTTTTTTTACAGACATTACGGAGCGCAAACGACAGGAAATTTCTTTAGTGCTTGAACGGCGAAAACTCGATCTTCTCATCGCCGAGTCATCGTCAGCGATTGGTCTGATGAAAGGGAGGGATCTTGTCTTTGAACTGGTTAACAAGAAATGGACCGAGCTCGTAAGTGCTCGCGAATATATAGGACGCAGTTTCACTGACGTTTATCCGGAACTCATAGGAACCACAGCTCACGATTCTCACGTGCGAGTTTTTGAAACAGGAGAACCATTTATCGCCCATGAAATGAAACTTAAAGTAATGAGTTCCTCCGGTATACTTGAAGATCAATACTTCGATTACACGAATATACAAGTTATGGACACTGACGGAAAGCCTTACGGAGTTTACTGTAATGCCGTGAATGTGACGGATCGTGTACAATCTCGTAACGCCCTGGAGAAGTCCAAACGAGAGGCCGAAATAGCAACGGAACTTAAGTCGTCTTTTCTGGCGAATATGAGTCACGAAATTCGCACACCTTTGGGTGCCATATTAGGCTTCACCGACCTTCTGAAGGATGAAGAACTTCACCCGGAAGACCGCACAAAGTATTTAAATACAATTTCCCGAAACGGTAAAGCGCTCACCAGGATTATCGACGATATTCTTGATTTGGCAAAAGTTGAGTCAGGAAAATTAGAAATTGAACAAATTGAATTCTCGTTTTTCAGTTTGATTGATGAAGTGGTGGATTTGTTTCGCGAACGTACTATCGCGAAATCCATTTTTCTAAAAACCAGTATCGACAGAGGTGTGCCTGATAAAATAATTTCCGACCCAACAAGACTTCGACAAATTTTAATTAATATCGTAGGTAATGCCGTAAAGTTCACAAGCCAAGGCGGTTGTATCATAGATGTTACGGCAGAACGAACAGAGGAAAACAAATTTTTATTTTCAATTGCGGTCAAAGATACCGGATTAGGAATGGACGGAGACCAAATCTCTAAATTATTCAGCCCCTTCGTTCAGGCGGACAATACGACAACAAGAAACTATGGCGGCACCGGGCTCGGATTAGCTCTTTCTAAACGACTCGCAAAGGCGCTTAATGGTGACATCGCTATCAAGCAATCCACTTTTGGTGAGGGTACGACGGTAGCCATTACTTTTGCAGCTTCGGCACCTGAAGTGTCGCAAAAATGGGAACTTCATCATTCCGAGGTTATTTTAAAAAATAATTCGCTGAGTGGAGCTCGAATCCTCGTCGCCGATGATTCATCGGACAATTTAATTTATATTCAGACTATTCTTGCAAAAAAAGGTGCCATTGTCGAAACTGTAACCAACGGCAGGGACGCGTTTAAATTTTGTATGCGTGGAAAATACGACATTGTTCTAATGGATATACAAATGCCAATAATGGACGGTTACGAAGCCACGCGAGCGCTCCGCGAAGCTGGCTTCCAGAGGCCAATCATTGCACTTACCGCACACGCAATGGCAGAAGAGCGGGCGCGATCGCTCGCCGCCGGCTGCAATGAACACATTACCAAACCTATAAATGGGATAGAACTTGCTGGGGCGATCCTAAGGACGATTTCTGAAACTGAAAAGTTACGTCAAAAATCTAAAATTTAAGGAAGAAATTTAAGTGGGTCTTTAAAAAAAAAAAACCCGCCACTTTGGGGGGAAAGGGCGGGTGTAGGTGCAGACTAATCATACATAACCTCCCTTAAACCTCATTCCTTTGGTAGCTGGCTGGCATCGTTAACTCCTTGTAACGTTTAGCCCCTGTAGCTTTGCGCGATCCCTGTTTCCAGAGTCTTGCCTTTGGCAAAAGAAGGATTAGTTTGTATTATCCTGTCCTGAATACAAGAATACTATGGAAGGTCTAAAACACCAAAAAAATTTGTCGAACTGTTTCACAATAAGATCTCATTGTGAGACTGAATAAATCTCCAAGAAAATAAGACCATTAGGAAGGTAGGCTCATTCAAATGAGCCCATGGAATGATATCTTAAAATTTAACGGCGCATCCCAATCCAACGGGTTCTGGAAAAAGATCAGGGATCATCGGATCAAAATCTGCCATTTCATAAACCGAAGAAAGTTGTCCAATCACTTCACCCGACTCATCCAATACATCGTACATGAGCGTTTCTATGTCAGAGTCACCTTTACGTTGAGTGCTAACTTGCGAGAGATCACTTACAGTCATTCCTCTAGAGGAAATTTCCACGATTTGTTTTTGGCACTGAAACAACCAAGCGTCTGCATACGAAATACGGTTCGATCCGAGTTTGCTATCAAGCACATTGGCGTTGCGCAGGCTACAAGCTCCATTCTTGCTCAACTTCACTACTTTTTCTACTTTGGGTCCAGAACTATCCATAAATGGATTGTTTGGAGTTTGCATGAAAACTAATTTCGTACCAGCAGCATTGATATTCTTTGAATTGTACTGATTTGCCAAACTAGCAAGGTCAACACTGGTACACTTGCTCAGCATGGTAACTAAAGTTTGGTTCACCTTGGATTCTTCGGCCGTTGGTTCTGCCTGAGCTAGATTAAATGTAAAAAGCGATAAAATGATAAAAATAGATTTCATAGAAACTCCATAATTTTTTGGTTTTTGAATACTTGAAGACCCTGCCCTACGCTTCGAATGAGCGCAAGAGTCGTTGAAAAAAGGAAATGATTGTCAAAAAAAATAACAGTGCTTCCTTGCTCCCCTTATCGCATACGGTACTCTTCCACCGACTTCGCAGTCATTGAGCAAAATGTAATCCAACACTCCTAAAAAATCTCGTCCCCATGTGACCACTCTTGAATAGGGAGCCAAGATCCAAAGTCCCTTTCCCAATTTTTGCGAGATCACTCCGGTGAGCGCTCGGATAAAGGCTCGGTACAAATGTCTGTTCGTGATCTTAATACAAAAATGAAAATGATCTTTTTGAACGCTTTCTTTATAAACCTTAACTCCGAATCTTTTGGCATAGAGAAAAAGAAGTCTTCTGAGCAAAATTCGCTGGGAATATAGATTTACGCTTCTTTTAGATTTCAAAACAAAATGTAACGGTTTACGCCGATCTAATACTCGAGCCGTTTTGCGTTTTCCTATTGCAGATAAAGCCCCACCAGATTCTTTTACGATAGGTTTAAAAAAACTTATTTGCCGACACATCGTTTTCTCCTCTCAAAACAATATATCACCTTTTAGAGACCCGTTTTTGAGCAAATTCAAAAAATAATTCCAGTAATAACGGAGTTGTTTGTTGGTGTTTAAACAGCGTCTAGGGCTTTGCCCCGAAGACAATTAATGTTTACTAGAACGGCTTGGCGAGTTTCTTTCGAAGGTCTCGCACGGCGGGCTTTAAAACACCGAAAATCACGTCAAGCAATGATGATCGTCGTCAAATTATTCTGTAAATGTCGGTTGATCAGGAGGATCAACCGAAACAGGTTTCAAAGGACAGAGTTTGTGTCAGGATAACTTTTAAAACTCGCAGAATTCACCCAGGCTCTTTGTGTTCTATCTTGGAATTTTAAGGCGGCTGCCCACTAAGATTTTTTCGCTCTGGCGCATGCGGTTGGCTGCGATGAGCTTTGAATAACGAACATTGTATCGACTTGCGATATCTAAAAGTGTTTCGCCTTTTTTCACCACGTGAATTTTTTGCGAAACGGCTTTTCGTTGTACTTCAAACCGAACTTTTTTCGACAGAGCTGACGGCTTCTCAACTCTCTTCTCAACTCTCTTCGCGACCGAACTCACTCCCCGCTTTGGCGGCTGCGCAGACGATGCTGTGCGACTACTTTTTGGAATGCGAAGGGTTCTCCCCACCCGCAAAACGGTGCGGCGGCTTAAATCGTTAATATCTATCAACGTCGACATAGACACACGGAAACGACGAGCAATGGACGACAGCGTATCGCCCGTGCGGATGCGGTAGCGCACGTACTCGGCCTCTTCGACCTGGCTCACAGTTGCGCTCACAGCAAGAGCCGTGGAGCTGTTCTCCATAGCTGCTAAAACTTGATCTTTGTTGAGCGACGTCGGCACCCGTACCATAACCTGTTGGTCGTCGTACTTGGGCACAATGCCTTTTTTAAACGCTGGATTTAATGCCTGAAGCTCATCATAGGACATTCCAAGATTTTGCGCTAAAGACATCAAACTCACCGCTTTAGTAAATGTGATCTCTTGATATGACAGCGGAGCCTGATACTCAACATCGTTAAAGCCGTACTTTTGTGGATGCTTGGCAATCATTCGCGCCGCTAAAAACTTTGGAACGTAGTTAATGGTTTCTTTCGGCAACTTCTTTTTGCGCGCCAGTTCCCAAAAATCGCGAGTGTAATGCTTCATAACTAAGTTTTTTACTTTGTTTTCGCCCACGTTGTACGAGGCAATGGCCAAATACCAAGAGCCAAACAAATGGTACAAAGCTTTTAAATACTGGGCCGCAGCTTCGGTGGATTGCACAAAGTCGCTTCGTTCGTCGGTGTAGTAATCGATCTTTAGATCATAACGACGGGCCGTTCCGCGAATAAACTGCCAGTAACCCGACGCCCGTGCGTGGCTGTAGGCCTTGGCGTTGAAGCCCGACTCAATGAGAGCTAAATAAACCAGATCCTCTGGAAGCCCGTGCTTATTTAAAATCTCTTTCATTTTTGGAATATAGCGAGTGGAGCGACCTAAATAACGCACCATATGGGGTCGGCCTCGGCCTTGAAAGTATTCAATCCACATATTGACGTTTTGATTAAAATCTTCGGGAAGCTTTTGCATGTCGGACTCAGAATCAGAAAGATCTTCTGTGCGCTTCATGGTTTTTCCCACTTGAATGGGAGCTTCGTCCTCGGGACCGTGAGTGGCTATGGGGCCATCATCAGTCTCTTCGTCGCCGCTAGCGATGACGTTCTCGGGAAGAGGTTGCCCGTCGGGTGTTACCGATTTGTGCGCACAGCTGATCAAAAACAACACCGCGAAAAGACAATAAAACTTCTTCATTCAACCTCCACAACCACAATTTAGTTTACCTTAAGGAATTCAAAAATCGCAACCCTTGATTTCCCAGGTCTCAGTATGAGTTCCTGGAGCCCTCCAGAGACTAGACTTTTAGGTCGGCCATCGATAACTCAATGGCTTTTAAAAGCAATTCATCGAGCTTTTTTATTTCGTCGGACCAGCGATTTTCAGCAGCCACTTTTTGCATCAATTCTTCTGGACCAAAACCTAAGAGATAAAATTTTTCCAAAACTTTATTGAGATCCGTGCCCAAATGCCGACGCACACTGGGCGACGCTTTTTCGATCAATTTATCAGTTTGCAAATGTGCGCCCCCCGCACCGGAAACCTGCCCCAGAACAAAGGCGGCTAAGTTTGTTACCTCAACACCTAGCTCGCGCCATTTTTTTTGCGCCACGACCGTCGATAATTTTTTAAAACGAATGCGATACAGCTCCTTCATTCCCAGCGGCTTCTGCCACCAGCGCAAGGATCGCGCGGCGTAGCCGAGGAGCCCTAAAAAGGTCATCCCGTAAACAGCACACCACAACAGCCAGTTTGGTGTGTTCGAGGCCGACACCGGTTGCCACTGTGTGAGAAGTTGTAAATTTTCGGCTGGCGCCTCGGCGTTTTGTTTTTGCAAACGCGAGGATTGCAATCCCTGCTGCCCCGACCCTGGCAGTACATTCAATTTAAATTCCGGAGTTGCAAGAGTTTCGTACTTTTGTGTTCCCGGATTGAACACGGCGGTTGTGATCGGAGGAATTACCAATTCCCCCTCTTGACGAGGAATTAAAAAAACCTCGAAGGTTTTGTAGCTCATCCCGTTTTTAAAAAATTTAGAGTCCTTTTTAATATCGTAAATCTCCACGTGGGATGGAAGAGTTGGATTGGGAAGCTCAAATTGCTTGGCGTTTCCACGACCCTCCACATGGATGCGCAACGAAAAGGGCTGATGGGCCACAACAGACGTGCTTTCCACTTGGGCCTTAATTTGATACTCCCCCACCGCACCCGAAAACGCCGCCGGCTTCCCCGCCTCCGGCAGTGGCTTTACAAGAATGGGAATCACCTGACTGGTTTTAGTGGAGGTGACATTTTTTCCAAAACCCGAAACCACGGTGACCTTGGCTTTGTAGCCGTCGACGATGGCTTTGCCGTCCTCGATGGGAAAAAGTGCATACGACGCCAAAAGAGCTTTGTTATATTGTTTGCCATTGAGCTCGGCCGGCTGAAAATTTAATAGCGTTGCAAGCTCGATGTCTTCTTTCCAAAAGCCTTTCAGGTCGGGATATTTTAGAGTGTCGATTTCGCGCACCCCAGCCTTTGTATTTAAGTACCAGCTGGCGGTGATCTGTTCGCCTTCAAAAACTTCGGTTTTGTCCACTTCGCTCACGATCACAAAAGCATCTTTTTCGTCAAAATCAGGAACCGCTTGAAAGCCTTGAATCCCACCGCCGCCAAAACGCCGCTGTAAGAGCTGATTAAAACGATCCTCCATTTTTTTCATATTTTCGAAGGGATCTGCGCCGAGCATTTGGTCTTCGTCTTCGCCAAAAAAATCAGGTCGCACAGCGCGCTTTGGTTTACCTTTGCCCGAGCCCGAAGGAAACACCTGAATCTGCGCCACCGACGACGGATACTTTTGCCCTCCCACATCGAGATTGATGGCCGGCACCACAAGCTTCCCCGCCTGCGTCGCCGAGTACTGATAGCTAAAAACCTGCGTCACAGTTCGGCGAAATTCCAACTCGCCTTGGGCGTTCATCATCGCCCCCGCGTTGGTGCGCTGAGCCTGGGACTGACCACGAAACGTAGCCCCAGCAACAGCGGGCGGCGCCGGCGTCTCCACATTCACCATTTCATTGGCAGAAACTTCGATCTGCACCACAAAAATATCGCCTTCTTCAATCTCCCTGGGCTGAACCACCGTCTGCACATTGATCTTCGCCTCTGCCGCTTGCACCAACGAACTAAAACCTACCGAAAGAAGAATGATGTTGAAAAAGGCTTTCTTTAAAATATTCCTAAAAGCCTCGGACAGTCCTCGCTTCGCTGCGGAACTCGTTTTTAGAAATATTTTAAAGAAAGCCTTTTCCAACATCATTCAACCTCACATAAGTAATGATCGATACCATTTGCACAGAACGAAAATCCCGACTGTGTGGAAAAAGAAGTCCACCGCGCAAAACAAAAATCCACGCTGTTATCCAAATGTGCCACTTGGTGGGCAAAAAAAGCCACAGAGTGGGCTAATATGGGATTTTTAATTCGTAATTTAGAAATATTTCTAAAAACGAGTTCCGCAGGACCGAAGGGACGAGGACTGTCCGAGGCTTTTAGGAACATTTCTAAATTATGAATTAAAAACGCCATATTCCCCTCCTCACCATTGTTTGTCCTTCGGCTCGGCCTTCTCGCCCTTGCGTTGGACTTTGGCTCGGATGCCTTGCTCTTGTTGCTTGAGCTCTTCCATGATGCGTTTTAAGTCTTCGGTGGACATTTGTGATTGGTCGAACTCTTTGCCCTTTTGCTTTTCGTTGGAGCGATCGCCGTCGGAGGGCTTTTGGTCTTCGTTTTTGTCGCCCTCTCCTTGCTCTTTTTTGTCCTGCTCACCTTTACCATCATCTTTTTGATCTTTGCTCTTATCTTTTCCGTCGCCCTTACCGCCACCGCCGCCGGTGAACATCATTTCGATGTTGGTTTTGATTTCTTTGGAGTCGGGAATTAATTCGAGGGCTTGTTGATAAGCTTCCAGGGCTTCGTCGATTCTTTGCGTGCCCTGATAGTGCACACCCAAGTTATACAGCAGGGCAAACTTCACCTTCAGCCATTTTTGTTGCTCTTCGGGCGTGAGAGTTTTTGTCAGCTGGGTGTTCACATCTTTTAAGAGTTGTTTGTAAAGTTTTTCGGCTTTTTCAACTTCGCCCAGGGCCTGTAACGAACTTCCCACGTTGAATTGCACCGTGGGTTCGTAGGGATCTAAAATGAGGGTTTCTAAAAATAGCTCGTAGGCTTCGAGTTTTTTTTCAACGCCGAACACTCGCACGGCTTTGTTGTTTTGATAAATAAGATCTACGCCTTGTGCCCAGGAAGCCAAAACCATGAGCACGGTCATAGCAAAAACGAAAAATTGTTTCATACTGGAAACCGCCCTTTCCAAACTGCAGAGACTTTTTTGCGATTTCCAAGGGCAAGTTCAATGAGCGCTAGCAACAGTGCGATCCCGAGGAAAATCTGAAAGTGTTCCTGGAAGCTGGTGGCTGTCAGTGTATCGAATTCTGATTTTTCCAAGAGATCAATGTCCTCTTTCAGAGATTTCATTTGATCGCCGCCAAAGGTGACATGATAAAAACTTCCCTGACCGATCTGCGATAGGGTTCGTAAAAATTCGCCGTTCACTTTCGAAACCACGGGCTGGCCTGATTTATCTTTCAGATAATCGCGCAGCTGACCATTGGGATCACGCAGCGGCACTTTGCCCCCGGCCTCGGTGCCAAAGGCCATGGTAAACAGCCGAATGCCTTGGTCTGCCAATTCCTTGGCGGCGGTTTCGGCCGACTTTTCGTGGTCCTCGCCGTCCGAAATAACAATCACCACTTTTGTGACCCGCGACGCCTCACCCACTTCCACGCCACCGCGGACGAAAGCCTCCTTAGCTTCGTTGAGCGCACGGCCGATTTCGGTTCCTTGAGTTTCCACAGATTCTGGAGAAAGCCCTTCGACAAACATTTTCAACGCCGCTTTGTCTGCGGTGAGTGGTGATAACAAAACCGACGATCCTGCGAAGGCGATGAGCCCCACTTTGTCGCCGCTTAAACTATCAAGCAAATTCATAACTTCTTTTTTGGCGTGCTCCAAACGGCTCGGGCGCACATCTTCAGAGAGCATGCTGCGTGATACGTCCACAAGCACCATCAGTTCAACACCTTCACTCTTAACTTCCGATTGTCCTTTGGCCGATTGTGGTCGAGCCAGGGCAAGCACCATAAAACCGAGTGCCAAGCAAAAGAAACTCATTTTCCAGGTGGCTTTCACAACGGAGTAATTTTGCACGAGATAAGGAACCACACGCGCCCCGAAGGTTTTTTGCGTGATCCGCTTCCAGCGCGAGACGTAAAACAAAAATATTGCAAAAAAGAGAGGACAGAGACCCAACCAAAATAAATACTTTGTTGCTTCAAATCTCCACATCAGATTCCCCTCCTAAAAATGGTCATCTGAAGAATTCCGCCTAGGGCGTACAAAACAACCGCCCAAAATAGAAAATTTTGAAAAAGCTCTTGGTATTTTACAAAACGATCCACATCGATTTTGGTTTTTTCCAAGCGATCGATTTCACTAAAAACATTTTCTAAAGTTTTGGTGTCTGTGGCGCGGAAAAACTTTCCACCGGTTTCCTCGGCCATCTGTGTGAGCAAGTCTACATTCACCGAGCTATGAATGGGTTGATAGCGCTTGACCTGGCGACCAAAAATATCTTGCGAGTAAATGGGCAACTGCGCATCGCCATCGATACCTGCACCGATGGTATAAATGCGGACGCCATAACCTTTTGCAATACGCAAGGCTGTTAGCGGGTCAATCAGGCCGGTATTGTTTTCGCCGTCGGTTAAAAGCACAATCACCTTGCTTTTGGCATCGGAGTCTTTAATGCGCGAGCACGCATTGGCCAGAGCCACACCGATGGCCGTTCCCATTTTGATGTTGCGCGAGGTTTTTATTTCGGAAACGTTTTGCAGAAGTAAAGGATAATCCAACGTCAACGGAATGCGCACGTACGCTTCCCCCGAAAATACCACAACGCCAATTCGATCGGACACGCGCTTTTTAATAAACTCTTGAATGGTTTGTTTTGACGACTCCAGACGATTGGTGGGTTTCATGTCTTCGATAAGCATACTTTCTGAAATATCCAAAGTAATCATGATGTCGATGCCTTCGACATTGCGTTTTACCTTTTCATCGGCTTTTTGCGGTCGCGCCAGTGCCATGATCAAAAAAACCAACGCCGCAGATTTGATGGCTATGGGCAGCCACTTCAGTTTCACTCTCCACGTCGAGCTTAAATCGCGCAGCGACGAAAAAGAACTGTAGCGTACAAAACCCCAAAGGTTTGCTCGCTGCCACCACGTCCAACCCAGAATTAAACTGAGAGGAATGAGAAATAAAAATGCCCAGGCCGAATTCCATACTATCATGGCGTCACCGCCGAGCGAGTGGAGGATGAAACCATGGATTTTGACTTCCACATCGAATCCACCGCCAACCAGCATAATTGGGTGAGCTGCTCACAGTCCTGCGGTTTGAGTTCGGGCACATGGGATTGGGCGCGTTCCAACTCTCTAAAGGCTTTCAAAAATGGCGACTTAAAATGTTCGTAGGCATTTTTATCTTTTTTACGCACATGTTGAGCAATGCGTGCCGTGGACCAACTTAAAGCTGGAACGGTGTACTCCCGCAGCACATACATGCGATACACTTCGTTGAGCTTTTCCAAGTACTGCTGAGTTTGCGATTCGCTCCAGTCGGATCGTTGCGAGAACACCACTCCCCGCTTGAGCAAGCGCAGATCTTTACTAAACTGATGGTAAGAACCCATGGGGCTTTGGAACTTGCGAATATTTTTTTCGAGATTTCTTCGCTGCACCGTTCGGCGCACAAAGATGGCTCCCCAGCCAATCAAAACAGCAACCACTAAGAGAACTGCAAAGAAAATCCAATAGGGCCAATTCATCGACATGGGTTGAATGGGTCCGAAGGGAGCTTGCGGTGGTTTTTGTGGATCGATCACCGACTGTCGACGAATTTCTAGGGGCTGTGAAATAAAGCCAGCGTCTTTGGCATCGCTCACGTGGATGAACGGATGTTTGACCGTTTGCGAAGCGTAGCTTGTGGCGAAGAATTGCAATTCGTTTTCGGTTTTTTTAAGCGTTTTTAAATAAACAAGGGAGTACTTCACTTGTTCGGGATTTATAATTTTTAAAGGCTCCTCCAAAGTTAAGCCAGCCCCTGCGCAGTTAACTTGAAACACCTCGCCCACCGTAAAACCTTTGGGGTCCTTGGGCTGGGTTTCCACCGTGCAATCCCATTTGGGCTTTTGCGGAATCTCCACAGGAATTTCGACCATCTCTCCAGGTTGGGCCATTAAAAAATCCTCTTGCGAAAATAATTTAGCAGCGGATCCACGTAGTTTTCATCGTTGGGAATATCAATGCGATCGATCTGCGCTTTGCGAAATTCGGCATCGCGAAATTCTTTGTTGCGTTTAAACTGATCATAAACAAGCTTGCGAAAACTTTCGGAGCCCGTATCTAATGTGATCACTTCTTCAGTTTCAGGATCAAAGTAATCAATTAAACCAAGGTTAGGCAACGTGGCCTCGGCGGGATCGGACACTACCACCGAAATGAGCTCGTGCTTGCGCGATAACCTCTTGAGGATTTGTCCAAAGGGTTCGTCGGACATAAAATCGCTCATCAAAAAAATGGTGGCGCGTTTTTTTAAAATCCCCGACAAATAATCCACGGCTTCGGATATTTTGGTGTTTTGTGTTTTTGGCTGATAAAAATAAAGATCGCGCAGCAAACGCTGAATATGCCCGCGACCTTTTTTGGGTGGAACAAAATGCTCCACCTGATCGGAAAACAACAGCAAACCAACGTTGTCGTTATTTTTAGCCGCCGCAAACCCTAAAAGCGCTGCGAGATTTGTGATGACTTCGCCTTTTAAAAAGTTTTGCGAGCCAAAGCCCATGGAGCCGCTCACATCCACGGCGAGGATCAGCGTGAGTTCCCGCTCCTCTTCGTATTTTTTAATATATGTTTTTCCGGTTCGTGCGGTGAGATTCCACGAAATGGCGCGCACATCATCGCCCGGCACGTATTCGCGAAAGTCAGAAAAAGTCATCCCCTGGCCCTTGAAAGCCGATTGATACTGCCCCGCGAACGTGGAGTTCACCAGCTTGCGCGTATTGAGCTCAAGCAGTTTTACTTTTTTAACAATATCAGCGGGAATGGACAACTTACGGAACCTCAATCTGATTGAGAAGATCTTTAATCACCTGATCGCTTTTGATGTCTTCGGCTTCGGCTTCAAAAGTTAAAATCAAACGATGGCGAAGCACGTTGTAAGCCACAGCTTTCACATCGTCGGCCGTCACAAAAGCGCGTTTTTGCAAAAATGCATGGGCTTTCGCGGCCCGCACCAAACTGATCGTGGCGCGCGGCGAACCACCCACTTGAATCAGATCTTCTAACTGTCCAACGCCGTACTCAGCCGGCTGGCGCGTGGCCATGACTAAATCCACAATGTAGGTTTGAATTTTTTTATCCACGTAAATTTGGTCAACAATAGCCCGGGCCTTTAAAAGCTCTTCCTTAGAAATCACTTGGCTTACATTGGGTTGGTTGTCGGTCCCCATGCGATTCATGATTTCCATTTCATCGCCCTTGTTGGGATAGTTGACAATAATTTTAAACATAAAACGATCCATCTGAGCTTCGGGCAGCGGATAGGTTCCCTCCTGCTCCAATGGATTTTGTGTTGCGAGTACAAGGAAGGGATTTTCGAGCTTGTAGGTTTTGTCGCCAATCGTAACTTGTTTTTCGGCCATGCACTCGAGCAACGCACTTTGCACTTTGGCGGGCGCGCGGTTGATCTCATCGGCCAAAAGAATATTGGTAAAAATCGGGCCAGTTTTGGGCGAAAACTCTCCCGTCTTAGGATTAAAGATCATGGTCCCGATTAAATCCGAAGGTAAAAGATCTGGCGTAAACTGCACCCGTTGAAAGTGCAGCGAGATGGCCCGCGACACCGAAGAAATGGTGAGCGTTTTTGCCAAACCCGGCACACCTTCCAAGAGCACGTGTCCACCGGTGAGAAGACCCATGAGGATTCCCTCGATCATTTCTTTTTGGCCCACCACCACTTTGCCGACTTCGGCAAACATTCTGTCGACAAACACACTTTCTTTTTGAATCGCAGCGTTGAGTAAAGATACATCGTTCATCGTCATCTCCTTGACTAGTGGTTCTATATTTTTGAACTGGGACACCTTAGATGCAATCATTTTGGCCTTATATCGCTTTGCAGAATAACCCTTAAAGGCTTGCTTTCATTTTATATTTTTCTATTGTCTTTCTATGGTTAATCCAGAAAAAAATTCTCCGTGGAGCGTTTTCACCACTCAGTGGCTTTGGGCCTGGATTTTAGGCTCGCAGTTTTTAATTTTCCTGCTCCTCAAAGGTTTTGTGGGCTCATCTGCCTATTTTTTACTCGGCCCCTTGATCGTTTATAATTTAGGCATCTACTTTTTTCCGTACCTTTACTTTTTTTACCGACCGGTGAAGACCGTGCAAAATCGTTTTGCCCTGCAATGGAAAAAAAACCTCGAGCTAAAGTTTGGCCCGGAGGCGACCCTCCATCTGCAAGTGCTCCCCGATGGCCAAGCCCCACTATGGATCCTTACCCACAGCTCCACACTGTGGCTGACGGTGTCGGAAACGTTTATTTCGCGCTTCTCTCCCGAGGAGCTCACGTTGATCGAAACGCAAATATTTCATCTTTGGAAAAATGGCCACCTGTGGCGCTCCACAACCTGGACTGCGTTGCAAAGCACCCTTCCCCTGTGGCTGGCGCGCAATCCTCGCGGCACCGAACTGATGTTCGCGTTGCCACCAAAAGCACAAGCACTAGACGTCGTTCGTCATTCAGAGTGGTTACAGCTGTGCTTTAAAGTGTTTCATTGGATGAGCCATCAAAAATACAACTCGTCGCCCGCCATCAGCCCCAGCCTTTTATTTCCGGTGTTGACCAATTACAGCGAAAAAAGTTATTTCTCCCTTTACCAGTACTTACAGAATGAACTTATCACCTCTCTGAAAGAAGGAGACACCCTTTATGAGCCAGCAAAAAGTGGAAGCTTCGTTTTCAACTCTGATCCTTTCCATCGGCTCGACGGCAGCAATGGGCCTGGGGTTGGCCCCACATCCTCAGACTGGCAAAACCGAAACTGACTTAACCATGGCGCGATTTAACATCGACCTGCTTGATGTGCTACAGGAAAAAACGAAGAACAATCTTCAGAAAGAAGAAAGCGATTTTTTAAACAATCTCATCGCTGACCTTCGTATGAAGTACGTGGAACTTTCTAAATAATAATGTACAACTTTTAAGCACGTCTCACTTTGAGACAAGCTGAATGGTGATTTCCCGCATTTACCCACATCGTTCCAATATGTCCTAAAGTCTGGTTCGTATCTGGCCGTTAAGCTAGGTGGAACAACAATAGAGATCAACATTGGAGAGCACGATGGAAATCACAGAAGTAAAAGTCTATCCCGTTAACGAGGATCGCCTCAAAGCCTACGCCACCATTACAATTGATAATTGTTTTGTGATTCGCGACCTCAAAGTCATCCTCGGTCACGAAGGTTTATTTGTGGCCATGCCCAGCAAGAAGCGCAAAGATGGGCAGTTCCGCGATATCGCCCACCCGCTCAACCAAGAGACTCGCGAGAAGATCGAAAACATGGTTTTTGATGCTTACAAAAAAGAAGTGGAGTCCATGGGTCAGTCCATCGACGAAATCAACAAGCGCTTAGGGTAAATTTTTCAGATTAATATCGCCGCCTTTTTTACTCTTGTAGGGCCTACAAAAGCATGGTTTTTGTTGGTTTCACGAGGGGAAATCTTTTGCTTTTAGTTTTTTTGCTAGTCTTCAACTGCGCTTTCGCGGGACCAGATTTACATTCAAACGAACAGGTGATGCCAACGGAGGGAATCTCCCATTGGCTTAAAAACCCCCATCCCGTTTTAAACAACTATCAATCCACACCGCAACTCCCCACATTGGTGGATGTGCTCATCATTGGCTCGGGCCTTGGAGGGCTTGGTGCCGCAGAACAACTCTCAAGCCAGGCAAACAAATTAAAAATCGCCGTGGTGGACTCCCGCGGTGTGGCCGAGGGCGCCACTGGCCATAACGGCGGAAATTTTCAGCCCATGCCCGAAAATTTTATTGATAAGTACGAAGGTTTGCTTGAGGAGAGATATAAGCGCAGCAAAGAAAACTATCCTTCGCTCAGCGAAAAAGAATTGCGCCAAATGGCGGAAGCCCAAGCCATGACTCTCTTGCTGTTTGGCAGTGAGAACGGTAAACTTTTTAAATCCATCATCGCAAACTACAATCTAGATCCCGACATTTCAGATGCAGGCTGGATGCGACTTGCAAACTCCCATCAAGAAGAATTGGATTTTATCGAAGACGTGGATCGCGCGAAAAGCGTTGGCATCAACATGGAACTTTGGTCGCCTGAAAAAATCACGCGGCTTACGGGCATTCAAACCGAGTTCGGCGGCCGCTTCACACCCGGCTACGGAAATTACCATCCCTATAAATTTGCGACTCAACTTTTTGAACAGCTTCTTAAAAAAGGTGTTCTGCTCTACACGCAAACGCGCGTAACCAAAATCGACTGGAGTACTCCGCTGAACAAACCCGTTCTTGTGCACACCGAGCGCGGTCCGATTTTAGCTAAAAGAGTAATTGTGGCCACCGATGCCTACACAGCAAAAATGATTCCTGAAATGAAAGACCTTGTGTTTCCATTTCAAAGCCAAGTAGTCACCTACGACGGTGTGTCAGCCAAAGAAGTGCCGCTGATCAAAACCGGTTGGACGCTCACCGAACGCGATGGTGATTTATACGGAAACCCACCAAAGGCCACAAAGTATGTGGACGCCGACGGCGTTGAACGCGCCATGTATCTTGTCGGCGGTGGACCCGATCGTTTGGTGGATGATGCCGACGCCCCTCCGCTTTCAAAAGAGATGTTCGATGTGATTGTGGCACAAACAGCGTTTCGCTTTCCAGGATTAAAACGCTGGTTAGTCTCCAGCACATGGACCGGCGTCTTTGGTTTTACACCTCTTCGCCTTCCATTTTTAAGTTACGTCACCCACAACAATGTTTACGACCTGCGCGTGATCATGACTGTGGGCTCGCAGGGCTACGGGGGAGGAATGTCCCTCTTCGGCGGCCACCTGGCAGGGCAGCTTGCGCTGCTGTCGCCTACGGAAGGAGAAGCCCTCCTCAGGAAGCACGACCCGCACCGCTTCTTCGAGCTTCCCCCGCTTGCAGGCACCAGCACGGCACTCACTTGTCGCTCGCTCTTTTAATCATTGCGTCATTAGACCAATTTGTACGCATCTTCCGAGAACTTCTTGATTTTAATCGGGTTATTATCTAACTTTTGGTTTCCAATAATTTGTTGGGGTATCGCCAAGTTGGTAAGGCAATAGATTTTGATTCTATCATTCCCAGGTTCGAGTCCTGGTACCCCATCCACTCCTCAAATACAGTATTCAGAATACTGTTAACTGTATTCCGAATACTGAATGGTCGTTATCTCGGATTTCATCAACTTGTAGACGCTTGCCCCCAAATGATCAGCCATTTGAATAATTTCTGTATCCGCAATTTTCGACAGCTTTAAGATAGTTTGGCACTCTTTCAGAGACGCATATGCAATCTGATAAAACCGCTTCTTCTCCTTAACTGACGACTTTGCATTCCCCTCAGACAAATTCAGCGAAATCGACGAAGCCGCCCTCAACAGCTGGTCTCGCAAATTCCCAGTCATCTTCTGCTCTTCAACTTTCCCATAAAACTCAATTGCCAAATCCAGCGTTCTAAACGTTTTCATATAAACCTCCGACCAACCGCGATTGCAAACGACCTAGACGCCTCAACGACTAGTTTGGTACCGTTCACTTATATGTGGTCGATTATCGGACTTTCAATTTTAGGCTTTGTGATTTTATGGATCATCGCCATGAACCTGGATGAAAAATTCTTTGGCGGAAAATTTTTGGTTCGAAACAAAATGACTCGCGACGAGTTAAGAATAAAACTGGAACAAGTTCTAGAGTATAAGAACTCGAACATTGAGGATTTGCCGCCTGATGTTGAATTTTGGTTCTTTGATTTTTTCTACAACGTATCGCTTTATGATAAAGAATTGGACGAGATTCGAAAACCGATCATCGCCTCCATAAAAACTGATTCAAATTCAAAAAGTTTTTGCTCAGGTACCATTGTTGAAATTGAAAAAGCTATTCATAAACTCAAAACGTAGTCAAATGTCGATATTTAAAAGTTTAGACCAATGGGGTCCAGAACTCGAACATGTCTATCCCTTGCAGGACGACCGCGAGTCTTCGTATGTAGCAACAGTTGGAATCTAATCAGACGACGAAAGCCTGTGTTCTTAGCGTGTATCCGACTACAATGGGGATGAAAGCAGCCTGGGTTATCTTTACGGTGGCCTGGTCCAAATTGAATCGCAGGCTGGACGATGTCTTGGAATTACCTTAATATAGAATTGTGTTTTACCGAAAAGAAGACTATCAATGAAACTTGTGAAATGGATTTTATTTTTTAACTTTTTTCTTTTCTTAGCACTCCCGCAGGCTTTTTCAGCTGATTCGTCTTCTTTACGATCGTTCGGATTTTCCTCTCAAAAATTGCAAAATACTGCATGTTTTAACTCTACACCACGTAACCCCAAAGACGTTTTTGATATCAACATCGAAAGCGAAATCGAGGAGCAGGAGCCCGAGGACGGACCATCGACTGAGGTCATTTTTTCACTCATATTTAGACCGGCTCTATCCAACGAGCTTTTTAATTATACTGATTTTCATGCCTTCTTTTTGAATTCATTCCTCTCCTATTATTCTCTCCTGACCACAAGCCCGCCCATCGCCGCCTAATCGCCATCTCTGTTTACATTGTTGATTCCACCTATTCTCTCATCGAGCGAGGCCGTCATGTATTCTTTCAAGGATTGGGACTTTCAAAATAATTTAATTGCTGGTTTTACTGTTTTTTTAATCGCACTCCCTTTATCTATTGGCATAAGCGTGGCATCAGGTGCCCCACCGACGGCAGGGCTACTGTCTGCGATCATCGGCGGATTCGTGGCCTCTTTAATTAGCGGCAGTTATGTTACAATTAGCGGTCCTGCAGCAGGACTGATCGTAGTTGTTTTGGAATGTATCAATTCGCTCGGACAGGGAGACGCACTTCGGGGTTTTCAACTGACCCTCGCCGCCACAATTATTGCTGGCGTTTTACAAATTTTAATGGGTGTTTTACGACTCGGAACCATTGGGTTGGCTGTGCCAATCAACGCGCTTCACGGGATGATGGCGTCTATCGGAGTCACCATTATAACAAAGCAACTCTATGTTCTTGGGGGTATCAAACCCCAATCAAAAAACCTAATGGGACAAATTATAGAGCTGCCTTCGAGAATCCTTGACGATAATTATGTGATCTTAGGAATTGGACTTCTTTGCCTTGCGCTCGTTATTGTAATCAACCAAATTCAAGCCATCAAAAAAATAATTCCACCGGCACTCTTTGCCGTGATCGCTGGGTACGCACTAAGCTTGGTCGCGGACATCGAGCATTCACATTTCGTAAATATCTTTAATCATGACTACCATGTGGGACCCGAATTTTTACTTTCCATTCCCAGCAATTTTTCAGGCTACTTCAATGCGCCACTTTTTGAAAACCTCGGTTCCTCGCATTTTATCCAAGCAGTCATCACCATTGCCTTGGTAGCCTCGATTGAGTCCTTACTCAGCACGTATGCCGTTGACAAATTGGACCCACTTAAAAGAACCTCCGACTTAAATAAAGATTTAATCTCAAAAGGTGCAAGCAACGTCCTGCTTGGTTTCATTGGTGGGTTGCCCATCATTTCGGAAATTGTCAGAAGTACGGCAAATGTTTCAAGTGGAGCCACAAACCGCTTTTCTAATCTCTTACATGGGTTTTTTATTCTTGTATTTATTTTGCTGTTTCCTCAGTTTTTAAGCAAAATTCCTCTAACTGCTTTTGCGGCGGTGTTAATTTTTGTGGGATATCGTCTTGCAAACCCGCTTCAATTGCTTGCTATTTACAGATCCGGTCAAAAACAGATCTTTGTATTTTTAGTGACCGTTCTAACAACGCTATCCACCGACCTACTTGTTGGGATATTTACGGGTACAGCGCTAGAGTTGTTGCTCAATGCGTGGCAAGTAAAAAAACCGATGTGTTTGTTTAAAATGAGAACGAACACCAAAGAAAGTGGGGAACATACAATCATTTCTGTTAAAACTCCCTGCGTGTTTACAAATATGTTGGCCCTAAAAAAAGTGATCGATAACTGTACCTCTCGGATGGTGAGTGTAGAATTTACGCCAGGGCTGTTTGTCGACACCACCTCTAAAGAATTGCTGTCGAACCTGGAGAAAAAAGCTTTAGACGCAAAAAAGGTTTTGGTCTTTAAGAATATTCAGTTTCCCCTCTCAAACGATTCTCATTAGTCGGACTCTAGTTCCAAGCGAGGTTTTATGAAGAAAGTTTATTTTATTTTTCTAGTTTTACATTGCGGAAATGCGAGCGCAGATTTTGAAAAACTGGAACTCTACGGATTCTTGTTAGCAAATTCTACTTTAGCTATAAATGGTGTGGACTCTTTAGGGCGAAATAATTTGGTAGCCTACAACTCGGCTGCGAATCCCGTTTTAGCGGGCTATCCCAGCCGCACGAGCCAGTCCTTCCAGGTTCAACAGTCCCGTCTGGGTTTAAAAGCACATCTCGAAGAAAATATCGAGGCGCTTTTTGAATTTGATTTTGTCGACCTTAATAAATCCACACCCGCCGTGGCATCCGCGCCACGCCTTCGCCAAGCCAAGGTATCATGGGCACAGGACGCGTGGACGTTTCACGTCGGGCAGCAGTGGGATTTATTTTCGCCACTAGCGCCCACCACCTACAATTATATTGGACATTATTTCCTATCTGGCGATTTGGGCTTTATGCGTTTGCAGGCACAGGCACTTTATAAAGATGGAAGCTTGGAGCATGGTGTCGCCGTCGGTTTTCCTACTTTTAACAATCAAACACAGGAGTCGACGCCCGAACTATCCAGGTGGCCAACTCTCAGCCTTCGCGAAACAGTTACTCAGGATCATTGGACCTATGGTGCCTCGGGAATTATCGGCCACTTGGAGTTGCCAAGCAAAGTGCGCTCGCAAACACCCTTTGCTTTGAATGTCTTCGCGCAGTTTAAAGACGATAATGATGAGCTCAACTTTGAAAGCTACTATGGCCACAATGTAGAGAATTTAAGTCTTCAAGGTCTGTCTTATTCGGCCAATCTTTTAAAACTCGAGGAGGCTGGGGCCTTTATCACCGCTCGACGTAAACTGGCCGATAGGCATCGCATTTTTTATGGTTTGGGGTATGCAAAGGTACTCAATGCGCAAAACCTGTCTCCGGCGTACAGCCTCATTGCCGGCCGTCCCACTTTTAATCTCACAGGCGGCACCTCCACAGGCTACGGAATTGTGCAAAACGGAACTGCGCGCCTCGGATATGAGTATCTTCTCAGAAAAAAACTGACGACTTTTATTGAAACAGCTTTTCTTTACACCGAACACAAACTCGATGCCGCCGATCAAAGTCGGTTTTCATCTTTCCGAACTGCCCAAATTTTTGAAATTGGCCTCAAACTGGATTTATGATGGGAGCATCAATGGAATCGTCTACCACCGAAAGCGCGATCGTAAAAACGCTTCATTTGCTAAAGCATCTCCTGCCCTCGCAAGGACCCTTGAAAGACTTTATCCATCACAACACTCTGCATGCGTTTCAGCACCTTTCTTTTCATCAAGGGTTGGCGCACGCTTCAAGCTTGCTAGAGACGAATACCTACCTCACGCTTCCCGAATATATTGATCTTTACAAAAAAGGCGAGATTGATCCTGTTATTTTAGATGGCTGTATAATGAAAGAGTGGCCTCAACAAAATGTTACGGTCCAACGAAATAAAATGTTTGTTCAAAAAACAACAGACCCGCGAATCAGCCATTTGGCTCTGCTACGAAGTTTGTGGAAATCTGAGTTTTCGCTGGATCTTGACGGAAAAACCCATTCGCCATTGTTCCGCATTCTATGTTCTTTCTTAGATCAAGGAATTGCCTCATCTCCTTTCCCGCTGCGGCACATCGATTTTTTACAAGCGATGCGCGAGTTGGACCAATCCTCCTGGGTTTCGATTTTTTCGCACAGGACATCGCGAGCCAGAAAACTTTTGGCCGATCCAAAAACTCAGATCGAAGATGTACTGGCCTTGATTGTGGGCGCCCCCTCCCTTTGGGCCCATTATATTTTTGACCAGCAGTGGTCCCACCCCGGCTGGTCGGGCCTGATTTGTTATCTGGAGGACCAACCCGATTCGCTGCTCGAAAAACGTAAAATAAATTTTCACGATCTCGTTCTTTTTGAGTCACTCATTGAACTGGATGCGCTGGATTATTACCTCGGCGAGTCGCGCCAACCGCTTTCAGATGTATTTCATGGACCAGCGCTTGAACAGATTCTTGTTCCCTCAGAGATTTCCGATAGTTTTAAAATTTTATCGTGCTGGCAGGATGCGTACGAGGCCACCTATTATCGGGGCTGCCTGACAACTTTGCATCAAGCCCCCACGCAGTCCCCGCCCGAAGAACCGCTTTTTCAGGCGACCTTTTGCATCGATGATCGAGAAAGCTCTTACCGCACCTATCTGGAAAAACAGAACTCGGGCATTGAAACTTTTGGAACTCCTGGTTTTTTTGGAGTGGAATTTTACTATCAACCGGAAAACAGTTTTCATGTTACAAAACTTTGTCCAGCCCCTGTATTTCCAAAACACTTGATCAAACAAAGCCGGACCTCGTTGAAAAGAAAGCGCGATCTTCACCTTGAACCCATCAGTCATTCCTTTCTAGGGGGATGGCTGATCTCCCAGACCCTGGGGTTTTGGTCCGCCGTGCAGTTGTTTATAAACATCTTTAGACCCTCACTGTCGCCAGCCACCGCTACATCGTTGAGACACATGGATAAAATTTCGGAACTGACTGTGGAAAATGAACACAGCCATCAGCATGAAAGAGGGTTACAGATTGGTTTCACTATTACAGAGATGACCGATCGCGTTTACAATATGTTGTTAAGCATTGGTTTGACTAAAGATTTTGCCGATCTTGTTTACCTGGTCGGTCATGGTTCGAGCAGTAACAACAATCCCCATTACGCTGCCTATGATTGTGGCGCCTGCTGCGGTCGCCCTGGCTCGGTCAACGCGCGCGTCTTTGCCCACATGGCAAATCACGAAAAAGTGCGCGAGGAACTCCGATTACGGGGACTTGAGATTCCTCGCACCACCTTGTTCCTTGGGGCCTTGCATGACACCACTCGCGACGAGATTGAATTTTTTGAAGAAAAACAGTGGCCGCCAGATTTTATGACTAAACATCAAAACAATTTAAAATTCTTTGAGCAGGCACTTGTTCTCAATGCCAAAGAGCGAAGCCGACGTTTCTTAAACACGCCATTAAGTACTTCGGCGAAACGGGCAAGTGAGCAGGTAAAAATCCGGTCCGTATCTCTGTTTGAGCCTCGACCCGAGCTGAATCATGCGACGAACACTCTTTGTATTGTTGGTCGGCGAGCTCTTACCAAAAATATCTTTTTAGATCGTCGGGCTTTTTTAAATTCCTACGACGCCAGTTTAGATCCCGACGGCGAAATTTTAACCAAAATTCTCAACGCGGCCGTACCAGTCTGCGGTGGAATTAATCTCGAATACTATTTTTCGAAAGTGGATAATCAAAAGCTAGGAGCGGGAACCAAGCTACCACACAATGTGATGGGTTTATTTGGCGTTGCCAATGGCATCGACGGCGATTTGCTTCCGGGTTTACCAAGCCAAATGATCGAAGTGCACGATCCCATTCGGCTCCTGGTAGTTGCTGAGCACTCCGCCCCGGTGGCCCTTCAAGCTGTGCGACGCAATCCCGCCACTTTCGAATGGGTCAAAAACGAATGGGTCCGTTACGCATCGATCGATCCCCATACAAAAAATATTTTTATGTATGAGGACGGAGAGATGAAACCCTACAGCATCTTTGGGGCCGCACCTGCGATCGACAACCTTGACCAATATGTTGTCAGCCATCGGGATAATTTGGCGATGGGCATCCTCAAGG
>JANPLN010000071.1:0-53907 GCA_031426555.1 Bdellovibrionales bacterium | reverse complement strand
GTACCGCAAGCGGAACGGCGTACCTTTTTTATTGCTGTTTTTTTTATTGGGGTTTTAGGGGGGTGGCGGGGCCGGGGGGGATGTCGCGGAACTCTTGCTGGATGGGGCTTTCGGTGATGGCTTTTTTAACGTTGTTGGCTCTTACGGAAAGGGTTTTTAATTGTTCACCGAAGGATTGTCTTTGGGTTTTTACGAAGCCGTTGAAGCGGCTTCTGAAATCTTCCAAGTTTTTTTCTAGGGATTTTTTTTCGCTGTTAAGTTGTTCGAAAAGGGCTCGGCGTTTTTCGTTGGCCGCTTTGCGAAGCGGCTCTACGCTGGCTTTGGGATCTTGTTTTTTCGCGTGCTCCACCTCGGCTTTGAGCCTGGCTTCGAAATCTTTGCGAACCGCTTCTTGTTTTTTAACAAGTTCGGTTTTTGTGGTGCGCGCGTAACGGAGCACCTCTTGCGTTTTTGCGTTGATCTCATCGAAAAAGGATTTTTGATCCTGGGCTTTCGTTTCGGCAGTGACTTTGTTTTTCTGCGCAATCTCCTGCTCGTAAGACGGAGCTTGTGCAGCAGTTTGAGTCGAGGCGGACTCCTGGGCGAAAACGGTAAGGATTAATAACAGCATCCACATGCTATCGTCCCTTCTTCATGGCGTTTTGCGTTTCGCGGTCCACATCGCGCTTTTTGATGGCATCGCGTTTGTCGTGGCTCTTTTTGCCTTTGCAGAGGGCGATCTCAAGTTTAATCCGACCGTCTTTAAAATAAATTTTTAACGGAATACAGCTCAAACCCCGTTCGCGGGTTTTTGCGATAATTTTATTGAGCTCGTTTCGGTTGAGTAAAAGTTTGCGTAAACGCTCGGGCTCGTGATTATTGTAACTGCTGGCCTGGTAAACGCTGATATGGGCATTTTGCAAAAACGCTTCGTCGCCGATAAAAGAAACATAGGAGTCCTTTAAGTTGACGCTACCGTTGCGAATGGATTTGACTTCGCTCCCGCGCAAAACCACGCCGGCCTCGTAGGTCTCGAGGATCTCGAAGTCGAACCTGGCTTTTTTATTGTCGGCCACTAATTTCATGGCTCTAACATCTGATACAAGCGCTGAAATGTCAAAACGTCGAGCTCTTCGGGACGCGCTTTGGGCGATATCTTTAGCAGTTCGAAGTTCTTAAGAACCGCTTCCTCACCGTATTTGGTGGAAAGGGCCTTTTTAAGGAACTTGCGCTTTTGCGAAAAACTTAACTTTACAAAGTTTAAGTAAGCCTGCGGTTTTTGCGTGAACGTCGCTTCCAACCTGCGGAAGATCACCACGCGACTTGCCACCTTGGGCGGTGGAAAATAATCATTGGGACCGAGATCCGTTAAATTTTCCATTTTCCAAAAGCTCTGCGCCACCACCGACAATAAGCTATAGTGCTCGGTGCGGGGTTTCCCGGTGAGTCGTTGCGCCACTTCTTTTTGAAACATCAAAATCATGTTGGATAAACCCGCTGGGTCCACACTGCGGTCGATCACCAAGCGGGCGGCGATCTGGTAAGGCAGGTTGCTAATCAGGGTTGTGTTGTTCAATTTTAGCTGCGTCCAATCAAGCTTAAGAGCATCCTCGATCACCACATTGAAACCTTGGCTTTTCCAATACTCGGCAAATTGGTGATCCATCTCTACAAGCAACACCTCGGGATCAATATCCTTCAAACGTAAAGTCAGCGCCCCTAAACCCGGGCCCACTTCGAGAAGCTTGTGCATTTTATTAAACTGCAGCTCTTTGATAATTAAATCGATTTTCTGCGAATTGACTAAAAAATTTTGCCCGAGGGATTTTTTTGCCCCTCGGCCCATGAGTTCTAACAAATCTTTCACGCGTTTGATTTCGCCCCCATACAACGATGTCATCGCAACTCTTCTCTCGGCGCGGGCCCCAGGGTTTGAGGAGAAGACTCCCCGTTTTTTAATCGCAAAGCGCCAGCAAGGCCAATCATCGCGGCGTTGTCGGTGCAAAACTTTAATGGTGGTATCATTACTTCCCATTTATTTTTGCTCGCTAACTCCTGTGCCTGTTCGCGCAAGCGACTGTTGGCGCTTACGCCACCGGTGATGACAAATTTTTTAAGTTTTAAACTGCGCAGGGCTTTTTCGAGTTTGTACATCAGCACATCCACGATGGCCTCTTGGTAGGAGGCTGAAAGATCCTCAAGCACCGGCGCCACTTCGCCGATCTCAGCCAACTTTCGTTGAGCGTGGGACTTGAGGCCCGAAAAACTAAAGTTGTAGTGATCCTCTTTCATCAGACTGCGCGGAAATTCATAAGCCTTTGGATTTCCTTTTTGTGCATAGCGATCCACCAGAACGCCACCTGGGTAACCAAGACCTAACATTTTTGCAAATTTATCGAAGGCCTCGCCAGCGGCATCGTCTTGAGTTTGGCCGAGGGTTTCATACTTCCCGATTTGCGAAACATGATAAAGCTGCGTGTGCCCACCGCTCACAACCAAAGCGACAAAGGCGTCTTGCCATATTTGATTGGTCTCGGGGGATTGTTCGTTGAGAAAAGCAGACAGAATATGCCCTTCGATGTGATGCACACCCATAAATGGTTTTTTGTGAACCAGCGCCAAGGTTTTTGCCGTCACTAAACCAACGATCAACGACCCCACCAAACCGGGTCGACTGGTCACGGCAATTCCACTGACAGCACTCCAAGGGATGTGGTTTTTAATTAAAAGTTGATCGATCAGCGGCACAAGCGATTCGTAGTGTTGCCGTCCAGCGATTTCTGGAACCACGCCACCGAAGTCTTTGTGGACGAGATCTTGATTGGCTGTCATTTGCGATAGAACAAAACCATTATCATTAACCAGAGCCACGGATGTGTCGTCGCAGCTCGTTTCGATGGCGAGAGTAAAAGAAGTGTGTGTGTCCATGCAGACCTTACACTACAGCTTTTTAAGTTTGGACTTGGCGACCGAGGCTTCCTTGGATTTCGGAAATTTTTCCACAACTTCTTTGTAAAAAACTTTTGCATCGTCCTTAAGGCTCATATTTTGAAAACACATGCCGATTTTTAGAGTGGCTTCTGGATATTCCGCGCCTTTTGGATTGTGCTTGCGATACTCTTCGAAGGCCAAAATGGCGTCTTCCCATTTTTTGTTGTCAAAGTGCTGAGTGGCGTCGGACAAAGGGCTTTTGAAATGCGCTTTGGGATGATTTTGAGGGTGGTTGCCAGCCCGCTCGTCACTCGAAATCAACAAAGCGTCTTTTTTCGCTTTGGCATTGAGCTCAGAAACCGTGGTTCGCAACAGCGTGAGTTCCGTTTCCATTTGCGCAATTTTCATTTCGAGTGCCTTCACGGGCTCATTGCTTTTTGTATCGCCGAGTTGTTTTTCGACATTTTCAATGCGTCCGTAAAGCTCGCGAAATTCTTTATTGGCGTCTTCTTTTTGCACAGCTTCTTCCGCGGCTTTTTGTTGCTGGGGAGTTACAGTGGGTTTCACGCCGGGCGTGGATGGTGTTTGACCGCGCAGATTGGAGCGTGTTTGTAAACAACCTGCTGTAAAAAGCATCACTACAAAGAACAAAACTTTAAGGCTAGCCACCTTCTTCTCCCGAATTAAATTGTTTTACGCGAGACTCATCCTCGGCTTTCTCGGATAATTTTTGTGAACTCACAAACTGAACCCGAGCTCCTTCAAAGTCTCTTTCCTTATACAACTGTTCGCCTCTTTTATACGCTTTTTCGGCCTTATAGAATAGCTGCGGAGCATATTTTGCTGATTCTGCGGTGACAGCGGCTTCGTAAGCCGCCTTGGCCAAAGAGTACTCTTGCACAGGTATAGAAACCGTTACGCAAGAGGACAAAATAAGAATGACGAAAGGGAAACCAAGCCAACGAGCTTTCAGCACGCTCTTGGGGCCCATTATTTCGTTGGTGCGAAGTTAGCGCGACGATTTTTTGCATTGTCACCATCGCCATCACCAAGAGCCAATAGCTTTTCTTCGCCCCAGCTGATGGTATTCAAACGCGCAGTATCGACGCCTAAACCTTTTAGATACGACTTTACAACTTCGGCGCGACGAGCCCCTAGAGAACGGTTGTATTCGTCGGAGCCTTTTGCATCGCAATGGCCTTCGATTTGAATACCTGTGCTGTTAGTTTTAAGCCACTCTGCATTTCCAGCAAGAACCGCCTTGGCTTCCTCTGTTAAAGTTGAGCTGTCGTAGGCAAAATTCACAGTTTTTAAACCGGGGATGGCTCCGCAATCGCTTCCACAAGGGTCGAGAGACATCTCACGATTTTGAATATCAGCCTCGTTCAGTGTCGCGCCATCAGTGGCTGCACCTGTTAAGTCTGTGGTTTCTTCGGCCTTCTTTTTGCTCGAACAACCGATCACAAGTAAAAGTGCGCATGCGAACATTAGAGTATTACGAATCATGATTTCCTCCTCGTATTAGATAATTCCATTTGTATTGTCCTGAATTTTTCTCTTTCTTGTCAAGAGAGTTTGATTTCGCTCGTAAAAATGCGTCTAATTAAATTATGAATTTATCATCTTTTTTACTGCAGCAAATTTTTTCTGTGCTCATTTTATCAACCTCATTTGCACAAGTCGATCCCGCCATTGACTGGAAAGTCCAAGAGGACGACCGAGCGATTTGGATTTACGATTCGCGCCACCGCGCCCTCGTGGAACAGTACGCTAAAAACTTTCGTCGCCTTCTTCCCGAGATCCAGAGCGTGTTTCACGAGCTGCCCGAGAAAACAACATTCGTTATTTCTGATTTCACCGATCGTCCCAACGGATCTGCGACGGTGTTTCCCTACCCGCTTATCACCATCTATCCCGTCATTCCCTTGCCCAATTCGCCCATCGGTGAAACCGACGATTCCCTCTACGAAATCCTGGCACACGAATACACACATATTTTAAATTTACATCCTGTGCACGGCGGCATGCGGGCCCTCAGCTGGGTGTTTGGCTCCATTGTTCGACCAAATGGGTACTTGCCTCGCTGGTATACTGAGGGCCTTGCTGTGTTTACGGAGTCCTATTTCACACCGCGCGGAGGGCGGCTGCGCTCACAGAACTTTGAGGGAATGGTGCGCGCCATCAGCATTGATAAGCAGTGGAACAAATACCCCATCGACACCCTGAATGATTTTGAACCTGACTGGCTTGGCGGCCGAAGAGCCTACTTGCTCGGCGGCGCGCTTTTGCATGAATTGGCAACGTCTTACGGCACTCAAACCATCGACGAGCTCAACCAAACCTACTCTCGCCGCGTTCCCTACTTTATTAACGCCCCCGTCGACGATAAAACGCAAAAAGATTACGCAGGTCTTTTAGCAGCAACCTACAAAAAGCTGCAAAGCCGCACGGATGAACTAGTTCAAATTTTGTCCACCGCCACCGTGAGCAAGGGCGCATTGCTCAACGAGCAGGGTTTTTTTAACTCACGCCCGGCTTTTTCTCCCGACGGATCGCACCTGGCCATGATTGCGCGCGATCACAATGTTCCCACGGCCATCCAATTGCGCGCGCGAAATTCGCAAAACTCATTTCTGCAAAGTGAGCCTGCGCAAATCGCTTTCGGCGTCGACATCAGCGATTTGGCGTGGTCGCCCGATTCCAAAAAAATCGCCTACAACGGCGTGGAAAATTTTAAGCGGTTTTACGAATACAGCGACATTCGCGTTTATGATTTACAAAGCAAAAAAACCACCAAACTCACCGCCGGAGCGCGCGTTGGAAATCTGACTTTTTCCCCCGCTGGCGATATGATTTATTTTGTGCAGAATACACCAGGCTCAAAACGCTTGGCGCGTTTAAACTTAGCGCAAAAAACCATCTCGACGGTTTACACTCCCGAAAGAATCGGCACTAATCTTTACAGCTTAGTTTTCGAAGGCGAGCAGTTATTTTTTGTCGAACAGTATGCAGAAAAAAGATCTTTGAAATCCTTAAATCCTCAATCAAAAACCGCCACCACCGTTCAAGAAAATATTCTGATTTCGTCTTTGCATAAATCAGCCCGTGGTTATTTGGTGACCTCCTCTCAGTCGGGAGTGGACAACTTGTACTTGGTGGATTCTTTGAATTCGCCGGAAAAAGTTCAACTCTCTCGGCCCATCACAAACTCGCTCACGCGGATTTTGGATGGTGATATCGACCCCAAAGATGGAGCGCTTTACTTTTCGGAGCAAAAATCAGACGGCCACTTTGTTTTTTCGCAAAAATTAGAGGACTGGCAACAGATCAAACAAGCCCCTAAGGTTGCGCCGTTAGTAAGAATTCCAGATCTCAAAGCCAACTCACTTGCCACAACAAACGAACCTCTGACCTTTGGAGAAAAGGAAGAAGACTTTTCGCCATGGCCCTATCTTTGGCCGCGCTACTGGATGCCCTTTGCCAACGTGCTCGATGGCGGTATGAGTTTTACCGCCAGCACTGGCTCTGCCGATCCGCTTGGTAAAAATGCCTACAGCCTGATGGCCGAGTGGGACACTCTGACCAAAAAGACGGGTGTCACTGCGGGCTACATTAACAATTCAACACCCATCACCTTTGGGTTAAGTGCCAGCCAAGTGTATCGCTACAACTACACCACAGAATCTGCTCTTCGTGACACTTCGGGCATGGTGAGCGGTTCGTACAATATTCCATTTATGTTTCGCACCTGGAATTTGGGGGTTAGCTGGCGAAGCAGCGAAACTGAGTTGAGCTATGGAATCTTTCGTCGAAATGGTCCCCTGGTGACTTTGGGTTTTAACAACGCCATTCAACGGGGCTACGAAATCTCTCCGGAAACGGGCGTGAGTACTTCGGTAAGCCATCAATCGTACATCGAAAGCTTAGGGAACATCGGCTATGACAAAAGCAATTTTAGTTTTAAAACTTATCTTTCCAAGTGGCTTCCTGAGCGCAACGTTTTATTTTTTCAACTCAATGGAACCTACGCACCGGAGCTCGAAAGAGTTGGTACAATTCGCCCCATCGATTTTTATACCAGTACTCTTAACGGTAACTTTTTTAACAATTTGTTAATCCCGCCGTTTTTAGTTCGTGGTTACAACTCGGGAACGATTCTTGGTTATAATATGTTGGCTGCAAATTTGGAGTATCGCTTTCCCATCACCCGGGTGTATCGCGGTTCCGATACAATCCCATTTTTTGTAAAACGTCTGCACGGCGCAGTGGTTTCGGATGTGGTCAGCTTAGACGGACTTCGGTACTCCAACCGTTTAAACGGATACCTTGTGGATCGCTTTGGCGATGATTGGTATCTGGGTTACGGCGCCGAACTCAACGTGGAATGCACGCTGGGATATTATGTTCCAGTGACTTTGAGTTTTGGCGTCTATCGCGGGAATAACCGCGATCTCGCCACCGACGACCTCAGCTACTTTTTTGTGTTTAAGCTTTAGTGCAAATACTTTTCGACATCTTAGCTCGTCCTACAAAACATAGGAATTTCAGGATCGCCGAATTCGAAAATCAAACAAAGGCCCTTCAACTGCTCATTGGTCGGCGAGGTGATCGGCCTCACATTGCAAGATCCCCTGAGTGCGCCCTTAACAAGCGCGCAAAAGGAGATAAGATGAATGGGATAAACAAGATATTTTTAGCCGGTAATTTGGTGCGAAAACCCAAATTGCACACTAACAAAAACGGAAAGGTGTTTTCGTTTTTAAAAATTGCCACAAACCGGTACTCGTACAACGAAGGCAACTGGGATAAAAAAACAGATTGGCACTCAATTCTCGTGTGGGGTCGAAAAGCCGAACTGTGCGAACGGTTTTTAGATAAAGGAACGCCGCTCGCTGTGGAAGGTTTTTTGGAAAACGGCAAAGACGACAAAACCCTGGTTGTGGCCATGGATGTGCATTTCTTGGGAGTTCGAACGGCGGAAGTCGCCATAAATGCGGATCCCGAGGACACAGAAAAGGATGCCGACAAAGAGACCGAAAACGAGGAGACCTCCTGGGACCAAGAAAACACGGCCGTTTTTAACTAAAAACCGTTGAAAGGGGGCGCCTCCCCTTTCAGCTCTCTTGACAAGAATTATCCCTTGGATACTATAGAAATAGTGCTCTGTGCCAACAGAGCTTGGGGAGTTCCGATGGATAAAATTACTTGGATAAAAGATTTAGTTCGTGCAGAGCAAGACATGGAAGAGTCTGGCATGATCGACTTCAATGCTGGGTTTGATCCACAAAAACTACTGGCCGAAGAGTCGCTACAATTTTTAAATGATCTCAAAGTCTGCTTTGTAGATACTGTGACCACATTCAATCAGCTGAAGAGCTCACCCCTCGGGCGCATCAAAGTTTACGGAATTTCCAACACCGAAGCCGACTTTATGTTGTTTCGTAATGGCTTTAAATTAATTTTTGCGTTGAAACGCCCTGGTCAAATTTCCATTCGCTTTTTGTATGTGGGAGCCACATTTGTACCTGGCGCTCCAGCGAACGACAAAGAAGTGGATCCGTCCGAAGATCAATTGGTGGCCAAGTGGGGACCCTTTGGGGACCTTGTGTGGACTTACAACGACCAGTCGTTAAAAATCGACTTCTTGGTTCGCTACTACATGTCTCGTTTTATCAAAGAAAGCGCGAAGTAAGCAGTTACTTTTCGATCCAGCTCATTTTGGGTGGATCTAACGACACCAATCGCATCAGAATGACGTCGCCCTCTTTGAGGGGCTGTGCGGTTGAATTGCGCACTTGAATCAACAAACCTTGCAAACTCACAATCCACGCATCTTTATCCACACGTTCGATGACCTTCACCTGCAGGTGGTCGCCGATCTTGTAATGCATTTTTAGTTTTTGGCTGGAGTGCATTCGCATGCCTGTGATCTCTAGTAGTGCTCGTTCATCTTCTTAAACTGATAGGGAACAACTTCGGGTTCGGCTTTTGCTGCAGGTTTGATTTTTTGTTCAAAGTCCTTGCAAGCCTGTTTAAATTCCTGCCCGAGCTTTTCCAAGGAAGCGATGTCTACCTGCGGAGGAACAAAAATGTTCTGATTGGTCTCCACCGGATGCTTGCCGGCTGTGTTCTTGTCGGTTGTGTTCTTGCCGGCTGTATTTTTATCGACCCAAGCCGGTAAATGATCTTCCGAAAACATCAGCTGCTCACGGTTCAGCTTTACGATCAAATCCAGCTCGGCATGCGGAAGATCCACTTGCTGCTGAATATCCTGAAACGACAACCCCTGATGGGCCATGCGGGCCGCATTGATATACTTATTGGTGGTTTTACGTTCCATGATTTGTTCGTGGGGAACTTGGTCCTGAAAGATGTGCGCCACTTCCATGGTTTTGTTCATCGAGTGATCGATGCGCGCCATTTGCGTATCAGCGGCAGTCACTTTGTGCTGAAGATCGCGCATTTTAGACTCCAGCAAGATCACCAACTGCTTTACCTGAAGCTCCGTCTTATCAGAAAGATCTTCAAGCACCGCGATTTTGTTTTGCAAGAGCTTAAGACCGTAACTGAGGCGAGGATCTTCCTCACGACGCCCCTTCAACTTAATGAAGCAAAGAGCGATTCCCGCGAAGAAAAGAATATTAAATGCGACCTGCACTATACCTAATATGGTCATCACTTATTATGTTATGCGCGATTCGCTAGACTCACAACAGGACTAGGCTTTGGCCTGGGAGGGTGTTATATACTAAAAATGAAAAACGTAAGCCTTAGAACAGCCGGGCCAAACGATTTTAATTCGATATTTCAAATGGGCTTCGACGTTTGGGGAGAAGGTTCTCTGGAAAAGTATCTCGAGACCTGTCGTACATCCGCAAAGTATGCGCGTGGAGTTTGGTATGTGCTCGAGGCCGACGATGGCGACTTGGCTAGCTCTCTTATCGTCTACGAGTTGACTTACGGCCACTACGGAATCGGCTCCATCGCAACTCCACTGCCGCTACGAAGACAAGGTTACGCTTCAAAGCTTGTTTCTGAGATTCTCGATCACATTGAACAAGAATCACCCGACGCAGTCATCTTTCTGTATTCTGACATCGATCCGACATTCTACGAGCGCTTCGGATTTCAACAAATTCCAAAATCCGCTCAGCGCGCACCACTCACAACCTGCATGGTGCGCGGAAAAACTATCGAAGACTTCAAAGTCCCTTCAGAAACCCCTGAATATTTTTAGCGGGCCTGATTCATTCGAAACAAAGAACTGAAAAGTTTGATCACTTCCGCTACGGTAGTAAACCCGCGTTAAATATTCATCACTTTGAGCTGACTAACGCGGAATCAGAGAAGTATATTTCTTACGTTAAAGTCACTTAAGTTTTAAATGAGGGCCGAGAACCCCAAGAGCGCTTCGAAGATTGCTTAAATCGAGGCGCGACCGAGCGGAGTGAGGAGCTGTACTTCCTGTACAGCGATCGAACGAGGCGACCGAGCAACGAAGAGTTAGGCGATCTTCGAAGCGCGTTAAGAAATTGCAGTTTTGATGCGTGCCACGGCGCCGTCGATTGTTTTGCGGTCTGTTACGAAGCTGATGCGGATGCATTGGTCGTCGCCGAAGTCGTCGCCGGGGACTAAAACTACTTTTTGTTTTTCTAGCAACATTTGCGAAAACTCTTTGCCGGTTTTGAGGCCGAGTTTTTTGAGAATCACAGAGACGTCGATCCACAGGTAAAAAGCACCGTCGGGTTTTGCGATCTTCATGCCGGGAATGCTGGAAAACGCTTCGTAGGCGTGGGCGCAGCGCTCTTTCAGAACTTTGCGGGTTTCTACAAGGTCTGCATCGCAGTGAAGGATTCCCGCGAGCGCCGCCTCTTGGGCCATGGAGTTTGGGGCACCCATGGTTTGGCTTTGGTAGCTGATCATCGCGTGAATGATGGATTTTTCGCCAGCGGCCCAACCCATGCGCCAGCCGGTCATGGAGTACGCTTTTGAAGCACCGTTAACACACACCACGCGATCGCGAAGATCTGGAGCCACATGCAAAAGATGCGGGCTTGTTCCGCTGTCCGAAAATGAAAGTTGGTTGTAGATGTCGTCAGACACAATGGCCACTTTTGGATATTTGCGAAGCACGTCTGCCAACGCTTTCAAATCGTCAGCTGTGTATTCAACGCCGGTTGGATTGCTTGGTGAGGTTAAAAGAAAGATTTTTGTTTTTGCGTTGATGGCTTTTTCGAGCTCGGCTGGTATGATCTTAAGACCATTTTCGAATTTTGTCTTAACAATATTGGGAACTCCGCCAGCCAGCTCCACCATTTCGCTATAACTTGCCCAGAAGGGCGCGGGGATGATCACTTCTTCCTGCGGGTCTAATAAGGCGATGAAAGCGGAGAACACCACGAACTTCGCGCCGGAGGTAACGGCCACTTCGTTTGCGGGATTGTATTCCTGACCCGTGAGGTTTTTCATTTGCTGAGCGATGGCTTTGCGCAATGCTGGAATCCCTTGAGAGGCTGTGTACTTTGTTTTTCCATCGCGAATGGCTTGGATGCCAGCTTCGGAGGCTTTGGGATAGGTTTGCCAATCGGGTTCGCCCACAGTGAGGGAAAGCACATCTTCGCCGCGGTCTTTCATTTCCTTGGCTTTGGCAGCCAACATCAACGTGGGAGAGGGTTGAAAGTTTTTAGCTTTTTGCGATAGCAAAGAAGTGGACGGTGTTGTCATAGCGACTCCTAATTGATCAAATGAACGAGTACTTATTTGGGGTCAACATAGTACATGCTGAGGAATTTATCACCATAGTTTTTGCGTTCTTCGAGCAAAACAGAGCCGTATTGATCCTGTAAAACTTCCTTGGCTCCCGCCTCAATAAATATTTTTGCACTGAATCGAGCCAGTTCCGACTCCCCATAGGCCTTTAGGACCTCATCCGCCATTGCTTCGGTGAAGGGGGGATCGATCAGTACAATATCAAAGCCCTCTGCGAAGGGGCCTTTTAAAAAACGCAGCACATCTTTTTTGATCACTTTGTGCTCATCCCTCGTAATCTTCAAAAGGTCGCAATTTTTTTGAATAATCTGCAACGACAAGGGATGTTGTTCCACGGCGACCACTTCGCGGGCTCCGCGAGAAAGGGCCTCGATACCTAAATTTCCTGTACCTGCAAATAAATCGAGAACGCGAGCGTTTTCAATTTCGCCTTGAAGTTTATTAAAGATCACTTCTTTAATTCGATCTGTGGTGGGGCGCACATGATTGGCCTGAAACGACACCAATCGACGGCTCCCGTATTTTCCAGAAATCACTCGCATTACTTCTCCGTAACCAGCTGCTTAATTTGTGCCGCCACCGAAAAAATATTATCAAACGGTTTAGCAATAAATAGGTCAGCACCCAATTGTTTGATGGAGGCTACGTCATAATCGGCAGCATAGGCCGAGATCAATACAATTTTTGCTTTTGTTTGTGATTGCACCCGCTCAATCAATTGAGGCCCCGAAAGGCCCGGCATTAGTACATCCAGCACCACAATGTCTGGCTGCATCTGGAGCCATTTTTTTTCACCGTCAATGCCATCTTCGGCAATGATCACCTCGTCGCCTAGGCTTTTAAACACCCTCGCTAAAGACATACGAATCAAAGCTTCGTCATCGACAATTAAAATTTTCATGGTTTCCTCACCAACGGAAGGCGAATCACAAACTCACTTCCCTGAGTGACCGTCTCGTCTAGAAAAAGGCGCCCGCCAAATTTTTCCACAATCGAACGACTCATACTCAGCCCTAAACCGGTACCCTGACCTTCTTCCTTTGTGGTAAAAAAAGCGCTAAAAATAGCCTCGCGAATTTCAACAGGTACGCCTGGCCCGGTATCAGTGACACGAAATTCGATGATATCCCTATTGATGGTTGACGACAGAGTGAGCTTTCCGGTTTCGCCCATGGCTTGGCAAGCATTATTGACCAAGTTAAAAATCACCTGCTGCAAAAGCTGCGGCTCAACATCGATGTAATCATCGCTCTCTTCAAGCTCGATGGCCGTGCTGTGATAGCGCATGGTGGTTTTTAAAAACGGCAACGTTTTTTGCACCACTTCGCGAAGTGATATCACTTCTTTTTTAGGTTCGTGCAGCGACGAAAAATCCAACAAATTGCGAATCACTTGCTCGGAGCGAAAGGCGGCCTGCTCAATTTCACCCAGGTCGCTGAAGGAAACATGTTTGTCTCCAACTTCCGAAATAAGGATTTGCGCTAACGACTTTATCCCTGTGAGAGGGTTATTTAATTCGTGGGCGATGTTTCCTGCCAAAAGCCCAAGAGCCGCCATTTTTTCGCTTTGAATAATCTGCCCCTGGAGTTTGGTGGCCTGAGTAACATCGGTATAATGCACAATCATGTGCTGACTCTCTTCATCGGGATTTAGACGGATGGGATAGGCATGCACTTCAAACATCTGCGCGCCTCGGGTTACCTTTCCGGTATAGCCTTCTTTTTGCATCAGCGCCTGCGGAACAGGACAGCCCACGCACATTTGCTCTCGCCCCGCAAAACTTTGGTAACAAAATTTTCTCGTCGTATTCGAAAAACTTTTGTTGGAACGAATCACTTTGAACTGCGGATCGATAATGACAATGGGATCCAAAAGACTATCGAAAGTGAGAGACCACTGCCGGGAGATCTGATGGGCTTTCCATTTGAGTGCCAGGCGATCAAAGGCCACCGTGAGAGACTCAATTTTTCGGTCGAGAACACCTAAAAAGTGCTGCTGTTCGGCTGGATCCATATTGTGTTCAAAAATAAAGTATCCACTGTGCTCTTGTCGTTTGATCGAAACGCACAACAAAGGTGCAATGGGGCGAGCCAGAATATCTGCCAAAGTTTCACGAAGTTGTGAGGGCTTATCCAGCGCAGGAACAATCATTTCAGCATCCACTTGGCGATCGATAATCTGTGGACCCTGAAACGAAATACAACGATACGAGTGTGGATACAGCGAGTAAATCAAGAGCGGTGACTCGACTTTATGATAGCGCAAAAGTTCGTGCCGCAGGATCAACAAAAGATCTTCGAAAGCATCCACATTGGAAAGCGATTTGATAAATTTAATGAGATCGCGAGTTTCTTTGTTTTTGATTTCGATCTCTTTTTTCGAAACCTCTAAATGATGAGTTCTTTGCTCGATGATTTTTTCGAGGTTTTCATTGAGCTCGTTGAGCACCTTGTTTTGTGATCGAACTTTGCCCATGATATTTTCGGTCGACGAGTGATCGGAAAAGCTTTGCACAGCCTCAAACCACGCGTCTTTCCACGTTTCCACCGGCTGTTCCAGACTGAGCACCTTAAAGACCAAGTCGGTTTCGCTGAGCAAAACGATCTCGCTTTTAGATAGAAATTCGTAGCCGTAGATCACTTTGAGGCGATTGCGAAAGTGATCGCGATTTTTTTGCAGCCATTGCAGGAGATTTAGTGGTGAAACTTCGCCTCCCACCACCAAAAGGGAATAGGATTCGGTAAACGGCGAGCGCAGCACCTCGTCCAACCGCGAAATGGAATGAGCTTTAACCACCGAGCCCAGCTTATTCTGTGGGCCTGTAAATGTTGAATAGACTTCGATGAGTTGCAAGGAGTCGGACTGCATGCCCCCTTATTATGACAGAGCCCGCGACCCAGCGCAAAACCTCAATGCATGCCGATGACTTTTTTCTGTCGCTCCTGAACGCTGAGGAACAAATCTAGACCTAGCAACGCCTGGTTGAGAGATTGCCTCAATTCCGAAACTTTATTTTTGGAGTAACAGTCCGCATAGGGCCGAACCCAATTCCAGTGCGATTGGGTGAGCGGATACTGCTTTTTATCCAAGTCCACCATGCAGCGGCTTAAGACCTTGCGTAAGAATTCTAACGTCATTTCAAGGTCTATAACATCCAGTTTCATCGCACTCTCAAGCGCGGAATCGATGGAAAATATCCGCATCGACGGTTGCGTTAAAAATGATTTTAAAAAATGATCCAGGAAAGCCTCGGTTGTGCTCACAGGATGCTTTAGTGGAACAATGGAGCCCCGGGATTTATCCATCTTAAAGTAAAGGACGTCCCAATCCACCTCGAGAACATTTTTCCCCATGAAAAGATCTTCCATTTTTCCGTTTTGATAAAATTCAAAAATGAGCTGGATTTCGTCTTTTCGCAATAAGCTAAAAGTGTCGCCAAAAACAACCACACTTGTAGGGAGAAATGAACCCGGATGTTTGAAACGATAACAGAGCTCGATGGTGGGAATACCTTGCAAGTTGAGCAAGGCGGCGTACTCCGCCGAGTAAGTCAATACAGGCGTTTGTGTGGTGATTTTTAAATGTTTGAGGAGTCCTAGCTCAAACGAAACCGATTCAACGTATTCTACCTTTTCGCTAAAAGAATTGTGCGAGTAGGACAGATCCTGCTGGAGATAGAAATTGTAGCTCTCCTGAAACAACAGTGCCGTTTGATGAACACCCTGTCCTGGACGAGTAAAATCGATAACCAAAGAATCGGTAAAATAATCAATCTGTGTTTCCACGTTTTCGATCGCGACGTATTTTAAGAGATCACGCGCAGGCAGTCTTTTAAAGTTGACCATCGACGTTACAAAGTAGACCAGCTGATCCGTAGCCATGGCGTAAAGTTCGGCCACTTGCAACGAGGAGCACGCCGGGCCAATGGGCCCAAGATCCATAAAAACAACTTGCTTGCGGCTCATAATGCGTCTCGCAAATACTGTTCGAGTTGCGAGATGTGTTTCACATCTCCCCGATAGTTCTTTTTAAGAATTGGCAAAGCCTCGTAGGCTTTTTTAAAATTTTGTTGTTTGACATACCAACTCACACGTAACGTCAGAGCCTCTTCGTCTTGCGGATTCTCTTTTAAAAATCCGTTGATAAGATCAATGGAGGATTGCGTCGACTGAGTCTGTTGCGACCAATTGAAATGGAGGTACAAAGCTAATTTATGGGAGGGATTTTTGTCGAGTACATTGGAAAGGTTTGCACACGCCAAATCATATTCACCCACCGACGCATGCACCAGCGCTAGACCAATCGAGGCTTCTGTAAAGTCGGAGTCGCGTGCAAGAATATCGGCAAATTTTGTTTTTGCGTCGTTGAGTTTTGAAGAGTGCAGAAACAAGTACCCATAACAAAGCTCTAAGTTAAGATCATCCTTGCTCATCGCATAAGCGCGATTGTAGTACTCTTCGGCAGCTTCAAAATCCTTGCAGCGCAAATATAAACTGCCGATATTTTTAAACACTGTATACAGCAACCACGAAGGCTCCGCACATTGATCTACTATTTGATGCAAAATTTCGAGCGCCACGCGCTCTTGATCGGCGTTAGTGAGTGCATTGGCCAATAAAAACTGGTTTTCGATGGTTGGCTCAATATCCACAAGCTTTCTTGCTGCGTACACCTTGCCCTCGGCCGATGCTTTTTTAGTTTCTAGCCAATACATATTTTTATAAACGAATGGTCGTTGATGCTGTTCCGCAATTTTAGTAATTTCTTGCTGGGCCTGATCCAAATGGTTTTCTTTCATAAAAAAATGAAAACGATCCAAACCTTCTGCTAGCTCTAGAGATTGTTGTAAAAGGTGCGAGTCAAAAAATTTCTGCTGTACCACGAGTCCCCCTCATAGGAACTCTATAAAGCAAGACAAGTGCCAAGATAAAATTTAAGAAATTCAAGAGTTAAGAAAGTTTCTGCGGAGGGCTTTGACGGTTTGCTGTCAAACCGTCATTTTTTTGATGAAATCAGGATCAAAGGCGCGTCTTGAAATTAATCGATGATGTCAGGCATAAAGCGATAGGCTTTTAGCAACCGACGACCATCGCGCATCGACGTCATTTTTTTAATGATACTCGACTTTTCGTTTTCTACACAACTCAGCATCACTAAGTCTTGCGACATAATTTGGTTTACCAAATTCTGCTTAGCCGACATCTGCGACTTAAGTTTTAGTTTCATCTCCTCGGAGATATGCTGCGCTTCGATTTCGGCGCTGTGCTGATGAATGCGGCGGTCCAGGCTGCGAATGCCTTCGAGAATACTCTCGCGCATCGAATACAGATCTTCGAGATTATCAAAATTTCGAGCCTTGAAGCTTTTACGCTCATTGATCGAAACATCCAAAAACATCTTTAGATGATGATTCTTCTCTTCGATCAACGAAATGATCAGCTCCATGTTACTTTGATGATTAAGCACTTTCAGACTCCTTCTTTTTGATTGATTCAACTGCCTTCACCCATCCATCGTAAAGAATGTTTAAAATCTTTAGTGAATTGTCTAAATGTTTTTCTTGTCCAGTGATATTTGCCCGCGTGAGCTCTTCCATAATGTAGATATAGAGCTGCTCAAGGTTCGAAGACACCGGTCCATTGATTTTAAAATCAAGGGAACTCGCTAGCTCCATAATCACGTCGTATGCACGCCCTATCAGCTCGCCTCGCGCTTTCACGTCTTTCCGCTCATTGGCCTCTTTCGCTTGTTTGATAAAGCGAATCGCCCCTTCATAAAGCATGAGAAGAATTTTTTCTTTACTCGCACTCTGAATAGACGTCTTTTTGTACTTACTGTATCCGTTACTCAACTACCACCCCCAACCATCGCTCCCACTTGTGCTCCCTGCGCCTGTAATTTTGACATCTGTTCCTCGAGTTTCGAAAACTTCTTTCTGAGTTGTTCTTCCTTTGTTGCCAAATTTTTTTCTTTTGTTTCAATATTTCTGTCGATCTGGGAAATTTGCGTTTGTAGACCTTTTTTCTTGTTACTAATGATCCCTGTACCCGCACCCAACAAAGCGTCTATGGAGCCTCGTGTTTTACCAATAAACCCGCTCTGCAAAGAACCGTCTCCCCGCAAAAATTCGAGAACATCTTTGGAATTGGTTTTAATTAATTTTTTAAATTTGTCTTCTTTGAAGTCCAAGGTTCCACTGCGATTAAACTCTACACCGAGCTGACCTAAGCGGTTGATGGATCCCTGGTTGCCATAAACCGGGTTTAAGATGAGTTGCTTCACGCGTTGCTCCACCGTGCGTAACGAAGAATCACCGCCTAAAGTTTTACTTGTGTCGGTTTTCTCATCCATCATATTTTGCTGCTGAATAAAGCCCAAAACACCGTTCATAGATTCGACAAAGGTGCGCAGCTTGGTTTCGATGGCCTCGTAGTTTTCGGCGAGCGAAATACTAACTTCTTTGCCCGGCTTAGCACTTTTGAGGTCGAGAGAAACCCCTGGTATCACTTCATCCAGTTTATTGTTGATCACCTGCACGTCAAAGCCGTTCACGCGAATCAAACCGTTTTTGGAATCGCGCTCTTGGTCGAAATAGAGATCTTCTTCGCCATCTAACAAATAGATCATGGGAAAATTCACATCATGGTTATTCCCATAGTGTTCCGACGACATAATCAAACGATAGCCATCCTCGCCCTCAGAACCATCCTGAACAACTGTGGCAGTGATACCGAGCTCGGAAGTGTTAATGCTTCGTGCGATTCCATCGAGGGTGTTGTTGGAGTCGTTGATGAAGACTTTCTTTTCGCCATCGGGTGTGTTGAATTTTAAGTAGCCAACGCCCATTTTAGTTTTCTCTTTATCTAATATCACATTCGACAGCGCACCCGAATTTTCGGCCAGTTTCACAACCTCGATCTTCCACTGACCAGGCATCACCTTTTCGGATTCCACGGTTCCAGCGATAACGTCGGCATCGGAAACATTGAGAGAGTAATCTTGAAACTTTTTTCCGCCGACGATGCTTTTGAGTTCGGTTTTCACTTTTCCCAAACGGGCCTCAAGGTCCGAAACGAGGCCCACCTTGCCTTCAATCTTTTGTTTTTTAACATCCATTTGTTTTAAGGGTTCTCGCTCAGCCAACATGATCTGATCGACAACAGACATTAAACCTGATCCCATTCCGGGTACTTTGATTGCGGGCATAGTTCTCCATTTCTTTCTTCATTATCAATGAGAAAAAGCAAACAATGTGAGTCATTAATATGGCTCTCGTCGAACGGAGAGGGTCGAGGAAAATTAAGCGGCTTTACTAAAAATGCGACCGTTGGATTGGTCTAGATTTTCGAGGAGTTGGTAGAAATCTATCTCTTGAACACGACGAATGATTTGACCGTCACTGCTCTTGATTAACAAAAACTGGCGAGATTCTTCTTGGATAAGCTCAATACTTAGCTGGCTAGCTATAACGCCAGGATGCTTTTTTAAATTTTCTATGATTTTTTCGAGTTCTTCCTCTGTAACGGGACGTTTTTTTTCCTCGCCAAAAGGTTGACGGCCATCAGCATCTCTTTCTGCTGTGTCATGTGGTTTGATCGCGGTCGAGGCTTCAGAAACCTTCGTCGGCGAGATCACCGTTGGAAGCTGCGATAAAGATCTTATATTCATCCACAATCTTTATCGGATTTGTTGCCCTTTTTCTTGAATGTGACATCTCCAAAAAATGGGCCCGCCCCATGCGGGCCCATAAGAGGAAGAATCGTCGTTCGCTTAGCCTAAAAGTCTTAAAGCTTGCTGTGGTGCCTCGTTCGCCTGTGCTAATACAGCCGTCGATGCGTTTAACAAAATATTACTTTTTGTCATCTCCGCAGTCGATTCTGCAACATCCGTGTCTCTGATGCGTGAATTGGCGACAGATAGATTTTCGATCTGAGTACCTAGATTCTCAGATGTCGAACTCAATCTGTTTTGCAAAGCTCCAATGTTGGCTCTAAAACCATTTACTTTATTTTGTGCTTCATCAAGGAGTGCAAGCGCGTCTTTTGCTCCATCTTTGGAGGTAAAATCAATTCCCGAAACACCGAGATTTGAAGACGTTGCGTTGGACTCTGAAGAGTAGAACGATATGACATCGCTTTCGCCGCTGCCGTTAATGCCAACTTGAAAATCAAAGGTGTCACCATTTCCATCGAGAAGATTTTTACTTCCAAACTTTGTGGAAACAGCAATGCGATCTACTTCTTGCATAAGCTGGGTCAATTCCTGATTGATGAATCCGCGTTCGTTATCACCAATTGTGTCTGAGGCTGCCTGGATTCCAAGCTCTCTAAGTCTGGTGAATATGTTACTGATCTCTCCAAGACCACCTTCCGCAACTTGCAACAGGGAAACCCCATCGTTCGTGTTACGCAAAGCTTGCTTGAAGCTTCGAATTTGACCCTTCATTCCTTCGGAAATGGAGAGGCCCGCAGCATCATCGGCTGCTTTTGTTATTCTACTTCCAGAAGCCAACTGACCCATGGCTTTATCCATGATCTTTTGATTTCCTTCCAAACTCCGCTGTGCAGTTATCGACGGCACATTCGTCGCGATTCTTAAACTCATATTCTTCCTCCGAGTTAAGTTTGTGTGAGTCATCGCTCACAACAGTACTTTCGGCGGATCTGGACTTGTCTGAAGTCGCGTCTAGTTGATCTAGACCAACGTCTGCAGCAAACTAGACGATGGTAGAGCGGAGAATTTTTTCCAGCCTAAGGTATTAAATTTTTAAAAGTGGGAACAAAATCAAGACGTTGATTTGTTTTTTACAAAGAATTCAAGACTCGACGAAGATCGGAAGAGTCTAAAATATCAACAAAAAAGCCCGAATCTCTCCGGGCTTTTGATCGGTTCTACTTAGGTCTTGGACTCAAAACAACCAGTTACCCAATCAAGCGTAACGCGGCTGATGGAGCACTATTAGCCTGCGCTAACATCCCAATGGAGGCCTGCTGCAAAATTTGCGAAGACGTCAGCTCGGCAGTTTCATGAGCAATGTCGGCATCGCGAATTCGTGAGTTCGCCGTGGATAAACTTTCCTTCTGAACATCGATATTGCGAACTGCAGAATCCATTCGGTTTTGAATGGCGCCGAAGTTAGCGCGCATGCCGCCCACTTTCACAAGGGCTTCATCGATGGAATCCAGAGCATCTCGCGCTCCCGATTTGTCACCGAAATCTAAGCCACTGACGCCGAGGCTTGACGTGGTTGCATCCGCATCCATTTTAAAACGGATCGTGCTGTTTTCGTCGCTTCCAATACCCACTTGAAATTCCAATTCGTCCTGGGACCCATTGAGAAGATTTTGTTGACCAAATTTTGTGGTTTCGGCAATACGGTCTACTTCTTCCATTAAGTGCTGGGCTTCCATATCGAGAAAACCGCGCTCTTCATCACCAATGGTGTCACTGGCGCTCTGAATACCGAGTTCGCGCAAGCGCACTAATATATTGTTTACTTCGTTCAATCCGCCCTCACCCACTTGGATAAAGGAGACTGCATTTTCTGCGTTCTGTCGCGCCATTCCCATGCCGCGAATATCCGCTCGCAGTTTTTCCGAGATCGCCAACCCTGCAGCATCATCCGCCGCCGAATTGATTCGACTTCCCGAAGACAGTGCTTTCATCGCCTTCGTGTTTCTTGTTTGTTGGACATCCAGGTTTCTTTGCGCATTGATGGATGCCATGTTTGTATTAATCCTTAGACTCATATACGTTCCTCCTGCAGTCTCCGTCCTCTAGACAACACACGTTCTGGTGTCACTTCCTTGTAACCGACTGCTACCTAGACTATCGGCGGGTCGAGACAAAACTTTAGTCCTGTCGCAATGAGAGACAAAAAAATAATGAGAAATATAAGGGTGTTGCAGGAAAACAACGGCAAAATGTTTAACTTATATACGTTTCAGAGATACGTTTCAAAAAAGTTCTTTAGCGGAGATTCTATTACTATAGAGACTCGCGAATCTTTTTCGCGCGATCTAAAACCTCGTTCGGAACATAGATGCGTTCGATGCGACGGGTTTTTTCGTACATCTCAAAGATCTGTGTGCACTTGTCGATGGTGATGGGCGTCTCGCGCGGCGAGTATTCATCGATGACAAAAATTTGAAAGGATTTATCTTCCTGGGATCCACCATGGTATTTAGATAAACGAGCCTGGGAACTGGCTGTGATAAAATCAATCCCCGAGGAGCGAAGTTGATCGGCGAGCAGATTCATCTTTGGATCTTCGTGGGTGACGTGGTTTTCGAACAAAACTTTAAATGGCTGACGTTGAGTAATCTTTTGTGCCCAGTAGTTTGAAGAGTTGGCCAAGTGCTCATAAAGAGAATAGTCCGTGCAACGCGTGTACTGGTTAATATCCGCTGGAAGTTGGTATTTACAATCGCTCGAGGTCAAATAGCGATAGAGCATTTCCTCGTAGATGATACTTTTGTGATGGAAATAAATCATCAAGTACATGTGATGGCGAGAAATCAAAAAATCGTCAAAGGTGTAAAGTGCGCGCTTGTTCAGCGCAAGGTAAACCTCTTGTTCCACTACATGAAAGGTGAAATTCGAGAGCAACCAGTTGGTTTCGACGTGCCCATAATTGGTCCCGCAGAAGTAAGCATCGCGACCCAAATAATCCATGCGGTCCACATCAATTTCGGAGCTCACCATCTGACTTAAAATCGTGCGAAAGTTAAGGCCGTTATCGGTAAAAAAATCATCTTTCAATTCCAAAGTTTTATCGATCAAGCACACGATGTGGTAAGGCGTGATGTCGGGAAATGACTTTTTTAAAATATCTGTCAGCGGAGAGTCGGTAATGTACTTGACCGTGTAATCTTCGTGCGACGCTTTGCCCTCGGGGGTGACCGGGCTTTTACGATGGGCGTATATTTGAATATTCAAAGCTGAGCGCGGCGGCATGACCTCTTCGGTGGCATGGCTTAGCGGACCGTGCCCGATGTCATGTAAAAGGGCTGCCAGGCGCACAACCTGGCGAAAACGCTTGCGCTTTTCTGGCGTGGAAAATTCGTAATTTTTAAAAATGTAGTCAAAAGCAATTCCCGCCATGTGGCAAACGCCCAAGGAATGCAGGTAGCGGCTGTGGGTGGCGCCTGGGAAACTGAACTCCGAGAAGCCTAACTGCTTGATCAGCCGTAAACGTTGAAACTCTGCGCTGTCAACAACTGACACCTCGTCGCGCGCTAAAGTGATGGTTCCGTGAACAGGATCTTTAATTTCCATGGAATAAAGCTATAAGATGCGTTGCGTTCTTTGACAAGCTGAAACCAGTGCATAAAATCAGTCGAGAACCAGGGAGACCACCACTATGGCAGCCATTCTTGAACAAACATACCTTGATCTCATGAACCAAATCCTGACCAAGGGTGAAAAAAAAGAAGACCGCACAGGCACGGGCACTCTCAGTCTTTTTGGCCATCAAATGCGGTTCAATCTGCAGGATGGCTTTCCGCTTCTCACCACTAAAAAAGTTCATCTCAAGTCGGTGGTTTACGAATTGCTTTGGTTTCTTCGCGGCGACACCAACGTTAAGTATTTGCAAGAACATGGCATCACAATTTGGGATGAGTGGGCCGACGAAGAAGGGGAACTCGGTCCGGTTTATGGCCAGCAGTGGCGCTCGTGGAAAACACCAGACGGACGAACCATCGATCAAATCGCCAACGTTATCGAACAGATCAAAACCAATCCCTATTCGCGACGACACTTGGTTGTCGCTTACAATCCTGGTGATGTGGAATCTGTGGCTCTGCCTCCCTGCCATGCGTTTTTTCAGTTTTATGTTTCGGAAAAAGGTTTGTCCTGTCAGCTTTATCAGCGCAGTGCCGATGTGTTCTTGGGTGTTCCTTTTAACATTGCCAGCTATGCTTTGCTCACGATGATGGTGGCGCAGGTTTGTGGTTTGCGCCCGAACGAGTTTATTCATACGCTTGGCGATGCTCACCTTTATTCCAACCATCTCGAGCAGGCTAAACTTCAGCTCTCGCGAGAACCAAAGCGCGCTCCAAAATTAATTATGAACCCGAAAATTAAAAACATTTTTGATTTTGCTTACGAAGATTTCACCCTCATCGACTACAATCCGCACCCACGCATCGCCGCTGAGGTTTCAGTTTGATCAGCCATATCGCTGCGGTTAGCAAAAATCGCGTCATCGGTCACAATGGCGATTTGCCTTGGAAGATTTCTGAAGACTTAAAATATTTTAAAGCCCGCACGCTGAACAAATCCATCATCATGGGACGGAAAACGTTTGATTCCCTGGGAAAGCCGCTCCCTGAACGCAGAAATATCGTGGTCACTCGCGACAAGGACTGGGCGCGACCGGGTGTGGTGGTATTTCACAATGTTCTCGAGGCCATCCGCGACTGTCAAAAAAAGCACGAAAACTTTGGCGATGAGATCATGATTGTGGGCGGCGCTGAAATTTACACGCAAACTTTGTTTTTAGCACAGCGCCTCTACCTCACACTCATCGATATGGAAGTGGAAGGCGACGCTTTTTATCCCGAGTGGGCTGATGAGTTTGAGCTTAAAGAAAAGGTCGATCGCACGGATGACAAAGCCGTCGACAGCAAGGGCGAAAAACTCAAATATTCATTTTGTTTGTTTGAACGAAAAAAATAGTCGGTCATCTCGAAAATCTCAATTTTTACAAAGTAACCTTTACATATTTAACTAAAAATATCGATGCGATCTGCTAAAGACTCTGTCCGTCGGGTAAGCTTGGGTTTTCAATTATCTAAAAAAGGACTTACCATGCTTAAAAAAATTATATTTCTGTCTGCTTTGATCTGTGTTTCTTTTGCGAAAGCTGAGAGCTACTTTGTGGAACCACTGATTTGCAAAGGTCAATGGAATGCACAACCTCCTAGTTATCACTCCTCGTATGAATATGCCACGCTCACAGTAACATCTTTTAAATCTGTAAAGGCCGCGGATTGTAGTTTAGCTGATTCAACTGGAACATTTCCAGATTTTGGACAAGAGAGCCAGAAAAAAACTGTCTTTAACCACGAGTTCAATCTCGGTGAATGGTTTAGCGGTCCATTGAGCAAAAATGGAAACACTGTGAGTTTGCCTTTCAGCACATGGAGCGACGGTCTCGAGTTAGAAATTCAAAGTAGCAAGATGATTAACGGAAAAAGAGTCGACACGCTTGTTGGTAAAGATGTTATTTATGATGGATTTCATTACGCTATGACTTGCGAGGCCATCGTTGTTGATACTCCGTCGCACATCGAAAACAACACTGCTAGCTGCCCGTAGTATTTGCCTCTGAGGGTGTGTAACACACCCTAGGGTTTAAATTCGAAATCAAAGTTTTCGAGGTTGCAAAAGATCGTTTGATCGCGACAACTCTGTGAACCTCTGTCCACTGGAAGTCTGTTCATGCCAGCTCCCCAAAGTCTTAACAGGCCATCACTGCCGGTTCCCTTGTTGAGATACTCAGGACCAAATTTTGGTTTTTCCACCAATGGGACTTTTAACGCTGTGGCGGTTGTGCGCGCCGCTGCTTTGCCACCCGCAGGAGTTCCGCCTGAGCCTCCAGGCCAAAACTGATTTGTGCCTTGCTTTGCAAGCTGTGCGCCTGCCGCCGAAGTTCGCGCTCCACCGCCAGCTCCGGGGCGAGCTCCGCCACCGCTGGGCCCTCCGCCCGCGCCGCCGCCACCGCCGCCACCACCGCCACCAAAATTGGCTGCGTCGGCTTTCGGGCCTTCGGCAGAAGCACTTACAACATCATCAAAGCGCTGGGGAGGAAGAACATCGCCCCCCTGTGCACCGAGAGCTCCAACGCCATTCGCAACATCACCATAACTCCCTGAAGAATTCCCAGAACCGCGAAAGTTCACTTCTCTGCCCGGATCAATGGGACTAAGGCTGCTTGAGTTTGCACTCAAACCGGAAAGCGCGCTGTTCAAAGCGGGTGTGTTGGGACTGCCCGTGTCGGCCACCGGAAGGTCGCCCGTTGTGCTGCCACCAGTGTCCTCGGCGACGGTTCCACCGTCGTCCGGAAGTGGTGGCTCTACAACTGTTTGAATTTTTTCGCCACAACCTGCAGCCGTTCCAGAATATCTCTGTCGAAGGGTGTCCTGAGTTGCTTCGGCAACGGCAGCGTCGCAATCCGCAACACACGCCTCCCACACGGAGGGATCCTGCGCAGCCGTGCTCGTCAGTAATCCCGCGGCGGCATCACAGCGGGCGGCGGCACCCGTAGCAGCGCCCGTGCGACCCGAAAGATTTGGATTTGAACAGTAATCAAACCCGGCTTTTAAATCTTTATAATGAATATGCACACCGTCAACCAGCCGCGAAACATCACAGGCTGTTGTGCACGCAGTTAGTAATTCTGGAGCAACAGCACCAGAGGCGGGAATTTTTTTGAGTGCAGATTGGCAACGTCCCCATTGAGTGGTCGTTGAAAATTGTCCAAATGAAAAGCTAGCAGGCAAAGTAAGAAGAACAATGATGTATAATTTTTTAAAAATATTCATCACTGTTCCAATCTTGATTATCTATCAGTTCCACCGTCTTGACCGGCATCTCCACCGTTCCCCGTGGATGATGAACAAGACATGGTATAAATCTGGAATGCCTCTGAGGCTGCTAAATTATCGATACACGCATAAACCGCAGGAGTCGTCGAACCGTTCACGGCGTGTTCTAAACGCACGTACTCTTTAGGCAAGCCAGAGTGGCTGGTTGCCGCGCAAGGTACAACAATTTTCCCGCCAAGGCTTGACGGATTTGTTGTCGATTTAGTTGTTCCAAAGCGACGGCAGTAACCGGAAGAGGTTTCGTAATAAAGATAATCTTGCAGATCGCGCATTCCGTTGGCGCTGGTTCGTGTCACTTGACGAGATGTACAGTTTTGGCGCCCGTAATTTGATTGTACGGCTTCGCCCGTAGAGGCCACGGTTGCCGGAACTGTGGTTTGAATACAATTGCGCATACGGCGTTGCATATCTGTTTGCGGAGTCCATACGATATTTTGGCGCGCTTTTGCAAATTCAGTTGCATCAGCGGCACAGAAAAGACTGTTAAAATCTCGAACTGACATTCCGAAAGCTCGCGAAAAATCCTCCGCTTGTGCCGTGCTAGGCTGTCTTCCATTGATCAGACCATTCACAGCCTCTGAAGCTCCGAAGTATTTGTTTCCGTTACGGCTACCGTCCGTTAAAGCCAATTCCACATTGCTCGGATTATCGACGTTCACCGAAGCTCTTGGATTTGCCGCATTACACGTCATAAAGCTTTCAGTTTGTACGGGGCAAAGTTTTTTTGCGATGGGCTCAAGGTTTGAATCTAGACTGACCCCGATGATCAGATCATTTTTTAATTGTAAGCCTGTGCGCGCTTGGCAGCCATTGGGGCCCGGACGGCAGGTCGCCATTCCAGCATAGCGAGAGGCAAAGTCAGCTGCAGTGCCAGTTTCGAAAATCCCGCTAATACATTTTCCTAAACCTGTTCGTTGACTCGCGCACGGCGACGAAACAGCCGCCGGTGATTCACACATTCCAACGGCTTTTAAAATTTCGCTGGTATCTTTGCGAATGGGGCATGCATTTGATGCCACAGTCACTAAGTACATCCAATACGCATCTGGAGGACGTTGAAATCCCATTTGCTGACTGAGAGAATCTCCAGCAATAGTGCTGCTGCCCATTCGCGTGTGCATTTCACTGCAACCCGAAGTTGCATCCAACGGAGTCGCGCCGGGAGCTGATGCAAAAGTGGCTGCTGCCACATTCATCGTCGTTGCAGCGGTGCGCGCCGTCTGGCAGTAACTCGCCGTATTTCTGTTTGTATTACAATACTGATCTATTTTTGCAGAATCCATGGCCATGGCGCGCTGGAAAACTCCACACATTGGCTGGTTGGCAGAACAGTTGTTTAATTTATCTCTCAAGTTAGTTTGACCGTTGGCAGCAGTGCTCTTGCTTTGGCACTGAGACGTAGCACTTGAAAAGTTTTCAAAACAAAAACCCTGACCCGCAGAATCTACACCAAAATAAGCTGCGCAACGATTGGCTGCTCCACAGGTAAAAAACGTGGCGAGCTCTGATGGTGTGCTCGATTCAGGAACCGTGGTAGCCGCAGAACAACTTGCTGCAGACGCTGGCTTATCAAAAAATATTCCACCATTTAAACAAACTGTTGTGGCTTGTGCGTCAGCGCGAGGGAATAACAGGTTTTGCAAATCGTAGTAGAAGTCGGAGTCCGCTGTTTTTCGATTTTTCTTATCAGCTTTTTCCATTTGCACTGCTAGATCCGAAAAAATCTGCAAGTACTTCAAACGATTCTTGTGTGAAAGTCGGTAGTAAACTTTCGAATCAAACTTCAACTTAACGTTGGTATCTGACACTTTCGATTTACTTGCGCTCTTCGCTTCGGCGAAATTTGGAAGCTGCACAAAAAGCATTGAAATTAAAAGCAATTGAAACATTTTAACAGGATTAAACATAGCAAGTCTCCTTTAGCCCTTATCCCTACTATCGACCGATCATCTTAAGAAATATAGACAAATTGGGTCTAGTTCTTAGAAGCGCCCATCATGGAAGTCCTCCCGAACACTCACAGTGTAACAAAAAGTGTCTCAGCATGATAAATAAAATGCGGGCTGGGCTTAAATCTCATTCTTTCGTCTCAGTATGAGACACTCGACTTAAGGCTTAAAGCTGTTGAGATTTGCCTTCGAGGACGGATTCCGTCACCGAGGTGAAAGCCGGCTCTTGCAGCAACCACTGTTGGAAGGCGTCTTTGGCGCGGTTGAGAATAAACTCTTTTTTTAGATCTTTTTTCATTTTCTCAGGCGCTGCCGGGAAAAGTCCAAAGTTGATATTCGTCGGCTGAAAGTTTTCTTTTTCTTCCAGGGTGATGGCGTGAAGAATGGAGCCCAACGCCGATTCCCGCGGTGGTGGGTTGAACGGACGATCCTGCAGTTTCTGATCGATAAAATGTGCCACCAATAAACCGATGCACGCCGATTCAAAATAGCCTTCCACGCCGGTGATTTGCCCGGCCAAGTAAAGTTCGCTGTCATTGCGACTGGAAAGATCGGTGTTGAGGCGCTTGGGCGAGTTCACATACATATTGCGATGAATGCTTCCCAATTTTAAAAATTCGACATTTTCTAAACCTGGAATCATTTTGAAAATACGCTTTTGCTCGGGGTATTTCATTTTGGTTTGAAAACCCACCAAGTTGTAGGCTGTGCCCTCAGTGTTGTCTTGGCGAAGTTGCACCACGGCGTGGGCCCGCTGACCCGTGTGGGGGTTGGTTAAACCAATGGGCTTCATGGGACCAAAGCGCAAAGTTTCGGGTCCCCGTCGCACCATCTCTTCGATGGGCATACAACCCTCAAAAAATGGCGTGTCTTTTTCGAACTCTTTGGGTTCCACCTTTTCGGCCTTAATAATTTCGCTTATAAAAAGATCGTACTGCTCTTTGTTCATGGGGCAATTGATGTAATCGCTTGTGCCCTTGTCCCAACGACTGGCCTTCCACGCTTTGGTCATATCGATGGAGTCTGTGGAAACGATGGGCGCGATGGCATCGTAAAAATATAAAAACTGATCGCCAAAGTGAGAGAGCAAAGACTGCGCTAGGGGTTCGTGGGTCAAGGGCCCAGTGGCTAAAACGCAAGGACGCGGAACTAGATCGATGGCTGTGACAGCCTCGGCTTTTCGTTGAATGCGAGGATGACTTTCGAGAGCATCGGTCACCAGTTGCGAAAACTTTTCGCGATCCATTCCCAAGGCTTGTCCTGCGGGAACTTGCGATTGCCAACCACTTTTTAAAATCAGCGAACCTAAGCGTTCCGCCTCCCATTTGAGTTGGCCGGGTGCGGACGCCAAGGCGTAACTGCCAAAGGAGTTGGAACAAACTAATTCTGCAGCTTTGTGAGTTTTGTGGGCGGGCGTCATCGTGCCGGGGCGCATTTCGTAAATAACCACGTCATATCCGCGCTCTGCTAGCTGATAAGCACATTCTGAGCCGGCAAGGCCCGCTCCAACCACATGAATAGTTTTATTTTTTTTTAACATGTATTATACCTTATGGGTCATGGAAAAATCCAAAAAGCGACCCTCACAAAAACCTGCCGCCGTTGTAGATGTCCTACAAAGACTTTTCGAAAATAGCAAGTCTCCGCTGGCCGATGGGTTTCAGCGCTGGAAGCTGGAAAGCCAATGGCAGACTGTGGTTGGCGACACTTTGGCTAAGCACTCACGTCCCGTCAATTTTGACAACGGAACGCTGATTGTAGAAGTGACTAATAGTGTGTGGCTCAACGAAATTCGCTTTTTTCTCGATGAAATTAGAACAAAAGTAAATCAGCACCAAGGCACCAACTGGGTTCAGCGCATTCAACTGATTCACAAGTAGGTTCATTGCAAAATCCGCTTGAGCGATATTTTGTTACTGAGACAGATGAACGAGCATTAAACTGCCATTTTTGATTTGATCAATCACTGCGTCCCTAAAATCAGTAGCAATCGTCACGCAGCCATAGGAGAGCGGTTGAAGTTGATTGGCTTCGACCACTGGTGCCCAACCATGAAAGACCACGGCCCGTTCGCGCATCTTAGAATTCGTCGAGGATAATCCATCCAAACGAAGAGAGCGTCCAAACTTGCCGTAATAAACTTCGGCGGTTCGCGCGTAACCCAGTGAACTCTTGCGAGAGCCCGGCACATTACCAAAGGACTCGGCGTAGCCATCGCGGTTGGCATCGCTGCCCTCCCCGTGAGTTGTGCGATAGCGTTGAACAGAACCTGTTTTTAAATTGATGATAAATAATCGATAGTTGTTGGAGCGCGGAGAAAAGTCCACCACGGTGATGTAATTTTGGTTTTTAAACTTTGTTTTGTTTTTGTCAAAATACAAAACTGCGCTAGCGAGCAGATTTGAAGGAACCCGGTGATACGGGTCCAGGTGGTTGTAACCCGAAAGGGCGCGCTCAGCTTGTTTTTCGAAAAGTTGAGTGGGTTCCACCACATCGGCAAATTCTTGAGCAATTTTTTGTCGCGCGGCTTCTATCTTAGCCCAGCTTTCACGATCAGGGTTTTCGGCAAAAACGTTGGTGCCGCTGATAAAAATAATTAAAAACATGATGATTTTCATAGATGCCTCCACATGCCTGAGTGTCGGCACTTTTTGCCTGGCACTGAAGTCCAGCTTCTTGCTTAAGGAAGCCCTTTGTAGTATCCAATCGTCGGGGTACTTAACGGGGAGAATCCATGAAGATTTTTATTTTCTGTTGCACAGTTTTTAGTTTTGTATTTTGGCTGCCCACTGCTCACGCAAAGGTGCAACGGCCTCCGCAGTTTGTAATGCTGTCGTTTGATGGCTCAAAGACTGTTTCCTTTTGGAAAGACTCACGGGATTTCGCCGCTAAAAATAATATCAACTTTACGTACTTTGCCAGCGGCGTCTATTTTTTAGCGGATTCCAGTAAAAGCACTTACAAAGAACCTCGCTATGGAGCTGGTAAGAGTGCTATTGGTTTTGGTGGAAAAAAAGAAAATATTCAACTGCGATTGCAGCAAATGGTCCTCGCCATGGGCGAAGGTAACGAATTAGGTTCCCACGGCAATGCCCACTACGATGGAAGTGATTACACTGAGTCCATGTGGGACAGTGAGTTTGCACAGTTTACAGCACTGATGACGAATGCGTGGAGCCACAGCGGCATTGCCACGCAAAAACCCAATGGCTGGGACGACTATTTTAAAAATCATGTTTGGGGATTTCGCGCGCCACTTTTGGGCAAAGGCAATGGTCTTTGGTCCTCTTTGCAAAACAACAGTTATGTTTACGACGCCAGTCGCGTGGATCGCATGAATTACTGGCCACAACAACTCAACAATCTTTGGAACTTTCCTCTCGTTGGTCTCACCATCGCAGGCACTAAGAAAAAAACTCTCAGCATGGACTACAATTTTTACGTTGGCCAATCTGGTGGAGAAGCAGCTCCCGCCTCTAAGCATACACTCTACGAGCAGCAAATGTACGACACTTATATGGGCTACTTTAACAACAACTATTTTGGCAACCGAGCGCCCCTTCACATCGGCCATCACTTCTCGCAATGGAATGGCGGTGCCTATTGGAAAGCGATGATGAGTTTTGCGAAGAGTGTTTGTTCAAAGCCCGAAGTGCGCTGCGTAGTTTACAAAGATCTCGTGGAATTTTTAGAGACTAACAAGGCTTCGATTGCGTCCTATCAAGCCGGGGACTTTGATAAAGCGGCACGGCCGTTAAGGTTTCGCCCACTGCCCGAGCTCAGCGATGCCGAACTCGAAGACCTTCGCTTAAAAGCGGCAGATCATGTGCGCGCGCATGAAAATGAGAGCTTTTAAAGCCTTTTAAGCTGGCTTGGGTTTTGCTTATGTTCTTTGAGAGTTGCACAAACCAATTCAACTTGAAAAGGAAAAATCATGGCTATTAAAACTTTAATTCTATTCTTCAGTATTCTTTTTACGCAACAATTTGCCTTCGCGATTGCTTTGTCTTCAAATTTTAATCTTTTTTCTGAAGGCGTGATGGTGGATGCCGAAGGCAAGTCCTCAAATGTTCATGCCCGAGTGCTTTGTCGGCGCGGTTCTGTGACTTGTAGTTTTACCGAGTTCTACCAGGGAAAACGCAACGCTTACGACCTCTTAGTCCCTTGGTTTATGGACGACGACGTCACCGCTCCGGAATTACGAAATGTAACGATCGTTTATCAAACAGGAAACATCGTATTGAATCAACAGGTCATCGGAAAAGTGAACAGCATTCACCGCGCTTTCGGCAGTGCCGAAACCATCGAATTTTACGTTCCATTTACCGTAGATAAAGAAACTCGCACACTGTTCATTGGACAATAAACTCACAGCGCTTTCACTGGCTCTCGCGACAAATTTTGTCACTTGAGCTCTGCGAAGTGCGCATTTACGCGTTTTTTAAAGCTTTCCTTGTGTAAATTGAAGTTGAATCAGGCCCTAGAATTGCAAAATAAGCAGTGGACGAAATTTTTAACGAGGATTAAACATGTACAAACTTAAAAATCAAATCGAAGGACAAATTCAAGAGATCGTATTTTTTTCGAGTCTTCTCTTAGCCTTTTCGGTGTTCATCAGCGGCATTTCGTACCTCGCACTTGGGAGTTCAGGTCTCGAGTTGGTGATTGGTTCCTTTGGTGCTTCTATCGATCGCGGATTCTTTTCCGCCTTCGGCTACGGTTTCTTTTACCTCGCCTTCGCAGCACTTCACTTAGGTTCCATCGCAAACTTTCACATCTTTAACTTTAACGATTTAAAACGAGAATACCCTATCTTAGCTTACTCGGCCCTGGCCCATCTTATTTTACTAACGCTATTTGCAAATCTCTTATCTATTATTCAGTTTGCTCTCGAAATTCCAGTGTCTGAAAGTTTACCTTACGGTGCCGGCGGAATGATCGGATCATTCATCGCCAAAGGCCTCTACTCTGTGGCCGGAATTTATGGATCCATTGTTGTAATACTCGCTTTTAAATTGATGACGGGTCTTGTTGCCGAATTTTTCGAACTCAAAGATCTTCATAAACTTTTGAAAAATACAGCTCAGTCAACAAAACGCACTACCTTGAGTTTTATAAAAAGCAGCAACAAACAAGCAATAAAAATGATTCAGACATTCTTTGGCGGCAACGAATTCTCTGGCATGGCTTATCAGTCTTCGCAGGCCACTAAACACTGGATTTCCAATTCGGTAAATCGCGCCAACAACCTCTTTACAGAACATTTCCACATCTACGAACGCCCCGTAATAGCTTCAAAAGAAGAAACAGAAAAGGTAAAAACCATCAAAAAAATCGAAGCCCGCAAAAAAGCCGCCCGCACCGCCACAGAAAAACTCCTAAGCACCCCAAAAGACCCAGTAAAAGCGGTAACAAAACTCGAGCTAAAAACAGCATCAAAGACCGAACTCAAATCAACCCAAAAGGTTGAAGTAAAAACGGCCAAACCCTTTGCAAAATCTTCACCCAAAACCCAACCAACAAAAAAGAAACTTAAAAAGTAGATACACTAACTGTGTTGATAACTTTTTATTGTTCTGGGTGGTTTTTTTAGATTTCTTCAAATTTGTAAATACTCTCTTTTTAATACCTCTCGTTAGCGTGACGCGATCGGCGCAGCCGAAACGAGCGAGGACATGGAGTCCGCGTATTAAAAAGAGAGTATTTACAAATTTGAAGAAATCTAAAAAAACCAACCAGAACAATAAAAAGTTATTCCACCGTCACTGATTTAGCCAAGTTCCGTGGTTGGTCCACATCATAGCCCATAATGTTCGCCACATGATAAGCCAGCAATTGCACAGGAATCACTGATAAGATTCCCGAAGCCATCCAGTCGCTTTTGGGAAGCGATAAGTATTCTCGGCTCATCTCTTTCAAATTCTTATCTTCGCCCGTGCCAATGGAAACAATCACTCCGCCTCGAGCTTTTGCCTCTTGCAGATTGCTGAGCGTTTTTTCGTAGTGGGCATCCTTGGGACAAATCACAACAACCAGCATTGTAGAATCAATCAAAGCCAGTGGTCCGTGTTTCATTTCACCGGCGGCGTAGCCTTCGGCATGCATGTAAGCGAGCTCTTTCAGCTTTAGAGCTCCTTCCATGGCGATGGGGTAATTGATTCCACGCCCTAGATACAAAAATCCACGGTAGGCCTTAAATACGCTGGAAGCTTTCGCAAAAAACTTGTCGTAGGATAAAACCGCTTCCATTTGACTTGGGAGAGCTAATAGATTTTGCACATAACTTTGTTCCTGCTCGTGAGTCATGGAGCCCCGCAACCGAGCCAAAAAAATCGCCAATAGGTTTACCACCGCAAGAGTGCTAATAAACGCCTTGGTGCTGGCGACGCCAATTTCCACACCGGCATGCATGTACAAGTGTCCCCGGGCTTCACGATCAATCGTAGAACCTTTGGTGTTTGTTAAACTTAAGGTTTTAGCTCCGCGTTCTTTGGCCATTCGTAACACTGCCAACGTATCTGCTGTTTCTCCGCTCTGCGAGATCACCATGACTAACGAATTTGCTGGAATCACTGGCTCGCGGTATCTAAACTCCGACGCCACATCCACTTCCACAGGCACTCCGGCCAGTTTTTCGATCAAATACTCCGCGTACATCGAAGCATAAAAACTCGTCCCACAAGCGATAATGAAAATTCGATCCAAATCTTTTAAGTCCGATGGCTGTAAGGATTCAATGGCGGTTTTTAGCGGAGCTTCGCTCATCTTATCAAAATTCACCGAGAGTGTGGCGAGATCCACATACTGCTCTAAAACAGAGGATACCGATTTGGGTTGTTCGAAGATCTCTTTGAGCATGTAGTGCTTAAAACCCATTTTCTCGGCTTGGGCAGAACTCCATTCAATGTGCGAAGTGGTCTTTTGCACAAGCTCACCTAGGGCGCCGTAAAACTGCACGCCCTTCTCGGTCATTTCTGCGACCTCGTTGTCTTCCAGATAGACCACAGATTTTGTGTACTGAAGCATGGCCTGCACGTCACTTCCCACAAACATTTCACCCTGACCCATCCCAACGATGAGCGGCGGGCCGTTTTTAAAGGCCACCATGGTTTGTGGCTGTTGATCCCACACTACTAAAATAGCGTAGGCTCCTTGGATTTTTTTTAAAACTTCATAGACTGCCTGGCGAAGCTTCGGTGTTTTTTTAAGTTCGCGCGCAATCAGGTGGGCAACCACTTCGCTGTCCGTGTCGGAGCTAAATTCTGCACCGAGTGCGAGGAGCTCTTGCTTTAATTCACTATAATTTTCGATAATCCCGTTATGCACTAAGCATACGCCGTCCACCTTGTGCGGATGGGCATTTTTTTCGGAGGGCACACCGTGGGTGGCCCAACGCGTGTGAGCAATCCCAATGGGACCCACTGGTTTGTTGCCTTTTATTTTCTCTTCTAACTGCACCAATTTTCCCTGGGCGCGCATCACCTTAAATTCATTTTTTTCAAACACGGCAATACCAGAGCTATCATAACCGCGATACTCTAGCTTTTTGAGGCCGTTAATCAAAACGTCAACTGTGCTTTTTTCACCCAAATAACCAACTATTCCGCACACGTTAAGAATCTCCTTTTTTGGTGTAGCCTTCTTTAATAAACTGCTTACCTCGCGCCACCGCGAGAGCGTTTTCGGGAACGCTTTTAGTGATGGTTGATCCCGAACCAATCACTGCGTTGTCGCCGATTTCGATGGGCGCCACAAACTGTGTATCACTTCCCACAAAAACATTTTTTCCAATTTTAGTTTTGTACTTCTTTTTGTCCACGGCGTAATTGCAAGTGATAGTTCCACAACCAATATTCGTGTCCTCGCCGACTTCGGCATCGCCTAAATAAGTAAGGTGGCCCGCCTTCGAGCGCGCCCCCATCTGGGTATTTTTAAGTTCTACAAAATTACCAATATGCACTTCCTCTGCTAGGATGGCGCCGGGTCTCAGTCGCGCATAGGGCCCAACTGTGGATTTATTGCCAACGATCGCTTTTTCTAAATAGGAGCCAGCTCGCACCTGAGCACTTTGCCCAACGCGGGAGTCCACCATAAAAACATTGGGTTCGATCACGCAAAACGCTTCGATGATCGTGTGCCCTTTTAAGAAACATCCTGGATAGAGAACCGAGCCTGGGCCCACTTGCACGAACGGTTCTACGTAGGTGTTTGCAGGATCGATCACGATCACGCCGTCAGCGAGAAGCTGCTTTATCTTTTCGCGCATCACTTTTTTAGTGGCCAGCGCCAATTCTGCTTGTGTGTTAACACCAAAAGCCACGTTGGTCGGCGCCGAAATCGCGATGACTTTTTTCTTACTATCGACCGAGGCTGCAATCAAATCCGTCAAATAAAATTCGTTCTGCTTGTTGTTGTTTTGAATTTTTGGCAAAAAAGCATTCAGCACATCGGCCTTCACCACGTACATGCCGGTGTTCACTTCGCAAATTTTTAACGTATCCTGCGAAGCATCTTTTGCTTCTACAATGGCTTTCACCTGGTCGTAGTGCCGAACTACTCGACCGTAGGAACCCGGGTTTTTTACCACCGCCGAAATCACCGCCACATCCGCTTTCGAAGTTTCGAATTCTTTTAAAATCTGCTGAATGTTTTCCGCGCTGATCAACGGATGGTCGCCGTTAATGATAATGACATTCCCTTCGATGGACTCTGGATGAGCCTGGCGAACGGCATCCGCTGTGCCCAACTGCTGCACTTGGCGATGGCAGGTATGCCCCTGGGATTCGATGAGCGGGCGAATTAAATTCTCTCCAACCCCCACAACGACGCGAACTTCTTTGAGTTTATTTTTTGCGACGGCATTTAACACATATTGAATCATTGGCTGACCGGCCACGGGGTGCAAGACCTTTGGCAGTGGTGACTTCATTCGAGTGCCTTGGCCAGCGGCTAAAATAATTGCGGTGTATTCGGTTGTTTCCATGCAGCCAAATTAGCATTGCTATTCGTGAAAAACAAAGCAATCATTAAAACATGGCGCCGCAACAGTTTAAGCAGCCCTCTCTTCTCAGTAAGACAAGCCTGTTTTTTATTTCCGAGCACATGACGCCCCCGCCGCTGTGGGGAGCTACGCATTACAAGCCAAGTTCGCTACAATTTCCATTTTTTACCTCTGAACCCCTCGTGGTGGTCATTGATCTTGCTGCGCCTTTTTTACAACAGTTACGTTTGCTCGTGAACGAAATACAGACATTAAAGCTACAAACCCAGATCATCTTCTTTTCCCTCGAAGTTCCAGAAACCGAAATCTTGAATTTTTTTAATCAAAAGCGCCCTTTTCGGTTGTTAAACACCAAAGACTCTGTGGCTTTACAAAGAGCCATCGAAGAGGCTCTTGAGTTGGCGCAGCTAAACAAGCAAGCACAGGTGCTCTACGAGCTTTTCAAAGAGCAAAACAAAGAATTGCAAAAAATATCGCAAACACTCGAGGAGCGAATCGAAAAGCGGCAAGCCCATCTCGAAGAGGCGCGGACAAAGTTGTCGACAACCAACGAAAAAAATTTGTTTTTGCAAAAATGCCTTTTTGCGATTCATAACTCAACACACTTTACGGATCTCGAAAAAAACGTCACACAATTGCTCAAAGATCCGTTTTCCCTCGATTGGTTTCGCATTTCGCTAGGGCCCTCCAAGCTCAATGTTTCCTCGTCCCTCAAAGACGACGAACTTCACCATCATCGAATTCCTCTGATCAACGCCAATCAAGAGTTTGGCCAATTGATTTTTGCGCGTCACACAAGTGGCTCCTTTCGCCGCGAAGAGCGCGACTTTCTCGAACAAATTGGTCAGGCCATCGCCTTAAGCGTGGAGCGTATGTTGCAAATCGAACGCAACAAAGACTTACAGGCTCAATGGCAGTCCACATTCAACGCCATTTCCGATCTGGTTTGCTTAATCGACGAGGATTACAACCTCCGGCTCACCAACCAACAGACGAACAACAACAGCATGGGCAAAAAATGTTACGCAGCCCTCTTTCAACGATCTTCGCCCTGTCCTGATTGCCAGCGTGGAAAACCGTTCCGACTTCGCGAGCACAACAAAAATACACAAATTTACGATGTCTTCAGCCAGTCTATGACGGTTGATTACCAAAAGAGCTACTTTCATCTTTACCGAGATATTTCACAACAATTGAGCCTCGAACGACAACTTGTGGAATCCGCCAAGCTCGCAGAACTTGGGACCATCAGCAGCAGCATCGCCCACGAGCTCAACAATCCATTGGGTGGCATGCTCAACTTTATCCAGCTTCTGAAAATGGATTTACCGGCCGGCGATCCCATCACCGCAGATATTAACGAGATGGAAGTCGCGGCCCATCGCTGTAAAGATATCGTAAAAAATCTTCTCAGTTTCTCGCGCACGTCTGGGGAGAGTGAGTTTCGCGAAGTGGTGCTGCAGGACGTGATCCATCGGGCCATTATGATCACCGAGCTCAAGACACGGTCGCAGGGTGTTCGCATTGATGCCCCTGCAAATGCAACGGCCGTCATCGTGCGCGGTCGTTTTAATACGCTCGCTCAAGTTTTTTGTAATCTTTTGCAAAATGCCTATGAGGGCATCTTAGAAAAACGCAAGCAGCAATCAGGCTTCCTAGGCCATATACAAATTCTGTTAAACGCAACGGCAAACAATATCGTTTTACAGATTATCGACGACGGAATTGGTCTCGCGAATTCAGGCCAGCACCATTTTTTTGACCCACTGTTCACCACCAAAGATCCTGAAAAACACTCTGGGCTGGGCCTTACTCTAGCTCGACAAATTCTCGTCGAACATTCCGCACAAATACAGCTAACATCTCAAAAAGACGGAAAAACCTGCGCCGAAATTCTCTTTCCTCGACTTTCCTCTCACGAATCTTAGTCCATTTTGTGACGTCGTGAAATTGACACAGTCAAAAGATTCTCTTAGCCTGAGATAGACGGTGCAGGAAGCAACGTTCGGGCCGCAACCGCGGTTTTCCAAGGAAGGAACTCCAGTCCATGAACCCAATCAAAGTTCTCGTTGTTGATGATGACCAAACTCTTCGCGCGGCGCTGTTTAGAATTTATAGTCGAAAAGGGTTTCATGTCATCACCACAGCTTCTGCCAAGGAAGCTGAACAGGTCATAGCCAGTGAAACGGCCATCGACCTTGTGCTATTGGATATAAAATTACCCGACGGCGACGGAATTGAAATTCTGCGATTGGTAAAAAAGAAGTACGACCAAACACCGGTGATTGTACTTACAGGTTTTGGGTCGGTGGATTTAGCTGTCGAGGCGACCAAGCTCGGCGCCTATCACTTTATGACAAAGCCGTTCAATATCGAGGAGCTCACGCTTTTGTCTGACAAATCGTTGTCGCACACTCGCCTCATCACTGAAAACGAGCGCCTTAAAAACCAACTTTATAGTAAATACCGCTTCGACAATATCATCGGTCAAAGTGAGAGCATCAAGAAAGTTCTCAATCTTGTGGAAAAAGTTGCTGATTCTGATTCTACAATCTTAATAACCGGCGAAAGTGGCACTGGAAAAGAGCTTATCGCAAAGGCCATTCACTACAACTCTCCCCGCTCTAACAAACCGTTTGTGCCGATCAATTGCGGTGCCATCCCGTCGGAACTTTTAGAGAGCGAGCTTTTTGGTCACATTAAAGGTGCTTTTACTGGTGCGATTAACAATCGTGCCGGGCGTTTTGAATTAGCCAATCACGGTTCCATCTTTTTGGATGAAATTGGCGACCTGAGTACGAATCTGCAAGTGAAGTTGCTTCGCGTTTTACAAGAGCGGAAGTTTGAGGCCGTAGGAAGTGCCAAAACCGTGGACGCTAATGTGCGAGTCGTTGCGGCCACCAACGTTAACCTGCAAGAAGCCGTGAAAGAAGGAAATTTTCGTGAGGATCTTTTCTATCGTCTAAATGTAATTCCAATTTATATTCCGGCACTTCGCGAGCGCCGCAGCGACATTCCTCTACTCATTCAGCATTTCATAACTGTGTTTAATGAAAAGAAGGGATCACGCATCACGGGCGTGGCCGAAGACACCATGGAGTTGTTGTTGGGCTACAATTGGCCAGGAAACATTCGTGAGCTGGAAAACTTTATTGAGCGAGCGAGCATCCTCAAGCGCGAAGGAACGATTCACACCGAAGATCTTCCTGAGCATTTCCATCTCATCGGAACAAGTCCCGTCAATGCAACCATCACTGGAGACATCCCTGCCGATGGAATTGATTTTAATGGTGCCGTTGATGCGTTTGAAAATCAGCTGATCATGAATGCACTCAACAAGACCGGATGGAATCGAAACCAAGCCGCCTTGCTACTTAAGCTCAATCGCACCACGCTGGTTGAGAAGATTAAGAAAAAAGGCCTTCGCCCTCCAAATGGCGAACGCGATGATATTAACCTCTGAGGTCCACTTTCAGACCGTGAAGCTCTCACCTCGGGTGTTTAAGTTCTAGACACTCCGAAGTTCCCAGACTATTCAGTTGGCCCTCAACTCCATTTAAAATCTGCCTGGAAACCAATTCGCTGGGCTTTCTCTAACCTCTTAAAATCTCGATAGTTTTACTCCTTGGCGCTGCATTTGCTACTTAAGGGGTAGGTATGCGTATAGGGGTTATAGTTTTTCTTTTAGGGCTTTTTTCTGTCACTGCGAATGCAGCGCAGACGGCACAGCTTTATCTCAACCCTTACTATCCAAAATTTTCCGAACAAGAACAGGCCCCGTTGTTAGAAGCGTCTCTCCAGCAAGATCTTGTTTCGTTTGCCGAACGCCGCGAACGCATGCAAAAAATCTGGAGTGAGTACATGCCAAACAATCCCGCCTTGGTCGAAAAAGACACCGTGGTTTTACAGAGAATTCTCGATCGCACCTCGGCTCGACTTTTAAAATCGGAATTTTTTAGAAAATCCAAGTTTGGAAAATCTGCAAATTCTGTAAAAGAAAAAATGGAAACAAATTTGGAATTTAAAGATGAAAAAAACATTACGCACAATTTTGATTTTAAATTAGCTGCGTTTCAAGGACAGGCATTTATTCAGTACAGCGGTTTTACAAAAGCCCAACTGCGCTACGACATGAGCCGTGGAAATCAATTAGCTCTTATCTTTCAACATGACCTCAGCCCTACAAGCACCATCGGAATTGAATCTTCGCTTGCCGGTGAAAACCGAGTTCAGATGCTCAATCTGCAATACGTTTGGTAAGCAAACTTTTTCTTGCATAAACTCCCTCAAACCTGATACTGCATTCCTTATCGACTCGAATCAGCTGGGGAGCTGACTGAGCGATGTTACGAGGGGTTTGAGCAATGTTTTTGGGGTTCCTGTTATCTTTTGTTTTTTCTTCAAGTGCGACATCGTTTCCTTTGACCAGCACCGTTGGATATTTGGGTGGTGGGGAAACAATACTTACCTGCGAATTTGCCGACTACTCGGGACCTTGCAAGCTGGACACTGGCGTTAACTTTACAACCATATCTTTCATTGAGAAAACTTCCTCATTAAAAAGTATTGGAAAATTGAATCATGTTTCTGCCAGTGGATCTGTCATGGAGTGTGATTTGATTGACGTCAGTGAATTATTCTTCAGCGGTAATTTTGTCGCGCAGAACTTACGTTGGGTACGTTGTCCACTAGGCGCTGAAGCTAAGCCGCTTATTGGATTGGATGTTTTTTCTCAAAAAAAAATGTTTCTTTCTTTTTCAGAAAAAAGTCTCACGTTGCAAAAACCAGAAAACATGAAGGCGGATAAAACATTCACAACGGAGACCTCCGGCCACATCATTATGGATGTGCAATTTAAGGGTGGCGTGCCTTCGAAAGCCATGTACGATACAGGCGCGAGCGTCACTTCCGTAAGTCAAAAATTTTACGAAAAAAATAAAACTCTTTTCACTCTCATCGGCGGAGCAGAAACCAAAGACACTCACGGAAAAATGATCGGAAGTCAGTTGGCTATTTTAAATTGGCTACAGGCAGGTTCGAAAAAATTTGTCGCAGAGTATGTTATGATCATGGACTTCGAACCGGTTCAGGAATTTTTAGGACCTGATGTGGATTTTATTTTGGGATTTAACATGATTTCTCAAGCCGACTGGTTTTTTGATTTCCAAAATCATCAATGGAACGTGCTATAAATATTTTTTGCCAATATCGCGACGATACTGAATCCCTGTCCACTGTGCCTGCTCACAAAGATCGTAGGCTTTCTTTAAAGCCTCGCGGTGGCTCGAACCCAAGCCGACAGCATTGAGCACGCGTCCTCCGCTCACAACCCAACCTTTAGCGTCTTTTTGCGTTCCTGCATGTAAAAAATAGCTAGAAGAGGTCTGCGTGTTGAGGTCGCCGGTGATGGGCGACCCTTTCACCACCGTCTGCGGATATCCTTCGGCGGCCATAACCACACAGGCAGCATAAATATTTTTCCACTGTAACGCAGGGATTTCGCCCTTTGCTACCGAAAGAAACACCTTTCCCCAGTCGCCGTCGAGCAACGGCATCAACACTTGGGTTTCAGGATCGCCAAAGCGAACGTTAAATTCCAAAACCGATGGCCCATCTTGCGTCATCATCAGACCGATGAATAAGACTCCGCGGTAAACCATCTTTTTTTCTCGCATGTGGCGCACAGTGGGCTCCACGACTTTTTGTAAAATGATATTGTGCTCTTCGGGCAAAATAGGAATGGGCGCGATGGTTCCCATGCCGCCTGTGTTGGGCCCGGTTTCACCCTCGCCAATTCTTTTATGATCCTGGGCCATGGGTAACGACACATAGGATTCACCGTTCGTTAAGATAAAATAACTCAGCTCAAAACCCTTTTGAAATTTTTCGAGCAAGGCTTTTTCGCCGGCGGCTCCTAAAATCTTTTGTTCAAAAAGTTCGGCAGCTGCTTCTCGCAAATCGGCTAACGTCTGACAAATGTAAACACCTTTTCCGCCCGCAAGTCCATCGGCCTTTAAAACATAAGGCGGGCTGAAAGTTTCTGCTGCCTCTAGCGTTTCGTCCACAGACTGCACTACCACTGAGGGAGCTGTGGGAATATTGCCATCGACCAAAAATTGTTTGTTAAAAATTTTGCTGCCTTCAAGCCGCGCGGCTTCTTGGCTCGGGCCAAACACAGCGATTCCCGCCGCTCGCAAAGTATTGGATAAGCCACCAACTAAAGCTTGCTCCGGGCCGATAACTACAAGATCAAATTGAAATTTTTGACAGAGTTCTAAAACGGCGTTGATGTTTCGCGTATCTGTATTTCTATGGCAGATCGCCTCGGTCATGCCATCACTGCCCGGCACAGCATGCACTTCTGTCACCGATGGCGAAAAATAAAGCGCCCGTACTAAAGAGTGCTCACGTCCACCTTGTCCTACGACCAAAACTCGCATAAAATCTCCTTAATATGAACGGCCGATATTACCCAGGGAATGCCGTTTGACAAGGAAATAACCCATGAAACCTTACGAAGCTCTCGATTTTTACAATATTTCAAGTCTACTCACAGACGAAGAAAAATCCATTCAACAAACACTGCGCCAGTATGTTTCGCAAAACATCATGCCGCACATTGCAGAACATTATTTTAATCATACGTTTCCCAAAAATATTTTCAAAGAACTCGGTGCGCTGGGTGCCCTCGGCGCCAATCTCAAAGGCTATGGTTGCCCTGGTCTTGGGGAAGTGGCCTATGGAATCATTATGCAAGAACTCGAGCGCGCCGACAGCGGGATCCGCAGCGCCATCAGCGTGCAGGGCGCGCTCAGCATGTACCCGATTTGGGCCTATGGCAGCGAAGAACTTAAAAATCAATATCTTCCCGAAATGGCCAAAGGCCATTTGATTGGCTGCTTTGGTTTGACCGAGCCCGATCACGGTTCTAACCCCAGCGGTATGCAGACTCGCGCGGTCCGCAACGGAAACGACTATGTGATCACCGGTAATAAAATGTGGATCACCAATGGAGGCCTTGCCGACATTGCAATTATTTGGGCCAAACTCGCAGATGAAGGCGACAAAATCGGCGGCTTTGTTGTACCGATAAAAACCGCAGGGCTCACTGTGCGCAATATCGAAAAAAAATTCAGCCTTAACGCTTCTGTGACTTCCGAAATAATTTTGGACCACTGTGTGGTGCCCGCAAAAAATAAATTAAATGTGTTGGGCTTAAAAGGACCCTTCAGCTGTTTAAACCATGCTCGCTACGGAATTTCGTGGGGAGCCATGGGTGCGGCCATGGCTTGCTTCGACGAAGCCAAACAGTATTCCCTCACGCGCATTCAATTTGATAAACCGATTGCTTCATTTCAACTCGTGCAAAGCAAACTCACCCATATGCTTTCCGAAATCACGAAGGGTCAACTATTGTCCTATCACCTGGGGCGATTGAAAGAGCAGGGTCAATCAATTCCACAGCAGATTTCCTTGGCAAAGATGAACAATGTTTCGAAGGCTTTAGAGATCGCCCGAATGACCCGCGATATTCTTGGCGCCTCTGGCATCACATTAGAATACCAATGCGGACGACACCTGATGAATCTAGAGAGCGTCAACACTTACGAGGGCACTGAAGACATTCATCGATTGATTTTGGGAGAGCACATCACCGGAATCCCCGCCTACAAGTGAGCCTCGCGATTAATCCATTTGAATTCAACTGGCACGCGCTCTGCTTAGACTACGGACTTAACCCGGGACGTTTTTGTGCGCGTAGGCTGCATTTTGCTTTTAAATCTTTTTGCTGTGCTGGCGCACGCCTTTTCGGTCACCGATTTGGAGGCGCAAAGGCGCAAAATCGGCGCTCCTGGGGTGGGCGCTGCCATTGTAAAATCACAATCCGTCGAAGTGTGGACCACAGGCGTTCGCAAGATGGGCACCGATACTAAAATCTTAAATACTGATAAATTTCATTTAGGATCAAATACAAAAGCTTTAACGGCCACTCTTCTTGCGCAACTGATCGAAGCCGGAGGTCTGCGCTGGGAAAGCACTCTGCAAGAAATCTTTCCAGAGATTGCTGTTCGCTCCGAATTCCTCAACGTCACGGTCGAGATGCTCGCGGCCCATCGTTCGGGAATAACCAGCGATATGGGAGCTGTTGAAAGCGGCCAGCTGTGGAGCTGGATGTGGCAAAACAATTCCACGCAAACACCATCACCCGCAATCTCTCCCATAATCTATCAACGACACGAAATCGCTCAACGTCTGCTTGCCTTCCCAGCGCAGTACAAACCCGGGACGCATTATCTTTACAGCAACTGGAATTATATAATTATCGGAGCGGTTCTCGAAAAATATTCCAACGTTTCCTGGGAAGAATTGCTGCAACAAAAAATCTTTGCGCCTCTCAAGATGTCTTCCTGTGGGTTTGGTTCCCCCGGAAATCCTGCACTGGCCTCACCCGATCAACCCTGGCCGCATGTTTTGCAAAACGGAATTTTCGCGCCCGTACCAGCTTCAAGTGCATTGGACAATCCCCAAAGCTTAGGCCCGGCAGGAACAGTTCACTGTTCGCTAAGCGATTGGAGTCAATTTTTGCAAACACATCTCAATGGTTTTCGACAACGAAATACTCCCATTCTTCGGGCCGTGAGTTTCGCAAAGCTACACACTCCCTATCCAGGACAGGAGTACACTCCAGGCGGATGGCTGAGTTTCTCGATACGAAATCAAATGGTCCTGCAACATACCGGAAGCAATACAATGAATTTTGCAAACGTATTACTATTTCCTGCCGAGGACATTGGGTTTGTCGCCACAACGAACGCTGGCGATGCTGGCAACGTGATGTTTGAATTAATTGACTCGGTGATTGGGGCTCTTATAAATTCTGTGGGCGGACTGTAATCGCCCCTGCGGAGCAGGCAACCTACTGCGGAAGCAACCAGCAGCGGAGCTGCCAAACCTACCGTCTCATTCTGAGACTGTCGCAATTTGGGCACTTCGCTGTCTAATATTAATACAGTGCTTTTTCCCATCCCCCTCTATTTTCTTTAAAAATAAGGTATTTGCCCCTCTGATGTTGGCACTCTGAATGCAATAGCTTTAAGTATGGGGAATAGTGACAATCGCACCTTATTCTATATCAGCTCAACAATCGCAGTGGTACTGCTATTGATCTTTTGGGTGATGCCGGGCACTTCGAAGAAGGCCGATGGTACAACGTGGTCGCCATTCGCCACCATAGAAAATGATGTCGAAGGGAACCCTCAGGTTTCTGTATCGTACCTTGAAGGAAAAGCTCGTAAAGGCGTACCCGTTCGCCCCAAGAACAACAAAATTTCCGAAAACACGTATCAGCCCAACGGCGGCTACGTCAATTCTTACACTCCGAGCACCGAGTACCAACATCCATTGGTCGCTTCGACAAAATTTATTAGCAAAAAAGATCAAAAGAAGAAAAAGAAGGACAAGAAGAGTTTAGCCAAAACGAGCAAGGATTCTGGAAAAAGCTCGCGTCGATTTGGCTTTGACGACGATCGTTACGAAGGTGAGCCTTCCACTTTAAATAAGACGCCGCAACAGGTTTCGCAAAATCTAGTTCCAGTCACCGATAAAGAAGAGGAAGAAAAAGAAAACATAAATTCTGTCACTTACTGGGAAAAGCCCATCTTTGTTGACGAAAATGTAGGCATGGTCTCTAAACTGATCGAATCTTTCCAAGTGCGCAAAGTCTCTAACGACGTTTTCTACGACATTGTCACTGAAATGCGTCAAGACGAGCGTGTTGTTGTTCGCGAGTTTGGTCTGTTGGCTTTATCATCCACTCCCAGCGTACGAAGTTTTTCCGAGCTTTCAGTCATGAAGCACACGGATCCCGATGCCGACCTGCGCTCAGCGGCGAGTCGCGAAGTGGCCAACTACTATTTAGAACAACGACTATCGCATGTGGTTTCTGCTCTCAAATTAAATTCTACAGACTCCAATCGAGCGACCTACGAAGCTCTTGTGGTTTTAAATGATGCGACGAAAAAGTATTCCGACAACGGAACCCTTGAAGAGGGCGCTCAACCGGCGAGATCAAGTACTTCCACCGTTGAACCCCGCTTTGAACAGGCGTTGACGGTCATCGACCAACAGGGGCTTACAGAATCTAAAGACGCTAAAATTAAATCTCAGGCGCAAAAGACCTTAACGGCCTTGACTGAGTTTATTTCGACGATCTCTATCTAATCATCTGTCTAGACAACTTTCCGCGATCCGCCTATGATGGCACCCATGGCGCTGTGGTTATTTCATTTACTGATTTATTTTTCCAATGCGGAGTTTAACCTAGCTTCTGGGCTCAACTCCCACAACCGCGTGGAAGTGCTGAAAGTCCTTGGCCTCGGTTCGAGCAGTAAAAATCTCTCCACCTTACGCCCTCTGGGAACAGATAGCGGCATCGAGGTGGGAATTGCTTTTGAGTTTATCGACACAAATCCCATTAAAAATTTAATCGATGATGAGCAAACCAAAAGCATTCTTTATTATCCCAAAATCATCATTGGCAAAGGCATCTACGATCGCATGGATTTGTTTTTTCATTTCATTCCTTACACGGCCACCTTTGGGCTTTCGGAGTTTGGCAGCCTTTTTCGCCTTAACTTTTATCAGACAGAAGCAAAAAATTTCTACGCCACGGCGCTGTTGCATGCCAACAGTGCAAATTTTAACAACCAACTGGTCAGTCGAAACCTGGGTGCGGATTTAATGATCGGTTACCAGCGAAACGCGTTTTCTATCTTTACCTCGCTGGGTTGGACGGGGGCCTATGGCAAGTTTGTGGGCGGCACCAATGGAACCACTGATTCGCTGGTTGCAGAGACTGAAGAGGTGCAAGCGCTGCACAGCGCCCTCGGAATGACCTACGAGTGGACCCTTTGGAATGCCACTCTATCGGTGGATCACTATGTTCAGCCTATTTATTCAGCAAAAGTGAGCTTCGCTTTTTAATCACATCTTTATTATCGACAAACGTTTAAAAGCAAATAATACTAATTTCTCAACCAAAACAACAATAAGGAGATTTATGAAACATCTAGTAATTGGTTTATTCTTTGCTCTATTTTCTTTAAGCGCATCAGCAGGCTACAAAGCGGCTGGTTGTGGATTCGGAGCTCTCGTTTTCAAAAACAACAACGAGTGGTGGGCTCAAACTTTAGCTGCTACTACTAACGGAACTCTTGGTAGCCAAACTTTTGGTATCACAACTGGTTCCCTAGAGTGCGATTCTAACGCTCTATTTGGACAAATGGAAAAAGCAAAAGTTTTCATCGAAGCCAACAAAACAGAAATTTCTAACGACGTAGCTCGTGGCCAAGGCGAAACAATCAACGCTCTTGCTGGTATCTATAACTGCCAAGCAACTCCTGCGTTTGCTTCTGCTCTTCAAAGCCAGTATTCAGAAATTTTCACAGAAAACGAATCTTCTGATAAATTAGCTCTTAAAATGCAAGCTGTTGCTCTAAACAGTTGCCAAGCTAACATCTAATAAGTTAACCAAAGAGGTAAGCCATGGCTTACCTCTTTTTTTTTCTCCATTCCGTTTTTAGTTTCGCTCTCGAAACACCTGCTCCGCAAAAGCCAAATCCCAACAAATTAGAAATCACAACACAACAGATTGTCGATCTCGCTAAGCATCCGCAGTGGCTCCGTCTTCTACACTACGACAAACCTTCGCGCAGCAAAGTGATCAAACCGGATTTTTTTGTCAGCAAAAATATCAAGGCTGATTCCACCGCGGAATTAAAATCTTTTTCCGAAGCTTTGCATGCGACACCGATAAACAACGATCATGTGCTCTGTCGTTTTCCAGCTCGCACGCTGTTTCTTTACGAGCAACTAGCGCCTGGGCAATCACCCAACTTTGCTCCATGTTTAAAGCTCAATGAGTTTATCGAACGCACTGCCATCAACTCAGTGTCCGTAGTGTTCTCCTCCTATTATCTACACAATCCCTCGTCGGCTTTTGGCCATACGCTTTTAAAAATCAACCGCAAAGCCAACGACGACGATCTTTTAAATTATGGAATCAACTTCGCCGCCACCGTAGACACGTCCAACGCCATTCTCTACGCCATCAAGGGATTTGCCGGATTTTTCCACGGCGAATTCACTGCGGTTCCTTACTATTACAAAGTTCGCGAGTACAACGACTTTGAATCCCGCGATCTGTGGTCGTACCAGCTCAATTTGACGAGCGAAGAAAAAAATCTTCTTCTCCATCATATTTGGGAGTTGGGAAATGTATGGGCACCCTACTATTACCTGGACGAGAACTGCTCCTACTGGATCTTGCGGATCCTCGAAGCATCGAGCCCGCGCTTGCAGCTCACTAAACATCTCCCTAGAACCCACACCATTCCCATAGACACTGTTCGCGCGTTGTTCAAACAGGACGCTTTTGTTGAGAATTATCAATTGCGTCCATCGCTAAGAAAAAAGGTTTCGAAACGGTTTAGTCTGCTGTCCTCCGAGGAAATCAAAACTGTTAAGAGTTCAGTGGAGCTTCTTGCGCGTAAAAATATCGATAAAGAGCAACTCAACATTCTGAGCAGCACCCAACAAATCGATGCGGCGCTAGACTATTTTGATTACAAAAACGCGAAGCTGGCAGGTAGCAACGAAACCGAGTTCGACAATCTCAAACGACCTCTTCTGATTCGCCGAAGCCAAGCAAAAGATCCTCCCACTGTACTGAACTTCGAAAACGAAATTCCACCTCATAAATTTCACCCATCGGGTATGTTGAGCCTTGGTGGCGGGGTCCAAGCCAACGACAATCCTTTTGTGGGCTTGCGCTGGAAACCGGCCATGCATGATTTGATTGATCCTCATCAGGGTTTTGATTTCTCATCCGAGATTAACTTTCTAGATATGGAAGCCAGAATTTTTCAAAAAGATAATAACCAGTGGAGTGCGCGCGTCCACAAAGTGGATGTGGTTCGCATCGGTGTGCTCACGCCCATGGATCAGATCGACATGAAACCGGCATGGCGCTTTAACACCGGCCTTCAGCCATTCGCACAAAAAAAATCCCGTCGCAGCAGCAGTCTATTTTTTGCTCTGGCACCAGGCCTCTCGGTTTACACACCGTTCACGCAGCAAAAAAGCATTACCTATTTTTTACTCCACTCCGAGGCCAATCAGCTCTCCTCCCTCAATCACGATTTTGCCCTTCGCACAGGACCCGTGGTCGGCACCCTCACACGACTCGCCGATAATTTTAAAATTTCCCTGGATGTAAAATATCTCTTCGACTACCAATTTACCTCCAACTGGCACGAGCTACTCTTAGCTCGCCTGCAAGCGCAGTACTATTTCACAGGCGCCGATATGGCCATCATGGCCGACTTCGAAGCCTGGGACGACTTCACCGAAGCCAGCCTCCACTTCAAGTACTACTTCTAATGACACTATCTTGAGTGGCGTAGCCATCGTAAGCGCAGCGAAGGACCTCCACCAACAGACGAGCGTCGGGGGCAGTTTCATTTATCGCACGAATGAGATACTCTTAGAAAAAAGGAGTTCACATGAAGAATTTTAAACCAAGGTTATTTATTTTCGTTTGCCTGTTTTTGTCGGGTCTTTCCGCAAAAGCAGATTTTAATTTTAAATGTTTGGAGCTTACGAAGGAGTCTGATTGTATAAGACAATTTAAAGAGCGCGACAAATTAGGCTTTTTTAAGGACGATGGAACGGAAGACAAAACATTGGGCCAAACCCCATCCGCTTTTTGTGGAGTCACCGCAGCCAATACGACATGTGCCGTAGCGCCAGGAACCAATCTTATGATGTGCGCTGTGAAATCGAAAAATTGCTCCCCCGTATCAGCTATCCAAGGGACTTTTGTATGCGAAAAAGGAAGCGGTCATCGCGGAGTAACTACTAAAAGAATGAAGAAAGATCCCTATGGCCATGAACATGTACTTGTCGAATTCTTTTGTGTACCGAAAAACACAAATCCGCAAAGCCAAGATGGTGCCGCTGGCGGAACCGCTGCGCCCGTTGACATCTAACCGTTATTTTTTGATCGCGGCCTTTTCGATAATCTTCGTAGTCGACTTGCCGTCGATGAATGTGAGCGAGCAAACTTGGCCGCCGTAGGATTGCACAAAGGGGCCGCCTACGATGTCGTCCACCTTCCAGTCGCCGCCTTTGACGAGAATGTCGGGGCGGACGCTTTTGATTAAATTTTCTGGAGTGTCCTCGGTGAAGATCACGGTTTCGTCCACCGCTTCGAGGGCTTTGAGAATTTCCGCACGGTCTTGTTGATTCTGAATCGGACGCGTGGGGCCCTTCAGGCGCTTCACGCTTTCGTCCGAGTTGATGCCGACGATTAAAAAATCACCCAGCTTTTTAGCTTCTGCCAAATAGCGCACATGCCCCACATGTAAAAGATCAAAACAGCCGTTGGTGAAAACGACTTTTTTGTTTTGCTGCTGAAGTGCTTTAATTTTTTCGAAGACGTCTTTCATTGACCCGCTCACTTAGTAATTGCGTGAGTACAAACGAAGACCCGAGATCCAGTACCCTAAATCCTTTTTAAACAAAAAAGAAATCAACGGAAAGATCACAAATCCAGTCAGTGCAATCAACGTCATACGGTAGACCACCTGTGCAGGATAAAACCACTGCAATCGTTCCTCTTCGAGGCCTAATTGAATATCAAAGGCCCAATCGCCCAGCGTGTTACCCCAAAGGCCGCGCGTGCACATGTAGTAAAGCGTATACACACCAAAGAAGATGGCGCCAATCTCAAGCCATACACTCAGCGGCGCAGTTGTGTGCAGGATCACCGCGATCAAATCAACTTTGGTGAGCAAAATAATTCCCACCAGCATCAGGGCGGTTAAGCCTGAGATCACGAGCAAATCTAAAATGGCAGAGGTAAAACTGGAAGTCACTGGAGTGTATTGAGGCTGAACTTCCACCGTTTGATGAAAGAACGGACGGCGGAAGCCCACTTTTGGAAACGCTTTTTCCAAAGTGTTATTCAAGCTCACATCCATGCGGCCCTCTTTGGTCAGCTCAGGGTCTTCTGGATTTACTTTCGGTAAATCCAGCGGCTTTGTGTAACCAAGCGTAGGTGCCGTTGCTGGCATGTAATCGGCGCGACCGATGGGCATTTGCACTTTGGATTCCGTAGGCTTTGTAGTCTCTGGGGCAAATTCCATGGCCGGCGGTAACGAGTTAAGCATGTCGCTAATCATGCGGCTGGTTTTAGGAGGATTCATATTCCAGTCGATGGATTTTTGAAAAACTTCTGGCTTTACTGGAGCTTCGATTTTTTCGTTAAAACTCAGCGAAGGTGGAATGTGGCTTGGTAGCGGTTTAGTTTCTTCCGCTTTTTTATCAAACCCAAGGCCTTTGGTAATTGGCTTAAAATCAAAATCATCCATTTCCATCGAGCGCTCCTAAAATAGATCCAGCTGATACTTTATGATGCCGAGAAGTGTGACGCAAGCCGTTTCAACCCGCAACACCTGCTGACCCAAGGAAATGGGAAAAAGGTTAACTTTTTTAAAGATTTCAACCTCCTGAGTCGAAAATCCACCCTCACTTCCCACAAAAATCCAAAGATTTTCAAGGTTTGTCTCCCCCGAAACGGCCTGTTGAAGGCTCAGCTCTCCGGCGCCCTCGTAAGCAAAAATCCCTTTGGCTTTCGAGCTGCTCTGAAAGCGCTGTAAAATTTGCTGCAAATCACAGGGATCTTCAAGCCCCATCCAATCTCCCCGTCCCGATTGCTGGGTGGCTGATTGAATGATTTTTTCAAAACGCGCGCGCTTATTTTGCAAAACTGTTTTTTGCGTTTTTACAAAACTGTAATCGGAAAAAAAAGGATGGATTTTGTAAACACCTAGCTCCACAGCTTTTTCCATCACCGCTTCGAGGGTTGCGATTTTGGGCACAGACATGGCTAAATGAATCCACGGTTTTTTAAGTGGTGGAATCTGCCGGCGTTCTAAAACACGAGTCAGCGCAGATTTTTTTCCAACGTCTTCGATTTCGACGAGCAGAGCAAAACCCGAAGGTGTTAACACTTCAAATTTAGCCCCTTTACCTTGCCGGCACACATCCACAATATGGTGAAACTCATCGCCTTCGATAAGGACGTTTTCATCTTTTTCCGAAGCATGTTCCAAACGATAACGGCGCAAAAGTTAACTCCTTAAGATTGTGAAAACCAAAAGCCGACCCATTCTTTCATGGCATAACGTTTTTGCAGCTTAAGGTCCCAATCTTTTGTCATTTCTTCAACAAAGCCTTTTTCGCGTTCGAGTAAGATGCCGCTAAAAATAAAATGCGTGCCTGGTTTTGCATGGTTTTGAAAATCTACTTTTAAATCACACAACACACCGTCAATAATGTTTGCCACGATCAAATCCCACTGGCCTTCGTGGCGCGAAAAATCCTCACTCCACGTCACGTTTTCGGTTTTGTTTTTTTCAAAATTTTCTAGCGTCACACGTTTGCACTCGGGATCAATATCGCTGCAAAAAACCTCTGGAACACCCAGTTTTGATAGAAGAATTCCTAAAATTCCTGTACCAGTCCCCACATCAAAGGCGGTTTGGCAGGAATTTTGTTTCATATACTCAAAAATCAAATGACTGCAGATCTGCGTGGTTTCGTG
>JANPLN010000070.1:0-11002 GCA_031426555.1 Bdellovibrionales bacterium | reverse complement strand
GGTCCAAATTGGCGGCGCGACGGCCGACGAACCGGGCAAGATGTGGTTCCTGGCCCTGGCGATCGTCGGTGCCCTGAACGCCGCCATCGCGGCCGCCTATTATCTGCGTCTGATCGCCAAAATGTGTTTCGGGCCGGCGACCAACGCGTTCGTGGAAAACGCAAACCCCGGGCCCAAGGTCGCATGGGCGTTGTGTGTGGCGGTGGTCGTCGGGGCGGGGATCTTCCCCGGGATGATGCAAGCTCAGGCTCAACGCGCCGGCGAACGGATCTACTCGGCCGACGTTGCCATTGCGAACAAGGCGGCAGGCGAAAAAGAAGCCGCAAAAAAAGTGGTCAAAGAAATCAAAGACTCAAAACTCAAAGTTCAGGCAGCCATCAACGATGATCTTGTTCGCGTAACTTCAAAAAGCATTGATGAGCTGCAAGAGTGCATCGCGCTGATGAAGCGTTCCAATGTGGGTGTTCCGCTACAGTTTACAAATATGCGAGCGTAAAAGGCTATAAATAAATCGGGAAAATCGGGGGAATTATGAAAACTCAAAAATGGATTGTCGTGCTGGGTGCCTTTTTATTGGCGATTCCTCTCTGGGCTGTGCCAGAGACAACGGCTCTGGCAAAAATGGTATCTCTTCTGGACTCAGGACACGGGTCGTTTTACCAGGTGAATTTCTTTGTCGCCCGCCCAGGATTAAACATCTATTATACAAAATTTGGCTCGCACCGCGGAGCAAAGGGGTCCCTCGTCATCGTGCCGGGGCGGACGGAGGCGGCGCTGAAATACATCGAGGTCGCTCACGATTTTATCAAACGCGGCTATTCCCCAATTTACGCCATAGATCATCGAGGCCAAGGCTTTTCGCCCACAGTTCTCGCAAAGGGGCATGAACTTCCTGATACCACCATAGGACACGTGGAGCGCTTTGATGAGTACGTCAAAGACTTTACGCAATTTGTGAATGATGTTGTTTTAAAAGATGGGCAGGTGGCATCACAGCGGCTCTTTTTGTTATCAAACTCCATGGGTGGGGCCATAGCCATGCGCTATTTCCAAAAAAATCCAGTGAATCCATTTAGAAAGTCGGCTTTGTCAGGTTCTATGTTCAAAATTAAAACGGAGCAAAAATTTGCTCTCATTAAAACCTCTTTTGTCTGTGGCATCACGGATTTTATCACCATTGGTGAGTTGGATTGTTATGGATACACTCCGGGTGAAAAAGCCTTCGCGTGGGCTGGGCGAGAAATCCCACCCGATGGCCGAGAAATCCGTGTGCGATCCTTTCGTGGCGACGACCCTGAGTACCCGGCAAATTTGACGAGCAGTAGGGATCGCTTTCGCATAAACGATTACATTTGGAACAAGTGGCCACAGGCCATCGTTGGAGGCCCTTCTATCAAGTGGACGGAACAAGCTTTGACGGCTGGAAAGGTATTGCGCGAGCGCGGACAGCTTTTAAAAGTGACCAATGATATTTTTTTGCTAGTGGCTAGCCGCGACTTTAGAGCGGATGCCAAAGCGCAAAAGTATGTGTGTAAAACTGTTTCCAAGTGCCAGATGAAAACCTACCCGAGCTACCATGAAATTTTGATGGAGACGGATAGCATTCGCTCTCAGGCAATCGCAGATATTTTTAATTATTTCGAAAAATAAAGTCGAAAAATAAAATGGCCGTCTAAAATCTGTCGCCGATCTTTGTCGAGTCTATAAAAAACGATCAAGACTTTTCATTTTGTAGGATGAGCCGATACTGTTCCTACAAAGGAGGTCTTATAATGACCAAGATGAAAAATCACAAGTTCGGAAAAATGATGTTTAAAGCTTACTGCAAACCAGCGGGTAAAGGTTTTGAGGTGGGTTTGACCCATCATGGAAAACCATTTTTTGTTGGTAATTTTATTCACCGCTCAGAGGCGATGAAGTGGTGGGGATTAATGAATACCTACACACATAAATTTTGCCGCACCCATGAGTTTGTGCCAACAGCTTCGCCAACATGGTATTGCAAGTTTTTTGGTAACATGCTGTACAAAAATTATTACACATTTTTAGATAAACAATTTTCTAAATATCACAAAACCTATTCTGCAAAAACATTTCAATTTGCCAAGCATTACAAAAAAATCGAAACCCGATTTTTCGCCGCTTAACTGAGATGTTGAACCGTCTCGCTGCGAAGCGAGACGCGATTGAACCGTCTCGCTGCGAAGCGAGACGCAATTGAACTATCTCGCTGCGAAGCGGGACGGTTCTCTGTCTCAAATTGATAAAAGAACACCCATTTCGAATCTACACAGCCGACGGTTAAGTTTTTGAAAAATCGTTCGATAAGCAAGTGTCGAGGTGGCAAGAGTGATTCTTTTTTTAAAACGAACAGGTTTGTTTATTTTGATGGTAATCTCTGTGGCTTGTCAGCGCGCCGCCGATGATAAAGCCTCGATGGTTATTTCACTCCCTCCCAGCGAAAAACTAAACTCTCTCACTTGTACAACCTGCCTAAAGTTTTTAGCTGTCAACATCAGCGGCGAGGGCATCAGTTCCGTAATCTACGCCAAAAAAGAGCACGGTGACTTTAAAGAGCTTGGTACGGAGATAACTCCGGAGATTGAGCTTGAAGTTCCCGTCGGTAAACAACGATTGTTTCAATTAGTTGCAGCCTATTCCAATGCTTCAGATCAAATTGAAATCAAATACGGAACCGCAACAGCGGATCTCACAAGCACTACTAACCAACTATCCATGACCATTTCCAGTCTTGGAAATTTTGAAGGTGGACACATCGCGGGGCGATTCTTAACTGGCCCCGATGTGGGCCCAACCGGAATCGTGAATATCAGTTTGATCCCCGTGGTGGGGCACCGCTCTTTTACATTATTTAAAACCCATATCATCAATGGATGGTTTGATTTTTTTGCTTCCAAAAACTTTGATGTTTCCTATGAACTTGAAGGCGGAATGCCAATATTGTCCAAAATTAAACTCAACGAAGATTTCTTGCCAGCGAGTTTGGGCGGAAACACTCAGATCGCTAGGATCGTGCGGCCAGACATTTACGATAGATACAATGGAACAACGTGGGAGCCGCAAAACGAGGACGACACCGATCTGGTTATCGGCTACTTTTTTGCTCCCGGCTATGCAGATGCGAGCAAAAGAATATGTAAACACAACTCGCCATACACTTTAACGAGATTGTCCTTTGACGGTGGGACGAACTATTTAATGTATGATCCACTCGGCGTCACCGGCGATGTGCGGGTGTATGGCGGTGATAGCTCTTGTACAGGGAGTAGCCTCAGTCAGCAGTACACCCAAAATGTGATTGTATTGAAGGGCGAACAGTTCAATGGAATGGGCAACGACAATGCTAAGTCTCTGGAAGGCGCTTTTTCCTACTTTTTCGCCGGCGGACAACTCAAAAAATACGCAAGGGCAGCAAACACATTTACTGTTCGTTTTTTACCAAATACCTTAATCACGATTTACGACGGTGCAAAAGTTTTTACAGCAAGCAGTGAACCTACTGATCGCGACAACATACTGTGCAATCCAAACAGTCTCGGTCTAAATGGTTTTGTAGAAGTTCCGTTGTCGGCAAGCACGTCGACGGGCAATGTGTTTTCAATGACGACGACTGCCGCAGTCAATTCTGGCTATGGTTTAATTTGTCCCTCCAAGTCTGGCGAACTTCGCGGTCATGGAGGAATGTATCTGGGAAATTTGGCAACACCCGGAAGTCCAGCGCTGCTAACCATCTCCGATGGTCCCACTCATAATTACGGTACAGTAGCGAATGGTGCCGTGGTCACGCACGCATTTACCATCACAAATACTGGAGGCAGCAATGCAATCGGTTTGGGTGGCACAGGCATCGCTGCCCCTTTTGAGTTTGTAGGTGGTTCGTTTCCGGGCACCGGCGGTACCTGCGGAGCTGTACTGATACCTGGTGGAACTTGCACCGTAGTTGTGTCTTTTTCTCCAGTGGCTGCCATTACAAGTAACGATACATTTATTATTGGCTACAACGACGGCGTCGCGGCGCAAACAACAACTCGCGACGTTATGGGAGTTGGAGCAAATCCTGCAGCTCTCGCGATCACAGGGAATACGTCTCTCGTTGGCGTTATAGCTTCTCCGACCGCGCCAGTCTATGAACTGTATACGGTTACAAACAGCGGAGGCGTGCCAGCAACGGCGATGTCTGGCGTCACCTTGACGGGACCCTTTTCTTTTGTTGGCGGAAGTTATCCGGGCGCGGGCGGAGGCACCTGCGGAGCCAGTCTAGCTTCTGGAGCTAGCTGCTTGATTCGTGTGGAATATTTGGCTCCCGGCTTTGGTTCTACTAACGAGACAATTCAAATTCCATACAACAACGGAAACGTAGGACAAACAGCAACCCTGAACATTACTGGCACGGGAACTTAAAAACTATAACTCAAACCCGCCATAAAACTTTGAGGTTTGCCCGGGCGCGCACCAAACGGTTTATACGAAACTAAATAATCCCGCGCTAAAATATTATCAATCCGCGCAAAAATCTGAGTTTTTTTATTCATATTGTATTTTCCCGTCCAATCCACAATTCCAAAGGCGGGAATTTCTAAACGATTTTCACGGGCACTTTGATCGAAGCTCGCCCCTTGATAAATAAAGGCCACTTCCTGATTAAATTTTTTGTAATTAGCACCAATGGCTAACGTGTACTGAACCTGTGGAATGTAGGGCAGCGGATCGCCACTGCGAACAGTGCCCACGCCCCATTCTGCCGTTTGCGAAGCAAAGGTGTTGCGGAACTCCGCATTTAAAAGGGTCAAGTTCAATTGCACGGGAATTTGTAAATCTTTGATTTGAAATTGTTGGGCCACGCGAGCCTCAATCCCTTGAATCAGTGCCTGGCCGCCGTTGAACTGTCGATCCAACTGAGCGCTGTTACAGCCGGTGGACGTGGTGCAGGTACCAGTGATGTTGGAGTAATCGTTGTAAAAAGCGACGATTTCGCCCTGCGAGCGATTGTCGCTGGAAATATATTTTAAACCCCATTCGTAGTTCACACTCTCTTCGGGATTTTCGCTGCCGGTGTCGCTCAACCCCGCCAAGGAAACACCTTTATTGACACTGAGTTTGGTTGAAATGTGCGGCGTGATTTTATAGAGCACCGCCGCACCTGGAGCAAACGCGGTTTCGTTACGCTCAAAGCTGCGTTGATTAAAATTATTGGCAATTTCGAATTCGCTAAATTTAAAGCTCACACTTTCCGCTCGGCCTAAAGCAGTGAAAACCCAATTTCCTAAATTTACATTTTCAATCAAATGGGCGGTCAGGGCGGTGGCGCGATTGCGATTGAGGACTTCTGGTTGGGAGAAGTTTAAAGGAACCAGTTGCCCTTGCTCCATGGCGTATTCGTAAGCCGTATGGGTGCGACGAATTTGATCTTGGTGAAAGCGAAGTCCCAATTCTGTATCGAAGGTCGCCCCGCCTAAACTGGATTGTGTATTAATTTGAGTTTGCAGACCTTGGCTATAAAACGTTCGTTGGTTGCCTAAAAACTCCAGATTGCCATTGCTGTCACTGGAATTCCCAGTGCCTTGTAAAACTCCTGCCAAAACAGGATCAAACTGCGGATAGGCCAAGACATTAAAAATAGAAGTTCCATTTGCAAAGCGATCCAAGCGAAACCAACGACGTTCAAAGTCGTTTCTGTAGAGCGACGTTTTCAGACGCGTGGTTGAGGATATATCATAAACATGATCCAGTTGAACTTTGCTGTGCTGCCATTCCATTTTATCTAGAGCTGACGAGGAATAGCGGCGAAAGGGACTGGCGTTGAGGTCCGAAGTGCTCAAACCAAGATAAGTTTCATTGGAAATTTCATCGGAATAACCTAAGCGCGCTTCTAAGAAGTGCTGGCGATTGTCGCTGAGAGACGACAGTTTTTGCCGAAACTTTAAAAGCACTTCGTTTTTCTCAAAACCAGCGTCACCGCCACCATCAATTGTTTTAAACCCATCGCTAGAGAGCCGAGAGCCTTCGATCAAAAAACTGGATTTGTTAAAAGTTGTGCCGCCAGTTAACTTATAAGTCTGAGTATTAAACGCTCCGGCAGAAGCGCTTCCTTTGATAAGGGTGCTACCGGGAATCGACGTTGTGACGTAATTCACCGAACCACCGATGGAATTAGGACCGTAAGGCACGGCCGTAAATCCCTTGTAGATATCCAACGACTCCGTATGTTGCATGGATGGGGTGTAGTAAGCCGCGGGAGCAGAGTAGGGGGCTGGCCCAATTAAAATTCCATCTTCTAGAAAAACAACTTTTTTTGATCGATCGGGATTTGTTCCGCGCAGGCCAATGTTGGGGCGAAGACCCTGTCCATCCTCATCCCGTGAGTAAACGCCAGCAGTTTGCTTCATGGCGCGAGTGGCATCGGTGTAATTGTACAGGCTCAGTTTTTCCTTGGAAACACGATGGGGTGAGATGGTATTTAAAAAAAACTCATCCTCGTCGGTGGTGATTTCTATTTTTTTATAGGTCTTTACAGCATCTGTGACGACTTCATTTTGTTCCTGCGAAAAAATCAATCCAGCATGCAGCAAAACAGTAAGTACTATCAATCACCATCTCCTGCGTGTCCGGTTGGAACCTCAAGAGCTAAAATGATCATAACGTCGGTTTTTAAAGTCGAGGTGACGTTTTGAATGTCTTTGTAAACCTGGCAGACAAAGTCCAAGGATCCTTTGGGGCCGTCAAAGATGTCGCAATTTTCTTTCTTAACATTCTGTATGGAGTTCCGAAGAGTTGGATCTTGCAAAGCAAGCTGTTGCATCCCTCGAATAGATTGGGTCAAGTTATCCTTAATGCTTTTCGCAACAGCGTCGTGGCCCTTGGTGATAAGGTAATCATCAAACCCGAACGCCAAATCATTTTCAAAATTTGAACCGAAAAACGCGCTCTTAAAACCTTGCATTTTCGCGATGGCTGCCTCGGCTGCGATCCCTGACCACGGATGTTCAAGATCGTCTAAGCACTTACCCGAAGCGTCTTTACAATCTTCGTGCAGACCCATCGGAATGGCTAAGTCGTTGTCTCTGAAGTCTTCAAAGGCAAAAAGCGAATCGGTCAACGCATTAACGGCCTTATTCACACTGCCATAAATCGACTTATCAATAAGAGCCACTGTGTAATTTTCTTTTTCAGGAGCCCAAGCATTGCGAATGAGTTCCGCATTTTTTTGTACATCCTGAGCGACTGATTTGGCATACCGACAGCGATCTCTCTTTTTTTCAAATGGACTCTTCGCCGACCACTCTTTAGCCTTTGGCTCTGCGAAGGTCGAACACTTTGAATTCAACGTCGTTTCAAAGAGCAAGTACTCGAGAGCGGAGAGACTGCGGCGGTTGGCAAGTACGTCATCTGAAAGAATACCGCCCTTGTTTTGAATAACCTCTTGATCAATTCCACATTCGCTGACCACGGGCCAGGAATAAATTTTATTAAAAACCGCGCGATTGTTATCAGTCAACGGGCCGACGCCCGCCATGCTGACCTTGTGGAAAGAAAGCATTGTCTCTTTCCATAGATCTTTTACCTTACTTTCCAACAGATTCAAATTCTGTAAGTCACGAACGGAATTGTCCATCTCATCGCAATAGTAGTTCACCGCTGTGCTCAACCGACCCGAACGGAAGTAAAAATCTTGCACATTTTTTGCGATGACATTGAGACCGATATTCACCAACATTTTTTCCGTAGAAAAATCGCCGGCATTTGGATTTTGGTATTCCACCGGAAGAGGCCGCGTGATGGGTTTCATCGCGGGCCGAAGTCCTGGACCGGCAGGGATGGACTCATTGGCGTAGTCAGAGCAAGAAATGACAACGAACAGTATTCCAACAAGAGAGCTCAATTTGAACCGCATTTACAATCCTCCACCCAGTTTACGAACCCACCAATTATAAGTAACCAATCTCATTAAACAATTCGACAGCTTTTTCAGCGGAATCAGTTGTGGCTGACCAATTTTGTGAATTCACCTTAAACGAACCCCATGATTTAACAGTCGACGGGGCCGACACGTTCTTGTTAGCCGGAAAATCGAGCTGCTGTTCTGTAAGAAATTTTTGCATTCCTTCGCTCAGCATAAATTCAACAAACTGTTGCGCAACAGCGGGTTGCTTGGACGTTACGCTCACTCCCGCACCCATTCCACTGGTGTGCACTCCGCCTTTGTTCTGATCAAGAAATTTGACAGATACCGGAAGCGCTGGATTCTTAACAAGAGCCAAACCAAGATAGTAGGTGTTAACTATTCCAAGAGCGCATTTACCAGAGGCAACGTCGTCGATAACGGAGTTATCGTCTTTATAGACAAGAGCAGTATCAGCCCTATTGCTTAGCCAACCTTCCAACATCGTTTTAGTTTCGTTGTAACCATAACGATTAATAAGGGTGCCTGCGAGACCTTCGTTGTAGGATGATTTTGCGGTTCGTAAGCACAGTGTGCCGGCGTAGTCGGCTTTCGCCAAATCCGCATAAGAATTAATAGTGCTCACATCGAGAGACGACTCATAAATCAACGTGCGAGCCCGGTAGGTGATGGCCGTGTAATAGTCAGTGTACATGGAGGCATCGACGCTGTTGCGTATTACCGACGACTGCATTTTTGCAAAGCGACCCTCTTTAACCAACGTATTAAGGTAGACGGAGTCTTTTACAAAAATAACATCCGCAGGGCTCGAAGCGCCTTCTTCTTTCAGCTGCGCGCTGAGTGCCGCCCACGGCAGTTCTAAAATATTCACTTTAACTTTCGTACTTTTTAAAAATTCATCGGCAATCACCTGCATGCGTGCGGTGGGGCGATCTGTGTAAAGAGTGATGTCGGCGCTCGCATTAAAAAAACTCAAGAGAACCGTTAATAGGATCAAAAACTTCATTCTTCCTCCGTTGGGATTTGTTTACTTGTTGTTATGAGTTTTATCGACGAAGCGGACGCGAGGCAAAGAAAGTCGTTAAAATTCGACAGATGAAAATGAATATAAATTTTAATGAAATCTTATTGAGAAATGAGTGTTTTTTTAAGGGTTTGGCGATGGTTTTTCAAACCAAAGCGCAGTTTTTGGGTAACGTGTTGAGAGCGCACAAGGGATCCGATGATGCCATCCCATAGCGTAAGGGACACCCCAAAGTTTTTACCGTAATGGGCGGGATTGGCGGAATGGTGGATTTGATGCTGTTTAGGACTGATAAAAACCCACTCCAGCACGCCAAAACTCAAGGGAATATGACTATGGCGCAAGTTGCTGCCTAAGAGATTAAACAAAAACCCAAACAGGTTGATTCCAAAAATCGTCATTATGCTAAATTGGCTATTGAAAAAGAAAATAAAAAAACCAATGGAAACCCCCGTACTCAAACTGTTGCGCACGGTGGACATTGCCGACTCCAGGGGGTGAATTCGATAGAGGCTGAAAGGAGTGAGAATTTTTGCTGAATGGTGAGTTCGGTGCAGCTTCCACAGCAGGGGAATTTTGTGCATCAAGTAGTGATGAAAAAATCGTAAAAAATCATCAAAGACAAAAGCGAGAACAGAAAAAATGAGAAGGCTTATGTAGGTGGCGCTGAAAGAAAGAGTTTGTTGCTGGTTGCCGCTCAGGAGTGCCGATATGGTGGCTTTTGAGATTCGAAATGAGAAATCTAAAAATGGAATAAAGAGAAAAATCTTTAAAACGCTATTTAAAAAATAAATTTGATAATCTACTTTTGTCGATCGATTCCACCAATATTTTTTACGAAGAACCGAATTTTTTAATTGCTTAAAAAACAGCTGGCTTTTTAGGTGCGGAAACTTTTGCGGAGTCTTGAACTGCACGAAAAGAATCCACAGAACAATAAGTCCCAGAGACATGAGTATGTTTAGGTGAAAGAGTCGTGATCCTGGATCATCGATAGGGACCAGAAAGCGATCGACCCAATCTTTAAAAATCTGGGTGTTCATAGGTTATATATATGTCACCTTGACCCAGATGAGAAGAAACGGCGTTGGAAATGAGGCCAATTGATATAACTGAAAAACAAATGAAACCATCGATGGTCTAGTCGATTGTGGTGCCATATTGGCACGAAGAATGAGGTTGCTTAAACCACCGGCAAAAACGCCGGGTTTTAACTGATGCACAGAAGTCCTTTGATCATTACCTCAGGGTAAACTCGCGCACGCTGGCGGGGATTTCTCGCGTGGCAGTAAACCCATCCCAAAAGCGCAGCACAATCCGATCCGAATAAATTCGAATCATCAACGGACTGCTCATCCCAAACCATGTTTCTGTTTGTGCCATCGTCAGCGGAATCGTGACTTTTTCATTGATCACTTCACGGGTCAGTAAATTTACTGAAAAAAGATCGCCCAAAACTTGCTGTGACTTCAAAATTTCGCGCACGGCGTTTTCGGCGGCGGTGACCGAATTGGCAAAAAGAAGCGCATCACTTTGCTGAAATAAAGCCTGCGGCACTACTTTACTGGCTGAAGTTTGGCTCACCAAATCATAATAAATCTGATCCACGCGCTGTGAAAATAAAATATCAATGTCGGAAACACCGACTTTCGCTGCCAAGTTTGGGAAACTTCCAAAAATATCTACAAATTCAGATTTTCCCAAAAGTGGCTGCAAATGAATTTGTAACGTCTTTGCAACTTGAAAAACAAGGTCAAAGTCGTAGGGCTGTTTGTGCCGACGCAATTTTTTAAAAATGCGCTCCACCGCACGAAGATGTCCTGTGCTGACATGCGAGGGTAGTTTGTCGAGGGCGTCCAACATTTCACTGCGCAGAAGAATTTGCTGTACAAATTGCCACTCTCGCGAAGGCTCCTTCATCACGTTTTGCAATGCATGACTGGGATTTTCCAACTCAATCCAAGCGTCGATAACAGTGAGCGATTGACTCAGAAGTGTTATAAGCTCTTGTTTTGTCGATTCTGGCACTTGTCCCAGCGAGCGAACAAGAGTCATAT
>JANPLN010000069.1:0-51729 GCA_031426555.1 Bdellovibrionales bacterium | reverse complement strand
CAGCTTCAATGCACTAGCCTTTTTTTGCGTCAGCCGACAACCCTACTTCAAGGTCAGGTGGATCGGGCCGTTGAGTTGATTAAAAACACGACACCCTCGTCTCATCGACTGCGCCCGCAAACTATTTCCCTCCGCGCCCGAAAAGCCGAGTTTCTCAACTTTCTCTACAAATCTGAAATACTACGAGCCGATGAACTCTCAATGTTGCTGACCGACAAACTGCTCATCTACAAAGTGATGGAATATTTTTTAGGGGATCGAGCCACCTTCTACCATCCTCGTGCATTGGGACTAAACGAATTTTTGCGGACTCGAAATCTCGTGGATCACATTGGTCGAATTCAGGTTTCGGAAAGCACACTGACGCGTGCCCTGGAAGAGGCATTTCCTGAGGGGTTCGTTATTAAGCCGGTGATTGGCTTAAGTTCTGGTGGAAAGAATATTTATTTTAATGCAAAAGAAATAGTGCGTGACCTGTTGGCACAGAACACAAACCTGTACAAACCAACAGACTTTCTGTCGCCTTACATCAATCCTTCTTACTCAAAACCTCTCAGTGGCGAACAGTTTATGCTGATGGGACTCATCAAGGACACTGCGGCCGGCAGCAAAGATAGCTCCTACGGAAATGACAATGAGTTTCGCACTCATAGTTTTTATAAGGACGTCGTGCCCGGCACCACGCAAACGCGCTGGTACACACCAGATGCACCCGAAAAAATCGCTCGTGTTGAAAAGTTTGTGCAGGAGTTTCTTGATTTAATGCCGGTGGGTTTTACGCTTCGTTCTGCGTATTCCTTCGATGTATTTATCGGGGCCAACGGCCGTCTTCAACTCATCGAGATCAACACCAACAACGGACGAACCGGAGGATGGTCAGGATTTTTGCGTCTGCCCCACGTGCTCGGTGCCCACACACGGTTTTTACGAGAGCGCTATGGCATTTCCATCGAAGGGACTGCTGGCTTTCTATTTTACAACGATCTGGCAAACGCGGTCTCTCACTTAAAGCACGATATTCCAGAATGGATCAAAGATGCAGAGGTCCACGGTCTCAACGAAAAGTCTCTTGTGGGACTGCGTGAATTGCTCAACGAATATTACTTGCGAGCCCTGAACTACCAAGCAAATCCAAATTTTAGAAAGAATGCTGATTTTTTAAAACTTCTTACGTTTGGAAAACAATTTGCCGAAAAATTTGAACCTATAAAAGCTGTGGGTGATGCCCATTGGGAAACCTTTTTAAACTGGTCTAAGACCCTGGATGATTTATGAAAAACACATGTGCACTGCTTTTTATCTCTGTCGTAACTTTTTGGTCGCCCGTCTTTGCAACAGAACCAACAGACATTGTCGATCTTGCCGCTTTCTATCATCACGCTCAGGATGCAATTCGCACGGGTATCGAAGTGGAATTCTCGGGTCTCACCCTCGAAGAGGCCACAAAGATTGTCCAGGGAGTGGTTGGAGGACAGGTGGAATTTGCGGAATTTAGCAAAGAAATTTCTGTGGAAGAAAACGGAAAAATCATTAGAACGCAAAAAATACTTCGAAGATCCAAAATCAAAAAAAACTCGACCGGTATGCGACTGGTGATTAAACCGGAAGCCAACGAGACCAGCGGTGTGGTGCCTGGAAAAAACCAAAAGAAGTCCTTAATTTTAGAATTGCTCACGGACCCAGGGCCCATTGATTATCGAGGCGTAGAAGAACTGCAAAAAGCGTTGGATGCTTTGCTAAAAGCCGGTGCCACTGGCACTCGAAAGGACGTTGCGGTCTCTTTGCAAGTGAATGTGGAAATGGGCCAAGGACTCAAAGAAAACTTTCACGCGAAAGATCTCGTTAATCTATTGCGCAACTATCTCGACCCTGTACATCGACAACAAATCGAGACCCATTATCAAATCCCCGAAGTTCGAAAGCATTATATTCAGCCCCTGTCTGCAGGCTTTATGCAGCGACTGATGGATCCGGCGTATGAGCCGAGCCTTGAACAATTAAAAGATGATTTGCTGTATCGACAGCTGTCGGAACTTTTAAATGACCCCGCGGCGTGGGACGCCCCCATCGAAGAAATTAAAAAAAATGTTTTGCTCTACATCACCGAAACCGATGCGTTTACGCTGAAAGAATCGCCGCTTTTTCGCGTGATTAAATTTTCACCGCTCAAGTTGAGCTCTCTTCTGCTTTATGCTTTTCCCGAAGACGCTCTAGCTAAAATTTTAAAGGAAAATCTTTGGATTAAATTGATTCCCGCCATCGAATTTCGCGATCGCAACAATGATTTTAACGTCAAACAAGCTGTGAAAGAAGCCGTGGGCTTTGTGCGCATGTCAGAAGCCTTGGGACAAATCCATTTCGATCCCGCGCAACACGGAACTTCTTCTCTTCTTAAACATTATACAGATCACGAAATTCAAAAAATTTCCCAAGCCACCGGGCTTCGCGAAAAAGACATTCGCCGTACTGTTGCGACTGCGCTGCTGAAAGGCGATTCCACAAATGTGGTGCGAATTTTATGGGCCAATCCAAAAGTCAGTTCCACACCAGATACGACGAAAGAAATGCGGTATTTGCTAAGATACCCCTACAACAAAACATCTCCCTTATTACTTCCGGCCCGGGGCTCACTGTCGTTGCCATGGCTGGTTCCCGGCGAGAGTGTAGTGTTTCATCCGCTGGTCGAAATGGCATCGGTGGTTGTGGGAGCGCACAACCCGGGCGTTATTAACTCTTTTTTAGCCATCGTTATGACAGACAAATACGTCGAGGCCAAATTCTTAGAAAAATACGTCCCTGGCGCCATGCCGAAGACGCTTCTGTTGAGAGATGCTTGGGGGGCTTCGTCGGTGGACGATATCGCTCAACTCAGACAAAAGTTGGATCGACAATTTCCCAAGGGGTGGGTCCTTAAAGGCGTTCGCGATCATGCAACGGATGCGAGCTTCTTGGTGAGCAGCGAAACGGATTTGCAAAAGGAAGTTGATATTTATCGCAATTCTAACTTTTTAGCAGAAAGGGAAAAAATTCTTGAGCGCCAGCTGGGCGCTGATCCCGATGCTTACGTCCGCGCTTTGCGAAACCTTGAGGGCTATCGAGGGTTTCGCATCAATCGGATGATGAAAGAAACCGAATGGACCATCGTACAAGAAAAGATGAGCATAAAATCGGAATACCGAGTTGAAGTGGTGGCGGGTCGTGTGCTTGGAAATGGATCCACCATCGATCGCTATTCTTACAAGAATCCCGATACGTCGAAACTGGTGGAGAACCCCGAAGAAGCTTTGCGGGTGGAAAAAACAGTGCAAAAATTTATCGATCAAATTCCGTGGGAGTTGCGCGGATTCCCCATGGGTCTCGATGCGGCTGTCCTCAGCGATGGCACAATAAAAATCATCGAGACCAATCCTCAGGGAAACTCCGGGTTTTTGATGTACCAACCCGAAAGCATTCGCGCTTTGAATCGTTTTTTAAAATCCTACCCACAGCTGCTCGCGGAAGGACGCATACCCACTGGGCTCACCGCCACTCAACAGCTCGATTTTATCAACGACTTTTTAAAAGAAATTGGTATCGATCCGAAGATCCACTTTAAAGAGCTCGATTGGTGGAGCAACGGTGTCAAAGACCCCGTTGCAGAATCGCGAACCGTGCCAGAGGGACCTGTCGCGTGCAAAAATATTTTTTAATTAATAAAATAAATGAGAAAAGTAAATGATCACCAACGCCACGGTGGCTGGCATGGCTTGCACCCACAGAATTTTTTTACTCACGCTGTAGGCGCCGTAACCACCAGCCACCACAACACAGGCCAGGAAAAAACTTTGCAGTTGAAGCGCCGTCTCGGCCACGGGGTGCAGCAAACTCCACAACAAGCCCGCTGCGAGAAAGCCGTTGTACAATCCTTGGTTGGCCGCAAGAACTTGCGAAGCTTTTGCTTTGTCGAGAGATTGCCCAAAAACCTTTAAGCCCAAGGGTTTGGTCCAAAAAAACATTTCGAGAATTAAAAAATAAATATGTAACAGGGCCACGCCAAAAACGAGGCCCTTAAGAAGCATAACTAGCGAGCTCCGACGAGCTGTTTAATTTTGCTAGAAATCTTACCCCATAGGGAACCACTTGGTTTAGCCGACGCACTCTTTGCCGCTGGTCGACTGTTGTATGGTTTTTTAGCTCCGCGATCATTTCTGTTATCAAAGCGCTTCCTGCCACCACTCTGATTGCGGTCTTGAGGGCGATCCGGCGATCCATCTTGACTGCCTAAATTTTCACGTCTTGGATTTTCGGAGCGATTTGGATTTTTGCTGGAGTTTTGATGGCGACCCATTTTGCGGTCGCGATGAACGGCCCCACCGGAGGCTCTGTCATTGGAGGACCGGTCAGTGTTTGGTCTTTCAAACTCTGGCATGTCATGGTCTGGCCCGGTAGCTTCCATGGGATTGTGATCGCCTTGGGGTGCATCCACCCGCGGCGGTCGATCTCTGCGCGGTCCATCCCGACTCGGACCATCTCGTCGTGGTCCGTCACGGTTTGGTCCGTCTCTGTTTGGTCCTTCCCGTCGAGGCCCACTATCTCTTCGTGGTCCACCCTCTTGGCGAGGTCCGTTGTTGTCGCGGCGAGGCCCGTCGTCTCTGCGAGGACGACGACTGTCTGAGGAATTTCTACGAGGTCCGCGATCTGGCGGCGCACCCTTGTCGAAGCGAGGACGATAAAAATCCTCTGGCGGAAGCGGTTTAAATTCAGTCACAAAATCAGTGTCTTCCAACCAAATGGTATCTAATTTTTCTTTGAGGTACTCTTCGATTCGCACTAAGGATTCCACATCGCGATCCGAAACAAAGCTAATGGCCATACCTTTTTGTTCAGCGCGACCCGTGCGACCAATGCGATGCACGTAATTTTCTGCATCTTCGGGCATTTCATAATTGATAACAAGATCCACACCTTTGATATCCAAACCGCGAGCGGCGAGATCTGTTGCCACCATGATGTTGTGTTTGTTTTCGGATTTAAAACGCTCAATCACGCGGTTGCGCTGCACTTGCGTCATCAAACTCGAAATGCCTAAAGCGGGATAACCGTTCTCGGTTAAAAAATCTGCGACACGATTCACTTTGTTTTTAAAATTACTAAAAATAATCACTTGCTGCGGATTGTATTTTTTAAAAATACTGAGCAGATACTTTGGTTTTTCTTCTTTGCCTAAATGGATAATAAAATCTTCGATATTCTCAGTAGTCACTTTGTCGCGACTCACGTCGATTTCCACAGGGTTGGAGTGGGCTTCGTACGCCATCTCCGTCACTTGGAAGTTCAACGTCGCACTGAACATCAAAAGCTGACGCTCTTTGGGCACGCGATTCAGAATAAAAAACACATCCTGTTGGAAACCCATATCAAACATGCGATCGGCTTCGTCAAAAATCATGGCGCGGACTTGTTTAAAATCGATGAGGCCTTCTTTGTACAAATCGAGTAAACGACCCGGCGTAGCCACCAAAAACTGGTACGGTTTTTTTAACGATGCTTTTTGCTCATCGTAACCCACACCACCGTAGAGAAAAATGGAGGTCAGTCCGCTACCTGCAGTGAGCTGATGCAAATTATCGAGCACTTGAGTGACAAGCTCGCGCGTTGGAACCAAAATCAAAATAAAATTGGAATCTTGCCAATCTTTAAAGACACGGTCTGGAAGCTCTTCATTTTTTTCCTGCGAGCGCAAAATGCGATCAATCATTGGAATTAAAAATGCGGCTGTTTTTCCCGTGCCAGTTTGTGCAAGGCCTGCAATGTCTTGCCCTTTGAGAAGAATCGGCAAACATCGCGCTTGAATCGGCGTGCAGGAGTTATATCCCATGGCTTCGATGGCCTTGATGATTGTGGGATGGAGTTGAAAGTCTGTAAACTTTTTGATGCTGTCTGTCATTTCCCTGCCTTAAAAGAGAGAATCTATCATCTATTTTGCGAGAAAGTCTTCAAAAATTTGGAGCAACTCCTGGGGTTTATCAACATGCACCCAATGCCCCGCGCCCGAGACCACGTGACCTTGAATTTTTGGATTGCTGAGTAGGGTTTTGGCAAAGAGTTCCTGCGGTAAATCTGTAGACAGTTCCCCGCGGACCAAAAGGGTCTGCATGGAAAATGCGCGGAAGGTTTCCCACTGCTGAACAGTGCGGGATTGCCAGAGGCTTTCAAGAATCCCGGGAAGAAAGAATCGCCAGCTCATTTCGCCATTTTGCTTTTGCTCTAAATTGGCGTAAAAAAATTGCTTGAGCGTTGCGTTTTTATATTTTTGTAAAAACGGCCCATCAAAATAGGCCCTCGCCTCATCGCGCGATGCAAAAGGAACTGGGACGCTTCTAATTTTTTCCTCCACCGATGTCATCGTGGAAATACTGGATTCGGGCCCCATGTCCACCAAGATCAGGCGCTTCACCGTTTTGGGGAAACGTTCGGCAAAACGAGCTGCGACACGGGCTCCCATGGAGTGCCCCACCAGGGTGATTTGGGTCCACCCAAGCGACGCCAAAATCTGTTCCAAATCAGATACATAGTCGTCTATCTTATAACCGGTGGGTGGCCGAAAGGAACGCCCATGCCCCCGCTGATCTAAAAGCAGGCTCTGAAAACGGTCCTCAAAGTGGCGTGCGGTGGACTTCCAATTGCTTCCAAAACCCATCAGACCATGTAAGAATACAAGTTTGGGGTTGGCATCTGCACCTATGATTTGGTAGTTAAAATTTTCGCTATATGACGCCATGAACGATCACCACCTGATGAAGAGCACTCTGTGAAACTTGAACTCGACGCAAACCTAATCGACCCCGAAGCTCTCAACATCATTGAGCACCTGCAACGGAAAAACTTTACCACGTATTTAGTGGGCGGCTGCGTTCGCGATCTTCTGGTAGGTATTAAACCCAAAGATTTCGATATAGTCACCATGGCTCTCCCCGAGCAAGTGCAAAAAATCATCCGTCCTTCGTTTCTCATTGGCCGCCGGTTTCGTTTGGTTCTTGTCAGACGCTATGGACAGCAATTCGAAGTTTCCACCTTCCGCTCCCTCAATTACCTCAACGAAGAGAGCCCCGATCTGGTGGACGAAAACATCTATGGCGAGCCCAAGGACGATGCTCTGCGAAGAGACTTTACGATCAATGGCTTATTTTACGATCCCACGCAGAAGCAGATCATCGATTTCACCGAAGGCCTCAACGATATTCGCGCTCGCGTCGTGCGCATGATCGGAGATCCAAAAATTAGAATCGAGCAGGATCCGATCCGCATCCTTCGCGCCTTGCGCTTCGCTCACAAAATTGGATTTTCCATCGAACCCAACCTTCGACAAGCCATGCTCGATGGCGCTCCCCTGCTGAGCAAAGCTGTACTCCCCCGCGTGCGCGAAGATCTTTTAAAAATTTTGCGCCTTGATGATCCTTCGCGGGCGTTGCTTGAGGCCTATGATTTGCAAATTCTCAAAAGCATGTTGCCGTCGGTGCATGCACTGCTCGAGGATCCCGTAAAAGCCAAAATGTTTTTGCACTACCTCGATCAGGGTTTTGAACTCATGCGCGGAGCGGCCGAAGCGGTCGCTCTCTATGCGGTTTTTATGTATGCCTTTTTAGCGGCTCACAACGAATCCTGGACTCAGTCCTTATCGGCGCGGATCGACGAAAAATTGGATGCGTTTATGCGTTTGGAATTGGGGATGCACCGGGTGGAGTCCGAGCTTTTCACGCAAGCGCTCAATCTTGTAAAACAACTAGGCAAACATCCAGTACCCGAGAAAATGCGCGGTCGTCACCGCGAACATTTGCTCACCAACCGCTCTTTTGATCTCGCACTGGGACTTGCAGCAGCCTATCATCACCTCACTCTCCCTGAGGTGCACCAATGGCGTCGTTTGCAAAAAGACAGTCGACGTCCCACTTAAGTTAGACTATATTTATGCCGAAATGTTGAAGGATATCGGTTAACTAAGGAGGATTTATGAGTGGTTCGCATATGCTGATTTTGGCCGTAATTGTGGTCGTTTTTGTAATGGGCCCGGCAAAGCTCCCACAATTGGGACGCTCCTTGGGCGATGCAATTCGTGGATTTAAAAAAGGAATGTCAGGCGAGGACGAAAACGAACTTGATGTCACCGATTCTGCCAAACAAAAACTTCACGGCGACATGAACCGCGAAGCCCAAAGCCAAAAGCAAAGCACGAAAGACAAAGTCTAAAAGGTACTTGGTACCTTTTAGAAAGTTAACGCGGCTGTGACGATGGCTTTGTCGTCCATGTTGTTGGCGCGATAGAGTTCGTCGGCTTTGTAGGCGCTTCGTCCGAAGTGTTCTGCCACTCCCAAGCTCACAAAGTTTTTGACTATCACTTTGTTTTCTAACAAGGCCTGGCTGATGTACGACGACATTCCGCCCACCTGGCGATGGTCTTCGAGTGTAATGATATTTCCATTCGTTTTTTCCATGGCGGCTTTTAAACTAGCGATGTCGATGTGATTCATGATCGAAGGATTTATCACAATGCTGCCGATTCCTTTGTTCTTAAGTTCCTCTTGCGCCTTTAGAGCGTAAGTCACAAGCGAACCCGAAACTGCAATCAACACATTTTTTGTCCCCTGGATTTGATCGCTGAGAATTTGCGCTTTGCCGATTTCGTATTTCAGTTGTGAATTAAAAGACGGCGGAAACGTTTCGCGGCCCAAGAAGAATATGGACGTGCGTGGAACCTGATTTTTTGCGCGGGCTTGAACAAATTTTTCCACCGCTTGCGAAATCAGTGCATAGGCTTCGTCGCTGCAAGTGAGGCAATACAAATCCACATTGGGAATGGACCCCAACATCGAAATGTAGGATAGCGCTTGGTGAGACGCTCCGTCAGCGGCATCTTGAAATCCCGTGTGCGAAAACACGCCGATCATGGGGCCCTCGGAGAGCCCGCTCATGATGAAGGGCAGAGCGCCCTTCGTCACCCCAAACTGAGCAAAGGTGTCCACCACGGGAATATAACCTTGTTTGGATAAACCAATTCCAACGCTCACCATGTTGGCTTCGGCCACACCAATGTCGAAGGTGTTTTGTGGGAATTTTTTTCTGAACGACTCAACTCCTGTGGAGCCCTGGAGATCCGCAGAGATCGAAATCACTGGATAGCGATTTTTTTCCACGGCTTCGTTGAGGGCTTTGGCCACGCCATCTTGAATTTTTTCTTTTTTCGTTGCCACAGCACCGCTGCCCTGGGCAGCTGGCGCGGCAGGTTTGCTTTCCTGTGCAATCAAACGATTCATCCACTCAGTGAAGGGCGCTGGCACCGTTTGACCTTGAAATATTTCTTGCAGAAACGGTGGCAACTCGTCGGCTTTTTTAAGAGGAAAACCGTGTCCACCAGTGGCTGCCTGCTCGGTTTTTAAAACGCCTTTTCCTTTGATGGTTTTAAACCACAGGGCGATGGGTTTGGCTGGCGAGTTGCGAATCTGTTCGTCGGCGGCTTCGATGGCAGAAAACACTTTTTGTAAATCGTGGCCGTTTTCGATTTTTTGCACATTCCAACCCAAAGCTTCGAGAGCAGTAAAGGTGGGTTGCATGGAAAAAGAATCCTGATCGATGCGGCCAGAAAGTTTTGTATTGTTATCGCTGATCAATAACACAAACGGTCCGAGGCGTTTATTTTGTGCTAAACCGGGAATGGCGGCCAGAGCTTCGCGCGCCTCCCCTTCCATACAACCACCGTCAGAAATGGCGGCAAAGGTCACCCGTGGTTGCGCAGACAACACTTCGGCCATGGCCAAACCCTGGGCCTGTGGGAGGCCCGATCCAAGGGGGCCGTTACTGATATAAACACCTTCGGGAAATAAATGCGCTTCACCATGACCCGTGAGAACGCTATTAACGGAACGAAATTGATTTAAGCTTTCCAAACTCAATCCCGCCAATCGATAATTGGCTTTGATGGCGTAGAGTCCGTTTTCGCAGTGACCAGCATCGTTTACAAAGTGGAAGAGTTGATGCCATTGCTTGTTCTGCTCTTTGGCCTTCGCAAAAAAATATCCAAAGGCACTGGACATGATTTCGGCAAACGCTGAAGGTCCACCAAAGTGACTGGCGGCTCCGCCCTGAACGGCAGCCATGTCCATCAACGCAATCATCGCTCGAGACGCCACGGGGCAAGCCACTTTTGTAGTGCCGCCGCCGCGTGTTTTTACCGACTGGCTCCACAGCAGTTCTGAAGTTGGATTGCCATGCAGTTTGTTTTGGACTGTTAAGGGAGTGATGGACATATTGGGCCCCTTTGAAGTTGGATAGAGTTACAGGAGTTTTAAAAAGTCTTCGGGCATTTGGGAAGCCTTTATTCGTCCTTTTTCAAGAATGACGACTCGCTGAGCCAGGAGACGCACGTCTTCTGGGTCGTGGGTCACCAGCAAAACCGGGATTTTTCGCTCCCGTGCAATTTTTTGTACAAGGGAGCGGGCCTGTCTTTTAAGTTGATAATCCAAAGCCGAGAACGGCTCGTCCAGCATCAAGAGCCGCGGAGCCTTTAAAAGAGCGCGCGCCAGGGCCACACGTTGCTTTTGGCCTCCCGACAGGCTGTGAACTTTTTGATTTATAAATGACTCGATTTCTAAAAAGCGACTCACATCCTCCAGCTCGCGGCGCTCGTCTGTTGAGATCTTAGAAAACACAAACTCCATATTTTGCCGAGCGGTTAAATGGGAAAATAAAGCGAGGCTTTGAAAAACAACCCCCAGGCCTCTTTGCGCTGGAGGCAGCTTGGCGATATTTTCCGAGCCAAACACCCAATCGTACGAGGCGTCTTCCAAGCCAATCAATAAACGAATCAAAGTGGTTTTACCAGCACCCGACTCGCCCCACAGGACGGTCACACCGGTGTCGGGCCACTCCAGCTCTGGGATGTCCATGGTAAAATTCTCGTAAACTTTATTTAAGTTTTTTATAAGCGACAAAGGCAAACCCTCCAAAAAATAGAAAAACAACAGCGCTCATAAGCAATAAAAACCACGCAAGAAAAAGTGCATGCTCCCAACGGTATTGCTCCACCAAACTTTGCATTTTTAAAGCCAAGGTAATATCAGTACGAACAAATAACCTTGAAATCGCAAAGTCTCCCATGGCCCACAGCGAGGCCAGCCCCATGGAAAGCGCAATCCACGGCAAAATGAATGGAAACGTGATCAATCTAAAAATTTTAAATTGCGAAGCTCCTAAAAGCTCTGCCATTTCGATTTGCTCATGAAGCTTTTCGATCTGTTGATACACGCCAAGCTTAGCGAGCGTTGGTAAAAATAAAAATGCAATCACCGCCGAAAGCACCAACAGACTCACCAGCGCGGCACTAGCTAATTGTTGCTGCCAAAAAAATCCAATCACCACGCCGCTGGGAATGGTCCAAAATTGAAGATACTTCCGTGTCGGCGCGTGTTGATAAAAATAGGCAAGCCCCGATAAAAAAACAAAGACAAATCCCGCACTCATAAATGCCAGCAACAAAGACCCCACAACAGCAGATGCAAATTCCACGGGCTCGCGTTGCATCGCCTGCAGTCCCGCAAAAAAATGCATCACCAACCCCAGTAAGCACAGAACGACCGGCACGCAGGCCAAGAGCGCAAGCATGAGTCCTTGGCGATGGCCTCCATAAGCCACTGTTTCAGTTTCCGGATCTTCCAACTCCCGCCGAGGCAAGAAGGACAAACAAAGAAAAATAAATCCGAGCTGCAGCAAATAAAAATGCAGAGCCGTGTTCCAGTCGCCGCGATTTTTTAAGCTGGCATAAATTAAATACTCAAGGCTCACATAGCGATCCGCACCCGACATGATGATGGGCACAGATAAACTCGTCAGAAAGAAAACAAACAGAAAGCCAAAAACCATAAAAAGTTCGCGCTTGAGTAGCGGCCACGTCAGCGACCACTGTTGGCCTAAGGATTTTGGATACAGTTCAAAAAGCGGTTCGTAGGTGCGGAGTTTGATCTCCAGCCAACGAGTGAGAAAGACCACAACGAGCCCAACTTCGATGATTGTATGCATGCCAACAACTCCCCAAAATCCAAATGGAAATGAGGGCAGGAGCACCAAGACGCTGATCATCACCATCAAGGATGGCAGAAAACTGGGAATCAAAACTAAAAACTCAAAAATAAAAAAAAGCTGGGCTGAACTACGACGCTTTAAAGCCAGCATTCCCCAGGCTGCAGGAAACGCGATGAGCAAAGTGACGAGGGAGCTGCAAAGCGCCTGCAAAAACGACAACAGAGCGTTTTGCGACCGCAAGAGTGTTTCGACGTGAAAAAAATCGAAGTTTTTGAAAACGAGAAAAGAAGGCAGCCAAAGTAGCGCAACGAAAAAAAAGATGGAAAGCTTTTTTGGCGACAATCAAAGCCCTGTCTTGTTCCATTGGTTTAAGATTTTTTCTTTGTTATCAATCGTTTTTAAAAACGCATTGGGCTTGATCAGTTGTATATTTTTAGAAAAGTCAAAAGCTGTGCCTTTGCGCACACCTTCAACCACTGGCAGCATATAGTTTTTTTCCATGATGGTTCTTTGCGAGCTCATTCGCAATAAAAACTCCACCAAGAGCTGAGCATCGTCGCACGAAGTACAAGTTGCCGGCACGGCTGCGTACTCCACAGTATAGATCAGTGGCTCATCAAAGTAGATGGGTTGGTAGCTAAAGTCTTTTTCGTTGAGGTGATGATAAATCGGCGAGGTAAAAAAGGTAAAAACAAGAGGAACGAGATTGTTTTTAAACAAGCCATACGAGGCCGACCACGACGGGGACACCACGCGAATGGAGTTCTTTAGATTTTTGAGATATTCAAAGCCCTTTTCTTCACCCATCACCGACATAATCCAGGCTAAAAAATAAAAACCCGTGGAGCTTATATTTGGGTCTTGCAGTCCCAAAGAATTGGCAAAATCTGCATTGAGAAGATCTTCCAAGCGTTGTGGAGGGAGTGCCATTTTCTTTTTGAAAACAAATGTCATCGGCGACCAATCAATTGGTAAAAATTGGTCAAAGATCACTCCCGACGGCAACTCCCGGGAAAAATAAGTGTTGTAGCGATTGAGTTTTTTCCATTGCAGGATTTTTTTTGCTTCGTGCATGGCAATCAGGTCCAAGCCCAATACGGCATCCACTGAGTTTTCGTTTTTTTTTAATTCTTCTAAAATTTGTCCGGCATAGCCCGCATCGATCCACTCGATCTTAATGCCGGTTTCGTCTTCGAACTCTTTCGCCAAGATCGGCCCAGGCCCCCACTCCTTAATGAAGCTGCTGTAGGAGAGGACGCGCAACACATTTTTGTTTGCAGTTTGTGGATTTTTTTTCTCGTACTGAAAAAAACTCGCCAACCCACCAACAACCACCATAAAGGCCATAAAGTACATCAAAATGAACGAGGGTGCTTTCATCATTACCAAAGAAGTCCGCGGCGACTTTTATAAAAATAATAATCGAAGCCTAAACAGCGGCCGGCACCAATGAGAAAAAAAGTAATGTGAATAAAAAATGCGAGAAGTTGCGTGGAGTCCCCTTGCGCTTCCACCATCCAAAAGAGATGGAGGGATAAAAACGCAGCCCATAAGGCAACGGGACGCACCAAATATCCCAAGAAGTAGGAGGCTGCTACTAAAAATTCCGTAATCACTATTAGGTAACTGACCACAAGCCAGCTATCCTGGATTTGCACTTCCCAAAAGTGCAAATAGCCATTTAGAACGCCGATGCTTTCCAGTTTTAAGCGCAACTGCTCGCTCAGATAAGGATGCTGCAAATAGCTCGAATTGACGTGATTTAAGGCCATACGAAGGTACTGCCAGCCAATGACAAACCGAAGAAGAGAAATGGGCCACAAATGACCAACATATTTGAAGCTTTCAAGATAGGCCAGAATCATAACCCATATTTGAACACAACCCCAATAGTGTCAATTCATCTCTCGGAGCGGCTCTCAGCACAAAGTCTATTTTTAACGAACCAGCACCGCTATTTGTCGAGATCAGCCGCTGAATAGATGAGAATCTACTCCCGCGTCAGCTATGATAAGTGAAAAGGGGGAGTTATGCAGAAACCGCGCGCACCAGAGGCCCACGAGCTCAATCAAGTTTATGAATTTATAAATCAAAACAGAACCACAGATGGGTGGTCAGTGAGCGATGAATACCCTCTCGCTTTTGAAGCTAAAAATGCTCACAATATTCGCATCATCACCGATGATGATAAAAAAATAATTTCCCATGCTGTTGTTAAGCCAACGATTATCAAAACTCCCTACTCTCTCTTTAATGTGGCCATCATCGGCAGCGTCATGACGGACCCTCGCTTTCGGCAGCAGGGGCTCAGCTCGCACCTCATTGATAACTGCATCGACCATGCAAAATCGTTACAGTGTGACTTCGCAGTTTTATGGACTGATCTCTTTGATTTTTACAAAAACTTTCAATTTGAATTGGCCGGAACTGAACTCAGTTTAATCATCAACGACAATTTTAAGCCGCAAGAACGCCGCACGGACTTAAAAGTTTTAAATACCAAACAGATCGACCCCAACGCTCTGCTGCGACTTTATAATCTCCACTCTGTAACCAGTCATCGTTCCATCGACGATATAAAAAAATACCTGCAGATTCCAAACTCTCGCGTGTACACCGCTTGGAACAAAAATAACCAAATGGAAGCTTATGCCATCGAAGGTAAAGGCATCGACCTCCAAGGCTATATTCACGAATGGGGTGGCAATACGTCGGCTTTGGTAGAACTCTTTATCGCCGCTCGCGAGCAACAGAAAAAAGAAATCATCGTCATCACACCTCCGCACTGTAAAAATTTAATTCGTCGCTGCTTGAGCGGCGGGGCTCAATCCTACGAGGGCATTCTTGGAATGATCAAGCTGATCGACAAACATTCGTTGGTGAAAAAGGTACAAAAAACCGCACGTCGCATGGGTTTGAATGATTTTGCCATCGAGATGCACGAGAACACTCTGTACTTTGGGACCAGCGAAGGCGTTTACAAAACGGAATCGGAATCCGATATCATTCATTTGTTGTTTGGCCCGCAAAAGCCGTCAGAAATGCATGCGTTTTCGGAAGCCACTCTGGAGAAGCTCAATAAACTTCTCCCACTTCCCCTTTGGTTTTGGGGCTGGGATTCCATTTGATTCGACTTTTCTTGTTAGCTTTTATTTGGCTGCAACTGGGCTGCTCGTCGGACAGCCCGTCGGCGCCCCGCGTGCCTACGACGGCACAAGAAATCAATAAGGTGCAGCAAGAGATTCTAGCAAAGACCAATCCGCTCAATATTCAAAAAGGTGAATTTACTTACTTTATACAGTCCCAGGAAATTTACACCGGTCAGCAGAATCCCACGGTGAGCTTAATTTCCGAAGAGGGAATCACAATTCTGGATCGCCAAGAAGGTCCTGGTTATATTGAAATTACCATGCAAAAAAAGATCGTCGATCACTTGCAAGAGGGATCTCCGCACGCTGTCTTTAAAGATGTTTTTTATCTTTCTACGGAGCCTCCCCCAGAGGAGGAAGATCAAGACGTGGGTACACCCGACCCCCTGATCAAGTTTTACAACCTTGTTGTGCGCGACGAAATCTTTCCAAAGCCTGCGAAAGTTTTAGAAAAAGAGCCCTGCGTTGAGCCGCAGGATTGTATCTTGAATGTAAAAAAAATTTCCTACGATGTGGTTTTTGAAGATCCCGTGGACCCGCAAACCACAAAGGTGGAAGCGTGGCTCAGCGACGAAGTCCCTTATTTTGCAACCATTCTCAAAAGCTGTTACTCCACCATCGTCAGCGTGGATACAGCGCGTCCCCTCGTGCGTCAGTGCAAATCCGTATTTGATTATCAGTTCTAACAGCTGCTATAGCAGTCTCTATGAACAAAAAAATCGCCGTGATTCTTTCAGGTAGTGGATATCAAGATGGCTCTGAACTCACCGAAGCTGTGAGTGCTTTGATCTGCTTAAACCAAGCCGGCGCTCAGGTGGTTTGTTTTGCGCCTGCGCATCAAATCGAGGCTTCCAATCAAATTTCTCGTGGGACAACTCAGGACATAGCTCAGCTCAACCCTTCTGAGTTTGACGGACTGCTGATGCCCGGCGGTTTTGGAGCTGCCAAACATCTTTCGGATTGGGCTGTAAACGGGGCAAAATGCACCGTGATTCCAGATGTGGAACGTGTTCTCAAAGCTTTTTACTCAGATCAAAAACCCATCGCCGCCATTTGCATTGCTCCAGCCATTGTTGCCCGCGTGCTCGGAAAAAAAGGCATTGCCGTCACCATCGGCGACGACCCACAAACCGCCGCAGAGATTGCAAAAACGGGAGCGCTTCACGAAGTCTGCTCTGTGACCGAGTATATTTCGGATCGCGAGCATCGCATTCTCACCACCCCCGCTTACATGCATGAAGCCCAGCCCCATGAGGTGTTCACGGGTATCGCTAAAATGATCCGCGAATTTGTTGAGATTGCTTAAAGATTTCGGATGATGGCATTTACTTTTTTAGGGGTAACGACCACCGGAAATTCAGAATCAGTCGCAAAATTAAACATTCGCACAGCAAAATGGGTGCAGTTATTTTGTAGCGATCTGTAAGGTCCGTATTCCTCTTTCGTTGTGTAACTGAGTGCTTTTTCTCGCAACACCTCACGCGACACCGCTAGGTCTGCACAGACTTTTCCCTCCAGCATTTTTTCCATTTTCGCTGGGATGATCACGTTCATCTTTCTTAAGACTGCCATGGGAAAGTCGCCAGTTCGGTTTATCGCGATTGGGTTTGGGAACGCCGAAGTCAGTTTGTCGTTAGGCCACAAGCCATAGCTCTCCACTGTGCGGCCTTTGTCTTGAACATTAATAAAAGCGTGACCACTTGCGGGGTCGTTTGTGGACCGGGCGTAGAGGCAAACCGTCAGCGCAAAACAAAAATGACTGGTGAATAAAACCATAAAAAACATGGCGATCACTAACAACTTAGGCTTTTTCATAAATCCCCCGCTCAGAACTTGTTGAATGATGTCTTAGCGGGTCACGTCAAAGGGCAGGTACACATTTGTAGTCTCAGGTTAAAAATTTCTTTTTAACCAAGATCAATTTGGAAATTTTTTTAAAAACAGGCCGTTTTGGCTTCATTTAAAGATCTTTCTAAATAAAGTAGCCAGTTTGTGGATAGGTTCATCCTGAACGAAAAGGGCCGCTGCCCTTTTAAACCCGTTTCGTCTGATCTTCCTGATCAGCCGAGATTTGCACCAGAGCCAGTCGAGCAATCCTCTTAATCAACCGAGATTGCCCCAGCGTTAGCCGTACATTGGACTCCGAAGAGGCGGTAAAAAATTTCTTTTTTGAAAATAGGTTTCTATTATTTTTTTGACAACTGTCATCAGTGCTTGACGCTTGTTTTGTATCCTTAAATCTTCTTCATTAGAATTTTTGTCTAAAACTCACCAAGCGGTTCATTGGTTAGATTTACTCTTCGGGGCAAAGCTGTTGCCGCGATTTAAAACACGATAAAGCGTTGTATCTGGTCGGTGTTTAATTTTTTATTTTCTCCAAAAATAGGTTTTAAAAAATGGATGTATATTGTTTTCTTAAAAAGAGAAAACAGAGGAGAAAATAATAGCCAGACAAATGAGTTTCTTTAAACCAACGGAGAAAGAGTTTGGTGGTTCTCTATCTGTAAAAGGAAAACGCAAAGCCGCTCGTATATTGGACAGTCGTAAACCTCTGCATTTTGTTTTGAAATCTAAAAAAAGCGCAAATCTTTATTCTCATCGAAGTTTGCTCAGAAAACTCTTTTTTCTTTATGCGAAAAAGTTTGGGGTTAAAGTGTACAAGGAGAGTGTGCAGAAAGATCATTTTCATTTTTGTATAAGATCACCAACCGACAGCTGTACAGAGGATTTATTCGATCTCTAACCGGAGTTATTTCTCAAAAGTTGGGAAAAGGGCTTTGGATATTGTCGCCCTATTCACGGGTGGTCACCTGGGGAAGAGATTTCTTGAGTGTAATGGACTACATTTTGCTGAACGACTGTGAAGTTGCAGGGAGAGTGCCTTACGCAATCAGAGGTCCGATTAGAAAGCCCCCTGCTTAGCTACATTTAGTAGGTTGAGTTGAAGGTTTGGCCATTCACGGGTTTCGCATTGAGGCCATCCCAAAAAGAATTCGAAATGGAGACTTCGGGACCCTGTGAAACTGGTTCGTAATCCCAAAAGAGCGATTCTTTATAAGCTAAAATTTTGTCGAGTTCCTTTTTTGAGAGCTGTTGGGTCAGACCGAAAAGGAAAGGATCCATGGCCGTCTGTTCGCCCAACAGATGGATTTTTATCAAAGCTGCGACAACCCTTGGTTGAAGCGTCTTAGAGTTTTGCACAATAAAGAGTAAACTTTGCCGCGAACTCTTCATATCTCCGGCAAGGAAATACGCCTGCGCTAAAAGCCATTTCACATTAAGACCCGAATCTAAAGTTTTTAGCAATTCGATGGCTTTCGTATATTGTTTTTTAGCAATAAACACTTGGGCCGAGTAATAGAATTTAAAAAAACCATCTTCGATACGACCCACGATGGTCGCTGCCTCGTTGAACCGTTCGAGTTTTAATAACGCGTGAACTTGCATAGCTAAGACGTGAGGGTTGTTAGGTTCAAACTGCAGGCGAAATTCAATCACTTGTAAGGCCTCTGCAAAACGCTCCAGCCGCATCAGCGATTGGGCCTTTAAACTTAAGGCTAAAGAGCGCGTTGGATTGGCTTTTATCATGTGATCGGCCGCCGCGATGGCTTCGGTGAAGCGACGCAATTTATAGAGAGAGGTCAGCTGCACAGCCAGCACAGCGGGGTTCTGGGGCTCGATCTTTAGTACTTCGACCGCAAGGGGAAGAGCCTCGGCGTAACTTCGCAGGTGAAAAAGCGCCTGCGCCTTCCGACTCAGGGAGGGCACGTGGTCGGACAGCGAAAGGCGCAAATCCAGCAGAGGCAAGGCCTCAGTAAAGCGCTTCAGTTTAAAGAGCGTGTACGAAATCATTCCCACAGTGGACGGATGGTTTGGCTGCAGCACCATCAATGTATTGAGAACTGTGAGAGCCTGCGCCAAGTTGTACTGCCTGATGAGTGGCCTTTCTAGCGCCAACGTTACAGGAACGAAAGCCAGCTATAACAAAGCGACCAACATCCTAACTTTGACTTTGAATGTACGCCAATCCGACGCAGATGGCGTATTTAAAGCGAAGGTTTTGACCGTTATCGTAAATAAAGGTGCTTCAGAAGAAAATCTTGTAAAAGCATCAATTAAATAAGTAATAAAAAAAGACTCAGGTTTCCTGGGTCTTTTTTTTTAAGATTTTTTCGAGGATTTGACGGTGCTCGGGAGCCCACCAGAGTTTTTTAAAAACTTCGTTTGCTTTCTTGCCAAGATGCTTTTGAATTTCCAACTTGGATTTTTTTGCTGCGAAGGTTTTTTCCCACCTCTCTGCAATTTGGTTGAAATCGTGGTGTTTTACGATTTCATAGATCAAGCCGGCTCTTTTTAGTTCAAATGCGGTGAATATTTTTTCTTCGAGGAGTGCGGTTTTTAAAAACGAAGGACTGAGCTGTCGTTGCAACAGGTCATACCCGCCCCACCCATAACTCACTCCCATTTTGTTTTGCCAAAAGCCAAACAGCGCCTGGGGGACCGAGTAAACCAAATCAAAACTGCCTAAAAACTCGATGCCACCACCAAAACAATCGCCGCCAACCAGCGCGATTTTGAGTGCGGAGTGTTTTTGTAAAGTGGAGAGATTTTTTTTTATTTCGTTATTGATCTTTAGACCAGATTCCTTGGTTTTTAGTCGAGCGTAATCTTTCAGCTGCCCGCCAGAGCAAAATACCCTCTCTTCGCCTTTGCAAACGATGAGAGTCCACGGTTTCTTAATTTGCTTTTTGAGCTCTCGGGAGTCGGCCAACGTGAGAGCGTTGGCCGTATGATGGTCGTCCTGCATAAGAATCCAAAGAGTGGATCCTTGCGATGAAAATTTCATTGATGTATTTCCTACTTAGCCAATTTCGCGCAGCAGATGAGTGTAGACTTCGGTTTCTTTCATAAACTGAATGCCTGCGCTGGGGCGAGGGCTTTCATTGTCCACCCATACCACGCGGCCGTTCATCACCCGCTCCACATTTAACTTATCTAGGCTAAAGTTAATTTTTAAAACTTCGCCGATGCGCAGATCCGTTACCGGACCCTCAACTCGCAGTCCACCAAGAGACATGTTATTCACTTTGGTAGGAGTTTTAAAGTCGGTCACATAGGAACTCAAATTGACCATTTGCTGCGTTGAATAGCGGCGGTATTTGCGCTGTTGCACTTGCACCGTGTTCAAAAACTTTTCGGCAATGCCTTTTAGATCTTTTTCATCGAAAGGCTTTTCCAAAAGCACACAGTTACTAATGTTTTCCACACTGCCCATGGCCGCGGGGTCTGCAACTTTAGTGAGTAATAAAATGGACGAGTGAAACCCGTGTCTTCGCCAGCCCGTGATTTGCTGTTGAAGCGTCATGGTTAAGTTATTGGGATTGTTGTAAATCAGAAGATCCATGTTTTTATCTAACTTGAGTGCAGAGATCTGGAGCGGGCGTAAAAACTCAAATTGAACGCGATATTTATCTGTGCGCACTTCAGTTAATAGATCCTGAATTTTTTTACTCTCGGCTTGATTCATCGAAACGATTGTAATTAAACTCATGTCGTCACCTCTTTGCATGCATATCGGAATTTTTTTGCACTTGAGAGAGGCTAATTTACACTCGTGTCTCAGAAAGAGACACGAGAATCCTTAAAACATCCAATTCATAAAGGAATAAGAGCTGACTAAAAGAACGACAAAACTACCTTTTTTCGATGGGCGTGTATTTTAAATCTGTGGGTCCAGTCCACTGCCCGCGGGGTCGATAGATTCTATTATTAGAATATTGCTCAAGAATATGAGCGCACCAACCGGAAACTCGCGATACGGCAAAGATCGGCGTAAAAATATCAATGGGTATAGCCATCGCGTTGTAAACAGTGGCTGAATAAAAATCCACATTGGGCAAAAGGCCTTTTTGGGACTGCATGGTATCGTCTAAGATCTTCGACATCTGATAGTACTCAGGTTGACCAACTTTTTTAGTCAGAAACTCACTCATCTGACTTAGAATTTTTGCGCGAGGGTCCCCGTTTTTATAAACTCTATGGCCAAAGCCCATGATTTTAGCTTTGTTCTTAAGAGCGTTATCAAGCCACGCGTTCACTTTCGACATTCCACCGATCTCTTTGAGCATCAACATCACTTGCTCGTTGGCACCACCATGAAGTGGCCCTTTAAGAGCACAAATGGCACTGACAACGGCGGAATACATGTCGCTCAATGATGACGCTGTCACGCGGGAAGCGAATGCCGAGCAATTGAGTTCGTGATCCGCGTGCAGAACTAAACAGGTATCAAAAATTTTTGCAAACTCAGAATCTGGCTCTTGACCCTTGAGCATGTACAAAAAATTCCAGCCGATGCTTTTATCAGGATTGGGTTGAACAAAATCTTTGCCATCACGAACCCGTTGAAAAAGTGCAACCAGCATTCCCATTTTAGCTGTAAGGCGTAAAGCCTTGCGACGGTTTGCCGCATCCGACATATCCTGAGCTTCGGGGTCCCACATCGCCAACATAGAGGTGGCGGTTCGCAACCATGACATGGGATGAACGTTGGTGGGCAGCTTTTTTAGCTGATCGATTAATTTTCCGTCCAAATTCATTTCTTTTTTAAGTTCTGCCTTAAATGTTTCAAGCTCGGAGGAGTTGGGAAGTTTTCCATTCCACAACAACCAGCTCACCTCTTCAAAATTTGAATGGGCCGCGAGGTCTTCGATGGTGTATCCGCGGTAACAAAGAGTCACATCAATGATCGACGAAATTCCCGTCGTGCAGGCAACTACGCCCTCGAGTCCGCGATCAATAGCTCCGTCGTAAATTTTCACAGGTTCAGACATGATGAGGATCCTTTCGTAGATACTCTTGTTATGACACAAATTTTAAGGTCTGTGGAGAGTTTAAAAACAAAGACCAGGGATTCCCAACACCGCGCCAAGCCGCACAATGGGACCTCCGTCCTTAGGCGAGTTTTAGCACTCTCTCTTTAACTTCAACCACAATAACAGTGAGATCCTGGGGCAGATTCTTTGACTTCATAAACTGTTGGGTTTGGAAAAAGACTTCGTTGCGCAGGTTATGGACGTCGGATTCTGCAGATTTCTTTACAATTGAATAAAAGCGCTCTTCCCCAAAATACTCACCCTGGGGGCTGGCCGCCTTAAAAAGTCCAGGAGAGCAGAGGATCAGTTTGTCCTTGGGTTCAAAGTTGAGACTTTCGATTTTGTACTGTTTAAGATCCTTACCCTTGCGAACCGGCTCCTGTTCATATTGAAGTCTTTTTAAATTTTTGGTTGCATGGGAATAGTGCACAGCTACAACGTCGCCCATATTCACGTAATCCAAACGCAAGTGGCGGCGATTCATGGCTCCATAAAAGCAATTAAAGCGATCCTTGTCGTCGATATTGGGCAAAAATTCTTTTTGCAGAGCCTGTAAAAGGTGGCTAGGTGCATAGCTTTGCTCATCGGAGCGGGCTTGAAATGTAAACTTCATAAAAACCGATAAAAACAAAGCCGAAAGGTTGTAGCCCGAGGACGAGCTTAACAGCATACCAAACTGCATTTTATCCCGATGTTCAAATATATCGAAGTAGTCTCCACCGGTGAGGGAGCTTGCGATGAATTTTGTGCTAAATTCAAAACCGGGGATGTGCGGAAATTCGGTGGGCACAACCTGACGTTGGATTTCTAAGGCTTTTTTAAGCTGCGAATGTATGTGGATGACTAAGTGCTCGAGTTGTTCGTTGGCGCGGGTGAGCTCTTTTTGATAGGTGACTAAATCTTTGTCTTTAAGTTCCAGCTCTTTTTCCAGAGCTTTGATTTTGCCTTTGAGAGTCGACGTTTCATCCATGAGTGTCATCCATTCTTCTAAATTGCCACGGCTGGGATCTCGGGCGCAACGTGTAAAATATCTTTCTTGCAATCCCTGGACCTCTCTGAGTACATCGAACCTGGGAGATCACGTCTTTGTAGGGGGGGCAGTGGCAGCAACATTTTCACATCATTTGGTATTGGTTCATTCGGAGCACGACTATTTCGTGACCGAGCTGAGTCGCATTGCCGCCGATATGAAATCCTCGTGGTCGCCAGAGCTCACCGTAAAAAAGTATCGCGCCCTGCTTGAGCAGGCTTCCAACTTAGACCTTCCTGAGTCGCCGAGAGAACGACTTTTTTGCCTGCATGATTTTTTCTTTAACAAACGTGGATTTAGTTCGTTAGCTTCAAAGCCGACATTGGATAAGTGTTTGCTTCCCTATACCCTTCTGAGCCGAAGCGGTCCCCCGGAAGTGCTTTTACTGCTCTTCCTCAGCCTCGCTAAAAATCTCAACCTTCAACTCGATGTTTTGCAGGGACCAACACTGTGGGTTGTCAAATTGCTCGATTCCGGAAAGTCGCATCTTTTTGAATTCAACTCCACGTTTCGCGAATATTCTAAGGCAGAAATTGTCGACATGGTGAACGCGGGTTGCGATTTTACTCAGTCGGTCAATGCAAAAACACTCTTAACCAATTATCTGTCCTTGTTAAAAACCCAATCCTTGCGCGAGCGCAGCCTTGTGCAATTTTACAAATTACAATCCCACCTCATCCATCATCAACCGTTTGCCTTGCAACATTTAGTAGATCGAGCGCGCGCCGCCTATGCCATCGGCGATCTCGTCCGCGCCGCCGAGGACCTTGGCCAGTATATGACGTTTCGATCGGAAAAAGTGACCAATAGTCGCTACGCCAAGCTCCTGCGCAAGATGAAAGCCCGGCATTTTTAAAAACTTGCTATTGTATATACATGTATATACAATAGTCACATGCTCCTTTACGAACTCGTAGACTCCCTACAATTGAAAAAAATCAACTTTGCCATTGTTGGGGGCTACGCCCTGGCTCTGCAAGGACTGGTCCGCAGCACGGTTGATATTGACATTGTCCTCAGTCTAAAACTCAACGATTTTCGAAATGCCGAACTGGCTTTGAAAGAGATCGGTCTGGTTTCTCGAATCCCCGTTCGCGCACACGATGTTATCAGTATGCGCGAGGAATTTATTGAAAAGCGAAACCTCATCGCATGGTCTTTTGTTGATTATGAAGATCCCAGTCGCCAGGTTGATATCATTATCACTGAAGAGCTAAAAGCTTTGAAGGTGAAGATGATTTCAGTGGGAACACGAAAAATACCTGTGGCTACTTTGGAGGAGCTCCTTCGTATGAAAATAACCAGCGGCCGCCCGCAGGATTTAGTTGATATTGAAAATATACGGGAGCGACTCAGTGGCAAAAAAAAATAGTAAAAAACAGCCCATAGCTGAAATTTCGCCACTGCAAGCCGTGCAGTTTTTGGAAGACATGCGGAAGTTAAGTGCCAATACCAACGAGGCTACGGTTCCTATTAGCTTAAGAGTGCCAGGAAACCTTTTACGCGCGCTAAAAACCCGCGCGAAAATCGATGGTAAAGGGTATCAATCACTCATTATCACTTTCATCAGAAAGGGTCTGGAAAAATAATCATTGTCCGTAGATGTCGAAGCGGACCATTTTTCCCTCGACACTTCGCGAAGGTTTGTAACCGCAAAGCCAATCGCTTTGCAGCGCGCGTTTTACAACCAGCTTCTTTTTTGCCTCTTTTAGACCCATCAAAATACTCTCGAGATCCTTTTCGGGCGTCGGTGCAGTGATGTGATCTAAATACTGCATGCCTTTGCGGGGTAAAGCCGTTCGCACAAGATTGAACATGGGGTCGAGGTAAAAAACTTCGGCGTTCGAAAACATAGAAGCTGAGCCCTCTGTTTTTGCAAGTTGGAGCGCTTCGCAAGAGTCGGCGTTTATGGGCTTTAATGGCAAAGATTTATTTTGTTGAATCCCTTTCTGCTGATTCCATCTCCAGGCCGCGTTTTCAACCAAGGCCCACACGAACGGGTTTTTCTCGTAACCGACCACTTGCGCGCCGAAATAACAAAGTTTAAAAGCATCGCCCGCAAGACCCAGGGTTAAATCGCAAATAGAAATCCCGGGCTCTACGCCGATGGCTCGCGCCAATAGATCTTTGCCGCTCGAAATTCGTTGTTGTTTGTATTTTTGCTCGTCGCTTTCGAAGTCGACAAAAATTCCGTGCTCGTTACTGTTGTTACGCTTCAGCGACACTCGCGATGACTGCGGAGTGAACTCCAAATAAAACTCGGCCTCTGGAAGATGCGTTACTAAGGTTGCTTTTAAATCCTTCGTACAATGATCCTGCTGCTCTGTCGTCATCAGATCTGGGACTGAGTCAGAACAATAAATAATCATTGGGCTTCCCGATGAATCATTTGGCTTCCCGTTTATTCATTGGGCGTCCCGTTTGTTCATTGGGCGTCCCGCCAATAGATCGGCTGCGGAAGTCGAGTGAGAACCGCGACCAGATTCTTTGCAACATCTCCACTGAGATGGCTTGCCACTCCAGAAAGAGTTCTTTGATAATCGTCGATCAACTTTCGATTTATTTCGTCAAACTGTTCTAGCTTTTTTAAAAAATACGGTTCGCCAATGGCACTTTTAAATTTTTTAAGATCGATGATGTGCGAGAGCTGCTCGCGTTCGGCTTCGGGAAGATCATAAAATAAAAATGCACAAAACGAATTGACGTAGCCGGCGCTAAGATCGCCCATGATATTTTTTTGCTCGCCATTGCGAACATCAAAATCCAAAAGGTCGTCACTGCGCTGTAACAACAGGCCGAGAATTTCTCCCAGTTTGCGCAACTCAACGTGGACCTGTGGGGTGGATATCCCAGCCGCTAAAAATGGCGCACGCATGCACCACTGAAACAACGACCCGGTTTTTAAGATGTGCACGTGATCCATTTGTTCCATGGTGACATTTATTTTTTTAACATGGTCGTCTTGCAACCATTCGCCCTCTATCAAATCAGAAATGGCCTTGCTCGTCAGCTGAATGAGCTCGATATTACCGTACTGAGAAAGGTTCACCATCACGCGCGCAAGAAGGTAATCGCCAGCAAGCACGGCGTACTCGGGTGTAAACTTAACCCAAGCGGCTGTTTTTCCGCGGCGAAGGCTGGAGCGATCAATGAGATCGTCGTGCAGCAAAGAAGAGTTATGTATAAACTCCACCGTTTGGCAGAGTAAATGAATGGCTTCGCGATTTAATTGTAAGCACTCCGCCACCATTTGCGTGAGCTTTGCGCGAAAGCCTTTTCCACCTTCAAACAAATCATCATAAAGATTATTAAGCTGAGGTAAGTACGATGGAAAATCTGTAGTCGAATAGATTTTAAGATCCACGGTGTGACGTATAACAAACCCCTTGGCACGACACAACACAACCCCTGCACCTTGACTCGTTTACTCTGCGCGTTGTACCGTTTTTATATGCGCAACTTCACTACAACTCTATCGCCACGATTCCATCAAACTGATTCTGCGGGGCTCTTGTTTTTTAACGAGGCTTTTACCCTGTTTCACGACGCCTATGAGGAATGGGTGGAGGAGATTTATGGAAGTAAAAAAAATTGGTTTCAAAACGAAGCGTGGGCCGTTCCGATAAAAAAAGTGAGTGGTGATTTTCGACGCCCCCTTTTGGCCTTCGACGCTTGCGAAGCGCGGGTGTCAGTGAAGTCTGTAGGAGAGACGTCGTTTCAGCTCGAAACCGAGCTTCTGCAAAATGGCTCTGTTTGTTGCACGATCGAGTCGGTGCATGTTTTTTTGAATAAAGAGAAACGCGTGGCTCAGGGAATTCCCGAGGCCGTTCGCGAAAAGCTAAAGCCCCTGACCTAGCAATGCTCTAGAAGCGTAAGCCGACCTTTGCTTCTGGAAAAAGTTGATGTCCCACGTCGGTTTGAATCAGTCCAACGCCATCGGGGTTTGGCCCAAAAAGCCCAGTTCCATTGTCATCGTAGTAAACTTTTCTGATCCCGCCCGGCTCATAGTTCACGCCCACATCCAGTAATAAGACGGTATTCTTTCGAATTTGTGCCGTTAAACGATATCCCAGGCCCGCATAGACATCCTCATCGGAATCCACACGACTCGCTTGATTGCCAGCGAACAACCCGGGAGTGTACTTGGTATCCATGGTGGACCATTTGTACCCGGCATTGATGTAAAAGCCTTTCCACCAGCGCCCGCTTAATCCATTGTAGATGCGCAAGCCCAGAAGCGTGCTTTTTGCAATGGTTCGGCTGCCTTCGTCCAAAAGGTTAATCTCAAAGGTTCTATCCGTCGACGCTCTTCGCCGTTCGTAGCCGCCCGTTAGCGAAAGCCACGGCGTGAGTAAAAACTCGGCGCTGGCGGCCGCACCGCCACTGAGCATGGGAACCGGCAGGCCCCCCACAAAAAAACCAAAGCGGCTCATTGTGCCTTTGGAATAATCGTTAAAAGCAGGCCCGAGAGGAGCCGGGGCGCTGGCAGAAACTTCGGGGGCGACGGTCTCAGCCGCCACTGTACTTTCTTGCGCGAAAAGAGATTCAAATAAAAATAATAAGCCAAGGATTGTAAAGTGTTTGTAGTTTTTCATACTTTCTTCGTTAGCACCACCTCGACCTAGGTGTCAATTTAAGCTGAGTTTCCAGAAGGTTTTGGCCACCTTCGCGGCTAAAGATATCATGTGGGGATGTCCAATATGTTGATTCCCTACGACGAGCTTAAAATCGATTTCGACGAAACAAATAACAGTCTCAACTTACAGGTGCCGTGGCTCAGAATTGCCACTCAGGTCGAGATCGAAAACCCTGAAATTTTAAAACAATGCTTACACAATCTGCAAACAAATCAGGTCACCGTCACCGATTTGCAAACTATCAGCACACTTCTTGAGAGTTTTAATAAGTACCCTGTATATTACATCGTGCCGGCACCCAAAAAGGGCGATGACTTTGAAATTGCAGACGATAAATTGCTCGGCAAAACGCTTTTTGAAAGTCTGTCGCAAATTTCCTCTCTTGAGAAAAATTCTTTTGAAGGAATCAACAGCGGAAATAGTTTAGAAATACAATCGGCGGCCAGCCGAAAAGATTTTAATTGGAATGTCGAAGAGGCCCTGGATTTTTGTTCCATCGACAACGAAATTCACCCCGAAAGTCTTTTGACCGTGGCACGTCGCTACTACATGTTAGACTCCTTGGAGAACAGCAAAGTCGTCACTGTGTACCAACAAATTAAAAGTCTCCCCAATGATCTCCGCGCCAAAGCCGTCGCCTTTATCGTTCGACAAAATCATTACGTCACTGAGCGCTGCCTTGCTTCCGTAACACCCGCCCTGCTCAATTCGCAAAACGCAAAGCCCTTGGTGGAAGATTTTCTCCGCGAGGAAACCGGACATGATGCAATTTTAGGTCGGGCCCTTAAGGAGCTGGGCTTTCAAAAAGAAAACTTGCCTGTGAGCATCAACGCCAAAGTCATCATGGATCTTTTGGCGTTTGCCGCGAAAAGAAATTTTTTAGCGTTTGCCATTATGATCGATTTTTTCGAACGCAGCAATTATTCCGAAACGGATCCCTTAGCGGATTTGCTCACTGATTGCGGAATGGCATCGGCGGCCAAGTTTATAAATGTTCATATGAATATCAACGACGCCGGGGGACACGAACTGATGTCTTTGCAGTTTTTAAAAACCATGGCCCCTTGCTCGAAAGAGTACGCCACTGAGGCATTAATATTGGCTGAGCTGATGAGCGTGTTTATGAATCGGGTTTCTACAGAAACACTTAACATCTTCAACAAGTGCAAGTGATAAAACGTTTCGCCAGCGTTGTGAGCGCCATGATTCTGTGTATCTCTCCGGGGTATGCGAAAGAAGTTTCTGCACAGAGGAGCGAATGGACGGGAGTCCTTTCGCAACTCAACGGAGATCTTGACCCCTCTTCAAAAAACAATGTGAACATCGATCTTTTAAAATTTTACAAAGAAGAACTGAGCTCCATCACCAAGGAATGGGCCAAACAAAATAACGATAAAACGAGCAAAAGCTATAGCGACAAAAAGAACACTTTTTATATGAATTCTGTAGAACAAAAAAACAAAGACGAATTTTTAGACTTGCAAAAATCTGCCGCCACGGCTACGGCGGACATCGACGAGGCGTTTATGCAATCCGTACTTGATGATGCGAGCGCCTATCGTTTTTTTGACCAATCAAAAACTGTCGCCACCACGGCCGAAATTGCCATTGGGTTTTGTTTTTATAAGGCCCTGATGGTGCACTATTTTTTACTACAGCGAGGGGTGGCTCAGAAACACATCAAAAAAATCTTTGCCGTGGGCCCTCTGGTTTATCAACCCCTGGTTTGGAAGTTCCATGTGGCTGTGGCTGTGCAGGCAAACGGGAAAACCTGGGTGATTGATCCGCTGGTTAAAAAACTGTCCACTGTGGACGATTGGCAAAAGGACTTGCAAACATATTCTGCTGAGAAGCCTTATCCACGGTTGCGTTTTTACGCGACAGAGCCGCAAAAGTTTTTGCCAAACTCAAAAGAATACACATGGGAACTGATTGATCACAAGAAAACGAAGAAATACAATCCGGAATTCTTAAGCTATCTCAAAAAAAAAGGTCAACCCAAAAACTGAGCTGACCTTTGAATTCATAGATTCTGAAAACTAAAATTACAATTGAGTTGGCTCGATTTCGCTGTCGTTTTCGACGGCGCATTTATTAATTTTAATTTTGAATTTTTCTTTTGCCGTTACGTTGATCGTCTCTTGTACAGCAACTTGTTCTGCCGCACAGCCGTTCTCGTTAAGGGGGCGTTTGTTAACTTTATTGTTCTCAGCTTGATCACAATAAGAATAAACAGTTTGTGAACCCTCTGAACCCCATGCGCTTAAGCACATAACTTTGGTTTTGTACTTCTGAACGGGCGCATCTGGGTCTTCGACCATCAAGGCGCTGGCGTTGGCAGAAATGAGAGTGGCCGCTAAGGCACTCATCGCTAAATTGGCTTTATTTATATTTCTCATACTTAACTCCTGATTATTTGTTAACTCTGCACAAATAAGTAGCAGGCTGACTCTTCGGATTCCAGTGAAATACCAAGACCGTGGCTATTTTTCAAAAAAAAAGGCCAACTCAGAAATTGAGTTGGCCTTTTTCGAACAAGAATCAAATGTAAAGCATTACAATTGAGATGGCTCAATCGCGCTGTCATTTTCAACAGCACACTCTTTGATTTTGATTTTAAATTTCTTGTTTTGTCGGACCGTTTCTTTGATGGCTACCTGTTCGTCAGCACAACCATTGTCCTTTAACGGACGGTTGTTAATTTTGTTATTGTTAGATTGGTCACAATATTCAGACGAATGAATTGTCAATTGGCCATCGGCGCCCCATGAATTGAGACACGAAACTTTCGTCTTGTACTGAATAACCCGAGCATCCGGATCAAATTCAATCATTGCGCTAGCATTTGCAGTGAGCAATGTGGCCGCCATGGCACTCATTGCTAATTTAGCCTTATTAATATTCTTCATTCAAAACTCCTTTGGTTGTTTTGTTCGAAGCGATAAATACAAGCTTCGTGCCAGCGCCTTTCATGGTTTGTTTCTTAGAAAAATGGTTTAAAACGCAAAATAAGCGCACTTTATAAAAAAAGCGGCTCGAATTTGTCACAATTTGAGGAGGGGGTTAAAGGAGGTTTTTTAGAAACTCTTGGGACTTTTGCAGAACAATTGGGGGGATTTCGTGGCCTCCGGAGAATTCCACCCATCGCCCTTCCCAGCCGCTCTTTTTTAAAAACTGGAACAAATCCATGCCTTGTTTGACCGGGAGCACTGTATCCTTGCTCCCATGGGACTGCAAAAACGCTTTCGCAGGTAGACCTTCCATAGATTTTTTTAATTTTTCCAAATTGAGTAAAACAGTGGAAAGGAGCAAGGCTCCCTTAAGGTGATCGCCTGCGGCCTTTAACAAATGACTCGCCGTCATTCCGCCTTGGCTAAAGCCACCAATGACGATGTTTTTGTGATCGTTTTTTAAACCTTCAATGAGCTCTTCGAGCTGGGGGAGAATGCGATCAAGGCCTTGCGGTGTGGCACCAGCGTAATCTTTAAATTTTCCGGTGAGCATTGCTTTTTGCAGGTCTTCCACAGAAATAGGAAACCAGGCTCGACCGGTCATATGATAACCAATGTCCACGGTCTCGGGGCCATTTGGAAAAATCCACGTCCACTCCCCTTTGGGATCCATCATGTATGCCAGCGGCGCAAGATCGCTAAAATCTGCCCCGTAACCATGAAATAAGACAACAACATTTGACTGACCTGGATTTTCGACAATACATTCTATACCGCTCATTTGTTTACGCATATTCACGGTCGTACCAACAAAACAACGGAAACACAATCATGCAACCACAGACAATTTACCTTAAAGACTATCAAGCGCCGGCATTTTTAATTCCACAAATTGATTTATATTTTCAACTCGACGAGGAGATGACGATCGTCACTGCAACGATGCAAGTGCAGAAAACTCGCTCCGCTGGTGGACCAAGCGCAGGAAAACTGAAATTGGATGGCGAAAATATCAAACTTCGAAGTCTAAAAATAGACGGTCGCCCGCTCGCGACCACTGACTACGAAGTCACCGCCGACTCGCTGACGCTTTTGGCGCCGCCGGAGAAGCGCTTCGAACTTGAAATCGAAACCGAACTCAAGCCGCAAAACAACACCTCCTTTGTTGGTCTTTACAAAACGAAAAAGATTTTTTGTACACAGATGGAGGCCCAGGGTTTCCGCAGAGTGACTTATTTTTTAGACCGTCCCGATATTTTATCCAAATACACAACCACCATCGAAGCCGATAAAAATAAATACCCCATGTTGCTTTGCAATGGCGATCGCCTTGAGAGCAGCGATTTGCCAAACGGTCGCCATCGCGTGACCTGGCAAGATCCATTTCCAAAGCCCTGCTATTTGTTTGCCTTGGTAGCGGGGGATTTGGGTTTGGTGAAAGACACTTACACAACGCTTTCGGGGCGCACAGTGGATTTAGAGATCTACACAGACAAAGGCAACGAAGCCCGCTGTGGCCATGCCATGAAGTCGTTAAAACAATCCATGAAGTGGGACGAGGACGTTTATGGACTTGAGTATGACCTCAACGTTTACATGATCGTAGCGGTGGATGATTTTAATATGGGCGCCATGGAAAACAAAGGTCTGAATATTTTTAATTCAAAATTTGTTTTAGCCGACGAGCAATCCGCAACGGATGCAGAGTTTATGGGAATCCAAACTGTCATCGCTCACGAGTATTTTCACAATTGGTCGGGAAACCGCGTGACCTGTAGGGATTGGTTTCAGTTGAGTCTTAAAGAAGGCCTCACGGTGTTTCGCGACCAAGAGTTTTCGTCGGATTTGAACTCCCGGGGTGTGAAACGCATAGAAGACGTGACTCAGTTAAGAAATCGCCAATTTCCCGAAGACGCCAGCGGCATGGCTCACCCGATTCGCCCGTCGTCGTACATGGCCATCGACAACTTTTACACTCGCACCGTTTACGACAAAGGTGCCGAAGTGATTCGCATGTTGCAAACACTTTTGGGCCGCGAGGTTTTTATCCAGGGTGTAAAAAAATATTTTCAGCTCTACGACGGACAAGCTGTGACCACCGACGATTTTATTAAAGCCCACGAAATCACCTCCGGTCGCAACCTCAGCCAGTTTAAAAATTGGTACGATCAAGCGGGAACTCCCACTCTTACCGTGCGCGAACAGTACGACAGTGATCGCAAAGAACTGCGCCTCACCGTCTGGCAAAAAACGGTGGATCCAGTGACACAAAAAAATAACAAGCCCTATGTGATCCCGTTAAAGTATGCAGCTTTCTCCGCAACTGGAAAGCCGCTCGCGTTGAATTTGGTCAAGGGCGAGGAATCCACAAAAGGTGTTTTAACTGTGGACGCCGAAGAGAACGAGTTTTTATTTGCGCATGTTAGCGAAAAACCCGTGCTGTCGCTGCTGAGAGAGTTTTCAGCTCCGGTCAAACTTAACTACGATGCGACGTCTGAACCCACAAAAGACGTGCTGCTCTTTTTAATGGCGAAGGATTCAGATTCCTTCAATCGTTTCGAGGCGGCGCAAAAACTTTACACGCACTTTTTACGTAGTTTGCTGACGGATGTGAATGCCAACAAAACGTTGAACGAAGATTTGGCACTAATGGCAGCCATGCAGCAGGCGTTAGTGAATTTGGAGCACGAAGATCCAGCCTTTGTTGCCAAGCTTTTAACTCCTCCCAGTGTGGGTTACTTTATGCAGCTGTGCCCGGGCGAAAAACCCAACGCCATCGAAAAGGCCTATTGGTTTTTCTTTGCGTGCGTGCAAAAAAACCTGTCGACGGAATTACAAACGGCGTGGCAATTTTGCCAAATACAAAAAACAACCCACCCCCAGCGCGCCGCCGACGTCCGTTCGCTAGAATCCGTGCTTTTATTTTATCGGACCTGGGGTCAGGACTCTCAACATCTTGATTTTTTAAACACAGCCTTTCAGCAAGCGCCCACGATGACGGATGTGATGAATGTGCTGATGGTGGCCACTCACAAAAAATCGGACGGGTTGTTTGAAAATTTTCAGCAAAAGTGGAAGCACGACTCCCTGGTGATGAACAAATGGTTTATGGCACAGGCTCTCTCATGGCGTGACGACGCGCTCGAAAATGTGCAAGCTCTTCTATCACACCCGGCTTATGATAAGTCCAATCCGAATAAAATATTTTCTCTCATCTTTTCGATGATATCTTTAAACCCGCTGCGCTTTCATCGTATAGATGGAGCCGGTTACACCTTTGCGGCAGATCAGATTTTGGATGTGGATCAGCGCAACCCGCAGGTAGCGGCACGAATTGCAACGTGCTTTAATGAGTGGACGCAGTGGCATCCAGAATTGAAGACTCTTGCGAAGAAACACATACAGCGTGTTCATCAACATCCCGGCTTATCGAAGAATGTGTTTGAAATCGTGGATAGAGCCTTAAAAATGGATCAAAATGCGAAATAGGGCTTCACGAAGCGTCAAACCATGTGTATACTTGGATTTTAATGAATGACATTTCTGTAAAAAAAATACTTCCCCATCTTGTAAAAATCATAAGCGAAACCAATGGCTTGAGTCTCCAGAGTACTTTGGAGCTGCTGATTGGCTCTGAAGACGTTCCGGAGTTGATTAAAGCGCAAATCTTAGACTTTTCAAAAAAGCTCGATCTGTTTCGAATTAACCAAGCGCCCATCGAAGATCTCCTCGATCACTCTGTGGGCCGAGCTTTTTATGAGTTTTTTCAAAACTTTCCCTTAAAATACCGCGAAGAGCACATCCATCTGACCGGCTCACTCACCGCGGAGTTTGTTTTTCCGCGTCTGCAAACACTGCTCAACGGCGAACATAAAAAGCTTTACGAACAAAAAATCCAAAACGTTTTTGGCTCGCAAATGTTTCCTTTGGACAGCCACAAAAAAGTAAATGATTTAATGCGCTTGCAGGACAATGAACAGTTTGATCGGTACTTAGAAATCCTACTACTTCCTAAGCTGATCTTAACATCAAAAGACGCCCACGCCGAAGCCGCCTACCACATGGCCAGTGAGTTGTATTACAAATACAACGTGGGCTCGATTCGCATTAAATTTACCCTTTCGCGCGCGACAACGTCGAGCAAAGAAGAGATTCCGGGAGCCGACACTCTCAGCAGCGAAGAAGTTGTGTGCGGATTGTACGAGGGCTTTACCCGCTTTCGTCGCGATCATTCAGACTTCGAATTTATTTTGTCGCCGTGCTTTCGCAAAGAACCGGAATTCTTTGATGCAAAACGCTTTCGCACCAAAAAAGATCACTTTGATCACCAAGTTCAGTCGCTCTTAGATTTGTTAGAAAAATTTCCGGAGCTGTCCCCCCACGTGACCGAGGTGGACACTGTGGGCTCGGAAAAATCCTTGTACCGCAAGGAGCATTTTAAAGAAATGAAGTTTGGTCTGCGTAAATTGCAAACGCGCGGTCTTAAAATTCGCAGCCACCACGGTGAAACCTGGGACACCCTTCGTCGCGGCATTCAGTCGGTGGACAACGCCATGAACATCTGGCACGTGGACGCCGTTGAACACGGACTCAGCCTTGGCATCAATCCTAACTTTTATTTCCATAAAATGTATCAGACCGTCCTCGCCAAATATCGCAAAGGCATTGCCATCGATCCAAAAAGCCAGGAGTACCGCGAGCTGATGGAGCTCGATTGGAACGGCCGCGATATGATTCGCGAACATTTAATCAACGGCACGCCGGTGAGCCAAATCGAAGAAATTTATTTTGTAAAAGCTAAGTTCCACGCCGCTCGCGAACTTGAGCACTATCAGCACGATGTTCTCAACCGCATGATCGACAAAGAGCTGTCGGTGATCGCACTCCCTTCGTCCAATAAAAAATTAACTGGACAGTTTGAGGATTACAAAGAGCACCCGTTTAGCTGGTGGGAAAAAAAGGGCGTCAAACTAGGTGTCGGAACCGACAACTACGTCACGCTAAATACAAATTACATCCGCGAAATGATGATTCTTTTGATTACCGATCCCACCCATCTCAAAATCACCAAGCTGCTTATGGTATGTACCGGAGAAAAACGCCGACCTTACATCAGTCAACAGCTTTGGAAATTACGTAAAAGGCTGACCTAATGATTTATATTCTCTTTGTATGTCTTGGCAATATTTGCCGCTCTCCTTCTGCCGAAGCCGTGATGAAGGGCTTGATCAGTCGAAAAAAACTCACCGATCGTTTTTTCATCGACTCTGCCGGCACCGCTGGCCACCACGAAGGCGAAGAATCTGACCCACGCACCATCGTGCATGCCAAAAAACGCGGCTACGAAGTGACCAGCGTTTCGCGCCCCTTTTTATCCGCTGAAGATTTTGAAAAGTTTGATTACATCGTTGTGATGGACGACATCAACTATGCAGATTTGCAAAGCTATGATATCGAAAAAAAAAATCTCCACAAAATTTACAAGATGGCGCAGTTTTGCACGCAGCTGACCGTGAAAGAAGTTCCCGACCCGTACTACGGCGGACCTGAAACCTTTGAACAAGTGTTAAATATCCTTGAAGACGCTTGCCAAGGGCTTTTTGAGAAGATAAAAACCGACCACAAGTTATGATTTACCAAGAAGAGACTGACGGTTTTATAGTTGAAGCTGAGCCTACGTATGTTCCGGAGCAATCCAAACCAGAGAACAGCCAGTATTTTTTTGCTTATCGAATTCGAATTCGCAACACCGGCGAGAAAAAAGCTCGCTTGCTAGCCCGCCACTGGATCATCATGGACGGCGAACAGCGCAGAGAAGACATCGAAGGCCCCGGCGTGATCGGCGAACAGCCGTTCTTCGAACCTGGAACCGCCTACGAGTACACCAGCTTCTGCCCACTCCCCACTCCCACCGGCAGCATGCGCGGTAGTTACATTATGAAAGACGCCGAAGGAAACGATTTTAAAATCAAAATCCCGCTCTTCTTTTTACGCGACCACCGCCACAATCAATAAAGTACTTTCTCAATTTAAGACTCAAAACTCCATATCAAATTGATAAATAGACTATATTTAACTTAAATCCTCATATTTAAAAAAATCAGTCCGATAAATGTCTAGTCTTGGGCTGGGCATTCTCTTAATTTCGAATCCTATGTGAGGTCATTAACATGAAGCACTACCGCTCTGTTTTTACAGTTTTTGTTATTCCATTTCTATTCCTCTTTTCGCAGGAAAGTTTGGCAACTTGTTTTTTTGAGCTAACGAGTATAACACCAGATTAGACATAAGAGTCGGAAACAGTCGTACATTTACTTATAACTATAACGCGGGCCAACTGATTCCCGGATCCAAGCAACTTTTTACCTGGGATGGTTTGGACGAAAATGGCAATGCAGTTATCGGGAGTACTATTGCCTCCGCCAACACAATCTATACTCCCGCCAACGGAAACATTGATACCAAATCCACCTATCAACTTTTTTATCTAAGGCCCCTTGATTTTAAAAAAATCGGTCTCGGTGGTTGGACCTTAAATGTCCACCATTTTTACGACACCAACGAACGAGTGATTTACTATGGCGACGGCACAGACGCTTTTGCGCCTGGAACCCTTAATGTCGCCCCCGATACCTACCGCGTTTTTTCGAAAGATAATTCCGAAGTGTATGAATTCTCAGCCTCCACAAAGAGACACCTCCGTACGCTCTTCGGAACAAAAGGTACTACAAAATACGCCTTCAACTACAACACCAACGGCTCTTTGATTTCTGTGGTTGATTACAACGGACTGCAGACGACGATTCAAAGAGACCCTGTGAGTGATGCGCCAACATCCATCACAGGTCCCTACGGGCATGTCACCACGCTACAAATAAATGCAGCTGGAAATCTATCGCGTATTCAGTTTGGAAGCTTTGAAACACATCTGATGACGTATCAAAACAATCTTTTAAGAACCTATAAAAATCCACGCGGTGTTATAAACACCTTTAGCTATGATTCTATTGGTCGCTTGATCAACGACCAAAGCGCTGCGGGAAGCTCGATTGATTTGTCGTTCTTAAATTTGGATAATGGCACGTCGACAACAACGATAAGCGCCATGGGATTCGCAAGAAATTACACCACATCTATTATTTCGGATACAAACAGAAGTATATTAACAACCAAAAAAACCATTCCCAGCATGCAGCCCACCGAAATGAGTTCTAATATTTATCTGGGAAACTACGTTTTTAAGTGCTAGCACAGATGATGTGGGCGGTGCGAATTTATCGAATTACTCTGTGGATCCCCGAACGCAAAACCCCTTTATAACGGACACCTCATATCGCTTTGGACAGTTGAGCGATGTTTCTGCAGAATACAGAACCGTTCAGTTGAACACAGCCGATAACCTTTTTGATATTGCCACCTACACAAAGGGCTTTGTTAACACTAGTCATATCAATGGGCCGCAATCTTCGACGCTTGTTTACGACGGGGCTTTGTCCAACTACACCTACACTTCGCCGCTATCCAGACAAACAAAAATCACCGTTGATAGTTTTGAGCGGCCAACACAATATCAATTTGCAACGGATCACCCAGTAGGTCTAGCCTACGACAGCCAAGGTCGACTGGCGCAGGTGTCGCAAAGCAATCGCACCACACTCTACAGATACTCAAGCCTTGGAAATATTGCGAACACGCGAAATGCTCTTGGGCAAATCACACGTTTTACCCACGACCGCTCTGGAAAAATGACCTCGCAAACCATGCCCGACGGGCGCCAAACGCTTTTTACTTACGATAAAAACAACAATCTCACCAGCGTCACTCCACCGGGTAAACCCGCACAGGCACTGACGTACAACAACTTTGATCTACTATCGGGTTATCTAACAACAAATCCCACGACGTGGAACTACGACAATGATCGCAAAATCACCTCAATGGTTCGCCCTGATGGGGCCATTGCACAGTATAACTACGACACGGCCACCGCACGACTTACCAGCATTGCAACACCCCAAGGGTCCTACATCATGGGCAACAACCCCGATTGGAACTTACTAGATAGCGCAAGATCCCCCGATAACGTGCAGGAAACATTTTCCTACACCGCAGGGCTCCTCACCTCCATCCAAATGCAAGCACCCACAACAATTCAGTGGTCACGCACCCTCAATAACAATTTCGAAACCGAAACAAGCAGCGTGCAAGGCGGCACAAGCATTAATTATGTTTACGACAACGACAGTGATCTGATTCAAGTGGGTGATCTCAATATCACAAGAAACCTAACGAATGGCCGGATCATCCGCACGCAGTTAAACCGAATCTTCGAAAACAAAAACTACAGCGCCTTCGGCGAACTTACGGTGTTAAAAAACCGCTATCAAAACTCCCGTATTTACCAAGACTACAAATTCACTCGCGACAGGCTCGGGCGCATTTCACAAAAACTCGAGACCCTCGAAGGCACTCCTCAATATACCCTTAACTACATCTACGACACCGCAGGCCGCCTCACCTCTGTGCAAAAAAACGGCGTCGCTGTCCTCAGCCAAGTTTTTGATTCCAACAGCAACCGCACCCAAGTCACCGAAAACGGTAGCGCCATCAACGCCACCTACGCCTCCAAAGACCAAATTCTTACCTGGGGAAGTTTACAGTTTACGCACAACCTCAACGGCGAGCTGATCAATATCACCGATAGCGCCAACCTCCCCGCTGGCAGCACCAACTTTACCTACAACGTGTTTGGCCATCTCAAATCCGTCACGTTACCCAATGGCTCGCAAATCACTTACATATTTGATGCGTTTAACCGACGGGTTGGTAAAAAAGTTAACGGCAGTTTAGTGAAGCAATTCCTATGGCAGGACGATCTTCGCATCGCGGCTGAGTACAATGGCGCAGGACAACTTGTGAGCGAATTCATTTACGCCCAATCTGTTAATGCTCCTGATTATATGATCCGTGGAGGGATTAAATACAAGCTTGTGAAAGACAACCTTGGAAGCGTGCTGGCTGTTGTGAATTCCGCAAACGGTGTGATTGCACAGCAACTGACTTATTCAACCTACGGAAACGTACTTTCAGACTCAAACCCTGGCTTCCAACCCTTCGGCTTCGCCGGTGGTCTGTATGATTCTGATACAAAACTTGTCAGATTCGGAGCCCGTGAATACAATGGAATCATCGGGAGATGGATGACCAAAGATCCTATTTTATTTAATGGCGCTGATATGAATCTATATGGGTATGTCATGCAAGATCCTGTCAATTTGGTGGACTCAACGGGTTACTCTCCAGATGGAGGGCCGCAGGCCCCATACAATCCCGCACCTGTGCCGGAGTTGAATTTGTATCCTTTTCCACGTTTCACTCCCCGCCTGCCGCCAGGGTTAGAGCCACCTGCTCTTCCTCGTCCGCCTAGGACAAATCCAATTGACCGCCCACCGCCAGTAGATTCCCCTCCGACCTTTAAGAAAGTTCCTAAGTATCCAGGTGGCGGCGGAGGAGTTCGAGGTTGTGGACCTAATGATCAAGTAATGAGATAAAATACGATACTTAAGCGTCTTATGATCATTTGAAATGAGGATAATTTTAAAGTAAGGCAATTATGAAAAATAAAGTTTTCCTCATGGCGTGCACAATTTTGTTATTCTATGTCGTGGCCCGTGACTTAATCTACACCTATTACCCGGTAGAAACACACAGTGACTGGGCTTTCAGAGATATTATAATGATGATTCCTCGTTTACTTTGCCTTGTGTGCTTAGTTTTTGTTCAAAAATGGAAAAAATTAGAATCGGTTGTAAATGGCAGCATAGTCGGTAAAAAATATACGCTTTACATCGGAATTTTTTTAATAAGTTTAATTCCTCTCCGCGCTTTGTTTGTCGAAACACAGCGATTGCAATCAGATTTGCTATTTTGGATTATTTGGGGAAGCTTTTTAGTTGGTTTCTTCGAAGAAGGACTTTTTCGCGGCCTATTTTTTGACTCTATGAAAACACAGAAAGGCAGTTTTATAGCTATTCTGTTCTCTACGTTCCTTTTTATGATTTTTCACATACAAGTGGTGCCAGCAAATGAGTTACCAACAATTTTTTTAATTGGAATTATTTTTGCTTTACTAAGAGATAAGAACGTCTCGCTTTTCATGCTCTCTCTACTTCATGCTGTTTATGATAGTTTTATCATTTTTTGGCTACCTGTCTCAAGCTTAACAAGCGCGTGGATCATGATTGAAATCTTTTGCTTAACCATCCTTGCTTTAGTTTTTTTCTTTTGGACACGAAATAATCATTTGCATAATCGGAATTAGCAGATGGGGGAAAATTTAAGTAATGGTTATACCCTAAGTAATCCGCTCCCATATGAAAAACGTAATCCTTGGGAAACGATGCCGAATCGAGCGCGAACTCCCCCGCAATTTTTTGCGGGGAAAACTTCAGGCGTCCAAAGTCCGGGTTATGGTACTAATAATTACTATCAGTAAGCAATGGGGTAGGGTCAGTGAGTAATAAAGTGCAATTTTTCCTAATGCTTTTACAACGACGCTTATTGTTTTTTTATTTTATAAAAAATGTGAATTTAATGCGCGTCCAAAACCGATTGTAATCGTTAGCCTTCGCACCACCAATCGAATAACATTTAAGAATGAATGCACACGGGAGATTTTGCATAGATGCAGAAATTAACCTCAGAAAGTAATAAAGTTTTGTACTTCATTAAATGCTTGTCCAAGTATTTAATAATGATTTTTCTTATTATGCTTTTGGCTTATCTATTTAAAGACAATTTAAAAGGATGGATCATTGCTCAATAGGCACAACAAAAATTTTAGATTTAAAATGTTTCTAAAGATTGGTTTACTGCTTATCTGCATTTTTATTTTTATCTTATATCTTTTTAAAGATAAAATTATTTCAGTGATAAGGGGCGAAAATTCTGATTGCCATCAAGTGATTGACTTGCAGAACGAGAGTTGTGACATCATTGACGACTACTACGAGACTAGCCCGAATTAAGAAGCTTTGATTGGTTAGTCGACGTTACGACACTTCGCGCTCGGGGACGTTGGACGCATAGAACGTCATCTCGCGGTCGTGGCGGCGGACGATGATTTCGTGGATTTCGCGCTCGCGAAAGCTGAGGGCTTTTTGGAGATCGTCGATAAAGCGAATGGTTTCGCCGTTCACAGATACGATGAGATCGTTGTTTTGTAAACCAGCTCGCCGAGCGGGACTGCCTGGTTCGATGTCCTGCACCTTCACGCCAAATTTTTTGGTTTGTTCGTTGTCGAAATAATTTGTGGGATAGGCGCGGATGCCTAAAAACTTACGTCTGACTTTGCCAAAACGGATCAACTCGCTGGTGACCCACGATGCTGTGCCTGAAGACACCGCAAAGCCTAAGCCTTGCGCGTAGGGAACGATGGCTGTGTTAACGCCTACAACCTCGCCATAGGAGTTTATCAGGGGCCCCCCAGAATTACCGGGGTTGATGGCCGCGTCGGTTTGCACCAGGCCCTCAAGCCATCCATTGGGCATTGGCAGTTGTCGATGAAGGGCACTCACCATGCCCATGGTCACCGTGATTTCAAAACGCAGCGGCGAACCAATGGCCACCACAAATTCGCCAATCCGTGGATCTTGCGAAACCAGCTTAAGAGCGTGTTTGGTGTAAGGTTTGGTTTTTAACAATGCCAAATCTGTTTTTTCGTCGCGGCCCACCACATGGGCGGTGAACGGCTCTTTGGTGAGAGGTTCCACAAGCACTTGATTGCTTTTTTGCACAACATGCGAATTGGTCAGCACGTAACCTTCGGGAGAAATTAAAAATCCACTGCCAGTGCCAGCTCCATTATGAATTCGCACAACAAAGGGGGAGATCTTTTCGATCAACTGCACAACGTCTTCTGAAAACTGCGAGAGGAGCGTTCCCATCAGTACCCCAGGATGTATTGCAAAAAACCTTTCGGATTTGCAACCATTTCGGGAGTGACCTCGAGAGTGGACTGAAAGTTCGACTCGGGAAGCTCGTACTTAAAATCACGGAGGAGGCTTTCGCAAACTTTCACTAAGGCCCGAGCCCCGGTATTTTGTTTTTGCGCTTGCGCAGCAATCAGTCGAAGGGCCGCATCAGAAAATTTAAGGGTGATTCCGTAATGACGAAAACTGCGAATGTACTGATGGATGATGGAAGCTTGAGATTCCTTAAGAATTTTAAAAAGTTCTTCCACAGTGAGCGACGAGCAAGACGTGACCACTGGCAAGCGCCCGATAAACTCTTGCTCAAAACCAAACTGTACCAGATCTTCACTTAGGACTTGCGGAAGAAAGGCCGACGAATCCTCGGAGGCTGCCCCACGCACTTTGGTGTTAATACCGATCTGCGAGTCGGATAGACGTTTTTTGATAATTGGGACAAGTTCTGGAAAAGCTCCGCTAAAAATAAAAAGAATATTTTTAGTTCGCACAACTTCTTTTTGGAGCCCGCCTTTTTTTTGAAAGTTCATAAAAGTTCTAAACTGCGAAGCGATGTCGTGGGAGCTATTGATGTCCACATCCGCGTCTTCGAGCAAACGCAAAAAGCCAAATTGAACTCCTCGCCCACTCACATCCCGACCCATTCGACCAGGACTGGAAGCGATTTTATCCACTTCGTCCACGTACACAATTCCATTTTCGGCGAGGCGCAAATCGCCCTTGGCCTGCTGAACAAGATCGCGAATGATATCATCCACGTTGGCGCCCATATAGCCCACTTCGCTAAAGCGTGTGGCATCGGCTTTTACAAACGACACACCAATCATTTTTGCAATGGAGCGAACAAGAAACGTCTTACCGACTCCTGTGGGCCCCAACAAAAGAACATTCTGTTTTTGATAATGCCCCATCAGGTCGCCCTCTTGCTCGGCGTGGATATGGCGGTAATGATCGCACACAGCCAGCGCCAATGCTTTTTTGGCCTCCAGCTGCCCAATAATGGTTTGATCCAACTCCTCAACGATTTGTTTTGGAGTATAGTTAAACTCGAAATTATATTTTTTAGGAGGAGGCGTGGTGGACTCGATTTCTTTATCCGGAGTGGGAAGTGTTTCCATGGAAACCACTTGCACCATTCCGCCGAATTTTTTTTGCACCAAATCTTGCAATTCTTTTTGAATGTCTGCTGATTGAATGTCTGCCGGTTGAATGTCGTCCGGTTGAATGTCGTCCGGTTGAATCTCGTCTGGTTGAGAGTCGTCTGGGGTGGCTGGGTTTGTGTTTTCTTTATCCATTTTTTTATAATGAGCTTGGAACGCCGTTTGGCAAGGTCCAGACATCCGTGTATAAAAGAATCATGGATTTAAAACCGCTGGTACAGGATTTAAAAGAAAAGGGCTGGCATGTGAGCGATAGTCTGGTGCCCGCCGATGTTTGTGATGACTTACTCTCTCAGCTCCTTAACCACAAACAATTGAGCGAATTTAAAAAAGCCCAGATTGGACAGGGCGTTGAAACGCAAATTCAAAAGGAAATTCGCGGTGATTTTATTCGTTGGATGGACTTCACAAAAATCGCCCCCGAGGAAAAAAAATTTGCAGATTGGCTTGATTTATTTTTGCAAAAACTTCGACCCGAGCTTTTGTTAGGACTCAGTCAGTACGAAGTTCACTATGCTTTTTATCCTCCCCTGGCGCATTACGAAAAGCATATCGACGTGTTTAAAAAAAACTCCTCACGACAGATTTCGTTCGTGCTCTATTTGAATAAGAATTGGGCACCCAACGATGGGGGCGAACTTGTGCTGTTTGAGGAGAGGGATTCAAGCCAGGAAGCCTTGCGTATTTTGCCGCACTTTGGACGCCTCGTCGTGTTTTTGAGTGGTGGGATTTACCATAAAGTGAATTTTACAAATCGCGAGCGTTTTTCGGTCACTGGGTGGCTTAAAAACAGCTTCTAGAGCCGATTTCCTTGGTTTTTCATATATAAGACATGCTTATCGCCGAGATAAAAAGAATGAATTTCTATTATGGATACCACCTTGATATATCTATGAATCACAAGAGCACCTCACTAAGGACGGGGTGGACTCAAACCCCGGAACCGAGGTGCTCTTGCAGGAAAAAGCCGTCTTAGTGTTTTTCTTTAATCTGCCAAAACTTCTTAAGCCGTGAGTCCGGCTCCCACCAAAAAAACAACTCGATAGAGTCCCGTCAAAGGCTTTCCACGCTTTTTTGCTATTTTTTGGTCACTGTCGTCTCGGTTGACGTCTTATATTGAGAAGCCCACCTGATCGCCTCTATAGGGAATGTCGCCTCTCAAAAGAAAACGCTTTTTTGGTAGATTTTTTGCATACTTACTTAGGTATGGTGGGTTGGAGAACGTACAAAAAAATGAAGTTCATGGTGGCGGTATTACTGGTCATGGTTTTTTATCAAAACTGTGGTCCCTCGTTCACCACAAAAGTGTCTTCGCAGCTGAGCTCGGAAGACAGTCTGCAAACAACCAAACTCTCTCTCGAGAAAAGAATTGTTCCTCTTGATTCTGACCAATATGTAAATTCTCTGCAAAAGTTTTTAGTCAGTTCGGTAGATGTGACCTCGCTCAAAACGTTAAGCCGTCCCTTTGAGCGACCCAATCCGGCAAGATTTTCCACAGACAAAACTCTCGTAACCGTTACCGATTCGGATATCGAAAAAGCGTGGTCCATGGCGGAGTTTGTTGCCGGAAAAGTTGCAAGCTCCACTTTTTTAGCAAAACAAAACTGCTTATCCCTCGGCGATACCTCAGCTTCGTGTTTGAATGGCTTGGTTTCGAGTTGGAGTAAAAAGGTATTCCACTCCAACCTCACACCAGCCGAGCTAGCGATCTATCACAAAGTTTTGACAGACGGAAATATTCATATTCCCTCACCTCAAGAAGCTTTTACGGGAATGTTAGTGGCAATGCTGATGTCTCCGCGCTTGGTGTATCGTCAAGAGGTCGGTGATTCCACCGGTAAACTCACATCTTTTGAAATCGCCAATTTTTTAGCTTACACGCTGACCGACAATCCCCCAGATGCGGAACTTATGCTTGCCGCGGATAACAATTCGCTTTTGGATGAGGTTGAACGTGAAAAACAAACACGACGCCTCCTCTCGCAGTTGGATACGAATAGTAAACTTCTTAAGTTTTTTAGAGAGTACTTTCTTTATTCGACCATGGATTCGACGAAAGATTTAGCGCAGTTTCCAAAATTTGATTTCCCGGCGGCCGTAAAGGACACCGATTCACTTGTGCAGTATCTCTTGAAAAATAACTCTGACAAAGATTTTTGGAAACAGCTCATGTCTACCAATAAGATCTCTGTTTCGACGAAGAGTGCGCCGTTTTATGGACTTACCGGAACTTACGCAACGCAAACAATCCGCGATGCTCCCGACCAGCGTGTGGGCCTGTTAACGCAACCGAGTTGGCTTGTTCACTTTACAAAAGACGACGACAACTACGCCATCGGACGCGGTCTCTACATTCGCGAAAGCATTCTTTGCGGAGAACTCCCAAAAAGGGAAATCGATGCCATCCCGGCTTTGCCAATTGACGATACGATGACTCTGCGAGAAAAAATGGAAATCACTACGAGCAAGTCTTGCAATGAATGCCACGCAAAAATGAATCCGCTAGGTTTGGCCTATCAATTTTTTGATCATTTTGGTCGCTATCGGGTGACCGAAGCCGGACAACCCGTTGATGCCAAAGGGGCTTTGGACGGGACCGGTGATCAAGATGGTGATTTTAATAACCATCAAGATATGATGCGAAAATTAGCCTCGTCGCAAACGACGGAGGCTTGTTTCTTGGCCCACTCCCTACAGTTTTGGCTGGGAGGCTCTGTTCGACCTGGGCTTGCTGCTAGCCAGCTGCAAACTTATATAGACGTTTACGATAAAAACGGCGGAAACTTTAAAGAGGTCATTATCAAAATGGTGTCTTCTCCCGAAGCGATTCAGCGTGTAGATGCAGGAGGACAGTGATGTCTAAACTTCAAAGAGATCGTCGATTATTTTTAAAGCATTTAGGCGTGGGTGCCGGCGCTTTGGTTTTTAATCCCTTTTTAGATCGCTTGTTCCTCGAAGCTCACGCTCAATCAGTTTCACAACAAAAGCTCATAATATTCTATATGAATGCGCAACCTTATATGGGAAATCCTGCCGGCGAATTTTTACCCAAAGGAATAAACTTTGATATTCAACAGGGAAAGAACTACAGCAACGCGACCGCGATTCCAATCACAAAAATGGTAGCGGGCGACTGGCCCACATTAATGGCTCCAATGGCTCCCTTCTTTCAAAATTCTCTGGTTGTCGAGGGCGTTTTTCACGGTGCGCATTCCGATCCTGGAGTCGTTCAACATGGGATGCGCTACGCAGGGCTCAACGGGATCTGCGGGTTAGCCGGTGGGGATTCTGTTGCGATGAAGGCCAATCCAAGTATACCCCATGGTCCCACGATTGATCAGATCATTGCCGGAGGTCCAAGTGGGCAAGGGGTCACACACTCCTCTGTTTTGGTGGGTTTAGCCAATTCGGATTACTCTTGGGAAAAAACTTACACAGAAGAAACTTTAGCCTGTTTTGCCTCGGGCGCAAACAGTCCGGTTCCTTATCTGTCCCGGACACGGGCTTTGGAACGAAAGCTCTTTGGCCAGGATTTTATCGATGGGAAGAATCTTTCTGTCTCCGATGCCGGCGTAAAAACAGCGCGCCGCTTGCGGGTGATGGATGCCTTAAAAACCGATGTTGTGAACTTAGAACGAAATATTTCCAGTGAATATAAAGACAAATTAAATGTCTTTCTCTCCTCTCTCGATACTTACGATAAAAAGAAAATGGCAGAAGCCTCCATCAGTTGCAAACCCTCCGCTCCATCGGCGCTCGCTGCGGGCTCGGCGCCGGAAGACGAGCTCCTGGGACTTGTGGACGGGGCGACACTCGCTCTCCAATGTGGACTCACAAACGTGGTGGGCATTGGGTCGGGAGTTGAGCGCAAACATTCTACTGATATCGGGTTCCGACGAAATGTGGATGCCAAGGTTAACAATCGCTGGTTTGAGGGAGTTGTTTCTCCCTCTGGGACTGATCCTTTTTACAATGCTGATTGGAACTATCACAGCTACGATGCCGCTTGGAAAGAGGGCAATCAACGAGTCGTTAAGTTTTACGTGAGTCTTCTAGCCCGTATGCTGGAAAATCTTTCTGGAAAACGCGGCGTAATGCCGGCAAATACAACGGTCATCTTTCTCTCCGACAGAGGGATGTCTTCGGGCGGAAACCACCATGGATTTAATGGAACAAATGGACGCCAACCGATTTATATTTGGTCAACCAATCCGGCTCTGAAAGCCCAGGCCAATTACATCCGCTATCCCACGTATTCTCAATACGGACGTTGGAAGAACTTTCATGCTCTCTCTGATTTTTATCGCACCTTTGCCATGGCTTTTGGGGTGAACCTGCCCAACTTTGGAGTTTACGGTGGCCGCGTACTGAACGAAATTCTCAGCTAATCTGTTGGCGCGCTAACATGAGGGCATTTTTTATAATCTGCGCACACAGATAGCGAACTTTATCGATGTCCCCACCAAAATCCTTGGCCATGGCAGCGGCTATCTGATTGAGACTGTGCTGACCATCAACCAGCGAAAGCACATGGGCGTTGACCTCGTGTCCTCGCACCAAATTCAGTGTGGCAATTGGCAGCTGAATTTTTTCGTCGGCGTTTTGCCACCAACTCGGCTCTAGATGATTGAGATTAAAATCTTTCACCTCCACATCTTTTATTTTTTTAAAATTGAAGCTGTGCACTCTTTCGATGCGGTAGGAACCGCTTTCCGCAGACTTCATGTAAGGCGCCATCACGTCGTGAGTGGCAACGAGCTCAAAGCCCGCCTGCTGCGCGAATTCGATAATTTCTTCTTTCAGAAAATGATCTGCTAATTCTTTTTTATCAAGATGCAATGGGCCCGTGCTCAACCAGTGGCCACCAACAACCAAGTAGGAGTTGATCAGCGCCATCAAATCGGGAAGTGGCATATCGATGGCGTCAATCAGCCACGGAGTTAAAACCGTGGAAAAGGTTTTAGGTTTAAAGAGAGTGGTTCGTGCATCAGCCACAAGATGCTCAATGCCACTTTGAATGGCTTGCGGTGCTTTGAGCTCTCGCAAAATTTTGTAATGGCCCGGCTCGCTTGGAATCGTGGGTGCCTCGAACAACTGAAGATGCTCGCCGCGGATGACTTGTTCCGAAATTTTTAAAAGCAGGGGATTAAAATCGACAAAAACGCTCCAACTGACTTTGTTTTTTAAAAAAAACTCATAGCACAAGCGACCCGACCCCGAACCCAAACACAATACTTTTTCGAAGCCCTCTTGCCCGCCTAAAACTTTTTGCAACGAGTCCGAATACAGATTGATTTCCTCCTGACCCCAACACCAATCGCGAAATGAGTTGTCAAAATTTGGACTTAAGGCACTTGGTCCGGGGCGATGCTGAAGGTAGGTTAAGAGCTCGTCCATTTTAATATCTTCAAAATCAAGAAACTTAAGAAGCTTGGAAAAAAGTTCGGCTTGTTTGAGATCGGAACTTTTTGCAAGCTCAAGGCGTTTTTTAGTTTGCTCCGTCAAAACGAGATGACCGATCTGGTGATCGATCAATACGCTATTTTGTTTATAGCGCTGAATCAGCTTTAAAGCTTCGAAGGCAAAAAAATTCCGCGAATGGTTTTCGTCGGGAAAGGAAAAGTACAGAGAGCCCAGACGCCAATGGGAATTTTTTAAAAGATCAGAAACTTGATTTTTCATTCTCCTATTAACAAAAATATTTCTTTGTTCGTCAATGGACTTTTCTGAGATCTGTCTCAATGTGAGAAAGGCGTCGGCAAGAGAGCCCTCCACGGCGACCAAGAAATTGATCACTGTCTAATTTGCAGACAGTGCTTGTCTGTCATAAGCTGCATATTTCACTTAGTCCGGCACTGGAATTGAATAGATACATGTTAGGGGGATTTTATGCGCTACTTCTATTCTGGTTTTTTGTTTGCCGCGCTTTTGACGTTCTTTTTTCAGACGACTCTGAATGAAAGGCAGCCTGCAAGCTATCCGAACTTTTCTGGTAGCGCAGAACTCAGCCCCGTGGCACCCACACCTCGAGATCTCGCCGCCCCAACCAACTCACCCAATCCGTATTCCATGAAAAATATCGAAGACACCTACAAAGGGTTTTTAGAGCACGAAATCGCCCTTTCCGAACAAGCATCTGTAGCGCGCGCGCGCTTGCAGTATTATCTCAACCTTCGAAACAGCAACCCCAACATCAACTACTATCTCAATGCTTCTTCGCAACTCTTGCACGCCATTCAACAAGAACAAAACAATCTGTTACGCATTGAGGGACAACGTCGGTCTAACAGCATGTACGCCTTTAAGAAAATCAACCTTTTAGATTTATCTATCCAAGTGGGATTGCGACCGGAGTCAAAAGCTCGCATTGTGGAGCTGAAAGAATATATTCTGCATATAAATTACGTTTCCACCGCGAACGCTTTCCCAACTTCTTTTGCTGTTTCCAATAACACTTGGAACAACGATGCGCTTCTCGAATTCACACCGCAATATAGCACCGGCACCGTCAATAGCTCGCCAGAGATTCCGTTGAGCAATGACTTTATCGGACCGCGCCTTCCCGAGGCTACCAGCACTCCAACGGGAACCACGGGCACCGTCGCCATCTAAGAGGGTCTTTAAAACTAAAAAACCCCGGAAGTTTTCACTCCCGGGGCCCTGCAACCGCTTTCTTATGTATATCTCGATGCTATCTTGCTGTCGTACTAAAATGTAATAGCGGCTTTAGTCTCTAAACCATAAACAGTTTTGGGGTCGTTCTGGCCGCCGGCTTCGAAGGCCGCTCCAGGAGCAAAAACTCCAAAACGATTCACCCACTGAACATTCTCGTAGGGCTTATAGTTAAGAGTGATGTCTACCTCAAACCCTACAGCTTTATCCACGGATGTCCCTTGAATAGGATCGCTATTGAGCTGGGCATATGTCAATCCCAATTGTGAATCTAATGTATCGGACCACTTGTACTTAAAGTGTGGAGAAACATACATCACATTACTGATGGTTTCTTCGTCGGCGCGGAAAGATGGATAGGATGTCTCAACGCCAGTGGCTTGCGGACGATTGCCCGCGGTTCTGAATAAATCAAATCTGCCGAGCGGATGATTAAATAATAAGAACGCAACGTCGTAGTTGCGATCAAACATAAAGCCTTCGTAGTTATTCACCGTGCCGGCGTCATCGCCGCTAGCTATCCCAGCTTTAAGCCCCGCATGGAACGAAGACGCTTTGGGAATCCAATCAATTTCCAATGCCACACCGTAGGCATCCATACTGACAGTTCCAAGACTTGATATAACACCTGTTTCACCTTTTTGTGTGGACGCTTCCAAACCAATCTTGAAAGACTCACCCACCCAGCGCGAGAAAAAGAGATTGAGATACTCGCCTTTGAAACCGGCAGATGCCGGGACCGTGGCAGCGCCGTCACCAAACACGGGAGCCCCTGGAGCTGAATTTCCGTAGCGACCGGCATGGCGAATTCTGTACATCGCTCCCAATTTTAATTCTGTATCAGGATTCTCGTACATGACCTGCACCATGAAGTCGTCGATGTCGTCCTCGTAACCCAATTCGCCCTCGACCACTTTGGCCATCATCGGTGTGAAGGTAAGGTTTCCGAAAGACATTTTGTAGGCCACCATGTCGCGGTTATCAAACCAGTGATCAAAAGCGCCGGTCCCCGCGTTGTACGACATTCCTAAACCGAACTGCAATGGTGCGCGACCTACCGTGAGCACACCAAACTCTTGAACGAAGGTCAGATAGAGCTCGTTCACCGCAATCATATCGGCTTGTTGGTTATCACTGAGAACATTGTTGTTGGTGCTGTTATTATTTGTTCCGCCGCCAACGCCTGAGCCGAAAAACTGACCCAGCTGTGAGTTTGG
>JANPLN010000068.1:0-58324 GCA_031426555.1 Bdellovibrionales bacterium | reverse complement strand
GCGCGTATGCAAGGGTTTCAGTTTCGGTTGATGGGCCTTGGTGTGGGTATGAATGCCATTGATTCTTACAATGAATACGAAGATATCTTTGATAATTCCGACGACGTGGGGGAAACTCTCAATGCGCTGTACGGTGATCCTATTTGGGTGCGGGTGGATTATCAAATGTCGTTGAGTGCTGGCCCGTTTATTGTTGGCGCCTACGCACGAAATAATTTGGGTTTTACCTTACTGAATCCAGCACTCCCTTATTTGGAAACAAATTTTTATTCTGATGTAGTTTTGTTTGGTGGAGCCGGTGTACAAATCATACCGAATATTTTCGATATTGGTTTTACGGCAAAGCGGATCACACGCTATGCAGGCGCGGGTGATATCACTGCGTCCACTTTGGCCTATTTGGATTCGGATTTTATCGAAAACACAGCAAACCAAACTGGCGTGGCCTATGGGATGGATTTTGGGGCAAAGCTCACCCTGCCGGGGGATTGGAATCCGTCCGTCGCTTTTGCATGGCAAGATATCGGCGATACCAAATTTTCTTTTAGTGCGACGAACCCCGCCCCCAAAAAAATTCAGGACAGAATGAATGTGGGTGTGGGAATGGAAAAAGATTTTATGGGCTTTGCCAAACTTCGCCCCGCTCTTGAATTTAAAATGTTAAACGGCTCGTCCAACGAAGTGCAAATTGGTAAAAGATTGCATATGGGTTTGGAGTTGGAACTTCCACTCCTCACTCTGCGTGGAGGTTTTAATCAAGGCTATTATACCTACGGTGCCTCGTTTGATTTTTTCCTTTTCCAAGTGGACGTCGCCTCCTATGCCGTAGAGTTGGGCGAATACGTGGGGCAGCACGAGGACCGTCGCTATATGCTTCAGCTCACCATGGATTTTGGGGTGGACCCAAAATCCGGAGACTGGTTTAACTTTTCAAAATCCCGCCAAACCAGCCGTCGTTTAAAGCAGCGCCGCTAACATTTAGGTACGCCGCTGGCGTCAAGTTGCCAGTGCGACTTTTTTGCGATGGTAAACTTCGTAGGGAGTACGATAGTTTAAGCACTTTCTCGGCGTCAGGTTAAATTTATGCTCAATGCTAATGAGATCTAAATTTCTTGGATCCATACTTTTAGGTAGCTGCCGTCTCAACCTTCCGATTGCATTTTCTACCGTCCCGCGCTGGTCGGGTCTTCCAGGATCGCAGAAGTATACTGGACAGTTCATGTTTACACTGTCTCTAAATTCTAAGCCGTTATCGTTAGTTATTGTTTTTATGCTTTTTCCGATTAACTTCTTCGTCAGTTGTGTAATCACTTTCGGACTTTGGCTTTCTGCTAAAGCAAGCTTGATATATCTACTTTTCCTGTCAGTACATATCAAAATCTCTTGCTTTAAATTCGAGAACCGCATGCAGTCTCTTTCGAAATCTCCAACGCGAGACCGGTTGTTAATCTTTTGTGATCGATCTCTAATGTTGAGTCTGTTCTTAAGCGTAATTCTCCTCTGTATGTGGCGCCCAGCTCCTCTTCGGCAAGCTCGCTTTAGTAAAACCTTTAAATCAGGACGCTTTTTCTTTATAAAATTATAGATTGTTGTCTTTGATACACTCCTTACCTTTTCTTCTTTTAGTCTTCCCGAAATTTCATCCGGCGTCCAACCTTCCAGTAAAAAGTACTGAACCATATCCTCAGCCTCTGCAACGATCTTCGATCGTCTCCTACAAAAAGCTTTCCTGATATCCGCTTTGACTTGAGCCGATTGTGGTTTGTAACCTGGTGAAGAATTTCGCCTGATTTCTCGGTAAATCGTCGACTTACTAAACCCCAAAAGCTTAGCAATTTGAGATCTTGAAAGTCCGCTTCTCAAAGCCAAAAATATATGGCATCTATCCTGGTAAGCCACTCTTTGGTATTTGCCCATAATGGTGCAACTCCTTTCGGTTTTCGCAGACGTGAAAGTAGCCAAAGAGTGGCTTACTTTTCAATCTGCAGAGTTGCACTGGCATTTAGCCCACAGCGCCGTACCTTTTGGTTGAGAATCGCGTCATTGTTTGCATCACCCTCTAGGACCTGGCACCTTTTGAAAATGCTTCGCCTCATTGCTATTAGTTCTCCAGAAGAAAAAAAACAGCATTTCCATAACAACTCATCGCTGGATGATTTGTGGATTGTTTCGCACATCGAAGCGAAAAAATGGTTGCAAGATCAATTTATGAAGAGCGCGGCAAGCATTCCTACGCAAACAGTGCTGCGGGCCACCGAGTACTGGCAGTGGCTGTTTTCGGTGAATCTTCCTGAGTGGCGCCCGGTGAGTGAAAGTTTAATATATGCATTTATCGAAGATTGGTTTGAAAAAAATCAAACGCCCATTCAGCTTAGCGACATTGAAATGTTTTATAATTTTTTGGCGCAAACATCGCCGGTTTTATATTCCCAGCAAAAGTCCTTATTTTTAGAATGGTTGAGTGGCGATGAGCAGCGCACGCAAAAACTGTTGCCCTGGTGGAAGTTGGCCGAAGATTTGCTTGTCACACTGAACCAAAAAAAGTGGATCGGGCGGCCATGGATTTTAAGTTTGTTGTCGGGAAAAGACGACTTGTATTTTGGCGAGCAGCAAAAAATTTATTTTGATTTAGGCTTGGACCTCCAGCACGACGAAGTCGAAATGATCCTTCGCTTGAGTCAAGACAAAGAGGTGGTTGTATTTGTTCCGCAACCGGCGTGGCTGAAGGAGTACGCCCATGCGTTGTCAACCTACGAACGATTGCTGCAGGCGGCTCAGCTGTCCCAGGTGAACCCGCAAGAAATTTCGGTCAAAGTGCAAACAGTTGCGGAGAGTAGTGTACTTAAAGAAGTTAAAAATGTTGTTGGCCGGGTTCGCCAACTTTTGGATCAGGGCGTTTCGCCTTCCCAGATCTCCATTTGTTCTCCGGTGATCGAAGATTACTGGCCCTTGCTAAGGACACACTTGGACGTGGAAGGGGTGCCCGCTTACAAACGAATTGTGGTGCGGGCGATTGCCCTTCCAGATGTGCAAAAATGGCTTTCGCGGCTGCAAACGTTAAAGGAAGAGTTTTCCGAGGCTCATTTGCAAGCGATGATGTATTTTTCGGAGACCGAAGAGCATAAAATCCCGTTTGCCGAATTTAAAAAGAATTTTTTCAACAATTACGACTCAAAGCAAATGCGTGAGTTTTTCACTTTGCCAAAGGCACAAAAAAAGCCGCTGGTGCTTGCAGATTTTATCGATCTGTTGTTTACGCAGTGGCTACAGGTCGGTAAAAAGGGCGACGACAATGGAGCCGACAATGGAGCCGTCAATGGGGACGACGAGTTGATCAACGAGATCGCCGATCGCTTGATGAAAGATATGTCGTTGGACGACGAAATGTCCTACGACATTTGGCTTAAATATCTGGAGCTTATTCTGAGTCGTTACGAAATTCCTATTTATCGTGAAGATCCCAAAGGCATACATATTCTTAGTCTCGATGCCGCGGACTGGACGGACTGTGAACATCTTTTTGTTTTGGGGTGCGAACAGAAGCATCTTTTCGAAATCCAAAAGAGTCCGTTGAGTATGACCGACGTTTTTACAATCCAGAGAGATCTGGGATTTTATTTACCAAAACCCGAGAGTCAAAAATCAGAATTCAACTTGCGTTGGATCTTGCAGCGGCAAACCCTCCAGTCCACCTTGCTGCACTCCGAAAGTGATTTTTTAGGCGATCCGCAACTGGCGTCGCATTTTTGGCTGAAGGAAAATCTCGTAGGCCTTAGCGAATCGCAAGAAGTGTATTCAACGCGCTGGGATGAATTGATTCGCTTTAACCTGCACTCGCAAGACAAGGAGCCAGCATTTGGTAAAAAGTTGAGCAAGGAGTTTTCGCTCGACGGTTACCAGGATATTCAGTTGAAGCATATGCCAAAGCTTTCGGCAAGTCAGTTGCAGAAGTTTGACGAGTGCGGTTTTAAATTTTTTGTCGAGCGCGTGTTAAAACTTTCTCCGCAGGAGACCTACGACCTCGAAATCGATCCGATGTACAACGGTCAGATTTTGCACCGAGTGCTCGAAGTTCTTTTGCAAAAATATCCAAGCCTGAATGTGGATAAAAACGCTTTAGACGCACTCTACGAGACAGTCATGCAAGAGATGGCCGCAAAATTCCCACTGCAAAAGTTTTGGCTCAACGAAAAGAGCCGTCAGCTCGCGTTCATCCAAAATTTTATCTCCTTGGAATTAGAGTACAGAATCTCCCATCCACAGATACAAACGGCGGGCCTAGAAGTTCCGCTGCGCGGTTATATCACGAGTGAGGACCAGCAGATTATGCTGACGCCCGAGCCGCAAAGTGAAAAGTCGTTTTTGTTTTCGGGAAAAATTGACCGTGTAGACAGAGATGCAAGGGGGCGATTCGCCATTATCGACTACAAGACGTCGAAGGGCGCAGGCCTTAAGGCTTTCTCGTCGTGGCTTGGCAATAGTCAGTTTCAGATGACACTGTATGCGCAAGCCGTTGAGAGTGGCCTGGCGGAGACCATTGATCCCGCTCCAGTGAAAGCCGCAGAATATATTTTCTTAAAAGATAAAAAGCGCGGTTCGGGGTATATTCTTGAAACCGAAGAGAATGGTTTCGTGGGTCTGGAAACAAAAGTAAAAACCGTTTCGGCAGAAAAAAAGTTGGAGCACGACGAACAGTTTTCGGCGCTGATTTCTCAACACCTCGCTGCCATCCAAAAAGGGGTCTTTCGACCTCAGCCAAAAGATGTCAAGATTTGTGAAACCTGTCATTGGAGTTCGACGTGCAGAGCACCCCATCTTCGTTAAAAACTAAAGCCATCCGCGCCGGCGCTGGAGCGGGTAAGACCTACAATCTCACTCGTGAAGTGATTACCCAAGCTCTCAGCTTTTTTGCCAAGGAGCAGCGATGGCCGCGCTTTGTGGTGACAACGTTTACCAAAAAAGCCACCCAAGAACTCAGTGAGCGGTTGATGATCCTATGCTTGCAAGAGTATCCGCAGGCCATGGATTTTATTTCTTCCAGTGGAGCTCTTAAAGTCAGTACAATCCACGGCGTTTTAGATGAGTTTTTAAAAGACCTCGGTCACTTGATCGAACTCAAAAGTGATTTTTCTTATCTCACCGAAAGCGAAGCCCTGTTTTTATCCAAAAAAGTCCTCAAGGAAATTGTGGAGGAGGAGCACACCGAAGTAAAAGAGCTGTTCGGTGCGTTTTCATTTTTTCAGCTGCATGGATTGCTGCGCGAAAGCGCTCGACGTGAGTTGGAAGGCTATCAACCCTTGGATTTTGCAACCAGCCAGGGAATGCTTCAGACGTTACTGACAAGTGTGCAAAGCCAGGTGCGAGATCTATTGGCGGCGGTTTCGCGCTACGAATTGCCGGAGCAATGGAAAACCACGACGGCCCTTCTTGCTCGCATCCAAACCTATCTGACAGTGCAGGAATGGGAAAAATCCGAGGAGGCCCTTGCGTTGATCGATCAGCTGGATCTCCGCAAAGGTCTCAAGCTTAAAAGTCATCCAGACAGTGCCATGGCCTATGATCTTTTAAAACCAGTTGTGGAAGACTTGCGAGAGCTTGATCATCCGGCCTATCAGCTTAAAACCATCGAAAACTTGGCGCGATACAACTTTCTCTTCGCCAATTTACAAAAACGTTATCTTGAGCGCTTCAAGGCGGTAAAAAAACAAATGAGTCGCATTGAAATGGGGGACCTTGAACTTTTTGCCTTTGAAATCGCCCAAAATAATAATCCAGACGTAAAACAATGGTCCCTGAAAAAAGACTACTGGTTTGTGGATGAATTCCAGGACACCAGTCCGCTGCAAATGAGCATTCTTCGTCAGTTAATAGGCAATCGCTCCTATTATTTGGTGGGAGATCCGCAGCAAAGTATTTATTTATTTCGAGGTGCAAGATCCGAAGTTTTTTTAGAGCAGTTTAAAAAAGTGGAGGCGAACAATGGAGAGATTCATTTGTTGGAGCAAAACTATCGCTCCACGCCGTCCTTGCTTGCCTTTATCAATCGCTGGGTGTCCGACCGAGAGGGTGATTTTTCACCCATGGTGCCGGCGCTAGAACCTGTAGCCAACAATCAAGCGGATGTGACGTGTTTTGTGAGCGAATCTTCCGAAGACGAATTCCAGTTTCTACTTCAATCGGTGCGGGCGTTACAAGTACTGGGAACGTCGCTCGAAAAAATAGCCATCCTTGTTCGTAGAAATCGGGATCTTGAAGATGTTGGACAATTTTTATCACAAAACGCGCTTCCGGTGCATTTGCACTCTTCGGGACTGTTTTGGCAGCGACGAGAGGTACTATCCGCGCTCAGCCTTTTTAAATTTTTGGTGCGGCCCTATGATAATGAAAACCTGATCACTCTTTTGCGCTGCCCGGTGATCCCGATCACCGATCAAGAACTGGTGGACGGTGTGCAAGGCGCCACGGAGACAAGTCTTTGGCAGGCGCTTAAGCAAATACACCGAGACGTTGGCGCTGTACAATCCCTCCAGCAAGCGCTGGCCATGGAACAAACCCACGGCCTGGTGCATGCGTTTGAAGTGACTTTAAAAAGCCTTGGTTTTTTTGATCATCATCTTGAGATAGATCCCACGGGACGCAGCGAAGGCAATCTGTGGAAATTGGTGAACTTGCTGAAAAATTACGAACGAGAGCGTGGCGCCTCGTTCACACAGTTTATCAATGATTGTGAAAGGGCTGTGCTTTACGAATCTTCTGTGGACTCACCGGGGTCCATCGAAAAAAACAAAATCAACGTCATGACAGTGCACGCATCAAAAGGCTTACAGTTTGACCACGTTTTTTTACCACTTTTATCCATCAAACCCTATAGAGAAAATCAACTGAGCTTTGCGGTGGATGAGAAACATAATATTTGGTCCATTCGCGCACCCGCAGATGAATCTGAAACTAAATCGTCGGCATCCATTTTTGAGCGTGCGGTCTTAAAAGAAACCCATGTCCGTCAGGATCAGGAAGACTTGCGAGTGCTTTATGTGGCCATCACCCGGGCCAAACAGCGACTGTACCTTTCATGGTCCACGCCCATGGCAAAAAATTCTTGGGCACAAAGTTTTCAATTTTTAGTGGATTCGGAAAAAGACACGTCTTACAAAGTCGAGTTTTCCAACCTCAATAAAGACGGCGCTCAGTCGGAGTTTTCTTCCAAAGCAGAAATGACGGACGTTCGCACGCCCTATCGAGAGATCAAATGGGATGAGCTCAAAATTCAATCGCAAGCGGTGACCAAAATGGTTTCGCAGCAGCAGAAAAGTTACAAAGCGGCTTATATTAAAAAGCAGCAGGGCATATTATTCCACAAGCTCGTAGAAATTATTAAATACCCAGTGCCAAAGAACATTCCGCAACTTCTTGAGACCTGGTTTGGTTCGCAGCAAGAAGACGCTCTTGAGGCTCTCAATTATATTTTAGCTCTGCAAGAGCCACCGCTCGTTCAGCTGATGAAAGCCGGAAAAGTGGAGTGGGCCTTTCGCTTTAAAAACGCAGGACAGACCTTTGACGGTCAGGTGGATTTGTGGGCTGTTTACGACGGCACACTGTGGATCATCGATTATAAGTCGGGCGAGCGGATCTTGCTCGACAAAGCCTTTGCGCAGTTGCAAGTCTACGCCGAAGCCATTGTTTCTTACCTCGATTGGAAGGGCCCAGTTCGAGCGGCCGTAGTCTATCCGTTTTTAAAAACCAGTTTTGTTCGCAATCTAGCAGCTCAGTCTGTCCTTGAGACCAGTCAGTCTTTGTAGACACCTTTTGTTCTTTCAAAAGACGGTATACACTCTCCTTAATATTAAACAGGAGACCCAATGAGTAAATTTTTTTTATTATTAAGTGCAGCCACTCTTTTAGTAAGCTGCGCGCATCATCGCGATGTTCGTCCTTCTTCGGATGGCGAGCACAAAGTCGTTGTACAGTCGGAAGACACGCACGAGGGATCACGAGACGCCATCGCACAAGCCAATCATTTTTGTAAAGAGCGGGGTAAGATGGCGGTGTTTATTAATGAAAACCAAAAATATACGGGAAGCATGGACGAAAGCACCTACAAAACAGCTAAAACCGTGAGCAAGGTGGCAGGTGCTGCTGGTGGGGCGGCGTGGGTTTTTGGTCGAAAGCGCGGAGTCAAAGACACAGGAGCGGTTGTCGGTATGGGTGGGGGCATCGCCGATCAAGCGCTGGGCAATGGTTACACGGTGGATATGAAATTTAAATGTCAGTAGATAGGGGTTCCTTAGGGAAACCCTCAGTAGAATAGGGGTTCCCTTAGGGAACCCCTCCGTAATAAGAGGTTTCTTTGCAAAACTCATCTTTAAAAAAGGGGTTTCTTAAGGAAACCCCTAAAAATAAGCGCGGAGGCCGATGGAGTAGTTGGTGCCGCCGAGTTGTGAGAGATCTTTTAAAACCGAGATATGATTTCTTCGCTCGGCATTGAAAAGATTGTTCACTCGTGCAAACACAGAATACTGTTTGGAATCTATGGAATATTTGTACATCGCGCCCATGTTGAGCTGAGTGTAACCATCGGTAGCCAATTCGTTAGGCGCTGTTTTCGTTTGTTCAAACACGTGTTGCACTTCCACGTCACCGGTGGTGTTGCCCAAAGTGTGCGAAACCAGCAGGGAGGCTCGCGGAGGCGTCATCCTGGGAAGATAATCTCCGGTTGCGGTGTTTTTACCGCGGAGATAATCAGCTTTAATAAAAAAATCTGTGCGCCCTGGAAAAATCTGCACGACTGATTCTAAGCGGGAGTCCAACTCGACTCCTAGGATCTCCGCGTTTTGACCTCGATAGCTGAAGATGGGCAAGTCGTCGGGGCTATCTCCCGCGGTTCCGCTGCCGTCGGTGTCGTCAAAGGTTCCCGTGGGAGAGAGCGCAATAAAGTCTTTAAATTTTTGCCCAAAAAAAGTGAGCGACGTTGCGAAGGATTCTTTTTTGTAGCGCAGCGAAAGCTCCACCGCGGTGGCTTTTTCTTTTTCGAGATTGGAATCGCCGACCTGGTAAGTGAAGGTGGCCACATGGGCGCCGTTGGCAAACAGCTCTTGGTAATTAGGCGCGCGCTCGTTGTAGGAAAGTTGCGAGCCGAACGAAAGCGTTGAGCTCAGTTGGTAAACGTGGCCTGTTGCAATGCTGCCGAGAAAGTAATTCTTTTCATCCGACTGCGGAAACCGAGTGTCGGCGATGGATTTGATACGGTTCGATTCGGCGCGAAGACCAATGTTGTATTTTGATTTTTCAAACTCCCACTGCTCAAACACAAACGCGGCTTGGGCAGAGTTTTCGGTTTTTGGCAAAAAAGCCTCGTCGCCTAGGGCGCTAAAGTTAAAAATATTCGATTGCAAACCGTAGAGACCATTCAAAGATCCTGATTTATTCTGTACAAACTCCAGGCGGGACTCATTGCCGCTGTTTTTAAAAGTTGTTCCTACGGCTCCCGATTCCACCTCTTGATGTTTGTAAATGGATTGCGCCGATTTAAACTGAATTTTTTTAGCAAAGCCGATATTTTTAAATTCGCTGCTCAGATCGAACCGCGATTGCTCCATGACGATTTGCACTTCGGGTTCGGCCACAACGCCGTAATCGCTGGAGTAAGTAGAAAGGGATACGCCAATGATTTTATTTTCGCCAACATAAGTTGTACCCACAGCTCCCGAACGGGACTGATTGCCGCTGTTTAATTGTTTGTCGCGCACCTCTTGATTGGCGGGCAGTGGATCCAGCGCCCGCAGGCGATCCGAGCGCGCAAACCCATTGATTTTTACGTCCTGATTATCGCGAAAATTTCCATCCAAATGATGCATCCACCTTGCAACTCCATAGTCGGCTTTAAAACCCACGGTTTTGCCGTTGTCTACAGAGCTCAGCTGAGTGTCGGCGGCGCCATGGAACCCTTCCTCAAACTGACTGTGAGTGCGATTGGTAAGAATATTGACCACTCCCCCGATGGCCGAGGAGCCATAGAGTAAACTTAAAGGGCCGCGAACAATTTCCACTCCATCCATCAAGAGGGGGTCGATGGAAACCGCGTGATCTTGACTGGCTCCGGAGGCATCTAAAATTCCCAAGCCGTTTTGTAAAATTCGCACGCGATCGCCATCCAGTCCGCGAATTACCGGTCGACTGGCGTTAGGGCCATAACTGGTGCTCGAAACTCCCACTTCGTTTTTTAAAGTTTCCCCAAGAGAAGTGGCCCTTACACGTAGCAAATCGTCGCCCGACAAAGTCGTCACATTTTGTACACTTTCAAAAAGCGTACTCTGGTCTTCCTCATCCAAAACAATAATACGTCCCAGTTTATGGTGATGAGTGGGGTCATCGTCGGCAAAAGAAAAGGAAACGTTCAGTGCGATCAAAAATGGAATGGATATGCGCAACATAAAACTCCTTATTTCGAAAACGGAATATGAATCAAAGCTTTATCAAATGCAACATTGTTGCATTTGATAAAACGCAGTGGGTCAGCACGGATCTGAAATATTTACTTATGGAGCCCTATGGCTCGTAATCATGAGTTGGGGGTGGCCATGGATGAAAGTGATTTCGAAGGTACACTGGTCTTAGTTTTGAAGAAAATGGCCACATCGGATCGTAGTCATTGAGTCGTTCAAACGTGGCGAAGGTCCAGTCGAATTAAAAAGTAAATTCAATTACACTTAATCTATGGGCTTCGAGTTTTTTCTTTTGATTCATATTTGGTTGGTGTCTGCAGAAAATGATCCCTGCGGAGATTTTTATAAGTTTGCATGCACCGAAAAGAATCAAGGTAAAAATGACGGCACAGGTTCGGTGCGAGAAACTGACCAGCTGGAAAGACAGTTGCTAACGGCCATGCAAACGGAAGTACCCCAAGTTGAGCGAGCTTTTGACGAGTTGCTCGCTCGTCGACCCGATTTACAACAGAAGATCTCCGATGATGCTGGCTGCTGGTTCAATCGAACAACAAAATGCGAAAGTTACAATGCGGGGGTTGCTGAAATCCGAGGGCATTTCGCGGGACAGTTTTCTTCAACTAATGGGTTAGAGAATTTTTTTAAGCAAGCTCTCCCATTTTCAACCTATAGTTTTTTTTGGAACGACCTAGAAATCATAAATATGATGAATACGGCCCAGTCACGAGTGGATCAACGATTGGTGCCCATCGAACGACGAAATTATGTAAGAGACACACTATTTCCGCAAGTGCGTGCTGCCATGGATAAAGTCCTGCAAGGTTTACCCGATGGGCCACAAAAACAAAAGATTCGCGAGCGACTTCAACGGGTGACAATCGTTACAGAAGATTGTGAATTGGCATTGTTAGATCCAAACGCTTATTACGATCCGTCGCGGGGTACAGATGGAGAAGTGATGATGTGTTTAAGTATGCTTTACCGCACGGATAGTCTTTTTTCGGCTGTTTTTCTTTTGTCACACGAACTGGCCCACAGTATTGACCCATGCAATAATCCATCGGAAGCTTTTTCTGGTGTGACCCAATGCCTGAGTCGACATCGGAGCCTGGGGGTGCGGAACAGAGCGTCCAGCGCCCCGGGTGGCACTCCGATGTGCGAGGCCGTTTGTGACTGGATGGCCGCTGAAGTTACGGCGGAACTTATACAGACCCCTGGCCATGCTCTGAATAGAAACAATTCTGAGGTTGCTTTAGGGATTGCTAACCGATTTCCAGTTTGTGAATTTTCACCCCTTTATGAGCCACGTCAGGAGGGTGCTGCTCACCCTCGGATCAGAGATCGAATTGAATTTGGAGCCAGCCAACCTATGATCAGGCAGCGCATAGGATGTACTAACCACTCGCAGCAAACATATTGTCCGCTCAATGGCTTGCCACCGAATTCAGAAAACCCACCACCACTTGGCCCCAATGGAGTTGCGCAATGAAGATGCTTATTTTTTTATGGATGATCAGTCTTTTCGCAATGCCTTCGTCCTTTGCAAAAACTCCCGCCCGAAAGCCCAATACGTTGGACAACATTCAAACAATCAAAGTGCGCGTGCGAGTTCGTGAAACACAGAGTCTGTTTGAAATTAAATCCGAAGCAAACAACACCCTTATTATTTTTCATTCCCAATTTGGCAAAACGCAAACAACGCGCTCTCCAAAAAGAGATTTTTCTGATCTGGGAAATATTTTTTTAGCTCCGGCAACTCAGACCGTCGATTGTAAAGGCATGGTGATCGAGACCGAAGCCTTTTTGCCCAACGACAGTGAAACCCATGTCAAAGTGGGCGACTGTTACAATGGAGTTACGGCTTCGTCGAAAGTAAAAACGCAAGCCGTAAGAATTCTAGCGCGGCTTTCTGAGCGCCGAAAAAAGTAAGTTCTCTTATTTTTAAATTACTTCGGAACAAACTCAACAGAGCGCGTACCGAGGGGGCCCGTAATGGTGAGTTTTAGTTTTTGGCCTTCCACAGAGGCCAGGGCCACCGGGAATTCCACGCTGTAAGCCGTGGTGAACCGATTGTGATTTGGGTAAAGAGTCATAAGCTCAGTGGGATTGGTGCGAACGCGTTTAGCGGTTCCCGTGTAACGTCCGTTTGGTGTTTCAAGGTAGAGTGCCCAAATAGTTTTCGGCGTAGAAAGATTATCGTTGCGACGATCGGGAGTGTAAAAACTCATAAACACTTTGGTCATCGAAGCATTGTCGGCTTGCATGCTTCCGAGCTCTTGTTGTTTTTTGATGTCATCCCAAAGGTATAAGGCGGCTTTGCGATCGATAACGGCATTTTGAATAATGGTATTCATCAGTGTGGATCGAAAGTTAAAATGGTTGTAGGCGCCGACATACTCCACGTCTCCGGCGCTATGGGACTCGATGACTTTAATGTAATCGTCGGGTGTGGCCGGAGTTTCGGTGGCGCAGGAGACTGCGATGAGGCTTACGAACAAACTCAAGAAAGCAAAAAAGATATTTTTCATATATTGAATCCTCTTAAAAAAGCGAGGAAGTCGTCAATGACTTCTTGCTTATTAGTGTCGTTAAAGATTTCGTGGAAGCTTTCTGGGTAAATTTTAAGTGTTTTTTGCGGAGAGCCGATTTTTGCAAAAATCTCCTGCGTTGCCAAAACATCCACAATTTTATCGTGCCCAGCCGCTTGAATCAAAAGCGGTGCGGTGAATTCGTGGGCGCGCATTTTCGCACTCTCCATGGCGTCCAAAATCCCAAGATAAAGCGGCGCCGAAAATTTGGTGTGGCGCAAAGGATCTTTGGAATAGGCTCTAACCAGCTCCGCATCGCGAGTGAGTTCTGCATAGTTAATTTGGTGGGGGATGGTCAATTTAGGAGCCACATGCACTAAGACCCGCGCGGCCTGATCTTTAATAAATGGCACCTGCACCTTTACGCCAAAGGCGGGCGAGCTAAGGATGTAAGCTTTCACGGGGGCTGTGGGGTTCGCCAGGGCAAACTGAAATACAATCATTCCGCCCATGGAGTGTCCCAGCAAAAATATGGGAATTTTGCCATCGGTGTGACGTTGAACTTCCGCAAGAACTTCTTTTAAACGATCCGTGTATTCGGAAAATGACGTCACGTAACCGCGCTGTCCATAGGACTTTCCATGGCCGGGTAAATCCCAGGCCCACACATCGAGATGATTTTGCGCCAAAGTTTCGGCAGCGTGATGATAGCATTCCGAATGCTCGGCCACGCCGTGAGTCACTAGGACAATGGCTTTTGGAGGACTGGTTGGTTTCCAGCGTTGAAGATAAATGGGTTCGCTGTCAGAGGGGCATTTGACTAGAATTTCGGAACGCTGTGACATAGAGGCAAGACTATAACAGACATGGCCAATGGGCAACCTAGACCTTTGTCTAATGCCGGGGAGAGAGCCTTTTGTTGATTAACAAAAAAGCATAGGATGAAGAGGAGTTTGACTTAAGACTCGGGGGACTATGAACGCACGTTTAAAATATTTAGTTTTTTTGGGTTTTTTCCTCACAGGATCTTTTCTGATTGTGACCTGGAAATCCTTTGATATCTTTTCCAAAAAATACGCTCAAACTTACCAAAATATGCAAATTCAGGATTTGGAAAAACAGGCTGTCATCGTACAAAGCCAGTTTGATAATTTACAAAAAATATTAAGTGCGCAAACCAATGTAGAGCCCATGTTAAAAGCGCAGGAGATTTCCCTGTTAGCCCACATCATCAAAGAGAACGGCAAGTGGAAGGCGCAGTGGTTTGAGGGCGTTGAAGGTTTACGGGCGCAAGCCAAAAACGTCGCTCAGCAAATTCCCTTTGATTCCTTGTCCACCTCGAAAAAATCCTGGCACTTAGTGAATGTGAAAGAGCACGGAGCCCATCTCGCCTACGTCGTGCCGGTGTTTGCAGCCGGGCGCGTGAGTTACTACAGTTTCTTTTTTAAAACAGATTTTTTTGCCAAATGGTTTCGGGGAGCTTCCACCGCAGAAAATTTAACCTTGATGGCTCCGCAACTGGGAGAGATTTTTGCCTTTGGCGAAAAGCCCATCGAGGGCCTGGAGAAGCATCGATCCTTGCTCGCACAAAAACAAACAGGACTGTGGCCCACTTCAAAAACAGCGGCTCTGGTCACGTACTTCCATCCCGATTTGCAGCTTTTATTTGTTAAACAGATTCAGTTGCAAAACATGGTTGTGGAAAGCGCGTCCTACCTGCGAGCGCTTCTGTTGATGATCGGTCTGTTGGTCATCATCAGCATGGTTGTGACTGATTTGGTCTTTAGAGGATTTTTTCAGCGCATCGACGAACTGGAGCTGAAAAATTCTCAAGCTCCTGTGCGCGCGGCAACGGCAGACGTTGTTTTGCCAAAATCTGAACCTGTCGCTACACCGCCGCAAGAAAAGAGCTTTGACGTTACTGACATGCGTACTAAAACGATCAATTGCCTTGGGTATTTAAATCGCTACAAATCGCAAAATCCCGCGGCCTCCTCGCAACTTCAAATGCTCGAAAAAGAGCTTCGCGAGCTCCGCGCCATCATCGACCCGGTGGAGCCAATTGTAGCAGCGCAGCCTACCTTTAACCCCTTACACTTGGATCCCATAGCGTCGGACTTCGACGTGCAGTCCCTTTTAACTTCGATTCGCAAACCGAAACGGGAGAAGCATGAATCCCAAAAAGTATAATAAGGAATTTTCAATATTTGTTTACGATGAAAATCCGGCACAAGCTCGATTTTTAAAAGAAATGCTCCTGCGCGAGGGCTATGAAGTTCATTTTTACACCAGCGAAGAACTTTTGCTGCAAGCCATATATCTGGCACTTCCGCACATTGTGATACTTCCTTTGATCGAAAAAACAACGCAACTTTCGCACGAAATCCAAAAGATGAGTCAAGAGATTCAAGTCTTTGTCACCTGCGCGACCATCGAAGCAGAGCGTGCGCATCGGCTTCTCGAGCAAGAAGTGATCTATGATTATGTTCTCGATCCTGTTGCCTTGCCGGGGCAGTTGGCCCATCGCGTGTCGCGAGGAGTAGAAGCATGGTTGTTTCGGATGGCTAAAGAAGCACCGATGCCGGTGGCCACAGATAGCAAAATGGAAACCTTGGAATTCATCGAAGTGACAGAGCCCACAGTCACCGTTACTGATAGCGGAATTTCCGATTTATTACTCTGTGAGAGCGAAGAAGTGGCCGTGCACTTTTCGTTAAAACGCCTGCAAGATCAATGTCGACGGGATTTTGTTTATTTAAAATATGATTTCGAAAACGAAGTCCTGCAACTGGTGGATGTGGCTTCGGGGATGACAGCTCGCCACCGCAAGATTGGAATTAAGCTCGACGGTCTTGCTGATCTTCCGCATTTTTTAACTCACCCCCAGGATTATAAAATTTGGTCTGATTTTTTTACGCGTGTCTTTCATGCGGATCAAACCCGTTCCTTTGTTGTGCAAAGTAAAGAGCTGGTCTTTGGAGTTCTTGTGGCCACAGATACCTTAAGTGACGTTCATCAAGATCTTGCGCAAAAGCATATGCAAGCGCTTTCCCTGATGATCGACGGCTTCTTCAAATCGCGATTGATTTACGATCATATTCCCGTGGAGCTGAAAACCTATTGTCTGAACAACAAAACGTTTTACGAAAAATTAAACAACGAAGTCTCCCGCAGTCGACGTCACCAAAACGTTCTTTCGGTGCTGAGTTTTGAAGTGCGAAGTTCGCCAGGGCTCAACAATTCACAAACTCAAAAAGCCATGACTTTGCTAGCGAAAATAGCAAAACGTTTTACCCGCAGTAGCGATTTTGTGGGGCGGCTTGGTGAGGGCCGTTTGGCCATCGCGCTGCCGCAGACCGAGCAAGACAAAGCCGCCTTTGTGGCCAGTCGCTTGACGACAATTGCGCAAAAAGCCTTAGCAGAGGCACAGCAGAGCGCCGATGTTTTTTGCGGAGTGAGCACCTTTCCGCATCTTGCCAATGATACGATGAGTTTGCTAGAAGGTAGTGAACAAGCGGCCAGCCAAGCGGGCCCCTTTGAAATCGTGCTTTACAACTTAGACGAAGACAACCAGCCCTTCGTAGGCAACCAGCCAAACGAAGTCAGCAAGAAAGACGCGAGCCTTGTCGAAACCCCTTAGACCTTCCTATGTCGAAATTGATCTTTCGTCCCTTGCCAAAAATTATCAAATTTTTGCGAAGTCCGAGTTGGGGCGTTTGTTTTTTTGCCCCATGGTAAAAGCCAATGCCTACGGGCATGGCGACGTGCAGGTGGTGCAGCATCTCGAAAGCCTCGGGTGCCCCCGCTTTGGTGTGGGACTTGTTGAAGAGGGAATTCGACTGCGCACGAAAGCCAACAGCAAAGCCGAGGTTTTTGTTTTCGGCTTTACAGGCGATGAAGCCGTTCGCGAACTTTTGCACCATTGTCTCACCCCGGTTGTGAGTGACTTTTCACAGCTGGAGAGTTTGGAAAAACTTTCGATCAGCACCACAGCCATCCAGCTGAAACTCAACACCGGAATGAACCGCCTGGGTTTTGTTGCCAAGGATATTAAAAAACTTCTCGAAAGTCTTCACGATTCAAAAAAACTCAAAGTCATTGGCGTTGGAACGCATTTAATGTCGTCGGAAGATTTAGCCAACCCACAAGGACATTCCCGCGAGCAGCTGGGGCAATTTCAGCAATTGCTCAAAGAAATGTCGTCGCTGCCCTATTCGCAAGTGCACGCCTACAATAGCTCGGGAGCTGCACAAGCCATACAGTTGGGAGATTTTCAAAAGCAACATGCCTATGGATTACGCATTGGTTTGGGTCTCTACGGGCTTCTCGCTTGCGATGGGAGTTTGCAAACGAAACTGTCTCCCGTGATGAGTTTAAAATCTAAGATTGTTGCTATTCAGCAAGTTAAAAAAAACCAAGCCGTCTCCTACGGTGCCACGTGGATAGCGCAACGGGATTCGCAAATTGGCATTGTGCCTATTGGTTACGCTGACGGTGTGCCTACTCAATTGTCCAATGGTGGAATCGTGCAGGTGGGTGAACATTCTGTTTCGATTGTCGGTCGCGTGTGTATGGACTATACCATGATAGATGTTACGGATTGTGCAAACGCCATTGACCACGAGGTGGTGTTTTTTGGCAAGAAACAAAAGGCCACGCAAGTGGCTGTACAGGCTTCGACAATTGGTTATGATGTGCTCACCCGAATATCAGAGCGAGTTCCGCGTTTGTTTTTGACTTAGTCAAAGAAAGAGATGAAGTGGCCGTTTTACAGTATCGCGAAAAGGTAAATCAATTTTTGGATGACATCGGAAAAGGTGTTTCCGATCTCGTGATTGATTTTATTTTTCAGCTCGGTCTGCTCTTTCGTTTTTCCGCGATGGGGATGCGCCTGTTTTTCAAACGGCCTTATCGCTGGGAAGATTTAATTCAACACATGGAATTTGTCGGGAATAAATCTGTATTTATTATCGTGCTCACTGGGGTATTTACCGGAATGGCGGTTTCGTTTCAAATTTATTTGGGCTTTAAATTGATCAACGCCACAACATTGGTGGGACCCACCGTCGCGTTAGGAATCACGCGTGAGTTGGGCCCGGTGCTCTCCGGTCTCATTGTTGCTGCGCGAGCCGGTGGAGCCATGGCGGCCAATCTTGGTTCCATGCGTGTTTCCGAGCAAATCGATGCCATCGAGGTGATGGGCGTGGATCCGATTCGCTATTTAGTGTCTCCACGAATCATGGCGGCAACAATCATGATGCCGTTTCTCACGGGAATCTTTGATTTCGTGGCCATCGTGGGCTCGTATTTTTTATGCGTAAAGGTTCTCGACATCGACGACGCCATTTTTTGGGAAAAAACCAATCTGTGGGTGAATCCCAACCATATCAACGAAGGTCTAATCAAAGCGGCGGTGTTTGGTTTTATTTTTGCTTCAATTTGTTGCTATCGAGGCTTTTACACCAAGGGTGGTGCTAAAGATGTGGGCGATGCCACTAATAGAGGCGTTGTATTAAGTATGGTACTTATCATTATTGTGGATTTCTTCTTGATGAACCTCATCGATATTTATTACAAGATTGCTGAATATGTCTAAGTCCAAAAACCCAACAGTCGAAAACGCCATCGAAGTCATAGATCTGAAAAAAACCTTCAATGGTGAGGATTACGTACTCAACGGACTTGATCTTGTGGTGCCCAAAGGCAAAATCACGGTGATCATCGGATTTAGCGGAACGGGAAAGAGTGTTTTGTTGCGGCACATTTTAGGTTTAATTAAACCCACCTCTGGGCAAATTAAAATCATGGGTGAAGACATCACTTCACTCTCCGACGACGAGGCCATCAAGCAGCGAATGAAATTTGGAGTTTTGTTTCAGTACGCTGCACTTTTTGACGATATGTCTGTGCTAGGGAATGTATTGTTTCCGCTGAGAGAGCATCGCAAGGATTTGAACATGTCGCAGATGAAAGAAATTGCTTACGCCAAACTCAAGCTCGCTGGACTGGACGAAAAGCACTATAGCAAACTTCCCTCGGAGATCAGCGGAGGAATGCGAAAGCGCTGTGGTCTAGCCCGTGCCCTCGCTCTTGATCCAGACGTTTTGGTGTATGACGAACCAACGACTGGGTTGGACCCTATTCTCACAGAAATGGTAGATAATCTTATAGTGAACACGCATAATTATAAGCAGGGATCGTCCACGTTGGTCGTCTCGCATGATTTGTACGCAGCGTTCCGCATCGGAGATTACGTAGCTATGTTGGACAGTGGAAAAGTTTTACTTCACGGACCGCCCAAGGTTTTTTTCGAAACCGATATCCCGCTTGTGAAAAAGTTTGTAGACAAAGGGGTTCATAAGTCGTGAATCCGCTTTTTAAAACTCCTGAATTCAAAGTTGGTTTGTTAGTCATTGTTGTGTCGTGCATTGTCGGCGCCATGTCGCTGCAAGTGAGCGAAAGCGCTGGCTTCATGGGCGGTAAAAAACTCTGGTTCACCCTCGAAAACGCAGCCGGTCTCATAAAAAATGGCCCCGTGCATGTAGCGGGAATTCGCGTCGGTATCGTAAAGCAGATCGGCCTTTCCGAAGACGGGCAAGCTCGCATTGATGTTGTCATTCAGCCCAACGTTCGCCTCACAAAATCCTCCAAAGTACAAATTCGTCCCAATGGTATTTTGGGCGACAAACACATCGAGATCTTACCGGGCGACGCCAACGATGCGCTGCTTGAGTCGGGGGATCGCATCAATGGCGTGGAAGATTCGGCAAGCTTAGATAAACTCATCGCGCAAGTCAGCAAAGTAACCACGTCGTTAACGGTTGTTGTGGATAACCTTCGCGATGCCACAGAGGGTGACGACAGCAAACCTGTGGGTCGCATTATTAGAAATATCGAAAACCTCACGGGAGATTTGGCTCAGCTTGTGCGCGAGAAAAAGGGCGAAGTTGGTGAAATCATCACCACGATGAAAAGCGCCATGGCGCGCATTGATCGTGCGATGGTGAATATCGAATCCATTTCTTCGAAAATTAACGAGGGGCAGGGTCCCATTGGCCGGTTGATCAACGACGAGAGCATGGCCGACTCCCTCGATTCAACCATCGAAACTTTCGGCTTTTTCTCGGACTTAACAATGAAAACCGATATCAGCGTGGAAGCGCACACAAACTCCATTCCTGACCAAAGCGGGTATAGATCCTACATCGGGGCCAATGTGCGCACCGGGTTAGACCGTTTTTACGAAGTGGGCTTGGTTTCGACGCCAATCGGCTTAAAGGAAGAAACCACCTCAACCACGACAGTTACCCCAGGCGCTCCTACGGTGACCAATACGCAAATTGTTTATGAAAATAAGTACCGTTTTACAGCTCTTTTTGGTAAAGATTTTTACAACTTCGCTATCAAGGCTGGAATGATTGAAAGCACTGGTGGCGTAGCGTTTGAATATACGCTGCTTCGTAAACGTTTAAAACTTGGACTCGATGCTTTTGATTTTGGTGGCAGAGACGACGATAACGACGATATAAAGCTGCGGCCGTATGTGCGGTATAACATTATGAAAGGTGTTTTCGTTCAAGGCGGTGGCGAGGATATGCTCAACGAGCGCAAGCGCTCTGTCTTTTTCGGAGCGGGTGTCTTCTTGTCGAGCGATGATCTAAAAGGCCTCCTGTCGAGAGTGAATCTATAATAAAATATGTTTCAAAGAATTCTTACGAGTGTTTCCGAGAAAACGGGTCTGGTACAGTTTTTATCTCCCTTCGCTGATCACGGTGCAAAAATTATTTCTTCCGGTGGCACCGCAAAAGTACTGCGTGAAGCGGGTCTGGCTGTCACCGATGTGTCGGATTACACCGGCTTTCCTGAATGCATGGACGGACGAGTTAAAACGCTCCATCCTAAAGTGCACATGGGCCTATTGTACCGCCCGAGCATCGAAGAAGATTTGGATTTGCTCAGTCGCCACGAGGTGCTGCCGTTTGACCTTGTTGTCGTTAATTTGTATCCCTTTGAGCAGGCCAAAAAAAATGGTTCTACTGGTAAAGAACTCATCGAGTTTATCGACGTGGGTGGCCCTTCCATGCTCCGCGCCGCCGCCAAAAATTTCGAAAACATCTGTGTGGTTTGTGATCCGGGTGACTACGCCTGGATTGCGCGCAAAGACGGGCAATTGACGTTTGAAGACCGAAAATATCTAGCGGCCAAAGTCTTTCAGTGGACGTCCACCTACGATCAAATGATCGCCCAAAATTTCTACGATGAAATGGGACAGGATCGAGAGACCAGCGCTCCGTTTTTAATGAAGGGCGATATCTTTTCCTCACTCCGCTACGGAGAAAATCCCCACCAATCAGCCAAATGGTATCGTTCACAAGAAACTGGATTGCATAGTGCGACCGTGCTTCAAGGCAAGGCGTTGTCGTACAATAATATTCTCGATTTGCAGGCCGCTTGCAACACCGTCCGCATGTTTAGCCAGCCCACGGCGGTAGCTATCAAACACAACAATCCCTGTGCTGTGGCTTCGGATGCGGCAACCGATTTAGCCTTGGAAAAATGTTTGCAGGCCGACCCGGTGAGTGTATTCGGTGGAATTATCGCCTGCAATTTTTCAATCACCGAAAAGCACGCTGAACGGTTGAACGAGATTTTTTTAGAATGCGTGATCGCACCTGAAGTGAGCGAAGACGCTTTGAATGTTTTTTCAGCAAAAAAGAATCTGCGCGTTTTATCGTGGAAAGAAATGATGAGTTTTTCGTCGGCCCACGACATCAAGGGGATCGATGGTGGGTTGTTGGTTCAAGACACCGATCAGATCGGGGACGATGTTTCAAAGTGGCAATTCATCGGGGAGAAGCCATCCGAGAGCCAGCTGAACGAATTGATCTTTGCGTGGAAAACATGTGCCTCGTTAAAGAGCAATGCCATTAGCGTTTGCCAGGGGAACCAAACTCTGGGGTTGGGCATGGGACAAGTGAATCGCGTAGATGCTGTTCGACAAGCTTTGGGTCGCGCCCAGGCCCACCATCCGCAGCGTAAAAACTTGATTTTGGCGAGCGATGCTTTTTTCCCATTTCCCGATTCCATCGAGATTGCTGCACAGGGTGGAGTGAGCTGGATTGTGCAGCCCGGCGGATCGGTGAAAGACAGCGAAGTGATTGCAAAAGCGCAAGAGCTTGGCTTGCAAATGGTTTTGACAGGCCAGAGGCACTTTCGCCATTAAAACTGTGAGCCTGTGCTTTACTATTCAGTAAGGCACGCCTAAGATTATTTAAGTGATGGAATACAATCGACGTTTTAACGACAATGATCCGTGTTGGCTAATAAAAGTCGACGCGCATATTTCTGGTCCCTTCTCCTTTAATGAGCTGATCGCAAAATTGATGTCGGGAACACTTTCGCCCCATCACGAAGCGATGTCGCCCCTCGATCGCTGGCGCCCCTTACAAACGCAAGCATTGTTTGTCGCTGCCATCGAAAAAATGCGCCGCAAGCAAGAAGAAGTGATTGAGAACACCATGACTCGCACCGAAGGAACCATCACTCGCACAATGGATGTCACTCCGGACCGCCTCACGCAGACACCATTTGCCGAAACCTTAACGCCACCGCCAGTTGCAGTATACCCCACTTCCCCCCGTGTCATCAGACCCAATAGCAGCGAAATATTTAAAGCCACTCCCGCCGAGCCGTTTCCGCTCAATTTCGTTTATGCTGGGATTCTTCTTATTCTTGCGGTTGCGGGAGGTTGGTACTTTTTTAATAATTCGAATCAAACCTTACCCCAGACAGAAAAGAAATCTGACTTCGTGTCTTATTTTGATCATGGTTTAAGTTTTAAAAAAACAGCCCATTGGTCGGACGCGCTAAAAAACTTTACGTTAGCTCATCAACTCAACCCGCGCGACGTGGACTTGGCTCTCGAAATGGCGCCGCTGCTCATTCAGATGGAAGGACAAACGGCCTACGCGCGCAGCCTCATCGAAAAAGCATTGGTGGGACAGTATAAAAAAGAAACCATTCTCTTTGGGCAAAATCTTTTAGGCCTTTCCTATTCCTACGAATTGCAGCAACGCGAATCAGCTTACACAGCGGCTTTAAAACACTTTAACGAATCCCTGCAGGCCGACGGGGAGTCCGAGTATGTGCCCGCTTTGATCAACAAAGGATGGTTGTTGTTTACGCAGGGCCGCTATCGTGAGGCCGAGGCAGTATTGCTCAAAACGCTCAATAAAAATCCCTATTCGCACATCGGGGCTCTCTATTTGATCGAGGGTTATCTTTTTCAAAATCTCAAGGAGAATAACAAGTCGGCTTTACAAAAAGCTCAACAAATCACTTCCCAAATGGTGACGCATAAAATTTATGACAGTCAGCAAGAGATTTATTTGTTCCATGCTTACCTCATGTCCAAATTGGGCGGCGATAAAAACTCCGTGCAAAAACTGATTCAAAACTCCATAAGTTTAGATCCCGACCTCACCACGGATCATGTACATTCTCCCCTCGTGGATTGGCGTGGATTTCAATGGAAGTCTTTTGCCTTCGTCTGCCAAGATCTACTTAAAATTGCCAATAGTGAGAGCGCCTCCCTGCTCAATTTTATCTGTAAGTACAAGGCGCAAGGAGTTTTGGCAGCTCAGCAGTCCATCGACGCCTGGTTGGGAAAGAATTCCAAGGATCCACGGGCTCATATTGCCAGCGCCATCGTTTCACAAAGCGTAGGGGAGCTGGAAAAAGCCAAAGAGTCGCTGATGAGTGCGCGACGATTTGGTGTGCAAGATCGTTTGTATTTTCAGGTTTTATTTAAAGTGTGTTTTAAGCTAAAAGATGTTTCCTGTTTAAAAGAAATTACGCCGTCCTTACAAAAGCTCTCACCGTTGCATGGATATGCGGCGCAGGCGTTGACCGAGGAAGATCGACAGGCCATGAGTAAAGGATTGAAGGAGTCGGCAAACTACATTCCGTTACTTAGTTTACAAAAGTGAGAAATAAATGATGTTGCTGCTGGGTTTCTTATTTGCGTTGTCAGTAAAAGCCGAAATGGTTAAAACCGCAGTTCCTGTTCCCGCGGAACTGTTTGAAAAGGTGCAAAAAGATTTTGCCATTAAAAACTTTGATGACTCGGCAGAGTTTTTGGACGTCGAAGTGACTTTGCGGGGCACCAAGGGCGACGAGCAAAAGTTAAAAGTGGGTTACACCCAAGAAGTGCTGGATCTGTCGAGTTACGTGGACAAGATTTGGCCTCACTTTTATATTTATTTTAAATCTCCTTTCGAGCTTAAAGGCGATACAGCTTTGTATTTTGTCAGTCGATACAAAGCGATGGAACTTGGAACTCAGACACTGGGTCTCGGCTGCGGCCAGGCGGTGAAACTTAAAGACAAAATGCACAAGCTGTTTTCCTCGGATGGAATCAAACTGCTGACGAAAGCGGGCCATTACCTCAATTTGTTGGGAGGCGATTATTTGTTAGTAAAAAAACAGGGCAAGAATATTAAGATGGTTTTTTTTCGAGTGCGCGACGGCCGCTGGTCCCATCGACTTTGTGTTTAATCGGCTTATCTATTCAAAAGGGAAAAAATGGAAAAAGTTTTTATATCTCAGCTGCAAGATAAACAAAGTGTCCAGTCTCTTTTTTTAGCTAAGGGAAAAACGCTCCTCAAGGATAAAAAAGGCAAGAGTTACATGAGTTTTTTGCTGAGTGATTCCACAGGGGACGTGGATGCCAAAGCCTGGGACAACGTGGAGCAAATTGGCGGGCAATTCGAATCGGGAGATATTATTTTGGTAAAAGGCACGGTTCAGCTTTACCAAAATCGCAAACAAATTGTAATTCATAAAATCGAACGCTTTGAGGGCGAAGTAGACCTGAAAGATTACATTCAGTCTTCAAAATCAGAGCCCGAAGAATTATTTTTAGAGCTTTTGAAGATTGTCGAGACGGTTGAAAGCGTGGCACTAAAGACTTTGATTTTGGGAACGCTCAGTGATCCTACAATCAAGCCGCTGTTACTCGTGGCGCCCGCGGCCAAATCTATTCACCACGCCAAGTTTGGCGGGCTCCTCGAGCACATTGTATCTATCGTAAAACTGGCACAATTAATTTGTAAAAACTATCCGCAACTCAATTTGGATCTTCTTATCTATGGCGCAATTTTTCATGATATTGGAAAAATTTGGGAACTTAAAATCGACGAAGGTGGAATCCGTTACACCGATCGCGGCCGGCTTTTGGGCCACATGCTTATGGCCTGCGAACTTGTCGAAAAAAAGACCCAGTCGATCTTTAATTTTCCGCCGCAACTCAAAGATATTTGTAAGCATATGATTTTGAGTCATCATGGGAAACACGAGTACGGCTCGCCCAAGCTTCCACAAACTTTAGAGGCCTATGTGCTGTGGATGCTCGACGAAATGGACAGCAAAATTGATTCTATTCAGACCGCGATGTCATTGACACAAGGGGATGAGCCATGGTCTTTGTACTCGCAACTCTTCGAAAGAAATTTCTACGTAAAAGGAAATAAGTGGTCTGAATGATCGAGTTCTTAAAAGTTTATCGCAAAAACGATCCCGCCGCGCGGTCGTACCTAGAAGTTGTCCTTTTGTACCCCGGCCCGAAAGCTGTGTTCTTTCATCGCATCGCTCATTTTTTTTATAACCTCCAACTTTTTTTTATCGCACGCTTGATCAGCGAGTTTTCGCGCTGGATCACCTTGGTGGAGATTCACCCAGGAGCTAAAATTGGAAAAAAATTATTTATCGATCACGGCGCCGGCATTGTGATCGGCGAAACGGCCATTGTGGGTGACGACTGTATGATCTATCACGGGGTCACTCTTGGCGGAGTTTCTCTCGAGCATAAAAAACGCCACCCAACTCTAGAAAACGGCGTCATGGTGGGGGCCGGTGCAAAAGTTCTCGGGGCCATCATCATTGGTAAAAACGCGAAAATTGGCGCAAATTCCGTGGTCACTAAAAACGTTCCGGCCGGCGTCTCAGTGGCCGGCGTTCCCGCTAAAGAATTGCCTCAACAATAAAGCGCCACAGCTTTATTGCCAACAACTGTAAAGCCTTAATTGTCACCGAACTCGCTAAAACTAATATATGCGATTTGGCGTGGTCCCTGGTTTGCTCTTTGTAGTGGTTATGGGAGGCCTTGTGCTTAAGAACGGACTTATACTTATTATAGCCAGTGTGATCTTGATTGGTTGCGGAAACCAAGAAGATGGCATTCCATTTCGAGCTCCTCAAGGTTCAAATCCTCTTCCCGAAGAGTTCAATGCGCGAGCTGACGAGATGTACAAACGCTCCACGTCCAATGCGAGCCAAACTGTCAATAGCACTTCAAGCCGAGCAATTCGTCGAGAAACCATCGGAATTAATTTGGATATGAACTACAAAAATCAGGAAAAAACTAAAGCCGACGTTGTGGTCACGGTCTCTTTTTCAGAAACAGCTGACAACTGTTCGCAAGCCGTTTACCGCAGTTACGATGTTGACACTAAGATCTTTAAGCAAGAAGACAGCCTGTTCAAAATCGAAGACTTTGGCGAGGCGAAATGTTTTCGTTTTAACGACAAGACAAAAAAATGTGAGTATCTCTATTTGACGATTACCCAAACACCAAGCTCGGTTGTCTCTTCGACGGGTTTGGTTCGCGCTTCTGTTGCTGTGATCTTAGAAAACAAGTCGCAAAGTGATGGAGTTGAAAGATATATTCCAACGGTTGCAGACAACGAAGTGTTTTTACAGGTTCCTGACTACGCCGTTGATTTTCAATATTGTATGAAACCAATTCAAACAATTCAGTCTGCGGCAGATATCATTTTTATGATCGATCCCACGAGTCTTTATGATTCCGACGAATATTTCAACCGCCCTTATAAATACACAGGCAACGGTTTCTTTTAGGTTTAACCAGTGACCAAATTTGTTTCTAACCACCTCGCAAGAGCCCTTCAAGGGCTCTTTAGCATTTGCCGGCTTGTTGAATCGGCTTTATTTGCTTTTGAGGTGGCCTCGCGTTTGCTCTTTAGATCTTCGGAACAGTTTTAAACCTATTGAATCCTTGGGAGGATCCAAACATGAAAAAGCAATTACTTATCACACTGGCGTGTCTATCATTAACTATGGGCGCGTGCTCGAACAAGGATTCTTACCGCACGGCCTCCGGCAGCGGCGGCTCTGGCGGCGCGGGTGGAGGTTCCGAATCGTCTTCCGAACAAGTCGCACTTGATATGCTTGCCAAAGACGACACATTCTCACAATTGAGCGAAACCGAAGAGAGCCAAGAGCTCAAAGCCGGCACCCAGGGTGTTCAAGTCGAAACTTTCACTATGGGCACAGAAAACGTAACAGTCCCTGGAATGCTTTCCATGCAATTAACGGTTTTAGACCGGTCCTCTGAAAACTGCACCCCTCGACAAATCCAAGTCCCTCCATTTCGTGAAGCTGACCTTATAAATGGTCAAGTGAAAGTCAACGGTGTTGGTCGCGTTGTTTGTATCGATACCAGTGATTGCAGCGATGTTTTATTGTACATCGAATCAAGAGGCGAACAATTCTCTGATGGTAACTTAAGACAAAACGTTGTTACCGCCATCACGTCTGTGCGTTTGAGCAAGGATGAAAACGGAGTTTACCGTCCAGCGCAAAACGAAAGCGATGTTTTCGCCAATCCACAAACCATCGAACAGAGCATCAGTCAGTGCTTAGCACAAAGAAAAACGCGTAGCGCTTACCACGAATACGCACAATCGCGTATTGAAGGTGAAAAACTGGTTAAAGAAACTGCTCAATTACAGCAGTTGACTCGCGACATTCAAACCATTGAAGCACAAATCAAAAACAACACTCCCACAGTGACTAATGAAATGCGTGCTCGCCTGACAGCGTTGAAGTCGCAACGTTCTGATTTGATTCGTCAGCGCCAAGTCCGCGCTTACAAACAGTCTCGTAGTGAAGGCCAGGCAGCTGCACAAACAGGTGGCACTGGAACGCAAACTGTTGTTGATCCCCTCTCGGGCTCACAATTCGGTCCACAGTAACCAACCCAACACTCAGCCCGGGGCGATATTGACGCAACCCTGGGCTTCTGTTAGCTAAGAATCTCACGTTTTTCGAGTGAGGTTTTTGATGAAAAATTATCTATTTACCAGTGAATCTGTTTCCGAAGGTCACCCCGACAAAATCGCCGATCAAATCAGCGATGCGGTGCTGGACGAAATCCTCCGTCAAGATCCCAAGGGGCGCGTTGCCTGTGAAACCCTGGTGACCACCGGCATGTGTGTTGTGGCCGGCGAAATCACGACAAAAGCCAACTTCAGTGTTCCTGAAATCGCACGAAATGTGATCAAAAACATCGGTTACGACAACAGCGAAAAAGGTTTTGATTACAAAACCTGTGCTGTGATCACCACGCTCGACAAACAAAGTCCTGACATTGCCATGGGCGTCGATGATGGCGCGCAAAAAGAACAGGGTGCGGGCGATCAAGGCATTATGTTTGGCTATGCCATCAACGAAACACCAGAGGTTATGCCTTTGACCATTTCGCTTTCCCACAAACTCATGCAAAATTTAGCCAGCATGCGCAAACAAAACAAAGTCAACTTTCTACGCCCTGATAGCAAAAGCCAAGTGACGGTGGAGTACGTTGACGGAAAAGCCAAGCGCGTCGACGCCGTGGTGATTTCGACTCAACACTCAGAAGACGTTTCCCATGCCACACTCAAAGAATTTATCATGGATCAGGTGATTCCTGAGTCCATCCCAAGCCAGTGGCTGGATAAAAACACAAAATACTTTATTAATCCCACCGGTCGTTTTGTGATCGGAGGTCCTCAGGGTGATTGCGGTCTCACTGGTCGTAAAATCATCGTCGACACCTATGGAGGCCATGGAGCCCACGGTGGCGGCGCGTTTTCGGGCAAGGACCCTTCCAAGGTGGACCGCTCGGCGGCCTATGCAGCCCGTCACATCGCAAAAAATATAGTGTCTTCATGTCTTGCAGAAAAATGTCTCGTGCAATTGGCCTATGCCATTGGCGTTGCCGAACCGGTCAGCGTCATGGTGAATGACTACGGAACGGGCAAAGTCAGCTCGGAAAAACTCTCGGCGGCCGTGAAAGTCATCTGGGGATTAAAGCCAGCCCAAATCACGGAGCAGTTTGATCTCTTAAAGCCACGTTACAGCAAAACGGCGGCTTACGGTCACTTCGGCCGCAACGAAGAGAGTTTTACTTGGGAAAAGTTAAATAAGGTCGACGCCTTAAAAGACTACTTTTCACGCTAGGTAAATATGTGTATCTTCGGTGGTTCCCATGGAATCATCGAAGATACGTAACTTCTCTATTATTGCTCACATCGACCACGGAAAATCCACCCTCGCCGATGGTTTGATTCAAGCCACTGGTGCCCTTTCTGACCGTGAAATGAAAGCGCAAGTTCTCGACAGCATGGATATCGAGCGCGAGCGCGGCATCACTATCAAAGCGCAAACCGTTCGCCTCAATTACAAAGCTTTGGATGGACAAATCTATCAGATGAATCTCATCGACACTCCCGGGCATGTGGATTTTAGTTACGAAGTTTCACGGTCTCTCGCCGCCTGCGAAGGCGCCATTCTTGTGGTGGATGCAGCTCAAGGTGTGGAAGCGCAAACTCTCGCCAATGTTTATTTGGCCATGGATAACAATCTCGAAATTATTCCCGTGCTCAATAAAATCGATCTTCCCTCGGCGGATCCCGAAGGCGTTACAAAACAAATCGAGGACGGTATTGGTATTGATTGTTCCGATATTATCCATGCCAGTGCAAAAACCCGTGTAGGGATTGCGGATATTCTCGAAGCCGTTGTTAAAAAAATTCCAGCTCCTAAAGGTGATAGCACGGCCACTTTGCGTGCTCTCGTCTTTGACTCGTGGTTTGATGTTTATCAAGGTGTTGTGGTTCTTTGTCGGATTATGGACGGTTCCATTCGCAAAGGCGAGCGTATTCAGTTTATGTCCAATCAAGCTCAATACGAAGTGTTGAAGTTGGGTTATTTCACACCAGCGGCCATCGAGCTCAGCGAGCTTGCTGCGGGCGAAGTGGGATACTTTGTCTGTGGAATTAAAAGTATTAAAGATGTTTCTGTGGGTGACACCATCACCAGTGCGAAAAAACCAGCCACCGAAGCTCTCTCAGGATTTCAAAAAGTAAAGCCCATGGTTTTTGCCGGAATCTATCCTGTGGATTCCACAGATTATAAAAATTTAGAAGTGGCACTTGATAAACTGACACTGAACGATTCAAGTTTGACGTACGATACAGAGTCTTCGGCGGCGCTGGGCTTCGGCTTTCGCTGCGGTTTCTTAGGACTTCTACACATGGAAATCGTGCAAGAGCGCTTGGAGCGCGAGTTTAATCTTAATTTGATCACCACCGCACCAACGGTTGTCTACCGAGTGTTTTTAAACACCGGCGAACAGGTGGAGTTGGAAAACCCAACGGATCTTCCTGATCTTACAAAAATTGCGAGACTCGAAGAGCCGTGCGTGAAAATCACTCTGCACACACCAGCGGAATACATTGGTTCGATCATGAAGTTGTGTGAAGCCAAACGTGGATCGCAAATTAGTTTGGACTACCTCACCGAAAAAAAGGTGATGCTCAATTATAAACTTCCCATGAACGAGATGGTCATCGATTTTTACGACAAGCTCAAAACCATCACTAAGGGTTATGCGTCCATGGAGTACGAAATCATTGGCTACGAAGAGGCCGACTTAATAAAGTTGGACATTATGATTAACGGCGATCCCATCGACGCTCTGTCATTGATCGTCCATCGCGCGTCAGCGCAAAATAAGGGCCGGGCTTTGTGTGCTAAAATGAAAGAGTTAATCCCCCGCCAGCAGTTTCAAATTGCCATTCAGGCGTCCATTGGGGTTAAGATTGTAGCCAGAGAGACAATCAGTGCTATAAGAAAAGATGTAACAGCAAAATGTTATGGAGGAGATATTTCTCGAAAAAGAAAACTTCTCGATAAACAAAAAGAAGGCAAAAAACGCATGAAGCAGATTGGTACGGTGGACGTGCCGCAAGAGGCGTTTTTAGCGATTCTAAAGGTGGAGGATTAAATGTTTACGAAAAAGTTTTGGACCGAAGGATTGGGTTCTTATTTTTTAGCGATCTTGTTGGCTTTGACCATTCGTTGGGGCTTTATGGAAGCTTATGTGATTCCTTCGGGCAGTATGTTGCCAAGTCTCTTGATTCGCGATCATATTTTTGTAAATAAATTTGTTTATGGCTTGCGTGTGCCGTTTAGCGAAAGCTGGTTAACCAAATTTCGCTCTCCCGAGCGCGGCGAAGTGATTGTTTTTAAAAAACCCGAAGACAAATCTATATTTTTTATTAAGCGGGTTGTGGGTTTGCCTGGCGACTCCATTGCGTTTAAAGAAGGTAAAATCTTTATCAACGACGAAGTGGTGGGATTAATTAAACCTGAAGAAACCGGTCACTCCGAAGAAGCCAACAAAAATTATTCGTGGCTGCGCGACCGCGACTTTCAAGAGGGCGGCTCCGTCGACACTGTGAATGACTACGAACACTGGCGCGAAAAATTGGGCGACGTTGAGCACGACGTTCTCCTTCGCAAAGGCCGCGCTCAAGAGGAAGCTCCTTTTGGACCCGTCACCGTTCCACCAAATTCATTATTTGTTATGGGCGACAATCGCCACCGTTCCCACGATTCTCGCGGTTGGGGATTTGTTCCAGAAGAAAATATCCTCGGTCGCGCCATGTTCGTATGGCTCTCCTGCGAAGAGGTTTTTGGCGCGCTACCAATTCCGCTCTGTAAACCGACAACGATTCGTTGGGGTCGATTCTTTCACTGGGTTGAATAATAGAAAATTACTTTCGGGAATGAAATGTTTATGAGTTCAACTGTATGAAATTAACTATATGAGTTCAGCGTCTGTGGAAAAAAACTTACAAGGCCGTTGGCTTCAAGTGATCCGGGATTTTGCGTTAATTGTTGTTATCATCTGCGGTTTACGGTGGTCCCTCGGCGAACCGTTTTTGGTTCCCTCAGGAAGTATGATCCCCACGCTTCTCATTAAAGATTACATTTTGGTTTCAAAATTTTCTTACGGTCTGCGAATTCCCTTCACCAAAAAATGGATTTGGGGACCGCGCACTCCGCAGCGCGGTGACGTGGTGGTCTTTCGCTCTCGCGACGACGATTACTATTTTATGGTCAAGCGGGTTGTGGGACTGCCTGGCGATAAAATTGTTGTTGATCGAAAAGGCGAGCGCTTGGTGATCAACGACAAACCCGTCTTACAAATTGTCCAGCCGGAAATTAAAGAAGAGGGCTTCGAGTATTTTGAGGAAACCCTCGGCGATGTTGAGCATCTCGTACAATACGAAACCGTAGGCAGTGAGTGGGAATCCGAACAGGAGCGCGAGTTTATCGTGCCCGACGGCCATTTGTTTTTAATGGGCGACAATCGCGATCGCTCCTCCGACAGCCGCGTGTGGGGCAGTCTGCCCATCACAAACCTCCTCGGCAAAGCCCAGTGGATCTGGATGAGCTGCAAAGAAGACGCCCCCGCAGCCTCCGTCTTCTGCATCGGCGAAGACATGCGCCAAGAACGCGTGTTTACGAAGATTAGGTAAAAGATACTCGCAGAATTTACCTGTAAGAGAAATTCAATTTCGCCATTAAGTGATGGAAATTTTTTATCCTCTCCATATCAAATGGGAGATGAGCCGAGCTCAAAAAAGATAACATTTCCAAAAAAAATCTAGCTCAAAAAGGTGGCCATAAACTTTTGACCAATCCATTCTAATCAGACAATCCTTATAACGCTTAGCGCGTGTCGTAGCGGCAACTCTTCAGTCACAATAATGTCGCTCTCAACAAGAGTTTAATGAATTCGAAGTCCATGGGTTCGAGCGAAACTCCTCGAAATAAATTTCGAGGAGTCCGTTTCGAAATTTTGATTCGTTTATGGGTACAATCTGCTAAAGAACCAAATCATTCGATTCTGGCTAACAATGGTTTCAAAACGTGAGATCTCTAATATCGTTAACCGAACTGAATTAGTCTTAGACGGATTGAAAATGTTGTAAAGAAAACTACCAATAGCGTTGTGTTAATCCGGTGTTTTATTTTAAAAAATCTTTGACGCGGTTTCTTCGCTCATATTCTTTTTATAGAGAGACTTAAAGTTTAACTCATACAGCACCTAAGGTATCTCATAAACCCATCTCAAAAACTGTTTGTAGCCGCTTAAAATTCATTTAACTCAGGTCATTTTAAAAATGTCCGGCTCAGAAAAAATGCAGAAAATTGAAAATAAAAACACGTGTTATGTTTTATAAAGCAGAGCAAGTTCGATCGTAAACACAAAATCAGAGCTCTTAAAAAGGAGAAAACATGAATCTTAATTCAATATCTGACACGCAATTGTTCGCTAGTTTTGAAAACCTTGTGCGCAGCGAGCGAAAGATCACCGCCCAGGTTTTGGAATGTATAGCCGAGATTGATCGGCGTAGGCTTTATTTAGAAAAAAACTTCACCAGTCTTTTTGATTATCTGGTGAAAAATTTGGGCTACAGCCCGGGAGCTGCCATGCGCCGAATTGATGGCGCTCGTTTATTACGTGAACTGCCGGAGGTGATCGAAAAAGTACAAAATGGTTCCATCACTCTGTCCCAAGCCAATCAATTGGAGCGAGCTTCGCGAGAACTTAAAAAAAATAAAAATGAAGTATTGAGCACCAAAGATAAAAGGGCTTTGCTTTTACAGATTGAAAATACCACACAAAAACAAACAGAACAGATTTTAGCTACTAGTTTGGATCTACCAATAACACCTGTCCAAAAAGAAACGCTTCACAAAGATCAATCGGTCACGCTGACCATTACTTTTACGTCGGAACAGATGAAAATCCTCGAACAAGCGCAGAATATGATTTCCCATGCTGTGCCGAATAAAAATTGGGCTAATGTTGTGACCCATTTGGCAAAACGCGAGGTTTCGCGCAGAACTAACACCCGTCAGTCCTTCTCTCAAAAAGTGAATCAAAATCAGCCCAGTGATGGAGAACCAACGGTTCTCCAGCCTCCTACTGCCGTAGCGGCAGTGAAACCACAAATGCGCAAATCGCTGATTTCAAACTCCAAAAAAATTCTACATACCACGACTCAAAAGCGCCCGGCCATCCCCGCGGCCATCCGCAAAGAATTAATTCAGCCCACTGCCACCTGTTCCCACAAGGATTACCAAGGCAAACAATGCGAGAACAAAAAATTCCTGCAAATTGACCATATTTATAGCTGGAGCCGGGGAGGTGGCCATGAGCCGCAGAATCTCCAAGTACTTTGTGCTGCCCACAATCGGCTTAAGTACGCGCGAGAGGCAAAAATTCAATTCGATTGAGTGTTCTGAGCTGTTACGACAGTAATTTTTTAGAAGGTGGTAGCTTACTTTACAGCTTTGTAAAAACTTTTCTGAAACACCATTCCAAAGTATTCCGAGGTTAGACGAAAAGGAATTTCAAAGCCTTCCGGTAACTCAGTATCTGAGCCGGTAGAAATTAAATAGGTGCTTTTTCCGCTGAGAGATTTGCCGATGGTTTTATGTATCGTTAAAAGATCGCACTCATGGCGCACCAATACACCGGTGTCGCAAAGACAATATTTTCGGCAGCTGCCATCTTTTGCGCCACCATCAAAAAATCATTTTCCACCGGCCTGTTCCTAGAATCACGATTGTTTTCATAGGCAGAACATAGGTTGGGAGAAGGGAAATGTCCAAAAAAACAGCCCATAAAACTGGATCGACTCCGTCCTCAAATCCCATATCTTTTAACTGGCAAAAACAGCGAGTAGAGTCTACTAAACCGGCCCGGAGATGTTGACAACCCACACCCTCATAACTATGCTGTTTTTTTAATGAGTTCCCCCGTCTTTTCGTTCCTTGAAACAGACGATCTCTCACAAAAAGAGATCGAAGGCTTGTTCGCGCAAGCAAAGACCATTAAAAATGATTTTTTAAAACACCGATCTTTTTCCAAAACGTCATTTTCCAGCCAAGATCTCTTGTTAAGCCTGCTTTTTTTCGAACCCAGCACACGCACTCGTTCCAGCTTCGAAATGGCAGCACTTCGAATGGGTTGGCAAACCACATTTTTTGACGGCGCCTCCAAAGAAGGCTCAAGTCTGATTAAGGGCGAAACGTTTGAGGACACTTTTTGGACTCTCCACGCCATGGGGCCCAATGTACTCGTCGTCCGCTGTGGTGACGAACTCAAGTTGCTCGAGCTTAGTAAAAAAACGCAAATTCCTCTCATTAACGCTGGCTACGGCACCCATTCCCATCCCACTCAGGCGTTGCTCGATGTTTTTACGATGCTCGAAACCTTTGCAGATTTAAAAAATAAAAATATCCTCTTTGTGGGTGATGTGCGCCACAGTCGGGTGGCTCAATCGCATTTCCGATTTCTATCATCACTCGGCGCCAACATCGGCGTGGTTGGACCTGAGTCATTCTTAGGTGGAATTCCGGCATCACAGAAGAGCTTTACACAACTTTCCGAAGCCCTGCCATGGGCCGATGTTGTGGTAGGATTGCGCGTGCAATTCGAGCGACATGATGAGAAAAACACCTTTTCAAGAGATGAGTATATTAAAAATTATCAGTTAGATTCTACGAAAGCGAAGTATCTGAAGTCCACAGCCTTGGTGTTTCATCCAGGCCCGGTGAACTGGGGCTTGGAATTTGATCCGTCGGTGCGGGAGTTACCGCATTTTAGAATGTGGCAACAAAAGCAAAATGGTGTTTTTGTGCGAGCAGCGCTCCTCGACCTCGTTGCGCGAAAGAATGGGTATTAAGATGAAAAAAGGCTTTTTGGTTCTAGAAGACGGAAAAATCTACGAAGGCGAATGGCTCGGCGGAAAAGCTCGCGCCGGCGAAGTGATTTTTAACACTTCTCACAATGGCTACGAGGAAATCGCCACCGATCCATCCTACTACGGACAGATCATGGTGATGTGCGCGCCAATGCAAGGTAACTACGGCGTGGATACTTCTTTTTGGGAATCCCAGCAAATTTGGATCGAAGGTTTCATTGCGCTCGACATTTACAAACAAGACGATTCTTGGATTCGCAGATTGAGTGATGCAGGAGTGCCAGTACTTAACGGCATCGACACTCGGGATCTGGTGCTTTATTTGCGCGACAAAGGAACGATGCTTGGTGCCGCTATGCAAGCTGAAAACCTCGACGAAGCGAAAAACGAAGCAAAGACGCTCATCGAAAAACATCGCGGTTTGGATAAAGATTGGGTGCATCATGTTTCGACGCGCGAAATGAAATCCTTGAGCGGAGCCTCCTCATCGGGACCGCGCGTGGCGGTGCTGGATTATGGCTGCAAACAAAATATCATCCGCGAACTTCTAAAACGCTGCCGTGAAGTGGCGGTGTTCCCTTCGCGAACATCGTTCGAAGAAATTAAAAAATGGAATCCCGACGGGATTTTACTTTCAAACGGCCCCGGAGATCCCGCGGATGTGCAAAAGACCGTTGAGGTTGTGCAAAAGTTCTTAGGACAAAAAGTTATTTTTGGTATTTGCATGGGGCAACAGATATTAGCTCGGGCCCTTGGTGCAAAAACCTATCGTTTAAAATTTGGCCACCATGGAGCCAATCATCCCGTCAAAGATCTTCGCACCGATGAAATCTACGTCACCAGTCAAAATCACGGCTACGCCATCGACGCGAAAACTTTGCCTTCCGATGTGACGGTGAGCCACATGAATTTGAACGATCAAACCATTTCAGGAATTTACTATAAGAACAAAAAATGTTTCAGCGTTCAGTTTCACCCAGAGTGCTATCCGGGACCGCGCGATGCTGGAGTTTTATTTGATGAGTACATCGATTGGATCCAACATGAGTTATGAGCTGTGCCTTGAAACATTAACCGAGTATTTTTCGTCCGCTAAATATCAAAAGGAAGTGGTCAAGGCTAAAGAGCAGTTCTTTGGGGACATCGGAGTGAGCGAAACCGACACCTCCGATTTTGAACGGCATCTCACCTTGTTTTTTGATTGGTACCTCCTCACACGCCCAGTGACAGGCACTCTGCTAACGCCGGCGAAAATGGCGCTCAATCTCGATGGCTTCGAAATGAGCGTGGAGCTGCGTCCTTACTACGAGGCCTTGGCTGGCGCTCGATGTTCGCTTTTTGAATTTATTAAAACCAAAGGGCAAGATCATTATGCCAAGAATTTATTTACCGGCGAGAAAGTCATCGTCAAAAAATCCTCGGTAAACTTTTTATCGCCAAAGGGAAGCATCTTTAGTACGCACTTTTCCAGCGATAAACACAATAACTTCTTCACCACGGGAGTTATCTTTCATCCCTTGGAGACACGAAAATTTATTTTGGAGCAATGTAAAAAAGCACAAAAGCAAAGTTATGAAGAGCAGGTGACCCTTATTTATAACTTGGCGCGAATGTATTTTAAACTTGAGCGATATTCACACGTAACTCACCAACAGATTTACAGCTTAAACAGTGCAGTGAGGTTTTAATGGGACTCGACCCAAAGTATAAAAAGGTTTTAATTCTCGGAAGTGGTCCGATTGTTATCGGGCAGGCCTGCGAGTTTGACTACTCAGGCACACAAGCGTGTAAAGCACTTCGCAGCCTTGGAATTGAGGTGGTTTTAATCAACTCAAACCCAGCAACCATCATGACAGACCCTGACGTCGCTCACAAAGTCTATATCGAGCCGCTAAAATTGCCATTTGTTGAAAAAATTCTCGAAAAAGAAAAACCAGACGCCATCATTCCCACCCTCGGTGGACAGACGGCGCTCAATCTTGGTCTCGAGCTTTCGTCCTCAGGAATACTCAAGCGCCTAGGCATCGAGATGATCGGCGCTACGGAGCAGGTCATCAGAGCCGCCGAAGATCGCGAACAGTTTCGTCAAATTTTAAAAAACCTCGGCGCTAAATACGCCAAAAGCGAAATGGTGCGCAATCTCAAGGATGGTTTGGATGCGGCCAAAATCATCGGCTTCCCAATCATTCTGCGCCCCAACTACACGCTTGGCGGTGGTGGTGGCGGTATTGCCTATTCACTCGAAGAGTACGAGCAGATGATCGCCAAAGCTTTGAGCGAAAGCCCCACCTCTGAGGTGTTAGTCGAGGAAAGTATTGCTGGTTGGAAAGAGTTTGAACTCGAAGTCATGCGCGACAAAAAAGGCGTTTTCGTAACCATTTGCAGTATCGAAAATTTAGATCCGTGCGGCGTGCACACCGGCGATAGCATCACCGTGGCGCCGCAGCAGACTCTCTCCGAAAGAGCATATCAAGATATGCGCGACGAAGCTCGCAGAATCCTCGATGCCGTGGGCCTTGAGTGTGGCGGTGCGAACATCCAGTTCGCGGTTCATCCCGAAAGCGGCAAGCGCGTCGTCATCGAAATGAACCCCCGAGTGAGTCGTTCCTCAGCTTTAGCAAGTAAAGCGACCGGATTTCCCATCGCGAAAATTGCAGCGATGCTCGCTGTGGGATTCACTCTCGAAGAAGTGACTAACGACGTCACAAAATCCACACCCTCGTGTTACGAGCCGGCGTTGGACTACGTGGTCACAAAAATTCCGCGCTTCGCTTTCGAAAAATTCACAGGCTCTAAAGATCTCCTCTCAACGCAAATGAAGAGCGTTGGCGAGGTGATGAGTATCGGTAGAACTTTTAAAGAATCCTTACAAAAAGCCATCGTTTCCATGGAAACGCACAGCGGTTTCGAAGAAGTTAATTTTCTGCCAGAAAAGTTATCCTATCCTAATTCGCAACGACTGTATCATCTGGCCCAGGCGTTTCGCCAAGGTTTTACAATTGACCAAGTTTACGAGCTCACACAGATCACTCACTGGTTTCTTCACCACATCAAAGAGATCGTAGATCACGAAATGCATCTGCAGGAAAAACAAAGCCTCACCGCAGACAGTTTGTTGGCGCTAAAGAAAAATGGCTTTTCGGACAAACGAATTTCGCAGCTGTTAAATTTGCAGGAAAGCGAAATTAGAGAAAAGCGAAAAGCGTGGAATATTCACCCCGGATTTTATCAAGTGGACACCTGCGCAGGGGAATTTGAATCGCAGACTCCGTATTATTATTCCACCTACTGGACAAAAAACAGACCGAAGATCGAAAGCAAAGTGAAACCTGTGATGGTTTTGGGAAGCGGTCCAAATCGCATCGGTCAGGGTATTGAATTTGACTACTGCTGTGTTCGCGGTGTTAAAGCCTTTCAAAAAAATGGTTATCCCGTGGCCATGGTCAATTCCAATCCCGAAACCGTTTCCACCGATTACGACACCAGCGATTACTTATTTTTTGAACCCTTAGTTGCAGAATACATTTTAGAAATCGCCTCGTTAATTCATCCAACCGGTGTTGTTGTTCAGCTGGGCGGGCAGACTCCGATCAATGTCGCCAAAGAGCTCGAGCAGGCCGGTTTAAAATTGATGGGCTCGTCCCTCAATACCATCGATCTTGCCGAAGACCGCGCGCGCTTTAAAAAAGTTTGTGATGAGTTGGGGCTACTCGTGCCGCAAGCGGGACTCGCCACGCAGTTTTCCGAAGCACAAACTGTGGCAGCCGATATCGGTTATCCCATCATTTGCCGACCAAGTTATGTTTTGGGTGGGCGGCGTATGGAAGTGATCGAAAACGAAGCCGAGCTTGCGGAGTACTTTCAAAAACATGCGCCGGTGATTTCTTCGTCGGCTCCTTGTTTTATGGATCAGTTTCTCGAGGGAGCCCTCGAGGTGGATGTGGACGTTGTTCGCGGCGTGGATTGGTGTTTTATCGGCGGTATCATCGAACACATCGAGGCGGCAGGAGTTCACTCGGGCGACAGCATGGGCGTCATTCCTCCCCAACGCTTAAAGCCTTCCACATTGGATAGCATTGAAGATATCTGTAAAAAACTTTCGAATAAGCTCGAAGTTTTAGGGCATATGAATGTGCAATTGGCTCTAAAGAACAATATTGCGTATATTTTAGAAGCGAACCCTCGCTGCTCACGAACAGTTCCATTTGTAGCGAAAGCAGCAAGAACGCCGCTGGTCGATCTCGGCGTGCAGGCTGTTCTGGGGGTAAAAAAGCAAGATATGAAATTGGACTCTTTTAATTACCGCGATCTCAAACAGGTTTGCGTTAAGGGAGTTGTTTTTCCATTTAACAAATTTGTCGATTCCGACTCGATCCTTGGACCCGAAATGAAATCCACCGGAGAAAGCATGGGGCGCGGAGCTGATTACAGCGAGGCTTTGTGGAAGGCGTTCATCTCGAGTCATCATCGCCTGGCAAAAAGTGGGGAGATTTTTCTGTCCCTTCGCGAAAAAGACAAAACCACACTCATTCCAGTGATCACCGGATTACAAAGCTTGGGGTATACCTTTTCAGCCACTCAAGGGACAGCCAAGTTTTTATATGACAGCGGTATCGATTGTATCCCGGTAAAAAAAGTTCATGAGGGGCGGCCCCATTGCGTGGATCGCATCCGTTCAGGGAAGGTCATGATGGTCATCAACACAACCTCGGGTCGGCAGTCCATAGATGCAAGCTTTCAGATTCGACGAAGTTGCACGGATTATGCAATCCCGTGTATTACCGAGGACCATGCAGCAGAGGCACTTTTATTAGCGCTTCGAAAACTGCATTCTGGACAATTTGACGTCGTTCCAATTTAAGTTCATAGTTTAGGAATGACATTACAAGTTCGAGATTTATGTAAGACATTCCGCGATAAATTAACCTTGCAAAAACGCCAAGTGCTTTTTGATGTGAGCTTTTCAGTGCCCGAAAAATCCATCACGGGGTTTTTAGGTAGCAACGGCGCAGGAAAAACCACCACAATGAAGACAATGTTGGGATTGCTCCAATACGATAAAGGTGAAATGTCGTTTTTCGACAATCAACACAAGGATTTTCGCGAATACATCGGCTACATGCCCGAACGCCCGTATTTTTACGAATACCTTACCGGCATGGAGTTTTTAGTTTTCTACGGACAGCTCTCTTTAAAACTTCCAAAAAAAGAGATTAAAAAAAAGGCAGACGCATTATTAGAAAAAGTCGGCTTGGGTCATGCAAAGGACAAGCTCCTACGCAATTACTCTAAAGGGATGTTGCAAAGAGTGGGTTTAGCACAGGCAATTATTCACCAGCCTAAATTTTTAATTTTGGATGAGCCCATGTCTGGCCTTGATCCCGATGGACGTTATCAAATCACTGAGCTGATCAAAGAATTGGGCCAGGCGGGAACGACACTTTTTTTTAGCAGTCACTTGCTCGATGACGTGGAAAAACTCTGCGATCGTTTGGTAATTATTGATAAGGGTCGCATTCTCTTCGAAGGTCTTAAAAGTAATTTTATTCAGTCTGGAAATGTCGGCTACGAAATTATTTACACAATCAATAATGAAAATATAAAAAAAATGGCAGTGGATTTGGCGGCGGTGCAAAACATTATTACGGACGTGAAAACCCAGTCCGGAACATTGATTTCGGTGAGGGAACCCCGAGTTTCCCTTGAAGAGGCCTTCGCAAAACTGAAGCGGGAGAAGAGTGTCACATGAAAAATATTTTTGTTATATCGCAAAATACGTTTTTAGAACTTGTTCGCAACCGCGTTCTCTACATGTTTCTCTTCTTCGCCGTTTTTCTTTTATTTCTAATGCTCGCTCTCGGGCAATTGAGTTTTTCGGAACAGTTTCGTCTTTCGATCAGTTTGGGCCTTGCCTCAATTCATATGTGCTTGGTGGCTTTAACAATTTTTATTGGTGGCTCCATCGTTTACAAAGAGATTGATCGATTAACGATTCTGACGGTCCTCGTGCGACCTCTTTCGCGGCCGCAATTTTTAGTTGGCAAGTACTTGGGTTTTTTGCAGCTGATGTTCAGTTTTAATCTTGGATTTTTTCTTCTCTACACGGGGAGCCTTCTTTTTATGGGTTTTTCGTTTGATTCGTTTGATATATTTTTAGTTTTTCTAGGATTTGCTCTCGAAGTTATGATCTTACTTGCGGTGACGCTGTTTTTTTCCACTTTCAGTGCTTCATTTTTGACGATCATTTTTACAATTTGCTTTTTTATCATCGGTCACTGGTCGGAAACGCTGTCGCAGATGGTTATGAATAACGTCAACAAGGATTATGTCATGATCGGCAAAATCGTAAATAAAGTATTGCCGAACCTCGAGCTTTTTAATTGGCGCTTGCAACCAGTGGATGCTTTTTTACAATTATCTTATGTTTTAAAATCCAGCGCCATTTCGCTGGCGTGGACCTTTTTCTTTTTATTTGCAGCCTCGTTGGTTTTTAGAAAACGGGATTTTGCTTGATTTATAATTTTGAGTGTCTTTACGCGATTTGGTTTTTTGTTTTAGGTGCCATTTGGGGTAGTTTTGCCAACGTGCTCATTTTGCGTATCCCCGATGGCAAAAGCATTGTGCCCGGAAGTCATTGTGCGAGCTGTGGAAAAGGAATTCGCTGGTTTCATAATATTCCAATTTTTTCTTGGCTGTTTTTAAAGGGAAAATGTTCCTACTGTAAAACTTCCATTTCTGCTCAGTATTTTGTGGTTGAATTATTGATGGCGGTGTTATTTGCGGCAGCGTTTCTAAAGTTGGGCCTAAGCTGGTTTCTTTTGGAAATCTGTATTTTTATTTTTGCTTCCGTCACAGCGTCCTTTATTGATCTTAAGCATTTTATTCTTCCAGATGTTTTTACTCTTGGTGGCTTAGTGATTGGACTCATCGGTGCCGCACTCAACCCCGAGCGCGCTTTTCTTGATGGTTTTTTAGGGTTTGTTGTCGGCGGTGGTTTTTTATATCTCACAGCTTATGTGCACTATCTGATTCGCAAAGTTGAGGGGATGGGTGGCGGTGACATCAAGCTCGTAGCTTGGATTGGAGCCGTCCTAGGATGGCAGTGCCTGCCCTTCGTGTTCCTGATTGCCTCCGTCACTGGTTTGATTGCCGGGTTGATACGCTCGTCACTCAAAAAAGGAAGTCTGCAAGAGCCGATTCCATTCGGTCCGTTTTTGACTTTAGCAGCTTTGTGCTACGTTTTTCTTATTGGGCCTACATTGGTCCAGTCACTCTTCTTCCCTCTTTAGAGATTAAGCAGGCTCTTAGGATAGGTTCCTCCGTCTAGTTTGACTTTAGGACAGCTGGATTAAATAATTTGATGAGGACCGTATTGGACCAAGGTGTATCAACATAAGGTGTTGCAACGATGTTTTTTAAAAAACCCCTCCTAGGACTCGATTTGGGGTCCAGCTCAGTTAAGATAGCAGACCTGAAAGTTTCTGGTAAGCGGGCTATTCTTAACGATTTAAACATGGTTCCAGTACCAAAAGGAGCCATCGAGGCTGGAGACATCTTAACTCCAGAAGTGGTTGCCAGTTGCTTGCGCACGATCTCTGATCGTAAAGGTTACAAAAAATATCCGGTGGCTGTGGGAATGTTTGGTGGGGCCGTGCTCGTTAAAAAAATCACCATGCCTAAAATGGATCCAAAAATCGTCCATGAACAGTTGCGCTGGGAAGCAGAACAGTACATTCCATTCAATATCGACGAATCGGTATTTGATTTTCATATTATCACCACTTCCAGTGCCGAAACCATGGATGTACTTTTAGTGGCAGCCAGACAAGAGCACATCTTCCGTTATTTTGAATCTGTGGAAACCGCAGATTTAAAGTGCTCCATTGTTGATGTGAATGGTCTTGCTCTCGCCAACTGTTTCGAATTCAACTACGGCGTAGTTCCTGGAACAGTGGCTTTAGTGAACATTGGAGCCAGTGTCACCAATCTTGTTATCATCGACTCAGGCAGTGTTGTGTTCTCACGCGACATACCCTACGGCGGGCAACTCTACGACACTGAAATTTCGCGGGATCTCGGAGTGGGTCTGCAAGAGGCAGAGAGTCTTAAAATCGGGATGTCGTTTCAACAGGAAACTCCACAGGAAGTTATGACTGCCGTTGGCAATATCAACGACACTCTGGCTATGGAGATCAACAACAGTTTTGATTTTTACAAATCCAGTGGTGCGACACAGTCGGTTTCGCAAATTTTTACTTCGGGCGGAGTTATTCGAACCCCTGGATTGATGCAGAAGATTCAGGAAACAACCGGCACATCGTGCACGCTTTTGGACCCCTTTCTGCGCGTTGAAGTGAATCCAAAGAAGATCTCCGCCGAACTCAAAGAGCAAATCCGTTTATTTTGTCCCGTAGCTATCGGTTTAGGATTACGGAGCGCAAAATGATTCGTATAAATCTCGCCAACGCCCTCATGAGAAACATGGATGCAGCAGCAAAGCCCGCCGCGGCCGTTTCTAGCGGAGCCGACGTTGCTAGTCAAAGAGATCTCATTATTAAAGTTATCTTTATTTTGCTCCCAATCATCGGATTAATCATCTTCGAAAAGCATCAGTTGGGAATCAGAGACCAGGAACTTGTTTTAGTTGTTCAAGAGAAAACGACACTGGATGAGAAGTTGGCGCAAGTCGGCAGCGTGGATGATGTTCTTCGCCAGATTGATCAGCAAAAGCAAGAGGTCGACAAAAAAGTGGGAGTGGTGCGAAAAATATTTTCGATGCGTAAGCAAAAAATTAATAGTTTGCTTGCACTGCAAACTCATATTCCGCGTTCCGCTTGGTTAAAGAAGTTGGAGCTCGATAAAGACGAAATAAAAGTGGAAGGTATGGCAAACTCAGCCGATGATGCGCAATCGTTTGCTTCACTGCTGTCGCAAGAAAAAGAACTTTTCACAGACTTTACAAATAAGGGAATTAGCAAAATGAGTGATCGCCAAGAGGGGCAATCAGAAGTTTTTCAGTTCGAATATTTGGGCAAGGTGAAGGAGTGAGATGGGCTTAAAAGAAGATTTTCAAGATTTAGCTCCTTCGAAATGCCTCATTGGGGGAATCCTTCTTGCTGGAATTTATTTTGCTGTGATGTTTGATAATGGCAAAGATAAAGTAGCCCAGGCTGAGGCCACGCGCGCAGAAATTCTGCAAACCAAAGCTCGTCTCGATGCGGTGGAAAACGCTTTAGAAGACAAAACAAGTACGGAAGCTCGGGCAATGGCTATTTCTAAAGAGCTTGAAGAACTCCTTAAATTTTTCCCATCGAATACAAACAACAATGATTTCCAAAAAGATATTTCAGGCCTCCTTAAAAAGACAAATAATCGCTTGTTGAAAATGCAGGATGAGCCCGTCGAATCCCGCTTTCCCGGCTACATTGAGCAGGGTATTAAGCTTGAATCCGAGGGGGGATTTCATGAATTTATGGATTTCCTGTCTCTGCTTACTAAAATGTCACGCATGATTGATATTAAGGTTTTAAGACTTGAATCCTCAGGCTCGACGGATGAGTTGTCCTTGGTAAAGATTGAAATGTTGCTCACAGTTTTTTCGTACGATGCAACGAAGGTCGTCGCTCCAGAGCCAGGAACCGGAGGATGATGAAATTCCTTCTGTTGTTTCATTTTTTGACAGTGGTTCAAGCGCAGCCCACGCCTGATATTAAACCTCCAACAGCTGAGGAGACGGCCGTGGAAGACGCCGCGTCGCCAGTGCCGGTAAAGAATACGTCACCGGTGTCAGCTTTTGATGAAGAGGAGGGGATGATTGTTAAAAAACTCACTTCGCCCTTCGAATACGACCGCCAAACACGCAGAGATCCGTTCCGTTTGCCAGAAATTAGCGGGGTGGAAATTCCTCTTGGAGCTTATTTTGGACCATTTCTTGAATTACAAGAAATTCCTCTAACGGACATCAAAATCAAGGCCCTCATCCTAGACCCCATTCACCCAAAAGCGATCATCTCTTTTTTGAATCACGAAAATAAAATTACCAATCGTAAAGTGGTTGTTGGCGACTATCTTGGCGAAAACTATGGGATAATCCAGGCTATTCGAGAAGGACAGATAATTATTGTACAGACTTTTGTTGAGGGTGATAAAAAATTGACTACGACTAAAACACTAAATATTAGAAAATAGATCATCGGGAGATGATATGACATGGATGTTCAGATACAGCATAGGATTGCTATTCTTAGTTTTTTTAACTTCGTGCTCAATGATGGAGTCAGATACAACAGCAGAACCCAGTGAAATCGAAGGTGAGCTTGCGGGTCTTGAAGACGAAGATTCTGCAGAAGAGCCCGCAGAGGAATCTGCGGAAGATCTTGAAGACTTAGATTTGGAAACCGCAGATGTGGAGTCCACACCGGAAGCCGCCGACGATGCATTTGCAGAAAAACCAGCTGAGAAATCCAAGGATTCTTTCTCTGATATCGAAGATTTCAATGAGGATCTCATCGAAGAAGAGCTTTCAGACGAAGAATTGCCCACATCCAATCTTGCCGATATCGAAGAAATTCCCGATGAAGATCTGGATGTAGAAGCCGCCGAGCCCGTGGCTGTGGTCGCGCAAGAAACAACCCCTCCGCCCGTTGAGACAATTCCAGAGGCCCAAGAGGAGCTCGTGTCGATTCCGGCTTCAAACCAAATTACGAACCTTGAATACAAGTCGCAAGATTCTGGCGGGTCGGTGGTGATTTCGGCAGAACGTCCTTTTGAATATCAAGTTCGCGACGAGCCACAGTTTAACCAAACCATCATCGAAGCTATGGATGTTCAAATCGCCCCGCGCTTCAAGCAACCCTACATTGCCAAAGACTTTGGACAGCCGGTTGCGACGATCAACGCGTATCAAGATAAAAGCTCCAACATAGCCACCATCGTCATTCAATACAAAGAAGCCACAAAACCGCAAATTTCCATGATCGGTAACAGCCTTATGGTAAACAGCGGTGGTGTGGGTTCGAGCACAGCCACCTACGCGGCCAGCGCCGACGCGCAAACGAGCGAGTCGGTGATTGATAACTCCGCAGAAAACAAGCGCATCAATATTCAGCTGGATGACATTCCAGTGGCCGAGCTGATCAAAGTGATTGCCGACGAGATTGGTTTTAACGTGATCGTGGATGAAGAAGTCACGGGCAAAGTAAATAACGTAAAGTTGATCGATGTTCCTTGGAAAGAGGCGATGTCGTCGATTCTTGGTGCGCAGGGTTTATCTTACGAGCGAAAAGGGCAAATTGTTCGTGTCGCAAAAACCGAAAAACTCACAAAAGAGCTCAATTCAACCCGCGAAAGGCTCGAAGCCGAAGCGGGGGCGCGAACAGCCGCCTCCTCTTTAACAATTAAAGTTGTGCCAGTAAGTTATGCTGACATCGCCTCACTGGTGAATCAAGTGACTCCAGTTTTAACTCCGAGTAAAGGAAAAGTGACACCCGATCTGCGTTCAAGTTCCATTGTGATTTACGATCTCGAAGACAACGTGAAGAGAGCTGAGCAAATTATTCGCTCTTTGGATGTAAAGCCGATTCAGGTTCTCGTCGAAGGACGAATCATCGAAGCTAAAAGCGATTTCTTAAGACAATTTGGTATCAATTGGACAACGGCCCTATCGCCAAACTCCATTTCTGCTAACGCATCCATCGCTGGAACGGCCGCACAGGGGCCAGGCACATTTCCAGGTGGTGCCCTTGGCAACGTTGCTTTTGGAACAGTCGGTGTTTTGGATTCACTCACGGCTTCATTAGCCGTTTACGAGCAAGAAGAAAAAATTAAAATTTTGTCATCTCCAAGAATCGTGACCTTGAACAAAGAAAAAGCTTTGATTCAACAGACGGAGCAGGTTCCGATGACGATCGTGACGGCAACACAAGGTATCACGCAAACAACAGTGTCATTTCGCGACGTTCTCTTAAAGATCGAAGTCACACCGCAAGTCACATTCAATGCCGATATGATTCTGGATATTTCAGTTCGCAGAGACATCCCTGGCGGAGATTTCAGTGGCTCGCGAGCCATCAATACTCGCGAAGCGCAGGCAAAAGTTCTCGTGAAAGATGGGCACTCTGTTGTGATGGGTGGTATTTTGAGTATGGATGAAGTTGTTAACGAGGGGGGGATCCCCTATCTGAAAGATATTCCACTTTTGGGATATTTATTTAAGACTAAAACAAAGCGCGTGTCTAAAAATGAGCTTGTTATCTTTCTACAGCCAAAAATTCTAAACAATGATAAAATATCGGATGATCTGAAACTCGGTGGATTAGATTCAAGTCCAGGCACCTCGACCCTGCTTCCCCCCATCGCGCCAGATAAAACAGAAGATATGGACATCGACGATTTAGAAACAGAAATGGAAACTCTCTAAGAGGTTTATATGAGAATTAAATTTTTTTTAACCTGCGTAGCTCTTCCTTTTTTGTTGGCCTGTTCAAAACAGGATAGCGAGAACGTTGACATTACATTCTCACCCGAGAATCCAAAGGTTAAATTTGTTGACGGAAAAGTACAGACGGGATTCGACACCTCGACCAATCTCCCTGTTTATACAGACATCAAAGCGCCCTGGTTTAAGTTTTCCGTTGTTATTGAAAATGGTTCAGATAAAAACCTCATTGTTGAATCATTAACTTTAAAAATGCTGGGCTTGACGACAACACAGGGCTTTGTGACAGTGGAATCTGTTTTAACTGCCGAATCTTACATTGGCGAACAAGATCCAGCGCCAGAGATACTTGCGACTGTCACAGCAGGTACTTCATCACCGCCGACATTTGAATTCTATGTTTCCGGACTTTCGGAAGCTGTTTCCTCCGGTGTCTACACGGTGGAGGTTCACGCCGAAGGATGGTTTGGTACTTTAGACGACCCAACATCCCTCTTCAGCCAAAAATACTTCTTCACAACTCGCTAAAACCCCTCTAGTTTGTGGGCATGGACTTATTCTCTGCCCAGGAGCAAATCAATTCAAAAAACACCCCTTTAGCTGCGCAGTTGCGACCTAAAAATCTCAACGAGTTTTTAGGTCAAGAAAAGTTCTTCCAAAAATATTCAGCGCTGTTGCAAAAATTTCAGCAGGGACACCTGTTAAGTTTAATACTTTGGGGGCCGCCAGGTTGCGGTAAAACGTCTTTTGTAAAAGCCCTCACCAATCAACTGCAGGGCATTCACATTATCGAAGAGAACGCCATCGATCTGGGTGCAAAAAAGATGAAAGAAATCGGTGAGTCCGCGCGCTACCTGCGGCGAACACAAAATCAGCAAACCTTGCTTTTCATCGACGAGATCCATCGCCTCACTCGTTCGCAGCAGGATGTCCTGTTGCCATTTGTCGAAGCCGGCGATTTGGTGCTTATTGGAGCGACCACCGAAAACCCAAGCTACGAGCTCAATTCAGCTTTGATGAGTCGTTGCCGACTGATTGTTTTCGAAGCTTTGCCAGAAAAAGCCCTGATAGGCCTTATCGACAAAGCGTTTGCCAGCGAAAATTTGTCAGCTGCCGATTCAATCACCGAGGGCTTTCAACAAAAATTGATTCAAGCTTCCGGCGGAGACGGCCGTAAACTTTTGAATTCTATTGAAGAGCTTCTTTTGCTTCGTGGTTCGCAGTCCGTCGTATTTCCACTGCAAGAAGACGATTTTGAAAAACTCAATTTTCACCAAGGAGTTCGCTACGACAAAGATCGCGACGAGCATTACGACACCATTTCGGCATTTATAAAAAGTATTCGCGGGAGTGATCCCGATGCCAGCGTCTACTACCTTGCGCGCATGCTCGAAGGTGGCGAGGATCCGGTTTTTATCGCCCGTCGCCTAGTGATTCTGGCCTCCGAAGATGTCGGCAATGCCGATCCACAGGCTCTCACGTTGGCCGTCTCTGCATTCAAAGCTGTGGAGGTGATTGGCTTGCCCGAAGCGAGGATCAATCTCGCTCAGGCCGTCATTTACTTGGCCTGCGCCCCTAAGTCCAACCGCTCCTACGTCGCGATCAACAAGGCTCAGGACGTGGTTCGCCAAAGAGGCTCTCTCCCTGTTCCCCTCTCTTTGCGCTCGGCGCAAACCAAATTAGCCAAATCCATTGGTTATGGAAAAAACTATGACTATGCACACGACGGCGCCAAGGGATGGGTGGAGCAAGAATTTTTACCGGCAGAGATCAAAAATGAAAAGTTTTACGAGCCTTCGGAGCGCGGTTTTGAAAAACGAATCAAAGAATTTCTCGAATGGCTTAAAAAATAATTAAAACGGTCGGTTGGCCACAAGGCACAAGCAAGGACCTTGGCTCAACACTTTTTGCGAATGTTTCGTGTTGGCGGGGATCATGATTTTGTCGCCAGGACGCAGGAGCAATTGATTGCCAGAGATATTCATCGAAATTTCACCATCTAAGATCATACGCACTTCATCAAACGGATGACGATGTTCCGGATAGACTTCTTCAAGGGTCAAAAGCTCTTCACGAGGGGAGAGATCTTCCGATAAAAAAATCATCCGAGCTTGTTCTTTTGTCGGTTTGAGTGGAGCTAACCAGCGGTATATCAGCATTTTCATCCTTTATGGCCCCCCAAAGGGCCAGCTTTAGAGTATTGTTTCTATTAGCAAAAATGGCAAGCTTTGTGAACCTTTTAGTCAGGCCCAACTTTCAGGAAGTCTATGTTGTGTTGTCGTGAGACACTCCGTGCATCTCTTTGAGATCAGTGCATTTTTTTAAATCTTTCTGTTAAGTGAAAGCAATGTTGAGTCGATAGATGAGATGTAAGCAGGTATGGCATCGTGAGATGTGAGGGGGAACCTTGAAGAGGACGAAAATGAAAACCGACTTCCAAAATGTTGTGGAACAAATAAAAAGTTTCATCTCGGAGTCCAAGGGACTTTCCGTTGTAGAATCAACTCTCTCAGATTACATGATCATCGAACAAAAAATGGATCACAAACGAATCACTCTGAATTGTTTTGATCTCGACGAAGTGATGCCTCGCCAAGATGAGGCTGGAAAATCCTTTTTACAGGTCAATTTCACCTCAGGCAAAAAAATTCTGATAACAGACAGCCTTGTTGGCTTCCGTCCTTTGGGTCTTTTTGGTCTCGATATGGAAAAAATCCCAAAAGTTGTGACGACTCCCGATATCCAAAGTGTTTTTGAGGCGATCCAAGAAGTGCTACAAAGCAATGACGAGCAAGATGAGCTCGACGTGCTAAGAAAAGTTTACGACTCAGTGCTCTGCGGTGGCGAATCCGTAGGTTTCGATCTCAAAGAAGAGCGCAAAGTTCTTGCTCGCATACCGTCACGAATGTGGTCTGCGTCCGCATAAAGCTTGACTCCGTCTGCAACTTATTACAAAACAGACTCTCCCAAAAAAAATGTGTTGGGGGTGTAGCTCAGCTGGGAGAGCATCTGATTTGCATTCAGAAGGTCGCAGGTTCGATCCCTGTCACCTCCACCAACTAAACTAAAATCTAATTACACTCCTTGAATTAATAGCCCTAGGGCTTTAATACTGGAGTGGATGGTTGACCAAAAAAATTCCAAGACAGGTTTTGTGCATGATTATATTGCCCTGGAACACTCCAAGGGAACGCACAAAGATTTTGTAGTTATTAATTGGTGTATCGGAAATACATGTAACTTCAGTTGCAGTTATTGTCCCGAAGGCCTGCACAGTGGTTCCGATGCGTGGCCTGATGTTCAAGTGGTTATCGAGTTTTGCCAAAAGGTTATCGATCATTATCAAGACAAAAAGCTCTATTTTGAATTTACCGGCGGAGAAGTCACTCTCTGGAAAGACCTTCCGGTCCTGCTGGAGTTCCTCAAGAGCGCAAACTGTCGAGTTGGTATTATAACAAATGGATCTCGGTCATTGGCTTTTTGGCAGAAACTCCTTCCATTTTTGGATCACATCTGTGTGAGCTTCCACCCAGAATCGTCGAAGGCTGAACATTTTTATGATGTTGTGGAGCTTTGCTCTCGAAGCATCCGAACGCATGTAAACTTTATGATGCATCCACAATATTTTGTGGAGTGTTTGACGCTAGCTTACAAAGTCAAAAATCTTCAAGGGATTAGCATCGCTATTCAGCCGCTGACAGACGATATGGGCTCTGATTTAAAACAAAAAGATTCCGGTCTTTTCTCCTACACCAAAACCCAAAACAAAGTCATAGAAACCCAAAACGCATTTTTAGCTAAACAGATCACCAGCAACGGGCAGTATGAGTCGTATCGCGGCGCCATGAGTATGGTGCGTGCCGATGGAACTCGAAAGCCTCTCGCTCCGCAAAGATTTATTGCGGCGGGAACCAACACGTGGACGGGGTGGAATTGCTCGATCGGGCTTGAGCAGATTGTGATCGATACCGGGGGACATATTTATCGCGGCTGGTGCAAGGTGAGTGGAAAAATCGGGCATATCTCGGACCAAGAACTCAGCCTTCCCTCGAGGCCGGTTGTTTGTAACAAGAGTTTTTGTCATTGCAATTTAGATATTATGGTAACTAAAGCGCTGCCGTTGAAAGCGCCACGTATAACTCAGGCCCGATCCTGGTTGGCGAATGTGAAGGAATTGATTTTTCACTAAAAAGAGGAAAGATGGAAAAAGATTTCACCCCAGGACGCCCCTTAAGGGCGTATCATAAGGATCGTTTTTATACTGACTTCAGCACCGATTTACTGGTGGGCGCAAATCTGCATCACTTCAAGGGATGGTTTTGCGGACAAGGAATTGAAAATCTATACATAGATATGGATGGCGTCGTCTATGGAGCCAGTTGTCGACAGGGCGGATCGTTAGGAAATATCTTCGAAGATATTCAAATCGCACAAAATTGGAGTCCATGTCAGAAGACAGCGTGTTCCTGCGGCGCAGATCTGTTTATTCCAAAAGCGCGACGGCTCTCCGATAAACAGCGACTGGTGAAGACGTTTGCAAGCACTGATAAGAGTGTGGAAAGCCAAGCGCTTGCGCAAACGGAATTTGTCGGCATGGAGCGAACTCACAGCTCCAATTTGAAGCAGGTCTATTGGGAGCTTGGCCGTTGGTGCAATTATGACTGCAGTTATTGTTGGCCGTTTATTCACAATAAAACGGATCCACATAAAAGCCTCGATCAGCTCATAAGGGGAACACTTTTACTCGACGAAAAATTTGCGCGAGGTGCGAACTGTCATTTTATTATTTCAGGTGGTGAGCCGACGATGAATCCAGCACTTATGGATTGGGTTAAATTTATGAGCAGCCTTGGTCACCATGTTAGCATGCACTCGAACGGTTCGCGATTGCCTGGCTATTACAAAGAACTTATTCATTACACACATCTCAATTTAAGTTTGCACTTTGAGTTTTACAAACAAGACCGCTTTTTAGCTGTGATCGCCGAAGTATTGGCCGAGAAAGTCAGGGTTAAGAATAAAAATATAGGACATTTGGAAATCAAAATTATGATGTCTCCTGGACGCACGCAAGAAGCGCTGGACGTCGAGAAAATGATTTTTGCATTACCAAATTTTGCAAACTACTGCACTCTTGCGATTGTGCCGATCCGCGATGGCTCGCGTGGAGATCTCATCAAAGAAGGCTATGTCGACGACGATTTTAAACTTTTCGGCGATCGACAGAATTTTGTTTAAGGGCAACACGCGTTTTCAGCCCCTCCTAAAATACATGTTCGCCGAAGATCACTCGAAGTATCTAAAAAGTTCCCACAAACACACTGAAGCCCTCGAAAAATACCTTCCCGATGTGGCGCAACTCATTCGGATGGAGGAAATCGTTTGCGCTATTAATAATTTGTGAATTGAGAGCGGCGCGGCGATTATCTTCCTGATAAGTGGTTGCAAAATGGGCGCGTTTAATTTTTCCTGCAAGGAATTAAGTTTAAGTCATATAAATTAGATACTTAGGTTAGTAATTTTTAGCTGCTGGGAGGCTTTTTTTTGTGTCTCTCTAAAAATTTTTGTACAGAATTTAGTCACTTCGCAGATAAAAATTTGCGCTGCAAAAAATTATTTAAAATTATTTTTTCAAACTATTGACTCTCACCCACCCATTCCTTATAACCGTCCTTCTGTTCGACGGTTCTTTGAAAATTGAATAGCTAATGCAAGTTTTTTGTGAGGTCTCGATCAATAGTATTGATTGAGTTTTAATTAATTGCTTTTTTTGAATAAAATTAAGCAGAATTTATGATTCGGTTTATTAACCCTCTAGCAATAGAGGATTTAAAGTTAACTGGAGAGTTTGATTCTGGCTCAGAACGAACGCTTGCGGCGCGCCTAATACATGCAAGTCGAGCGAGAAAGTATCTTCGGATGCGAGTAAAGCGGCGGACGGGTGAGGAACACGTAGATAATCTGCCATAAAGAGGGGGATAACTAATCGAAAGATTAGCTAATACCGCATAAGACCACAGGGGCTTCGGCTCAAGGGGTTAAAGGAGCAATCCGCTTTTTGATGAGTCTGCGTCCGATTAGCTAGTTGGTGAGGTAATGGCTCACCAAGGCAACGATCGGTAACTGGTCTGAGAGGATGACCAGTCACACTGGAACTGAGACACGGTCCAGACTCCTACGGGAGGCAGCAGTAGGGAATATTGCACAATGGACGAAAGTCTGATGCAGCGACGCCGCGTGAGTGATGAAGGCCTTCGGGTTGTAAAACTCTGTGATAAGGGAAGATGATGACGGTACCTGATCAGAAAAGACCGGCTAACTTCGTGCCAGCAGCCGCGGTAATACGAGGGGTCTGAGCGTTGTTCGGAATCACTGGGCGTAAAGCGGGTGTAGGTGGCTTGGTAAGTTAGGTGTGAAATCCCCGGGCTCAACCCGGGAAGTGCATCTAAAACTACTTAGCTTGAGTACGGGAGAGGGAAGCAGAATTCCTGGTGTAGTGGTGAAATACGTAGATATCAGGAGGAACACCGGTGGCGAAGGCGGTTTCCTGGCCCAGTACTGACACTCAGACCCGAAAGCGTGGGTAGCAAACAGGATTAGATACCCTGGTAGTCCACGCCTTAAACGATGATCACTTGGTGTTGGAGGTATTGACCCCTTCAGTGCCGTAGCTAACGCGTTAAGTGATCCGCCTGGGAAGTACGGTCGCAAGATTAAAACTCAAAGAAATTGACGGGGGCCCGCACAAGCGGTGGAGCATGTGGTTTAATTCGATGCAACGCGCAAAACCTTACCTGGGCTCGAAATGTAGAGGAAGTTAGTAGAGATATTAACGCCCGCAAGGGTCTCTATATAGGTGCTGCATGGCTGTCGTCAGCTCGTGTCGTGAGATGTTGGGTTAAGTCCCGCAACGAGCGCAACCCCTGTCTTTAGTTGCCAGCATTCAGTTGGGCACTCTAAAGAGACTGCCGGTGTTAAACCGGAGGAAGGTGGGGATGACGTCAAGTCCTCATGGCCCTTATGTCCAGGGCTACACACGTGCTACAATGGATTATACAGAGGGTAGCTAAATCGCAAGATCACGCCAATCCCTTAAAGTAATTCTAAGTTCAGATTGTAGTCTGCAACTCGACTACATGAAGCTGGAATCGCTAGTAATCGCGGATCAGCATGCCGCGGTGAATACGTTCCCGGGCCTTGTACACACCGCCCGTCACACCATGAAAGTTGGTTTCACCAGAAGTCGATGCGCTAACCGCAAGGGAGCAGTCGCCCAAGGTGAGATCGATGATTGGGGTGAAGTCGTAACAAGGTAGCCGTAGGGGAACCTGCGGCTGGATCACCTCCTTTCTAAGGAATGACTATTCTTAAAATCTTCGGCCTTTCATCGCAAGATGGTTGGTCAGAATTTAAGAAACATTTTCTAGGTCAACCCTCATAAAAACTTGCTAGCTATTCATTTTTGAGCGAGCCTTCGGGGCCTGTAGCTCAGTGGTTAGAGCACACGCTTGATAAGCGTGGGGTCGGAAGTTCAACTCTTCCCAGGCCCACCAATTGTAGGTGGACTCGGTCGACGAGAACGGAAGGTTGTTCTTTGAAAATTGAATAGAACTTAATGATGATAGATTTAATTTGTATTTATTATGTATTTGTTAATTTGAACTTAGAATTATTTGTCTTTACGAGCTTTGAGTTGAGTTGAATTTGGCGATTTTTAGTTAGATTTCAGCCTTTAATTTTTAAGCTACTAAGGGCTTGTGGTGGATGCCTTGGCATCAGGAAGCGAAGAAGGACGTGATAAGCTGCGATAAGTTTCGGGGAGCGGCACATACGCTATGATCCGGAAATTTCCGAATCGGGAAACCGACCCAATATATGGGTGTTCACAGATGAATTCATAGTCTGTGGAAGCTAACGCGGGGAAGTGAAACATCTCAGTACCCGTAGGAAAATAAATCAACCGAGATTCCCCTAGTAGTGGCGAGCGAACGGGGAATAGCCTAAACCATATACATTTTTGTATACGGGGTTGTGGGACTTCATCGTGAGATCAATAAATTTAGTTTAACGCTCTGGAAAGTGCGGCCAAAGAAGGTGATAGCCCTGTGAACGAAAAATTTAAAGACTCTAGAAGTATCCCAAGTACCACCGGGCACGTGAAACCCGTTGGGAATCCGGGGGGACCACCCTCCAAGGCTAAATATTACCTGATGACCGATAGTGAACTAGTACCGTGAGGGAAAGGTGAAAAGAACCCCGAGCAGGGGAGTGAAAGAGAAACTGAAACCGCAAGTCTATGAGCAGTGGAAGCACAATGCGTAAGCAAGTGCGACCGCGTACCTCTTGCATAATGAGTCAGCGAGTTACCGTTGCGAGCAAGGTTAAGCCGTTTAGGTGGAGCCGTAGTGAAACCGAGTCTGAATAGGGCGATTTAGTTCGTAGTGGTAGACCCGAAACCCGGCGATCTATCCATGACCAGGGTGAAGCGTGGGTAATACCACGTGGAGGCCCGAACCAGTAGAAGTTGTAAATTCTTTGGATGAGTTGTGGATAGGGGTGAAAGGCCAATCAAGCTGGGTGATAGCTGGTTCTCTCCGAAATATATTTAGGTATAGCCTCGAGTAAATTCTATGATGGAGGTAGAGCACTGAATGGGCTAGGGGTCTTTACCGGATTACCAAACCCAAATAAACTCCGAATGCCATTGATAGTTACTCGAGCAGACAGACCGTGGGTGATAAGGTCCTAGGTCGAGAGGGAAAGAGCCCAGACCGCCAGCTAAGGTCCCTAAATCATTGCTCAGTGGTAAACGTTGTGGGGCTACTTTGACAACTAGGAGGTTGGCTTAGAAGCAGCAATCCTTTAAAGAAAGCGTAATAGCTCACTAGTCTAGTGGCCCTGCGCGGAAGATACAACGGGGCTAAGCAATGTACCGAAGCTGCGGCTTGTACGTAAGTACAGGGGTAGGGGAGCGTTGAAGTGTAGGCTGAAGGTTGACCGTAAGGACAGCTGGACGAACTTCAAGTGATCATGCTGACATAAGTAGCGTTGAACCCGGGTGAAAAACCCGGGCGTCGAAAACTCAAGGATTCCTAGGCAAGGATAATCCTCCTAGGGTTAGTCGAGCCCTAAGTCGAGGCCAATTGGCGTAGACGATGGCAAAACGGTTAATATTCCGTTACCAGATCTAAAATCGGGTCCGGAGGAACAGAATAGGTAGTCACAGCCTCTTATTGGATTGAGGTGTAAGTGTGTAGGTGGTGTCTTAGGCAAATCCGGGACACGTAACACTGAGGCACGAATGCGAGGGAATTTATTCCCGGAAGTGTGGCAAGCCATGTTCTCAAGAAAAGCTTCGGATTTTAGTTAGACTGCTCGTACCGTAAACCGACTCAGGTGAGTGGGGTGAATATCCTAAGACGATGGGGTGAATTGTGGTTAAGGAACTCGGCAACTTAACACCGTAACTTCGGGAAAAGGTGTGCCCACGAGAGTGTAAGGACTTGCTCCCCAAGCTTTTGTGGGTCGCAGAGAAATGGGAGTAGCGACTGTTTATCAAAAACACAGGCATGTGCAAAGTCTCAAGACGACGTATACATGCTGACGCCTGCCCGGTGCTGGAAGGTTAAGAGGATTTGTCAGCGCAAGCGAAGCAGAGAATCGAAGCCCCAGTAAACGGCGGCCGTAACTATAACGGTCCTAAGGTAGCGAAATTCCTTGTCGGGTAAGTTCCGACCTGCACGAATGGCGTAACGACTTCTCCGGTGTCTCAACCACAGGTCCCGCGAAATTGAATTCTCGGTGAAAATGCCGAGTACCCGCAGAAAGACGGAAAGACCCCGTGAACCTTTACTGTAGCTTGGCAGTGATTTTAGAGTTTGAATGTGTAGGATAGGTGGGAGCCTTTGAAGCCAGGTCGCTAGATCTGGTGGAGGCAACCTTGAAATACCACCCTTGCAAACTTTGAAATCTAACCTGCTCCTCTTAACGAGGAGAGGGACACTGTCTGGT
>JANPLN010000067.1:0-77368 GCA_031426555.1 Bdellovibrionales bacterium | reverse complement strand
GGCGTTCGTTGGCGTAGTAATCGTAACCTAGAATATCCTGCATCAAGTAAGTGAGGGTCACATCAAACAAACCATACTTCTCAACGTAGACGCCCGCTTGCATATTCATTTGCAAAAACAGGCCGCTCAGCACAGAGGCGTCATAGAAGGCACGATCGTTCAGGTAGTTTAAAAGCTCTTTTTCAAGGGGCTTAATTTTAAAATACTCCACTATTTTTTTGTAGGTATCCAGATACTCTGGAACAGTAATGTGCCCGCTCGCAAGGATCGCCATTTGTCCTTTGAAATAAGGAGTAAGGGCATTTGCGATGTCCCCTGCCGACATCCAGGACGAAAAGGCAACCCCAGGGTAATACACATGGTAAAACTGTTGAATAAACTCATCGACGTTGTCTTTAAAAGGTACAAATTGTGGTCTGATGGTTTGAATTTCGCCGATTCCATCGCGGTAAGAATACAGACGGGACTTTTTAACTTCTGAGGGAAGCATCACTTGTGGGCGAACCGCCCCTCGATAAGATTTGAGGTAGTGGGCGACGCGGGCGTTAAAATTAAACTGAGTTGCAAAGTAGCCTTCAAGGCTGATGATGTCCAGTCCTTGCACATTGAGAGGCACCAAGTCTGCGAGTTTAAAGCTTGCAATCCCTTTGTACATATCAAAAATACGTTTTGCTTCAGCGTCCGAACGAGCCGCACGCAGGCGGCGCACGTCGCGGTGAACTTGTTTGATGTACTCTTTTTCTTCTTCAACAACAAAGGAGACGATGTTTCTTTCTTCCTTCACTAATTTTAACTGACATGCACCAATTGAATTCCAGTCCAAAATAGAAGTGTGAGCGTACTCGCGTTTAAATTCGATGTCTTGAAGAGATTCTGTAAGAACGGTTGAGCTTTGTCCCAAACTTTTTAAATTTCGATTTATTAACTCGAGAATTCTCTGGTAGTAGGCAAGGTCTGTTTTTGCGTACTCATAAAAATCTGGTATTGTTTGCCGATCAAAGGGCATGTACCCAGTGGATCCTCCTTTGTCGCCTTCAACCATTACTTCAATAGAATTGGTGAATGTATTTTCTGAAAATGCCGATCGAATAAATCCCCGTCGTAACATATCGAAATCAACTTTCAATACAGGCGAAGGCTGATCGCAAAGTTCTCTAAGACGAGGATAAGTATTGTCTGTGGCAATGAAATTGTTCATTGTGACTATCCTGCGATGTTGTGTTTCTGCATAGCGCGTGCTGAGATTTTTAATAAAATAGCCTAAAAAAACGTCAGTATTAATTCCCATAGAGGGAAAAAAGCTGGATTTTATCATGTAGGAAATGGTGTTTCGAATTAATAAATCGTTCAGTGGAAAAAAATCTTCGGTGTATTTAAACCAAGAATATTTGGTGCGTATTGGATTTACGATTTCGTTAAAAATTGAATTTGAGGACATTTGAATTTGGTTGGGACCAATAAAGACTGTTCGCGCAAAATCCTGTTGCGCCAGGTAGGTCGCGATGTAAAACATGTGGGGGTATTCCGAATACATTTTAATGGTTTGATCGAGCCCTGTCGTGAGATCACGCAAACTTGTTTTGGTTGGGGAGGATAGATTCGATCGCACAATGGATGATATAAAAAGTTGTTGTTGATATTTAAAATTACCCCACACTCTTCGTATTTCGTCCGCGTCGGTTTGGAAGCGATCGAAAAGATCGTTGGATCCGACATTCATTTTTTGCACGATGTGCTTTGCAAGGCCGTTGGTGTTTTGCAGTTGATAGGCAAATGTCCATCGCATGAAAAACTTTACTTTTTCGATGAGAGCTGCCTCAGGGCTTACTTTGAGAATTATTTCCTGCGCATCGGCCAAATCCAACTGTTGATTGGCAACTAAATCGAGTAATTTAAACACCGGCTCTTGTGCCATGGACTTAAGACCCAAAGCTTGCTTCAGTGCCGGACGGGTCGCGACTTCCTTTTGAAAGATGGTGAGGGGAATTTGCTGGTGAAGCTCGTTGATTTGCTGTGTGAGTTCTTGTCGGGTGAGCAAGTTTAAGTAAGAACCATCCAGCCGACGGATATAACGTAGAAGTTGTTTTTTTTGTAAAGAGGGGATTTGTCCATCGTAGATTGCGAGATAATTTTTAACGAGGCCTTCAAGTCGCGTATTCTGTTGAAGTGTTCCCACGCGGGAAGAAATCTGCTGGATAAGAGGCAATGCACTTCGGGTGACCAAACTGGCGTCGGCGAGTATTAAAAGATCTTCGATTTTGTGAGATCTAGTGTTTGTCTGCAGCTGCTGTAAAAACACATCGAAAGTGTTGTTGATCCTTGCAAAGCGATGGAAGACTTTGCACGAGTCGGGGTTACTGAGACGACAATCTAAAAGAATTTTGGATAAGTGTTGTTCGATTAAATTGTTATCGTTGCTGTCCAACACCACTTGATTTATCTGCCACAGAATGGAATCGAGAGAGTCGTTATAAAACAGGATAGGATTATAAATAAGTTCGGGTGAAAATAAGAGCGCGGAAGCACCCGCAGGTGTTAATGCTGAAGGGTCGCAAAGCCCGGCGAGCGAGCCCGTAAAGGTTTCTTGGCAATTTTTTAGGTCGCGGGCAACGGTGGATGGTGTTGCCGCAAGCTTTTGATGCGGATTACGGGTCGTTTCCTTTGCTGTGCAAGACAAACAAAGGGCTACAAAAAGCCATCTAAAAGTCATAGGACACTCCTACGTCGACAAGCTTCCGATGGCGATCAATAAACCATAGCGAAACTTTTCCATCTTCGGTAAAGCCACCATTACTGTGGGTAAGAAAGAAGGAAAGTTTTTTGTAATTGTAGCTAAGTGTTTGAAAATTGTTGTAGGCGTAGTCAGTATTATTATCTGTCAAATGACTCCAACGAACGCCAAAGCCTGCAAGCAGGGACCATCCAGTCGCGATTGAGAAACTCAGGATGGAACTCGAGCCAACTGCGTAGTCGCGGTTGGGTTGCCCGGCAGCCGAACCTTCGAAGGTGTTAATCAAATAGCTACCGCGAAATGTTTGAATAAAATTAAGGTATTTGGGCCATACTTTTTTAATGAATGTAGTGGAAACAGCTGGAACCCCTTGATACCCTTCGTAGCGACTTTCGTCGTCTAACGGAAGCGTGTACGAAAGCCCAACGTTATGGGACGTAAAAAACGGTGTGTTTAAAACGTAAGTTGTAAAAAAAGTGCTGTTAAACTGTGAGCCGCCATAGCCTTTTTGCGTCTCGACAATTTGGTTTTCTAAGGAGAAATAATCAACACTTGCCAGGGCGCCTAGGCGCCAGCGCGAGGACATGTCGTATAACATGTTAAGGCTCAACTGGTGTGTGTAGCGGCGAGGCTCCACCTCATCCAGCAAATCGCTTGAAAAAGAGTACTGGGTGGCCGCGTGGAAATTGGTTTCCTGCTCAGTCTCTGCATGCAATGTGTTTCGCAGACTGAGTTGTGCCCAGGCGCTGTGAAAAGTTAAAATGAGAGTCAAAACTAAATGTAGCACTGAGTTCCTGTCTAATTTGCTGGGAGGTTCTTAAGTAGCTCGCCAGTTCCGTAGGCATTTTTTGTGGATTGATCAAACTCACGAACAAAAATTAAAATATTGTTATACTTCTGAGGGTGGATCAGATTGTCTAAGTGCGACACTGCGCTTGCACTTTCGAAGGTCACAGCTTCATTGTCCAATACGCGGAAAACCGACGCAGCGTATTTCGTGCTCTTTTTGTCAAAAAGTACTTTCCGCAAATTAAGAATCTTTTCCACCTGTTTAAGCGTGATAGCTGTGTAGTCGTCTCTTAATTTTTTCACGAGATGATCGTGAGTTTGAAAATTGATTTTGAAAACGTCGTTGTTGAGGACAGTCGAAAATAAATAGGCGTTTTCGAGTGGTTGGTCAGCCTGCATATTTACATTTAACAGAGACTCTCTAAAGATGGCGTTATCGATATTGAAAATCTTCACAAAATTTGCATAGAGCAAAGTGAAAGGATGTAAAGACTCAGACAAAATCTCGGGTTTGTTATTACCTATCTGAGCCGCTGTGGCCAAAAAGACATTGGCCATTTCGTCAAGAGTAGCACGACTTTCGAGCCCTAGCGATTTGAAAATCTGCACATCATAGTCGGTTAAGGAGATAAAACTGACTAACTCTTCCATAGTTTGAAACACATCGTTGCTTGTAATTCGGTTGGCAGACGAGGAATCTGTAGCAGCGTACAGATACATTGCTGATTCAACTAAACTTTTAAAGTTATCAATTCTGTTGTTTTCCACTAACCACATTGTAAACGGTTTATTTGCTTTGTTGATTGCTGAAAGTCCCTGGCGAATAAATTCCTCGCGATCTTCAGACCAAACAAGTGGGATATCGGCGGAGCGATCTTTTAAAAATGCGCTATCTTTAACATTTGGCGGGTAGCGAATGGACCAGTTGCGAGCCAAAAGTAATGGCTTACGAAGAGCTTGTGGAAATTTTCGGAACAGGGAGCGCTCGTGCGTTTGAAGAGCGGCCGATGGAGTTCCAAAATCGCCGGTCTCTAATCGGCGTGCCAAGCGCATTAAAAAGTCGTACTGGCTGTAGTTAAAGGCGGATCGGCTACTAAAAAAATCAAAGTAGTTTTGCTCTGGGTTGTCCGAAAGCAATTGGTTGGTGTCTTTGAATCTACCTGCAGTATTATTAAGAGTTTGAATCGCGGTGATGACTTCGGTGCCATCTTTAGTTTGCAAGTCTCCGCCCATTTCTGCATGCACTTGAGCGAGGTAGACGCGTTCGTTTTCGATAGTGAGATACTGCTGGTACTGCTCTGCTAAAGTCATTCGAATGAAACAATTTTTTTGACTTTTGAACTCCGCTGCAAAAAAGCGAATCGCATCATTCATCAAATTTTCAGTTCGCTCAAGTTCGTCTTTGGCTTCTTTTAGGCTATCGCCAGTGATCCCGTTAGCCTCGGCCACATAAAGAATTTGGTGAGCGTACTCAATGCGAGGTTTCACCGAGACATGGATGTGCGCCATAATCGTTTTCATAGACGAAATTAGATCGAGAGTTGGTTGTAAATAGTTTGAGGCAGTCCCCTTGTTTTGACCCGAGTAGATCAGGTTCGCAAGACTTTCCACTGGCATGTTGAGCGGCGGTGTGGACGTGACATTAGGATTTAGTTCGAAGGCGCAAAAATTTTGATTGCTGGCAACCATCGAATTAGCTGTTCGCTTGGAGCGAAAGTCATCCCGGTACCTTTTTTCGAGTTCTGAACGTATTTTACCAATAAATTTATTTAACAAAACAGAAAAAAAGTGACCGCGAAGATAGTTGTTATCATGTGAGTTCGCATTTTTTTGAATCAGTACGAAATTGCTTTTTAAATTGTAATCGAGAGAATACAGTAAGTAGTATTTATTGATCGAGGTTGGATCGTCAGCAAAACGAAACCACGGTTGCTGTAAACCAGCCCAGAGATCTTGATAAACCGACATCGCTGATTTTTCGATTTTTCCCCAAAAAGTACGAACGCTCACCGTACCCTGAGCTTCAGAAATCAAATGCGCTAGCTGGTGCATAGCGGGGTACGTGACCATAATTTTTAAACTTTGTGCTAGGTTTTTAAATTGTAATTCTGCATCCCGCAAACCAACAGCTAAGTTTGCAGAGTTTTGTCTAGAAAGAACAAACTTAACAGCAATAAATAAACTGTTAAATCCGCTTTGAAGGGCGATCCATTCCTGTGCTAGCGGTTCGCTGTCCAGTATCGAACGCTCGAAGAGCCTCTCACTCGAGATGATAGCTTGATTTCGATCGATGATATTTTTTATGAATTTTTTCGAATCCGTCATTTTTAGGAAAGTTTGTAGCTTCATGTAGTCGTTAAAACTTTCGAGCAGCAAGGTGTAGTCGCGCGTTGCACCCAAAAGAATTTGCTGTGCATCTTCCAGAACAATGTGCCCGTTGTAAAAGCGGTCAAGAGCGTAAAAATACTCGTTGTAAAATCGCGGGTTCAGCGCCCCTTTGGTGGTCCGAGTGGTTGCCTTCGCGACAAGTGGTGCAAGGCCAAGGTTTCGTGCCGCTTCCATATCTACCGGGGTTCGTTTAATGGCTAGAAGGCGGCGGTAGAATGACAAGTTACCTGAATCCGAATTATTAATCTGCAGGTCCTTCATCGTATTCCAAAAGGATACACTCAGTTGCCCGTTGGATTGGTAAAGATCACATTTTGTTGCCAGGCTGAACAATTTTTTCGAAATTTCTGCGTAGCGAGTGGAGCTTTTCTTTGAATACGACCAGCTATTAAATTTTTTCGCAATTTCACACTGCTCAGGACTTGCCTCTAAAGTTTGAAAAAGAGTCATAAACATTGCGACTGAAAGTTGATGAATTTGTGTGTTGTTTTCCATTTCGAGCAATAGGTTTGCGTGTTCTAAATAAGATGATAGAAACTCTTTGTCTTTAGTTCCCGCAATGTCCAACAGATTAGCGAAGGCTAAGAATTTATATTTCTGCGTGACCAGGGAAGAGCAGCTTCGTTGGGTTGGTGTGTTGACACACTCATTGATCAAAGCCCCGACACGATTAGCTTTCAGCACGAAGAGACGACTGGAGCTAGGGCTTAAACGAAAAACACTTAATAACTGACAGTCGTCGAGATTCGGGTTACATTCATGCATGGCTAAACTGATAAAAGCATCGAGCCGTGCATCTGCAGCTCGAGTCGAGCTGAAACTTATAAGTTCGTAAAGGGAGTCTGTATACAAATTGATCCACTTATAAAAATCGCCAGATGTCGTTGTGGGATTTAAAAGTGTTTGAAGATTAAAAATATTTTGTTCGAGAGGTAAAATAACTCGATTTAAAACAATTTCGGGACTTCTTTTTGCGGTGGTAAAAGTTTGCTGTAAATTTGCAAAATTTAAATCTCCAAACTGCAACACTTTTTGGTTTGGTGGCAGATTAGCTTCGGTGTCTAGTTTTTGCTGATGGGGATTAACTACCGTATCGCGTCCTTGGCACCCGACAAAAATACAAAAAATGGAAAGCAGTAATAAAAATTTCATAGACTTACCTTTTTATGTAGTTGTTAGTTATGCCAAGCCAGTAACCATTCAACAAAGCAGCGGCTGAGGAAATCATACCCACTCCACGTACAGCCTCTTCACAACGACGGGTCATCGTGTTTTGCTCATTGAGCTTTGGATTTTTTGTGCGCGCATAAGCCTCATATTTTTCGAACTCTTGTCGGAGAGAGGTCTTAAAATCATCGCGTTTTGTCGTATTGAGTTCGGTCGAAATTCCAAGTTGAATATGGAAGCCAACAAACTGCTTCGTAGGATCGAGATCATCGCGCGTTGCGCCGGTGAAAAACTTTGATAAACCCGAGCTGTTTATGCCATCGATACAGTCGTCAACGATTTTACTGTGTTCACTGGTGAGAAGTGCCTTGGTTGATTCTTCGAAGAGTTTATCTTCTAAAGCTGGTTCGTCGTATTCAATCTGGTAGGCCATAACAAAAGCAGTGCTATCGTTAATGAAGCGAATTTCGGACAGCGGGAAAAGAAACTTACCTTTGTCTCGAGCGATGATTCGACCGCCAGGCAAAAGATAAACATCTTGAATGGGCGCAGTTTTCATTGTGCGCAAGTCGAGCAAATCAAATTTAAACTGTTTGATTCGTTCTTTGTCGCCTTCTGTGGGTTCAACTGCGGTGAGCATAATAGCAACCACTTTGAAGCCGAATTGAGCTTGTGTCTGCAATATACGATTGTAGTCGTCTGTAGGTCGAGCCGTTTCGTTACCCGCATAGTTACCGGAATTCATGATGGAGTTTAGATAAGCAAGCGAGAGGACGGTTTTGCCGAGCGTTGTTTCGCCCGAAGCGCTATTTTCATCAGAGCCAAACGCCATATTCTTGGTGACAGCAAGGGACATAATTTCCGTCACTTCGTGCGGGAAAAGAGTCCGATAAAGAAAACGGTATTCTGATTTGTCGAAAAATAAATTATTCATAAAATAGCCGTTGTAAAACATGTACGGATTGGCTGAGGTCATATTGTAAAGTGCAGCCATTTTTAAAGGGTAGTTGGTTAGCCCTGTGTAGGTTCCGCTGAAGTATTTGCTGGAGTTGTTTGATCCTTCACCACCAATAAAGCCACCCTGTACGCTTATAGAAAAGCTAACGTCTGTGTGATCGAACATCGGCATAGAGACAAAGCTTCTTGTTTGGTTGAGAACCGCTAAATTAGCTTTGCATAATTTTCTCACTTTTTTGTCGCGCATAATATTTTTGAGGACCTTATTTTGAATCGTTGCCGTATTTTGCGTGCAGGCTCTGGAAAAATTAAAGAGAGCATCGTTATCTCCGCGGAGAGCTTCCCACTGTGTAAGGTTGCCTTCGTAAATGGTTGCGGCTAAGTGAATTCGAAGGTCATCATAAAAGGTACGTACGTTTGAAAACATTGCGAGAGCAGATCCCCAAAGGCGGGCCTCTGCCTCTTCGGCGCTTTGATTGCTTCTGTTTGAAAAGTTAAATAGGATGCTACTGATGTTGTCTCGGACCATGCGAAATTGTGAGTCAACGATTTCGGCAGGTGTTATACCGTCGTCCCAGCGTTTGCATTCGGAGTCGCGCATGAGTGTAGCGTCCCAATCATTACAAGCTGGGAAGTAGGCAACGCTCATTCCGTTGACGGTCTGAGGGATTTGGCCTAAGTGCTGTTGATTTATTTCATCAAGAGTAAACTCAAAATTAAATTTATCGTTAGCTCTGTCGTAGAGGCTTATTTGGCCTTTATAAATATAGCGCAAAACCAACTCATCATGCATTCCAGGTTTTACATCTTTCTCTTTGATAGCAACCTCGACGAATCCACTGGGATAGTCCATAATGGAGGTGTAGTTGGTTCTGCCTGTAGCCGCACGCGATTTGGCATAAAGGGTTTCAGGTTTACTAGCGTTACGAACCGAGTTTGTATAAATCGTCGGAAGAGTTCCCTCATCAGGCAAGATGCTGCCTTTGAATTGGTGACCAAGCCCTAAAAAATGACCAAGCTCATGGAGTAATACATTTTTGATTACCGAGCGTTTTACTTTTTCACGATCACTACCGCTCACAACAGTATCCAAAGCGGCTGAAATTTGCGGAGCCATGTCTGCAAAAGTTCGGTCGTGGTGGCTTACAAAGAATCCGCTCTCAAAACTATTGCTTTTAAGCTGTTGATAATGCTCTTGTTGAAACGCTTGCTCAAGAGTCGTGGGCTCTTGCATTGAATCTAGATTGTTAGTGTGTTCGAAAAACTGCGTATCGAGGAGAGATTCGAAGTCTGTATTTTGGGTGAAGTTAGTGGTTGCCGCATCGAACATGGCAACCGTAGGGGCGCTGGGAAGAAGATCAAAGCGAATATCAGGAAGTGATTGTTGCAACAAAGGAATATTTGCAGGACCACTGCCAAAATTGAAGGGTATAAAAGGGAAAGCGGCCATTTCCACCGTGTTTACAATTTTAGAAAACTGCGCATTGCCCGAATTTACTGGGTAACGATTTAAAAATGCTTCAAGTTTTCCACCATAGATGACCACGTTAGCACCAATCATTTTTCCTGTTTCTAAATCGGCGTTGTTAAGGGCAATACCTAATGGGCCGTGAGCGGAGATTCGAGTGTCTTCGACCCAATTGAGCGTGGGGTACCGTAAATCGAACGTATATTTTCCTGGATAGGTGGTGTGAACGCGAAAGGCTTTTTGCCCCGCTGGTACAGCTTTGATGTTTTGTAACATCAAATCCCACTCATTGACGGCGTCGATAAAAACTTGAGTGTATTTTTCGGGAACATTATTGAGATAAATGTCTAAAGGTTTTGAAAAATCCCACTTAGCAGCTTTCATCATCTGGCGATCCACTCCGCCACCGTCTTCGATCTGCCGACTCACTGTGTGCAAAATATTAAAGTATTTTGCGTTACTGACATGGTAGGGAGTTCCTTTAAAATTATAATCAGGTTTAAACGCCATAAGATTTATTCGGCTGGTGATACCCATCGATGTGGAGGAGTTGTTGTTACGTCCAAAACTCCAAGTCACCTTTTCGTTGATGTTAAAACCAAGAAAAGAATTCTTGTCATCTCGCTCGATCTCGTCAGCAGCAAGAGTTAAGATTTCGCGCCGTAGAGACGATGACTTCACGGCGTTTTCTTCGTAGGTGATGTTTGTGAGGTCGAGCTTCATCATGGGTCTGCGGGTCCAGTCGCTGCGTTGGTCATTTTCGATCAACTCTTTGGTGTCCCGGCCGTATTCGTCTTTTCGCATTTCGTTGTAAAAGTGTTTCGAAATTTTAATGCGCAAAACAGGAATCCAGCGCTCGCGATTGTTTGGAAGAGAGGGGTTTACGCGATATCCAATCAGGTAATCGTTAGTGAGTTTAAACTCGATATTTTCGTGAAGATTTAATTGCGCGAGATAAAGAGCTCCGCCTTTTTCGGCGATGGTATCTACTTGCGTGGTGGCTTTTCCGAAAATGAAGCGTTTTGGTTTTGCAGTGTCGCCCTTTTCGAAAAAGAATTCTTTATTGAAATTCTGTTCGTTTGGAACGGGAGTTTCCATGGCGCGTTTGCGGAGACTGCACCCGGTTGATACCATAAGAACCAAAATTCCTAGATAGAATGACTTCATTTGAACCCCACTTCAACAGTGTATAGAGCAAAAGGTGAGCCAATGAAAACATGAGGAAATTTGAGGGTTTAAGTAAAAAATGGGGGTCTCTTAATGAGACGAACTGGCAAATTGTTAGACACTGTCTCAGGGGCTGAACAGTGCCGGTGTGTAAGGGGTCGCCAGTCGGCTAGGGCGCAGTTAACGCCTTATAAGCGTTGATCATGCCGTAACCATAAACCGCATTGGGAATTTTGCTGGCAGGAAACCCAACACAAGAGGTGCTGGCCACCATGGGTGTTGCCGTTTTTTGCAAGATCTCCTGCGTGGCCTCTATCTGACCAATGAGCTCTGGGCGCGCTGACCATAGCAGAGCAATCACTCCTGCCACCTGCGGGCTCGCCATGGACGTGCCAGCCTTATCGTCGTAGGCATTTACTCCCGTGTGCACTGCGGAGCGAATAAAGACCCCTGGGGCGATGATATGGGGAGCAAGGTCACAACTGGGAAACGCCGGGCCTAACGCTGAGAAGAACGCGATATCCTTGGTGTAGGTGTTGTAAGCTCCGACAGACATAACTTCGGCGGAGTGATTCGCCGGCGGAGTTCCCACGCTGCCGCATTGAGGTCCATAATTACCGGCGGCGACGACCACGAAAATTCCTGCAGCTTTAAAGATTTTCATCGTCTCCAAAAGAGCATCGTTTTCGCAACCCTCGTCGATGGGGCATGACCACGAGTTGTTCACAACGTGCGGAGCCAAGTCGGGGCGTCCATCAATTTTAGGATCGCCACCTTGGGGGTAGGGTGCGAGGAAAAACTCAAAGCACTCCAAATAAGACGCGAGGGTGCCAATTCCATTATTCATGTTACGGCAGCCGATCCACTTTGCGAGAGGGGCAACACCGATTTTGTTTCCCAAACTGTCGTCTCCTATCATGGCTCCCATGGTGTGGGTGCCGTGTCCGGTGTCGTCACAGGGCGACGCTTGATTTTGGGTACAGCCAGTGACACCTTGGTTGTGGATCGCGTTGTGCCAACTGTAACGATGATCCACGCTTCCAGCGTTGAAACCTCGGTACTGCTTTTTTAAAGCACTGTGATCCCAAAAATAACCAGTATCTTGACCGGCTATCACGATGCCTTGCCCGTGAATTTTAAGCTTATCCCAAACCTGGATCCACTCCGATCATTGTTAAATGCGGCTCCACGGTGCGCTTTTCCAACGATGATGGGAGGTCTGGCAGATTTAAGCCACCCTCTGCATTGATGGCAATTTTTTCGATTTCAGAAAAAGAGCTCACCGTTCGAATCAAAAGATCGTTGGCACCAAAAATGGCGACGGCGTTTTCGATGTAAAATGATTGATGCTGAGTCTTCGAAGTTTTTAAAAAATTAAGTAGATTTTTTTGTGATTTGAGGGCGGTTTGGCCCAACTCTTGGTAAAGATATTGAATACGAGCGGCCCGATCCATCAGCGGCAGCTGAGCTTTTATAAGCGCTTTTTCTTTAAGATATACAATTATATCTACTTTTTTTTGCTCTTTTAATTTTTTTTCTACAGATGGAGAAATTGTTTGCGCCCAAAGTGACTGGCTACATAGAAATAAAGCGACGAGGGTAACGGTACATCTCATGATAAATCCTTTTATCTTTAAAGTAATTTAAATAACTGCTTTAAAGTTTTCATAAAAGAATCATCATTACAATAAAAAACAAGGTTCAACTGTAAGCCGGATTCTGTCTACCAGCGGTTAAACTGGGAGGCTATTATTCATCTGGGATCCTCATTACTGAGAACCTCAAGCGATCTTACCCGGAAGCCGACGCAGGCGGTGCCATAGCTTCCCTATTTGATCTTGCTTCGCGCAGAGTTTGGCTGTTTTCACTCCATCATTCCCTGAAAGGCTCCCGTTCCCGCCAATCAGATCATCACTCTGGACATTCTCTCTGTTCCACTGTTCCTCACCTTACGGTGGAGGGGCGTTATCCCTTGCGCTGCCTTGTGAAGTCCGGACTTTCCTCTCCTTTTAAGGGGAGCAATAGCCCGTTGAACCTTGATCGCGGTTCTAACCTGTCTTTGGGGGGTCCACAAGGGATGATGTAAAAAGGGTACTTATTTCTTCTGAGCGTAAACGACGAGCTCTTGGCCGTGGCGTCTTTCGGGGGAAAAGGCCCAACGCTTCCAAAACAGAAGACGAAAATCGTTTTCGAGGAGTTCGCGCAGTTCCCATTCCGATCCGCCGTAAGGTGGTCCACGGCGCTGTGGGTGCACAAAGAAAATTCCTAAAATGTGCCCGCGCTCATCAAGGGTGCGTTTCCACTGCTGAATCAAGTTTTTGCGCTTCGAAGGTTCAATGGCACAAAACAAAGTGTGTTCAAAAATCAAATCCGCTGGAGGGAAGCCCTTCTCAGAAAGAGCATCGCCCACGGCCCATTGCAGATTGGGGCGGGAGCCATATTGATCCTTGGCCTGCTGTATGGCGGTTTCCGAAAAATCCACACCTGTTACAACATGGCCTAACTTTGCAAAATAAGCTGCATCGTGCCCGCGCCCACAACCCAAGTTGAGAATGCGGCATTTATTCATTTTGATTTGCGGCAAGATGGCATCCAGTGCGGGGTGGGCGGTGCCCAGATCCCAGGGAGCCTGCTTGTCTGAATATTTTTGCGTCCAAAACTGTGTTTTATTAACTTCTGGCTCGTTAATATAAAAAGGCGGAGTGGGATAGGTTTTACCCCAAAGTGTAAAGCTGTCGTCATCAAACTCATCTAAACAATTAAAAAATTCTGCTTGAGCTTTTCGGCTCAAAACAAAGGGGATGTTGTTTTGAGTTAAACCGTGAAAGCGATCCCACTCGTCCAAACACAATGAGTCCAAACGGATCACCGCTTGGAAGCCATAGGGCGCGAGCAGGTGTATTTCGTTTGCCGTTTTTTCGATTTGTTGCGCGACCAGTGGTTTATCAAAAGGTTCTACGAGCAGAGTCTCGCCGTCCCAGGTCGTCCAACAGCCGCCACGTTCGTCCATAGAAAGATTTTGTAGAAGGGATTTCCCTTCTCGGGGGTCGGCCAGGCGAACGTCGCCGGAAAGAATAAAAAAGCCCTCTTCGTCGAGGGCGATGATTTTTGGAGAATCAGCTACTGGCGTTGCATTCACAATATTCAGTGGCCTTTGGCTTTGGCAGGTGCCGCAGGCTCTTCAGCAGGTGCGCCCTCTTCTGCAGGGGCGGGAGAGCTCAAAGAAATTTGCAGAGCGTCTGAGAACTCCACATAGGTATCGTTAATTTTTTCCATTTTGGCAGTCCAATCATTGCCGTTTTCTGAAGTCAGTAAAAAGAGACCTTCGCGGGCAATTTTGTTGGAAGAGCCATTTTCGCCGGCGATGGTGTAGAAAAATTTAAACTGAGCCTGCATTTTTTTACCGCGCTCGATCACCCGGGTCACGACCTGGGCGTCTTCGATAGTGGAGGCTGTGGGACTGGTTTCCTTGAGGTATGAGGCAAGATATTCTTTCAGAACTTCTTGCAGACGTGCATGCTGTTCGGCCGTTAAATCCGCAGGCGATTTGATTAAAAACCAGCTCAAAGTAACGATGACCGCCAACATGGCAAGACTTAGATATTTCATGGGACCTCAACTTTCGAAGACTGCTTTTAGCTTATACCAAAAAACCCAAGTGTCCCAAGAGAAAACTGATACGTTGCAAAAGCATTGACGCGGCTTGAAATTGTCGAGGACAGACTATAACTTAACTTTTTATCTCACCTCGATCTTAGGATCTGGGGTTTAATTCTCGGGGGTTGCATGCCATTTTTAACATCGAATCTCTCCACCGGTAGCGAAGAGTTTCAACAAAATCAAAAGTGGATGAAGTCCTTGGTTCTCGAGCTGCAGAAAAATCTCGATAAAGCCCATGCGGGTGGCGGTGTTGATGCTGTAAAAAAGCACAAGGCCCGCGGAAAAATGACGGCTCGCGAGCGAATTCAAAATTTGATCGATCCGGGCAGTCAGTTTTTAGAATTTTCGGTTTTGGCCGCATGGGAGTTGTACGAAGGTGCGGCCCCCAGCGCTGGTGTTGTCACGGGAATTGGAATGATTTCGGGCCAAGAGTGTGTAGTGGTCAGCAATGATGCCACCGTCAAAGGGGGAACTTACTTTCCGATGACAGTGAAAAAGCATCTTCGCGCCCAAGAAGTGGCCTTGGAAAATGGCCTCCCTTGTATTTATCTTGTGGACAGTGGTGGCGCGTTTTTGCCAAAACAGGATGAGGTGTTTCCAGATCGCGATCACTTTGGCCGAATTTTTTATAATCAAGCGAGAATGTCGGCTTTAGGGATCCCACAGATTGCGGTGGTCATGGGAAGCTGCACTGCTGGCGGTGCCTATGTGCCGGCCATGAGCGACGAAAACATCATTGTAAAAAACAATGGCACCATCTTTTTGGGCGGACCCCCTCTTGTGAAAGCGGCGACGGGAGAAGTGGTCTCGGCCCAGGATTTGGGCGGGGCTCAGGTGCACTGCTCGGTCAGCGGAGTGACGGATCATTTTGCTGAAGATGATGCCGACGCCATTCTAATTTGTCGCGACATCGTGTCGCACCTCAACCGTAAACGTCTGATGCCTGTCGTGTTGAAAGCTATTCAAGAGCCAGAGTATGCTCGCGATGAAATCTTAGGTTTGATTCCAGAGGACTCTCGGCAACCCTTTGACGTGCACGAAGTGATTGCGCGAATTGTGGATGGCAGCGACTTTCATGAGTTCAAACAAAACTACGCGACCACCATCGTCACTGGCTTTGCGCATATTTTTGGAATCCCGGTGGGTATTATCGCAAACAACGGAGTTATTTTTAGTGAGTCCGCTCTCAAAGCGACGCACTTTATTGAGCTGTGTGAGCAGCGAAGAATTCCTCTCGTCTTTCTGCAAAACATCACCGGCTTTATGGTGGGGCAAAAGTACGAAAACGAAGGCATCGCCAAACACGGCGCTAAAATGGTGATGGCAGTGAGCAATGCGTCTGTTCCCAAATTCACGGTGATCATTGGCGGCTCCTACGGCGCAGGAAATTATGGAATGTGTGGGCGCGCTTTCCAGCCACGCCAACTCTGGATGTGGCCCAACGCGCGCATTTCCGTGATGGGTGGAGAACAAGCGGCCAATGTTCTTTTGACGGTGAAATTAGAGCAAGATACGCAAATGTCTGCTGACGAACAGAAAAAGTTTAAAGAGCCAATTTTAAAAAAATACGAAAATGAAAGCTCGGCCTATTACTCGACGGCCCGCTTGTGGGATGATGGGATCATCGATCCTCGCGACACGCGCAAGGTGCTTGCGTTGGGATTGAGTGCCAGTTTTAATTCGCCATGGGCACCCACTGGCCAGGGCGTTTTGAGGATGTAATGAAGACACTAATAGTAAAAAACGATAAAACAATTTTACATGTTTCGCTCAACCGCCCCCAGGTGCGAAATGCATTTCATCCCGAGATGATTTCCGAGCTGACGTTAGCTTTTAAAGATCTAAAGAAGAACAAAGACGTCAGATGTGTGGTGCTGTCGGGTGAGGGTGAGAGCTTTTGTGCCGGCGCTGATTTAGCGTGGATGAAATCCATGTTCAGCTTTAGCCGCGCACAAAATAAAAAAGATGCTGAAAAACTCTTTGATATGTTTCAGGCGATGTACGACCTGCCTTGTCCACTCATTGGGGTGGCGCAGGGGCATGCCATGGGCGGAGCCCTGGGTTTACTTGCCGTTTGTGACATTGTGGTCGCACACGAAAAGACAGAATTTTGTTTTAGTGAAGTCAAACTGGGACTGTCCCCAGCCGTCATCAGCGCCTTTGTTAAAAACAAAATGGAGCTTTCACAAATGAGTCGTTGGTTTTTGAGCGGAGAGGTTTTTACGGCTCAACAAGCAAAAGACATGGGCCTCGTGCACGAAGTGACAAGCCAACCTCAAGTTGTTTTAGAAAAGTTGAACAAATCTTTTTTGGCCAACGGACCGCAAGCGGTTCGCGAAACAAAATCTCTGCTTAGAAAAATCGCAAGAGAGTCGTCATCTGCAAAATTAAAAAAACAAACAACTGACCTGATTGCTAAACTACGAGTTGGCACTGAGGGGCAAGAGGGAATTAAAGGCTTTTTAGAAAAGCGTTCTCCCAGCTGGAGGTCAGTATGAATTCTGTCATGACACCCTCAATGAAGGAAATTAAAAAAGTGGCCATTGCCAACCGCGGCGAAGTGGCTGTGCGGGTGATTCGCGCGTGCCAAGAACTGGGAATTAAAACAGTTCTTTTGCACTCAGAGGCCGACACTCGAACGCGGGCCTTTCGACTCAGCGACGAAACCGTTTGTATCGGTCCCGCAGAGCTGAGTAAAAGTTATCTATCCATCGACAATAACATCCAGGGTATTTTGAGTTGCGGCGCAGATGCCGTTCATCCTGGTTTTGGCTTTTTGTCGGAAAACGCGGATTTTGCACAGGCGTGCTTAGATAATAAAATTACGTTTATCGGCCCCTGGCCGCAAGCTATCCGCGACTTGGGTGATAAAATCACTGCGAAGACTTTTGTTCAGGAAGAAAAAATACCCACCATTCCCGGTTACAACGGTGAGAACCAAGACAGCAATTTTTTGATGCGCGAGTGTGAAAAAATTGGCTATCCCGTTATTGTAAAAGCGGCGGCTGGCGGCGGCGGTCGGGGTATGAAAATTGTTCGCGACTACAAAGAAGCCGAAGAATTAATAAAATCCGCACAGCGCGAGGCGCAGAGCGCGTTTGGATCTAGCCAAGTATTCTTGGAAAAATATTTAGATGAGGCAAAACACATTGAGGTGCAAGTATTTGGCGATCTGGCGGGACAAGTTGTGCATTTGTACGAGCGCGATTGCTCGGCTCAACGTCGGCATCAAAAAGTGATCGAGGAATCCATCGCAACAACATTAGATCCCGAAATGCGCGAGAAAATTTTGGCGGCGGCGGTGCGTTTGGCCAAAAAAGTGAATTACGTGGGCGCTGGCACCGTGGAGTTTTTGGTGCAAAAGGGCCAGTATTATTTTATGGAAATGAATACGCGTTTACAGGTTGAGCATCCGGTCACAGAGATGGTGATGGGTGTGGATTTAGTGAAAGCCCAAATTCTGACAATGATGAGTCGCACGGCTCTTTGGTCGCAAGACAAACTGAAACCCCGTGGGCACGCTATTGAGTGCCGAATTTGTGCGGAGGATCCCTTTACACCTGGAGTACCATCAACGGGCGAAATCCTTTTTCAAAAATTTCCCGATGGACCCGGTCGACGTTTTGATTATGGTTTTGAAGCTGGCGACCCCATCACTCCTTATTACGACTCGATGATCGCAAAAGTGATTGTATGGGATGAGAGTCGTCCACGGGCTATTATGAAAATGATCGAAACGCTTAAAGAAACCGTCATCTTTGGCGTTAAAACAAATATTCCATTTTTAGTGGAGATGCTCCAGCATCCAGAATTTGTCGATGGAAGTTTAACGACGAATTTTATTCAAACGCATTTTTCCGCAGGGGCCAAGTCGCAGCCACTGACGGAGCAGGAAAATCTTTTGGTGGAAAAGTCTGTGCTCACTGTGAAAATATCAGGTGGGGCTGATTCCCGACAGTCCTCGGCCAATCCTTGGGTGCATGCATGGAGAACTTCATGAAATTACCAGTCACTGTAGAAAACGAGCGTCTCAAAGCCACTGTGCTGCGAACAGCAACGCATATATGGATCCATATGAACGGGCAAACGCGTTCGGTGGAGGTGCAAAACAAGCGCGCTGGTAAACAGCAGCAGCAAGAGGCGGATCCCTCTCGCATTCGTGCGCCCATGCCTGGAAAAATTATCAAGGTGATGTGCGGAGCTGGCGACAAAGTTGTGCCCGGGCAAACGTTGATTGTTATGGAGGCTATGAAAATGGAGTATTCGTTAAAGGCGTCGATTGTTGGCACGGTCGCCACGCGTCCGTGCACAGCCGGCCAACAGGTGGCTTTAGGTGACTTGCTAGTTCAACTCAAGGAAATCAATGAGTAAGGTCGAGATCGTCGAAGTTGGAATGCGTGATGGTTTACAAAACGAAGCCGTCCATCTAACGCAAGAACAGCGTTATGAGTTTGCAAAGCGACTTGCCGGGGCCGGCCTTAAAAGAATCGAAGCGGGAGCTTTTGTTTCGCCAAAGTGGGTCCCACAAATGGCAGACTCAGGTACTTTGATTCAGAAACTTTTTAAGGCGCAAAAAAGTAATAAAATATCATCAGCTGTTCGCTGGAGTGCGCTAGTTCCCAATTTAATGGGCTATGATCAAGCGGTGGCTGTCGGTGTGAAAGAGGTTGCTATCTTTGGAGCCGTCTCCGAAACCTTTTCACAACGTAACATCAATAGCTCCGTCAATGACTCCTTTAAAAAGTTTTCCGAGGTTTTGGAAAACGCAAAGAGCGATCGAATTCGCGTGCGTGGCTATGTGAGTACGGCTTTTGGGTGCCCGTATGAGGGGCGAATTTCAGTAAAGCAAGCCATGGGCGTGATCGAGCGATTTTTTGAGCTTGGCATTTACGAGCTCTCCATCGGAGACACCATAGGTGTTGCCACACCCAAGCAGGTGAAAGAACTTTTGCAGCAGATTCAAAAAAATAAATGGATAACTAAAACCGCTATGCACTTTCACGACACGCGTGGAACAGCTTTAGCGAATATTGCGGAAAGTCTGCGTTTTGGTGTAACGGTGTTTGATTCCAGTATTGGCGGGTTGGGTGGCTGCCCCTACGCTCCAGGAGCTGCTGGCAACGTGGCGACTGAAGACGTTGTGTACTTGCTCGAAGGCATGGGCTATCGCACAGGTCTCGATCTTGATAAACTCATCAAAACCACAGAGTGGATGACCAAACAGCTTGGCCGCCCCCTCGTCTCACGCCTGTCTCTCGCCGGCGATTTTTAAATAGACCGGTAGATGAAGTGTAACGTTCAAATAGTACACATGGCGTACAATATTACCCAGCAAAGCACCTGAGTAATGTTTTATTTCCTAGCCAAAAAGCACCAGAAAGTTGGACTCCATATTGCTCTTTTTGATTTTCAAGAAAAGCGGAAGCAACATTGTATCCGGCAAGAAGACTTGGCGCCGTGAGGCTGTTTAAAGGAACTAAAGTTATGAACGATTATTTGATAAAAATATTTCACGCCGCAATTTTTTACTTTAGCATAATTGGAATATTTAGGGTGTTTGGTAAACGCCATTCGGGTCAGGTGACAACATTCGATTTGGTAATTTTGATCTCTATTGCAGTAGCCATTCAGCAGGAGTGCCAACACAAAGGTGTTACAAATGTCATTTTATTTATCGTTGTTGTGAGTGGGCTTCACTTTTTGGGAACCTACTTGGGGAACCGCTTTCCCAAATTACGCGACCTGGTGCGAGGATCTCCATCAGAGCTTGTCCGGTCGGGTGCATTTATCGAAGAAAACTTAAAGAAAGAAGGTGTGACGAAGGAAGATGTACAGGCTGGTATGAGGAAAGCAGGTATTAAAGAAATCTCGGACGTTGAAATCGCCACACTCGAAGAAACAGGCCAAATCAGCGTTGTGAAAAAAGACGATTTCGCTTTGACGAGAACTTAAATTATATCCTCATGTTTCATCGCTGCCTTCATTTCACTGAATCCCTTCTATGTACTAGGTAACTATTACGGGCGGTGGAGGTTTTTGACTTCGTTGCGTGAAGTCACCATCACAACTGAGGGTTTAAATTCGAAGGCTTCGGTGTCGGGCATGCTTGCATACGTCGCTAGTATCACAAGATCGCCTTTTTGCACCTTGCGAGCAGCGGCACCGTTTAAACAGATTTCGCCCTCTTTGCCTTTGATCACATAAGTTGTGAAGCGTTCGCCGTTGTTACAGTTGTAAACATCGATCTGTTCATGGATCAAAAGTTTTGCCGCTTCGATCAATTTTGGACAGATGGAAACGGAGCCTTCGTATTCCAGGTTGGCGTCGGTGACTGTCGCGCGATGAATTTTAGATTTGAGCAGGGTTACTGACATTGACATCTTTGACCTCTTTTAATGTGTTCAATTTTAATGATAAAAATAATCCTCTGAGAGCGAGATCGGGTATGGCGAGATCGAAGGTGTTTGTTTTGTCGAACAAGGTGGAGAATCCGCCTGTGCCGATCACCAAACACTCCTCGTTGGGAAACGCTTCGGCTTTGGAACGGGCTACAATCTCACGCACCATTCCCATTTGGCCGTAGTACAAACCAATCTGCATGCTGTCCACGGTAGTTTGCCCGACCACCTCGTCTTTTTTCATAATCTCCACGCGCGGGAGTTTTGCTGTTTTGCTTTCCAATGCTTCCATGGAGATACGAATTCCTGGGAGAATCGCGCCACCCAAATAATCTTTGTCTTTCGTGATCACGCAAACTGTGGTGGCGGTTCCAAAGTCCACAATGATAATATTTTGTGAAGGGTAAAGATGAGTCGCTGCAATTGTATTGGCGATTCGATCGCTGCCCACTTCGGATGGGTTTTTGTACTTAATTCGCAATCCAGTTTTAACACCGGTTTGCAAAATAAATGGCTGAAGCTTGAAGTACTTGGTGCAAGCACCGCGCAGGGAATGCATCACGCTGGGAACCACAGAGCAAAAGGCAATTTGGGTTATTTTTTCGGGGTCCACGCCGTTTTCGCGCAAGATCGCTTTTAAAAATAAACCAAATTCATCAGACGACGACTGGTCTTTTGAGGTTTTTCGGAATTGGAACACAAGCTTGTCTTTATCAAAAACCCCGCCGTGAATTTGGGTGTTCCCCACATCAAGACACAAAATCATAAGAGCTCCTTCAAAATGGAATTTTCGATCAGCGGACCTAATTCCTGCTTTTGATTGCAAACTGCAATTTTCTTTTTAGCGTCGAAAAGCTGAAATTGATGCGAATTTTCTGTGATTTGCGAAAGATCGTTGTGAATTACCCAATCCGCTGATTGGGTGAATAGTTTTTTAATAGCATGCTGACGGTTTTCTTCGCTAGGCGTATCGGTGAGTTTAAACCCTATCAGCTTACAGTTTTGATTCCAGGTTTTAATCTTGGCAATAATTTTTTCGGTGGGATGAAGATTCAAAACCAAGCTTGAGCCTGAGGGAATTTTACTTTTTCCATCGATGCTTTCCACAGCAAAATCGCTCACTGCCGCGGAGTGGATAACCAAGTCGTATTTATTTTTTCTGAGCTTATCTTCGAGCATTTTTGAAAGATCAGAATACGTTTCAAAGCGCTCGACGTTTTTAGTAAAGACCGGAGCCTCGGCATCTTTGCTCAATAACAATTCTACCGAATAGTGTCTTTTTGAAAAGTACTCAGCCAACAAAGTGCCGGTTCGCCCCGTACTGGTATTAGTGATGGCGCGTACGGAATCGATGGGAACTTTGGTGCCGCCAGCAGTAATCAATATAGACAGCTTTGACGTGGGGAAGAGGGCGGCGCGAATCTCGTTGAATAAAACGTCAGGTTCTAAAAGGCGACCCTCTCCCACATCCCCACAGGCCAAATCGCCTGAGTCCGAGGAAAGAATTCGCAAGCCCCAGGCGGAAAGCTGCTTGAACGCCTGTTGTGTAGTTGGATGAAACAGCATTTGCGTGTTCATTGCCGGAGCTACAAGCAGTGGTTTTTTTAAATCATAAGCCAGGTAAGTAGAGATCAACGGTGAGTGCCCGGTGCCGGCACATAAGCTGTTGACGGTTTGCGCTGTAGCGGGTGCGATGATAAAAACATCGGCCCACTTGGCGAGTTGAATGTGTGCCATCATCTGACCATCGGTAAAGTCCGATGTGACAACGGGATTTCCTGACAAACCTTCAATGGTGGCCTTGCCGACAAATTGCAATGCGGAGTCGGTGGCAATGGTTTTGACGTTGGCATTTTGTTTTTTAAGCTTTGAGATCAATTCGCACACTTTATAAGTGGCGATGGAGCCCGAAATGCCGATAAGAATATTTTTGTTAGAGAGGGACATTATCAATCAGCCTTACGTTTTCGATGGAAACGGCAGCAAAGCGTCGCCCCCAATGGTCTTCTAAATAGTCAATTTCTATATCATTGGCTTTGAGTTCGTCGGCGGCCCACTGAATTGAAGGTGCTGTTTTTAGGATTTTTGCGAAGGTCTGCGCTTTTTTGATTCCGTCACCCGATAGCCTGCGATTTCGAGAGCTAAGAGCTAAGCCAGCCTCATCACGTTGGGTGGAGACCGTGACAATTTCTGTGGTAATAAAAAACGCATCCACCATACCGCGAACGAGGGTCACCTGTTGAAAGTCTTTTTCGCCAAAATAAGCTCGAGTGGGTTGGATGATTTGTAAAAGCTTTAACACCACGGTAAGCACACCCGAAAAATGACCGGGGCGAGAGGATCCACAAAGAATTGCGTTTTTTTCTTTTTCGCCAACCGAATAGTTAAACTGATCCTGGTACATTTCGGCGGCGTTCGGTAAAAATAGAAAATCCACATTGGCTTCTTCGAGAAGCTTTTGATCTTGTTCCAAAGTGCGGGGATATTTTTCGAGATCTTCTGGGTTATCAAATTGAGTGGGATTTACAAAAATGCTCACCACAGAAACCAAATTGTGCTCCCGGCTAGTTTTCACCAAAGAAAGGTGTCCTTCGTGGAGGGCTCCCATGGTGGGAACAAACCCAATGCTCGGTGGAGCCATGGTTTTTAAAATCTTCTGCATTTCTCGTGGAGAGGTTACAATCTTCATAAATCCTTACTGATAAAATTTTTACTGATAAACTTCTTTTTCAGAGGGAAAGTCATTTTGTGCCACACTTTTGTGATAGGAATTCACCGCGCCTAAAATGATTTCGTATAAGTTGGTATAATGGCGTACAAATTTTGGTTGAAAAGTTTTTTGGCAGCCCAATAGATCTTGCAGAACAAGCACCTGGCCGTCCGTATTGTTGCCTGAGCCAATACCGATCGTTGGAATTTGCAACTGCGCCGTGATCTTTTTAGCCAGCAGCTCTGGAATGCATTCCAGAACAAGCGAGAAGCAACCCGCCTCTTCAAGAATTTTTGCAAGTGCCATGAGTCGCAATGCTGAAGAGGTGTCTCGCCCCTGAACCTTGTACCCGCCCAGCTGGTGAACAAACTGCGGCGTCAAGCCAATGTGACCCATCACAGGAACGCCAGAATCCACAACATGCTTGATGATTTTTTCGTGCCCGGGCTGTGCTTCGATTTTTACCGAGTTCGCTCCGGCGCGCATCAGCTGCTCAACACAATCCATGGTGTACTTGGTGCCCTTGCGATGGGTGAGAAAAGGCATGTCGGCGATGATAAATTTTTCGGGGGCGCCTTTTTTTACCGCCGATACATGGGCCGCCATGGTCTTGATGTCCATGGGGACTGTGGAGTCGTGACCGTGCATCACCATGGCTGCGCTGTCGCCCACCAAAATGCAGTCGATGTCGGAGGCCGCAAGAATTTGCGCACTCCAAAAATCGTAACAGGTGACCATGGAAAACTTGCTGTCCAGCTGCTTCTTTTTGGCAAAATCAAGTACGGTCTTCATGATAAACTCCTTGGAATGATTGATACAAAGTACCTAGCGCTGTACTTTGCAGGGCTCGCTCATTTTTTAAAATTGTTTTGCGATCGTTACGAGCCCACGGTCCCGTGAGAGCCGTGGCTGGATTTTTTTGTAAGTTAAAAATAATTTGTTCGAGGTAGGGCCATACCGCTTCGGCTGGCAGTCCCAAGGTTTTTTGAAATTGTTCGATGGCGGCTTGCCACAAAAGGGTTGTGCCGTTGCCAGAGAGCACACAAAGGGCATGATAAAAAGCTTCGCGGCCTTCGGGAATAAAATAATGTTTATTTGAAAGTTCAGGGATCAATTCGTTTAAGGTTGGAGAGTTGTTTGCAAACGCCGAAGTCGCCGAAACAAACGCCATGCTTTCGTAAGTTTCTTTTTCGTAAAGCTCTTTGACAAAAGTCATTAGCGGGTGAAGTTGAAATGCGAGTGGAGTGGAAAGAGCTCCCGAAAAATGAACAGTTTTTTCGCGTGGAAGCTGGTGGGTGGTGATAAACGGTTCGATGGCGTCGTCGGAGATGGCGAGGAATGTGCGCTTGCTCAGCAGAATAAATTTTTTAAGATCATCTAGAGCATCCACGCGGGACCATTGCAAAAAAGGAATGTTCTTAAATTCGAAGTAAGCGGCGAGATGCGTGGCAAGACGTCCACGGCCGATAAGCAAATAATAATTTGTGGGTACCTGTCGGTTCATGATCAAGTCCTCTGTTGTTGAGGTTTTACGCCTCTTTCAAAAAAGCCGATAGGCAGAATGCGTCAACTGTGGAATTTCAAGCAGTTATCTGGTCATCTGCCAGCAATGAAAAAAGTCACTTTAGGCATTATTGCAATGGTCCTGGTCATCGCCGCTGTTATGATCTCCCTGGTCACTCGAGGTATAAGTCTGCGCGTGGCGACGCTGATCAAGCCTTCAGAATTCTATTCGTCGAGGCAGGTGGCTGTGGCTTTAGCGGCGAGATTGTTTCCAGAGCTTCAATCAAAAAAGTGGCTGATTTACTCGATCAAAGAGGATTCAGACACAAATCAGTCAGCTGCTGCGCGCGAAATTTTAGTAGAGCTTCTTAGAGAGACGAAAACAACACCCGTAGGTGAATACCAAGTTCGTGTCGTCGAGGAAGAGTGCGACAAGCACTGTGTGTTTTTGGATGAAACTGCGCAAACCGAAAAACTCTACAAAGAGTTTTTTGCTAAGCAGTTGGCGGAGGAAAATTCCATTGTATTTCGTTTGTCAGTAAGTCAGTTTTCGCCCAACGAACCCTATCCCAAAGAGTGTGAGTCCATGCAGCGGCTCGACGAAAAATGCATTCGCGCCATTTCCATTCGCGATTCGCTCCGCAAAATGAAAGATCCCTCTAAAAAGTATTTCTTTTTAAAGAAGTATAATCACAATCAATATTATCTGTTTTTTCAATAATTAGATTTAGCTCTTAAATCGCACCAGGCTGTAATTGCGGACGCCAGTGTCTCCTCGACGGAAGGAAAAATAGTTGGGGTTGGTTTTGGTATCCACGGGACTTACGGAGACGTGGGAGGACTGTATCTGTAAATTTTCGAGTTCGCCGAACACCAAGGCCACCAAATCAATATAGTATTTGTTTTCGCGCTCGATAAGGATTCCAAGGGCGCTGGCTTTATCTAAATCCAAATCATGGGCAGAAAGAATTCTTACAGCAACGTCGTGATCGACGGCAAAACTATCCTGCTGAATGTGCGGGCCGATGTAAACCTTCAAAGAAGTATCGAGAGCAAATGGCTTTAAAGCATGCGTAGTAATTTTCTGTTCGACTCCACGCCAGCCAGCATGAATGGCCCAAATTTGCTTACGACTCGAAGACGTCACGATGATGGGGAGACAGTCAGCTGATTTTATAAGAAGTTGTTTTTGTGAATCCGTTGTCCACTGCGCATCCGCCGAAGGTTTTTGCTGAGTGATGGCTTCGACACACTCCGCCCCATGAACTTGATGAAGTAAACATAGCGAGGAATCCTTGGAAGATTCCACGATTGCAGAAAACTCCTTGTTGCCAAAAAAAATCTCAAATTCGCCATCGTCAATATATGTGCCGTGCAGAGGGGAAAGTGGGATCACTGCGGCACCTCAAGGTGTGAGAGTTTTGCTAGCTCGCGAAGGTCGTCGGGCCAGGCAGAGTTAAATGTCATACGTTCTTGTTTTACGGGGTGCGTGAAGCCGAGTTCCTTGGCGTGCAGGGCGAAGCGTGGCATTTCTAAAATCAATTTTTTAAGTTGCTGCGAGGCTAAAGAGTTTGCGCGTTTTTTGCCCCCGTAGGTGTCGTCGCCCGCAATAGGATGTGCGATGGACGACATGTGCACGCGAATCTGGTGCGTACGGCCTGTTTCGAGTTTTAACTGAACTAAACTCATGGCTCCAGTTGTTTGCAAAACTTCGTAGTGAGTGATGGCGTGCTTAAAGCCTTTTTTTTCCCCGTCAGCTTCCTGTGTGGCCATAAATTTTTTACGATCGTTGGGGCTTCGAGAAATATAGGAAGTGATTGTTCCAGTTTTTTCTTTGGGGCATCCAAAGACAATGGCCCAATAAACTCTGTGAACGGTTTTTCGCAAAAATTGTTTTGCCAAACTGCTGTGGGTTTTTTCGTTTTTGGCGAGAACTAACAAACCGCTGGTGTCTTTATCAATTCGATGTACTAAACCCGGACGATAGGGAGACGAGCCTGGTGACAATGTTTTATGATGCGCAATCAAGGCGTTGATCAGCGTGTCGTTTCGGTGGCCAGCTGCAGGATGCACAACAAGACCGGCAGGCTTGTTAAGAACCAGTACCTCTTCGTCTTCATAATAAATATCGAGAGGGAAGTCGTAGGGCGCCAGCCATTCCTCGAGTTGCAAAGGCACTTCCACTTGGATGTCGTCTCCAAGTTGCAAGATCTGCGAGGGTTTGATGTATTTTCCATTCACATATACTTTTTTGTCGGTAAATATTTTTTTGACCTGCGAACGGGTGTTAAACACTCCGGCTTTGGCGAGGCCGATATCGGCGCGGAGACCTACAAGATCTTCAGAGACAGTGAGTTTTATTGTTTTACTCTCGACCATTTTGATACAGCTTCATAAAGGTTTGAAGCACTTTATCTGCATCGAGATCTAAGAATTTGCAATACTGAACCACATATCCACGCGTAAAAACCGGTGCCGGAAGGGCATTGTAGTTATTATCTTCGATAGCGTAGAGATATTTAAGACTGATACATGTTTTCTGACTGAGATCTTCAATCTTAATTTTTTTGTATTTACGAATTTTTCCTAAAAATACACCGTCAAAAAATTCCTGCGTACTGATCTGCGCCTCAAAAGCCTCATCGATTTCGTAGGAACTTAATGACGTTTTGCCCAGGCCTGAAGGAACAGCGTTCAATGGCGCCGCATGCGCGGCGGTGACCGCATTCACGGCTTCCATGGGCACTTCGGTGGCGATGGGCTGATGTGCCATCGTTGGTGATGTGCTTGCAAGCACAGCTCTCGGGCTGTCGTCAAAATCCATGGTGCCGATCTTGGATCTGAGGTGAGGATAGATTTTAAAAAAGTGGGCGTCGTAAACGATCCGGGTCTCGTCGTTGCCGATGGTGGAATAGGCTTCTTCGATCATGGTGAGAAGCTCTTGAATTTCGTCGAAGGTAAAGTTTTTAAACATTTGCGGGTCGCGCAGAGAATAGGTTTTTTTGACCTTTAAATAAGCCTGGTACACTTCAAAGGAGGTGGCCTTGGGGTCTACCTCAAGAATGTCGTAAAAATTGATAAAATGGTCCAACGTGGTTATCCCCATTGTCCTTAATCATAGGATATAAGCGGCCTATGACGGAACGATTAAAAGAGCGCGGAGCGTTATGTCTTTTTGCTCAATTTTTCAGCACGCACTTCCTCAGCTGCCGAAGCTCGGAGGTAAAGTGGCAAAAGTTGGTTCCAGGGGATCTTTGCAATTTTCGAAATATTTTTTTGCACGTACGTGTGAAGCAAAGTCGCATCGGGAAATGCAGTCGCAAGACTGTGCAGCGAAAATTTATTTTCATGCGCTGTAATGTCGCTAATCAGCTCAACTCCATCACCCATAACCTGATAATGGCTCTCTGTAAGCAGTGGTTCTAGCTCGCGAGAGGAAAGCAGAGTGGGAGCAAGAACTTCTTGAGTTTGTTGGCGATGTTTTTTGTAGATGCCAGCAAAAACTTTGTTTTTTTGCGCGTTGATCACCGTGAGAATGTCCGTGGGCATGGGTGCCGGTTCGTTGAGGGATATCGCAAGGCCATCGTTGATGCCGATAATGGGAATTTGCAAACTATACGCTAAACTTCGAGTCACGCTGAGCCCCACACGTAGACCGGTAAAGCTTCCTGGCCCCGTTGAGCAAACAAGTTGCTGAATATCTTGCAGTTCGACTCCGGCTTTTTGCAGAAGCTCCTCGAGGGTCTGAGTGACAACCTCGCTGTGCGACGTCTTTTTTTGCCACGACTGCTGGCCGAGAATATTTTGGCCGTCGCCAAGGCAGAGCGAACCCTTAGCAGAGCTCGTCGAAATAGTGAGAGTTAACACAACACGCCTCTTTTACGAGCCGAAGAGGCGACTGACGTCGTTGAATAAAGAAAACGCCAACAACGAGAGGAGCAAAAACATTCCGATTTGTTGAGCGACTTCCAACTTTCTGATGCTGATGGGTGCACCACGAATGCCTTCGATCGTAAACAGAACAATATGTCCTCCATCTAAAACGGGCACAGGCAACAAGTTTAAAACGAAAAGATTCAAAGAAATAATTGCCATGATTCGCAAAAAGTAGTCGATGCCAGCCTGCCAACTTTTTTGTGCCATTTGTCCAATGGAGATAAAACCACCAAGATTTTTCGGCGAAACTTTGTTGGTGATCACAAATACAAAACTCATAATTGTAACGTGTGTCCATTGCCACGTTTTGGCCGCAGCCCAACTAAACGAGGCAAGGAAGGTTGGGGCGCGCCACTTGATGTAATCAATATGTGTGGATTTTAGGGGCTGAACACCAATCGTAAATCGCTTGTCGGTGGGGCCTCCCACTTCGGATTTAATTTCGGTCATCTGTGGCGTGATTTCGAAATTTTTAACTTCGCCATTACGACGAACAACCACCTTGAGAGGCTCGCCTTTTTCTTTAAACGAGCTGACCGCTGTGACAATATCTTGAAAAGAGCGAATCGGAGTTTCGTTAATATTTAAAAATTGATCATTGGCAAGCAGTCCCGCTTGCTCGGCGGGCGTCTTAGAACCCACAGCGCCAATAAAAGTTTCGGGTTTTTCATAGCCCAGTTTTTCCGGGCGATCGGGAAGTGGATTTTTGTTCAGATCCCATTCGATTCTCACGGACTCTGCTTTTTGACCTGGCTTTGTACCGTAACGATCGATTTCGAAAACAATTTTCTTTTCGGTGTTGGAACTTTCGTTAATCAAGATATCGCTGATACTGCGATATCTTGCGACCTTGACGTTATTGATTTTAACAATTTGATCTCCCGTTTTAAACCCCATCTTGCCAAACAGTGATTGCGGGTCTGAAACACCAATGACCGATGCATCCGAGGCAAAATCGAAGCCTTCGATTTGACCTTCGATGCGGCCCTCGTGAAAAATGTTTTTGCTGGGACCTTGTCCAGTAGCCACCATGATTGTCATAGGCTCTTCGTGGGTTTCGCGCAAAATTCGAAAACTGAGATCGGAATTGGGATGGCTCTGAATCGCATCTTCCACGTCTTCCCAGCGTCCCACAGCATTACCATCGATGGCGAGGATTCGGTCGCCCGAGCGAAACTCCGATTTAAAAGCCTCGCTGTTCTCTGCAAGATCACCCAGCTTTGGTGCGATCACTTGTTCGCCAATAAGACTTAGGCCCCAAAATAAAAAATAGGCGAGAAACAAATTCATCAAGGGACCAGCAAGGGCAATTGCGATCCTCTGATAAATCGGCTTGTGCAAAAAAGAACGCTCTTTCATGTGATCGGGAACTTCACCGCCAAAATCGTCACCGTACATTTTAACGTAGCCGCCAAAGGGGATAGCAGAAACACAATAAGTTGTTTCACCGTGGGTTTTTTTCCAAATTTTTGGCCCAAAACCCAGACTGAAAGTTTCGACCTTCACGTTGAAGTATTTTGCGACTGCAAAATGCCCGAGTTCGTGAATAAAAATTAAAACTCCCAAAAGGATGATCATTGGAACGATAAACGAGACACCTTGAGCAAGGAAATCGTAGATTATATTCATAGTTTAAGTTTAGGCGTGGGGAAAATAAGAGGCAAGTTCAAAAAATGAACAGAAGAAGTACAGGACTGGAGCACCAAAATAAACCCCGTCGAGCCTGTCTAACAGTCCACCGTGGCCGGGCATAATGGCACCAGAATCTTTCTTTCCGGAAATTCTCTTGAGGAGGGATTCAAAAAAGTCGCCCAACTGGGCAAAAGCCCCAATGGCAACACATAAGAAAAAGATCAAAAAAGGATCGCGAAGCTCGGAAAAGACATACAGATAGGTGCCCCCACAAACGAGTGAACCAACCAGGCCGCCAAAGCTTCCAGAAATTGTTTTTTTAGGAGATATTTGTGGAAACAGTTTTTTTCCGCCCCAGTACAAGCCAAAAAAGAAGGCGAAAATATCGCCAAAGAAAACAGTGACTAAAAGAAAAATTAATAGCGGCCAACCCGTTTCGTAGAGAATTTGGATGGCAAGTGCGGGAAAAAGTCCCACATACAAAAGTCCCATCAAGGGCCATTGCAGCTTTGCCAACATCTGTTGCGGATCCAGGTGATGAAAAAGACAAATTCCCAAAGAGGAAGTCAGAATAAAACTGATACTCAACACCGCAACTGCGTACTCCGGATGAATCACTTGCGTGAGGTAAACGAAAGAGAAAAATACTAAAAACGACGAAAACCACAGGGAGACACGCTCAAAAAGCAAAGCGTATTCAATAGCGGCAATGGCTACGACAAAGCTGCCAAGACAAGCGAGTCCAATCGTGCCTCCCCAGAACAGCGTACCGAGGAGGATTCCTAGGGCAGCAAAACCTGAAATAACTCTGCGGAGTAGTGTTGTCATAGGAAATTACAGATTGCTTTCGAGAATCTGCGAAGAGGTTTTTCCAAAACGACGCTCCCGCGTTTTATACTGAATCAGCGCCTGGTGCAGATCGTCTTTTGTGAAGTCGGGCCATAAGGTATGTGTAACGAAGATTTCACTGTAAACCGATTGCCACGTGAGGAAATTAGAAAGTCTCATCTCACCGCTCGTGCGGATGATCATATCTGGGTCGGGCGTCGGGTACGTATTTAAAAACGTCGCAAAACGCTCTTCTGTAAGATCTTCGGGAGACAACTTGCCAGCCTTCACAAGTGCTGCAAAGGTTTTTGCAGCCTGTAAGATTTCCTGCCGACCGCCGTAGCTGAGAGCGAAAAACAAATTCATACCGGTGTTTTTTTGTGTGGCCAAAATCGTCTTGGTGATTTCTTCTTGAGCGAACGAGGGTAGGCGGTCCACCTGTCCAATGCATTGAAAACGAATATTGTTATCGATGAGAGTCTGTCGTTCTTTAGAAAGATATTTTGCAAGAAGCTTCATTAAAAACGAAACTTCCTGAATGGGGCGCGACCAGTTTTCAGTGCTGAATGTATAAAGAGTGAGGTTTGCTAAGCCTAGGCGAGAGCATTCCTCGATGATTTGTTTGGCCACTCGCGTACCCTTGAAGTGGCCCATAAATCGATTTTTTCTTCTGCGCTCCGCCCAGCGCCCGTTTCCATCCATAATGATGGCAAGATGCTGAGGCAGAGATAAACTCTGTGCCTGCATCATATTGTCATAATTTCTTTTTCTTTATCAGCAGACAACTTATCAACGTCTGCAGTGTATTTGTCCGTCATCTTTTGAATATCATCCAAATACTGCTTGTTTTGATCTTCGGAAATCACTTTGTCTTTCAAAGCAATTTTTAATTCTTCGTTGGCATCTCGGCGAGCCATGCGAACTGCGACCTTCGCGTCTTCCACAGCTTTCTTAGACTGTTTTACCAGTTCTTTGCGTCGGTCTTCAGTCAAATCAGGAAGGCGAAGGCGAACAGCTTTCCCGTCGTTGATTGGCGCCATACCCACATCACTTTTTACGATGGCGTTTTCGATGGCCTTTAAAACAGAAGCTTCCCAGGGAGTGATCAAAAAACTACGGGCATCGGGGCAAGTGACTGAGGCGACCTGATTGAGGGGAGTTGGATTGCCGTAATAGTCCACGCGAACAGCGTCGAGCATTGTTACCTGTGCGCGGCCGGTGCGAATCTTTTTAAATTCGTTACCAAGCGCCGCGATGGCGGTTTTCATCTTGGTTTCGGTATTTTTATTTAAATCGTTGACACTAATCATGCTGAACCCCTTTTTAGTTGATCACAGTTCCGATCTTTTCGCCCATCAGAACTTTGAGCAAATTTCCTTTTTCCATCAATTTAAAAGTGATAATTGGTAGCTTATTATCCATGCAAAGGCTTAAGGCCGTTGAATCCATCACTTGCAAACCCTTGTTGAGTGCTTCGCGGTGAGTGAGGGACTCGTACTTAATGGCATCTGAGAATTTTTTTGGATCCTTGTCGTAAGTACCATCGACATTCGTAGCTTTCAGCAGGACTTCCGCATGAATTTCCATTCCGCGAAGAGCTGCGGCGGTATCAGTCGTAAAATAGGGATTACCCGTTCCGGAAGCAAAAATGACGATGCGACCTTTTTCGAGGTGGCGTACGGCGCGTCTTCGGATGTAAGGCTCTGCAATTTGTGCCATTTCGATGGCCGAAAGAACTCGCGTTTTCATTCCCTCTTTTTCAAGAGAATCTTGAAGAGCCAGCGCATTCATGCACGTCGCCAACATTCCCATGTAATCGGAGCTCGCACGGTCCATGCCATTGGCAGAGGCGGCAATGCCACGAAAAATATTCCCGCCACCAATCACGATGCCGATTTCGACACCGAGATTTTGAATGGATCGAATATCCTTGGCAATTTGCAAAATGTTATCGGTGCTGATTCCAAAACCTTGGGGGCCTGCGAGGGCCTCCCCACTGAGTTTGAGAAGTATACGTTTGTACTTAAGCGCCACGGGCACCTGCTTTACTGTTTAAGTTGTGCGGCCACTTCGTCTGCGAAGTTGGATTCTTGCTTTTCGATGCCTTCACCAAGTTCATAGCGAGCAAAACGTCGAACAACAATGTTTTCACCAATTCGAGCGATGGTGTTTTGTACATGATCTGAAACAGTGATGTCGGGATTTTTAATGTACTTTTGGCTCAGCAAGCAGCTTTCAGCGAGCCATTTTTTAATTTGACCATCGACGATCTTATCGACCATTTCGGGCTTTTTGCCAGATTCAAGATTTGTTGCACGCATAACACTGCGTTCTTTTTCAATCAATGGAGCGGGGATTTCAGCGTCGGAAACAGCGAGAGGGTTTGCGGCAGCAATGTGCATAGCAATGTCTTGTGCAAAAGTTTTGAATTCATCGTTGCGAGCCACGAAATCAGTTTCGGAATTGATTTCCACCAACACACCAATGCGGCCTTCGCCGTGAATGTAAGAGTAAACAAGACCTTCTGAAGCCACACGTCCGGCCTTCTTCGCAGCTTTGCTTAAACCTTTTTGACGAAGCCAATCGATGGCTTTGTCAAAATCCCCCGAGTTTTCCTCGAGGGCTTTTTTACAATCAAGCATTCCTGCGCTGGTGCGATCGCGCAATTCTTTAACCATTTGTGCGGAAATAGACATGGGCGTGCTCCTATTCTTTTGGCGCTGCAGCAGCTTCTTTAGCTACTTTTGCTTCATTTGCTACAGCTGAGTCTTGTTCTTTTTCGATGACGGCGGTTGAAATTTCTTGTTCAACCTCGGCAAGGATTTCGATGTCATCGGCAGTTCCGGCAGCTACGAGCTTACGGCCTTTAGTTGCTTTTACAACATTTGGACCGGCAGGTTTAACGGCAACAGCAGGTGCTGCTTCTTTTTTACCGCCACGCTGAGGTCGTCCCTTATCCTGAGGTGCCGCAGTGTCTTTTTGCTCTTTTTCCACGTCAGATTGTTTATCTGTGCGCGTGCGAAGAACCTGTTCGTATTTTTTAGCGCCGGCTTCGTAAGCGTCGGCAATCATTTCGCTAAAAAGTTTGATGGAGCGAATGGCGTCGTCGTTCGCTGGAATTGGATAATCAATAAGATTAGGATCAGAGTTTGTATCACAAAGACCAACCACTTTGATGCCAAGTTTTTTGGCCTCTAAAACCGCGATATGCTCTTTGTTGATATCAACAACAAACAACATTCCAGCAGGCTCTTTCATGTCGCGAATACCCTGAAGGTAATCGTTCAACTTCATGTATTCTTTTTCCATGCTTGAGCGCTCTTTTTTTGAAAAGAAATCAAGTTCGCCTTTTTCGCGCATTTGATCGATCTTTTTTAGACGATCAATACTCTGTTTAATGGTAACGAAGTTAGTAAGGGTGCCACCGAGCCAACGTTTAGTCACAAAGTACTGACCGCATCGGTTCGCAGCCGCTTGGATTGTTTCTTCAGCTTGCTTTTTTGTTCCGACAAAAATCAGACGCTGACCATCAGCTGCCATGTTCTCTACAAATTGCATAGCCTCTTTGGCTTTTGCGAGAGTTTTTTGTAGATCGATGATGTGAATTCCGCCGCGAGATGTGTAAACAAACGGCTTCATTTTTGGATTCCAACGCTCTTTTTGGTGACCGAAATGGACACCGGCATCAAGCATATCCTTCATAGTAAGACTCATAATATTCCTCCTTGCTGGTTATTCCACCTTTTCAGAGAACCGTAATCGCTGCAAAGAGCGCCCGGCACCAGCGGAGTCCGAAAAGTGAGTTATAGTTTCGCCAATTTGACGTAAGAAGGGGGTAACATAGAAGGTTTAAAAAAAGCAGGGGTTTATGGACCTAAACGCTTTGCGTTAAGTCCCTTGAATCCGCTCCCGGCGCGAGCTTTCCCCAGAGGGTGGGGTGCCCGGCATAATAACGAGAACCCACATGCAGTCGGTTTACTTTAGGAAACCGATCGTTTTCTAAAAGCTGAGTATTTACAGTTCCATAGGAATCAGGCGCGATAAAGATGTTTTCCTGCTCCACTGTTTCCAAAAACACCGGATACATGCGTTTGATTTGCTTTTTCATTTCGCGCAATGTCGTTCCCAGGGATTCACTGTCCGCCGCTTCTTCGGCACTCACCAAACACAGCCATTGCGAGGTAGGTACGCCAAACTCATTTTGAAAACGTCCCAAGCAGGGGAGCTCTTTGGCGCCGTAAAGAACATGTATGGCGGAGGTTTCCGTGACAGGACGGTGATGGCGGTAGACCAAACTAATGGCTGTCCACAACTGCGTTTTTGAAAGTTTAGGAACTAGGTTCTTAGGAAGGTTCGTTTTGCTGACGGAAAGCAACTTGGAAAGTTTGAGGGGGGAATCGTAAAAATAAAGGTCTTCGGAAAGCAAAACGGTGGATCCGTTGATGGTCACTTGCACTTGCGGTTCCAACTCCAGCGCCGTGACCTCGCTTTGATTGAAAATTTCGCAGGTGAGTTTTTCGCGAAGTTTTTGTGCCATGGCGCTGAAGCTTTGCGAAAAGTGCAGAGTTTTTGCCTGCGAAAAATAAGAATAGACGTCGACCGCCAGGTTGCTGGTTTCGCCAAAGCCCATAAATGGCTGAATTTGACCGTTGTGGAAGGTCAGTGGGCCTAGATCTTTTGTTTCGTAGGTGAGAGCGTCTATGGTTGCGCAGAGTTGGTCTGCAAGGGGGCGAACTTCGAGCGAATCATCCATGAACGGAAGATGGGACTCAAAGAGCACTTCGTTGCTGCGAAGACCCCGAAAAAGCCCACCCAGGGTGTCTTCTTTTTCGATGATGCATCCAGAGAGACCGGTTTGTTCAAGCTCAAGGCATTTGAGCAGCGCTTCGATGCCAGAACCTATGACGATAAAGTCGTATTTATTTTTACTCATAATCTGTCTTTAAAAGACCATAGTTAGTGCAGTTTGAAAAGATATTTTAAAATTTGAGCTAAGACCGGTAAGACTCGTCGGAGAATTAATTTTACAGCTGAAAAATGTTGCAATCGGTTGGCCAGGGCCGGTGAATAGCGGTAGTAAGCGCGCACACAATTTTTGCCTGCCGATGTGCGTATTAAAACTTGACTGCGAAACTGTCGAAGTATGACCAATGTGGGGTCATTGCGGTCTTCGAAGGCGATGGAGGCGATAAAACAGTTTCCAGTTTTAATATTCGCGGCTTGCAGAAGTTTACGATAGGCCGCCGGATTATTACCCTGCCGGGCTTTTATTGCCGCATTCTTTGCAAGATTCGCAAAAAGATTGGTGTACGGCATAAGCTCGCCCACCTTTTTAGCGCAGGCTTCCTGGCGCTCTTTGTACTGTGCGTGGAGATCATAAATTTCGACAAGGGCCCAAAGCGAGCTGCACATCACTGTGACTTCCTTAGGGTTATCGCCAAACATCGTCGCATCAAGTTCAGTGAAATCTTTCTCGTAAACCAACTGCAAAATTTTAAAGTATTTTTCGAAGCAAACCGCAGCCTCGGAGTGTTCTTTTCGACCAATAAAAACATGCGCCTGTTTAATCAGGGCCAGTCGATGCTGCCAAAGATTTTTTTTGTGGTTGGATTGAATTGTTCTCTCGGCCTGCATCAGCGTTGCACTTGAGAGCTTTTTGGACAGAATTTTGAAGCAGCTTGTGCATACGGCTGCGAACAAGATAGGAGTTCCTTCTTTTTCGAGGCGCAGTCGCAGGCCCTCTTCGATGGGATGAAGAAGCGTGGTGCTAACACCGCATTGAGGACAACCAGATTCTGCTTCTAAATTCGACATACTTCCATCATGCTACATTAAATTGTAAGGGTCCATATCAATTTGAATTCGCAATTTTTTGAACTCATCACCACTCAGATGACTGACATACTGCAAAGCTCTATCGAGCGATTGCAACGAAGCAGATTTCAATAGAATTTGAAAACGATAGCGCTGGCGCAACTTAAATAAAGGCGCGGGAGCTGGTCCTAAGACTTTGACTTCGGGGTTGAGGGTTGCTGCATAGGATTTAATTTTTAAAGATAGATTTTGCGCCTGTCCACGGACTTCTTTTTCGTCGAGTCCGGAAATTTTGAGGCAGGCCATACGAAAATACGGTGGGTATGATAATTCTCTGCGCTCCTCAAGAGCCGCATTTAAAAATCCTGCCACATCCTGTTTTTGTGCATGGATCAAACTTGGATGATCGGGTCTGTAGGTTTGCACAAAAACGGCACCAGGGTGGTGTCGACCTGAACGCCCACTCACTTGTGTGAGCAATTGAAAACTTCGTTCGGAGGCGCGGAAATCGGGAATATGAAAACCAATATCTGCGAGCACAACTCCAACGAGGGTGAGATTTTCAAAATCCAAGCCCTTGGCAATCATTTGTGTGCCGACGAGGATTTGCACCTCTTTCGATTCCATCTTGGCGACAAAATCTTCCATTCTCTCTCGCGAATCGATTTCGTCGCGATCAACGCGCATGACGTTTGCCTGCGGAAACAATTTTTGCACATCATTTTGAATTTGCTCTGTGCCCAGGCCAATGGGTTTAATTGTTCCGACTTTGCAGTCAGGGCATTTGTAGGCCATGGCTTGTGAGTAGTCGCAGTAGTGACAGACAAGATGATTTTGGCCGTGCAAGGTAAGGGAAATTTCGCAATTTGGACATTTGTAAATAAACCCGCAATCATTGCATAAAACAGTTTGCGCGATGCCTCGTCGATTTAAAAACAGAGCCGACTGGAAACCGGTTTTATAATTTTCGGCGAGGGCTTCGTAAAGCGGAGTGGATAGCCAGTAGGGAAGAAGCGGATCCCGCGTGGCATCATCTTTATTGGTTTGCAGATCGATGATTTCCATTCGCGGAATTTGCATCTTTGAGGCGCGCTGCTTGAGTTCATGAAGGTGGTATTTTTTATCGAGAACGTTTTTCCAACTCTCGGCGCTGGGAGTTGCTGTGCCCAGAATCACGGGAATCTTTTCGTGGAGCGCTCGCATCACTGCCGAGTCTCGTGCATTGTAGCGAAGTTTTTCGTCTTGTTTGTAAGAACCTTCGTGCTCTTCATCGACGACGATCAAACCCAAATCGGGCACGGGACAGAACAGTGCAGAGCGCACGCCGATAAGAACACGGTTTTTCTTTTCGATCACGCTCCACCACTGATTGGTGCGCTCGCGATCGGTGAGGTTGGAATGCAGAACAGCGATATTTTCGCCCAGGCGCTGGCGAAAGCGCGAGATAAGTTGTGGAGTGAGGGCGATTTCGGGCACAAGCACCATAGCACTTCGGCCTTGCTCCAGTTGTTTTTTGATGAGCTCGATGTAAACTTCGGTTTTGCCCGAGCCAGTGACGCCCCAAAGAAGATGCGACGAGAAGCCGCTAAATCCAGCCACATCATTTACAATTTTTTGCTGTTCGGCGTTCAACGTGACCTGATTGTCGGACATCGTATCGGAGAAAAGGCTTTTATCTGCGGGACCTCTGCCTTTTTTGGCAAGCTGAGGAAAAAAAAGCGAAAACACTTCGCCCGGCGGATAGTGATAATACTGTGCGACCCAAAGAGCCCAATCCAATTGGCCCTTGGTTAATTGCGGAAACTCTGCGAGCAATGATAAAACAGATTTAATTTTAAATTTGTCGCTGGCCACGTCTTCTTTGCGCACGATAAGACCACGGGTCGAGCGCTTTCCCAGCGGCACTTCCACCAGCTGACCGGCAGAGAGCGCAAGGTCCGAAGAATACGTGAGAAGCTGCGGCAGAGGTGCATCCACAGCGACTTTCCACAATAAAGGAGAAGATTCTATCAACGGAGGTCCTATCGAAAACGTGAGTAGAACTCTTTAAGGTTGGCATTTTGCGGCAGTGTCGCTTTTGCTTCTTTTTGAATCTTTAAAAAACTTTCAAGCTTCTTTGACTCCACAAGCTGGGTCGAAGTGTTTTGGATAATCACCGTCGAGCTTTTCCAGAAAAGAGTTTGCAATTCGGCCTCTTTAATTTTTCCCTCTTCGAAATCTTTAAAGGCGTCAAATTCAACTTCGATTTGTGAGCCCATGCGCAGCTTACGAATTAAAAAACTATCTTGCTCCACCCATAACCGAGGGGGTTGCAGAGTATTCTTCGAATCCTGGGCGCCGAGCACATAAGCGACGGCTCCTTTGTAGCGATCCAGATTCATAAAAGCAGTCGACGCGCTTTCTGCCGAGTTGTTATTGGGAATCAATTGCATCGCGAGCAGCCGGCTTTGCAAAGCGCGCGAACTTCGGTAATGCAACAGTGGCTCATAAAACTCAGGGCTCAGCGGAAAGCTTTGAGTTTTCCCTTCCACCGAGGTTGTCATGCGCTTGCCGCCCTTGTAAAGAATTTCGAATTTAAATGGCGTGCCATCCGCATTCGTTCCGTCCACATCCACTTTCATGGAATCGGCATGACCGATGTACCAGGTTTCGTTGGCCACAGCGCTGTCATCTTTTAAGGTCACGGTGCGCTTTAAAATAAAACCTTTTGTTCCGCCCGTTGTACTTACCATTTTTCCTAAAACCGTACTGAGTTTTGGAACGAAAGCGTTGGCCGAAAATCCAAGGCAAAGAATCAATAAAAACGATGGCATCATTTTAAACTCCCAGTGAGTTGTTGAAGATATTTTTTGAGGTCAGCACCGATTTGCGGATGCTTAAGACCCATTTCAATGTTGGCGATGACGTAGCCCAATTTGTCGCCGGCATCATAGCGAATGCCATCGAAAAAGCGGGCGAGAAGTCCTTCTTTTTGCGCCAGTTTGCACATGGCATCTGTGAGTTGAACTTCGCCATTTTTTCCCGGAGCAAGATTTTCGAGGTGCGAAAAAATATCGGCCGTAAAGATATAGCGGCCCGGTAAAGCCCAACAGCTTGGAGCTTTATCAATGGCGGGTTTTTCCACAACGTTATCCACGCGAATCCAATCTTTTTCTTGTTTGCCGCTGATGATGCCGTATTTAGTGACGTCGTGTGGGGGAACTTCCATGATCGCGACAGTGGACAGACCAGTTTCATCGAAAGTATTGGCCAGCTGTTTAATCACCGAGGGAGTTTCGGGAGTGGTCGGAATCATGATTTCGTCGCCGAGCAAAACAGCAAAGGGTTCGTCGCCAACGATGGGGCGACCCACATGCACGGCGTGCCCCAATCCGAGGGCTTGTTTTTGCCGGATACTAATAATGTTGACCATATTACGAATGTCGTTGAGCTGCTTAAGCAAATCGTGTTTGCCAGTGCGGGCGAGAGTTTCTTCGAGCTCCACATGACGATCAAAAAAATCTTCGATGGCGTTTTTGCGACGACCGGAAATTAAAATCACGTCTTCGATGCCGGCCAAAGCCACTTCGCGAACGACGTGCAATAAAAGAGGTTCATCGACGATGGGAAGCATTTCTTTGGGAACCGAATTCGTGATGGGCAGGAAACGAGTGCCTAAACCGGCGGTTGGTATAATAGCTTTGCGGACACGCTTCATTGGACTCCTTGTATTCTAAATCATACAGTCTAAAAGTAGAGGTACAAAGGTATCAAAATGAGTCAGTCGAAGCTATAACTAATGCACAAAGCAATGATTCCGGCTATCCTGGACTTAACTGTGCGTTATCTGTCGGGGGACTTTTGAGGGGAACTGTGAATCGAGTAAAATCCATTGTGATGATTATACTAATCACGGGTGTTGTGCTTTTTTCCTATCAAAACTGCGGTGTTGAACCGCAGCAAAGTATGTTTGATGTAAAACAAGCTTACAAACTTCCTTACGAAACTTCGGTTGACCAAATTGCCTACATGTCATGCTCAGAGCAAACCGGAGTTCCCAACGAACCGGATGTGTATTTTAGTTTGCGGGTCGGTGCTTACGGATCTGCAGCTGGGCTTCGTTTGAGCGACGACTTTTTATACGAAACTCGCCGCGATTCCAGCGCAGCACGCGCTCTCAAATTGAGCGAAGAATTTGTGAGTATCAATAAGCGATTAATGTTTTCGGTTCGCCAGCAGTCAGACCTCGGCACGACCTACATGAATGCCGGCAGCACTCTCGGCATCGAAGGGCTGGATTACGATTTCGTGTTTGGCGACCTTGGCTCGAGCGCTATGTCGGCCTCTCTCCTCGAACTCGACACCGACGAATATATGAACTATTGGGCGCCCGGTGGGATTGAAAAAGATGCCTATATGCAGGGCACGATGGTCTTCGATGCGGCCGAGACTGCCGCTCAGCAAATGCGCGACTTTTTAGAAAAAAATGGCGGGTTAATCACATTGGGGTACTCCACTCCTTTGGATCCGGGAATGTTGTTGACCCGCTCGTCGTATTCCACGAACCAAGACGACGATGGTGATGGACGAAATGATGACGCTGATGACGACATCGCTCCGTCGAACGAAGCGTACGGTGTGGGATTGAAAGTGTCGTTTAAAGTAGCAAACCCTGCTAACTGGGGCTACACCGTCTCGGGGCTTAACAACACACCTCATCCCAACTTACCGAAGCGTGTGCTTGCCACTGTTTACGAATACGATCTTTCATCTCCACAACAGCTGAAAGCCACATGGTCGTGTCCGTCGGAGCTGCAATTGCGAATCGTAGCACCCGCGGATAAAGACTTTAACGATCCATATCCCTTTCCGTCAGCGCGCAGACTTTGTCCCGATGCAGCTGATCCGACAAATGCGACTGATTTAGCAAACTTTCAGATTGCTCGCCGTTCGCTGCCAGTTTCCCATTGGAAAATCAATTGGGCTCGTCGTTGTGCGGTTCCAAAATTTTATACCAAAGGCAGTTGTTACGGAGTGGATGATTCGCAAACTCCAACGGTGTCTCGCCCGCCAGTTTATGATTTTACCCAATCAAGAAGTACCAACTCATGCGATCCAGCGATCAATGCTGCGTGCTTGCATTTTGTGAGTATCTGCCTTAAACCTTAAGTATGATTCTGTTTTCCATTCTGATCTTTTTTTCTTCGGCACAAGTCGGATCGGTCGCTGATGCCATGGGGGGCGCGGGAATCGGCGGTCCCCATCCCTACGAATCGGCGATTTTAAATCCTGCGGCTCTCGTCGAATTCAAAACAAAACATTTTGGACTGCAACAAAGCCAGACCGATCCAGGGCCGAACATCGAGCAAAAACAGTATTCATTTTTTTTCACGGATGCCGGGGAGATGACGGTTTTTCCTGGAACAGTTTTTTATCGTCAACGCACTAATAAAATTCTCGATCAAAAAATTCGCGAACAGCATCTGCAGATTTCTGGAGCTGCTGCGCTCACACAAAAACTTTCTGCAGGTATTTCGGGTTATAAAATTAAAACAAATTTAATGAGTGGGGCCGATTACAACCAATACAATGCCGATCTCGGAACCTATTGGGCGGCCCATCCCAATCTCACAGTTGGCGCCGTATTTCGTGGGGTTATGGGCTCTGACACCACGGTGTGGCCGCTTTCGCAGGTGATACCAATGGCGGGCAGTGGGGCCGAATATCGATTTTTTGATATGTTTAAGCTTCGCTACGATATGAATTATTTTTTGGAACAAAACGGCGATAAGCGCTTTCGACACCAAGTTGGTGGCGAGGTGCGCTACGAGAATATGCTCGCACTGCGCGCCGGTTTTAGCCAAGACGACCGTTTGGGCGAAAATCGCTTGAGTTTTGGGGTCGGCTGGGACGGACCGCGGTTAAAGGTGGCCTATGCCTTTCAGAAAGAAGATAGAAAAGGCTTAGGGGATGCTCACTCGGTTGACATGTGGTTCGACTTTTGATAGCTCATTGCATCACACATAGGAGATTGTAATGGCTTCGGCGACACATAGAACTAAAAAAATCCGCAACAAAAAACTGTCTACAAAAGGCAAAAAGCGCAAAGCGAAGAACCGCAATCAAGGTACGACTGAGTCGGAAGCCGAACTTTTCGGCGATCAGTAGTCCCTTTAAAAAGTCACTTCTAACGCCAGAGCCGCACGTCGCTGTGGTTCTGGATAGCCAAACGTCATTTCTCGTCTTTGGTTAAACAAATTGTAAATTCCCAGTTGTAACGAAGAGAGCTTGTTGATTTTTTGCGAAAGCAAAATGTCTGTGCTCGACCACGCCGGCAAGCGCGTGTTGCGGTTGTTAATAAAATCCAAATCCCAGATCGAACTCCACAACGTTTGCTGCACAGTGAGTGAACGCTTCGAGTTGAGTAAATAATTAAAGCTAAAAAAAGTCTGATGCTCCGGCGAAAACCTTAATGGAGTCCGCGATGGAAGCTCCCGGGCCAACATGTAGGTGTGGCTGAGGTTGGTGCTCCATTGAGGTTGAATGATTTGCACCTTTGCACTCATCCCGTAGGTTTGCGCTTGGCCCACATTAATTTTTGTAAATTCGCTGGTTGGTAAAACAGAACCTTGCAAAAGATTTTTGTATTTCAAAAGAAACAACGACGAAGAAACTTCGAGGGCCTCCACAGTCCAGGCCTGGCCCACCTCGTACTGCTGGGAGTATTCTGGTTTTAAATTTGGGTTCCCTACGAAGTAACTGGTTTGGGCATAGAGATCGGTAAGAGACGGGGGACGAAATCCTTCGGAGTACAAAAACCAAACGCGTCCATGCTCAAAGTGTACGGGGGCATTGAGTTGAAATAAAGTTTCTTTGTAGCGAAAGAGATGTCGAACAGAGGGTTCTAAGAAGGCGGATTTAAAAACTGGAATGGTAAAAGACTGAGCGAGTTCGGGCTCCGTGCGTTCAAAGCGTTCGTTGCGAGCAAAAGTGGCTTTGTAGAGGTTGTGATTAAAATCAAAAACCGTTTGCGAAAGCACGCCCGAAAAAATCTGCCAGGAATAGGCTTGGCTGAGCCAGAGTTTGTCGGAGTTGGATGTTGAGGTGGTTGTGTCGAGAAAATCCGAATGGAGGCCAGCATAACTTAGGCGCGAGATCAAAAGGGACTCGGAGGAAGGTTTATATTCAGAAGTGACTCCTGCCAAGAGAGCTTTTGATTTTTGATCGGTTTTTAGGGGCAAAATGAGCGAGCCCGGAGAGGTTTTCCGTAGATCAGAATACAACAGGAGATGGGACCACTTCCAGCGCTCGCGTCGATGGTTGCCAAGGAGAGTGAATCGTTGAATTTGCTGGTCGTTTTGCGCTCGTCGATTTTTTGCTCCCGATCCGGTGGTGTACGGGAAGTCCCCGCGGTCGTGTTCGGCAAAGGCGCTGAACTGTATGTGATCTTTTTCGGACGATATTAGTGGTGTGACGAGGGCGATGTTGGATGTCGACACTGGGCCGCCTTCTGCGTAGCTGGTGTCGGTGTCGCTGAGGCCAATTCTTACGAGAGAGTGCTTTCGCTGATCGGCGACGAAGTGAATGGAGCCCCCCAGTGCGTTCGCACCATAGAGTGCAGAGGTTGGACCCTCGAAAATATTAATCTGACGAAGAATCTCGGTGGGCACAAACTGCGACGAGCCGCCAAAGCCGTCGAGAAAATTGAGTGGAATGTTATTGAGCAAATACAGCACGCGAGCGGCTTGCGAAGAACCGCGAATGGAGGTGGCGGGCGAACCCTGGGTGCGGGCTTGCACAGCGGTGGATCCTTGAAATAAATTTTCGAAATTGGGAGAGGTGATTTGCAACGGCTGCGGCGTGAGCTTTTGAAACGGCGCATGGGTTGTGCGATCGGAAAACTCCTCAACCCACGGAGAGTCGGTGATGTACTGACGAGGGAGTTCTTTGGAGTGCTCGATGGGGGTTGGTTCTTTGGCAGCGTCGGCGAAGTTTCTTTCTTTGGAAGAAGCTTTCTTGTCGAGAGCTACTAGCTTTTCTGGGAACGCTTCCTTGCCCGATGTTTTGTCTAATTGGCTTGAGTCTTCCTTGGCGTGCAGCTTTTCTTGAATCACTTTTGCAGTATCCACCTCGCTCGAAGTTTCCGTAGCGAAGGAGGTTGTGCAGATGAGGGAAAAAAGCGCAAGTATTTGGACCACAGAGCAGTGATATCTGCGGCAAGCCAGGTTGTCTAGCAATGTGTTTATTTGGGGCATGGAGGTAGTCACCTTCCGTGTATTTAAAACCAAGAGATTAATGAATGCACCGCTGACGATATTGCATTAGAGAAACTAAATCTGCTTGGAACGATAAATTTGCATAACAAAGTGAACGAGCGGAAGCCATTGATTCTTATCAACAATTTCTAGCTGCAACGCAAAGATACAATCTTGTAAGTAAATTGACAAATTTACGAATGAAACTATATTGCCCCGATGGCAGCGAAACAAGCGAACCTTTTTGAATATTTTAAAGCATCAACGACGCGAAAGCGCTATGGACGCACCGTTCATGGCGGAGCTAAAACAAAAGGTCATCGCAAACTTGAACGACCACTATCAACAAAAAAATGGATCCATTTGGTATTGAAATCAGATAAAGCGAGAGGTGAGCTTAGTTTACTGTCAGCGAAGAATAAAATATTTATTCAAAGGCTTATAAGTTTAAAAGCAAGACGGTTCGGCGTTCGCGTGGCCGACCAAGCCAATGTTGGTAACCATTTGCATTTAAAAATCAAAATCAGTTCGCGGGAAAATTTTCAAAAATTTCTAAAATCAATCACTGCGCAAATTGCTCGCTTTGTAACGGGCGCTCGGCGAGGAAAGAGCTTTGGTAAGTTTTGGCAAGGCTTGGCTTACACGCGAGTGCTTTCATCGGAGAAGGAGAACTTGATTCTCGGTGGATATTTTATGGCCAATCGCGAAGAGGCCGTCGCTGGAAAGCAAGGGCGCGATATGTTTTTGGCGAACTTTTACGATTGGATTTACCACGAGCGCCGACGCACGAAGTTTTTGCCGGCCTACCGGGACGGGTGAAGAAAGGGTAGTTGAAATACTGACTCCCAACTAGATTTATAAGTCAGGATAGATTCAATTCAAATATTCTGCGTTGAGTAATAGCGTGTGGTTAGTTGTTTGATAAGGAATACTAAAAGCACTACCGATTCTCCAAGGAGCCAACGTGCAACACCCAAGTATCAAAACGTTTCTTTTTTCATTGGTAATTCTATTAAACTTTAATGCCCGGGCCTTTTCGGGACCTGTGCTGGTAGATCCTGCTGTGCATCCAGTAGTCCAGTATTTAAATGACCATGGAATTGCGGTTGAAATTTTTAATACGCAATCGACTTACCCAATTGATGAGCTCAGCTTTGAAGAAAAGCTACCTTTGTTTTGGAAGAGTCTGGATTCCGTAAAAACACAGATCGTACAAAGAGCGGGAGTGATAAAACGATTAACTATTTCGAGCTATACGGTTGCTAAATTTAAAAGAAGCCACCTGACTTTAGATGTAGACCACACGAGCACGAGCATCTTAGATTACCTGGTGCTGTTTGATGCCAAGTTCAATATCCAGAACAGTCTTCTTTTGGATTTAGATCTCGGAATCGACCTTTACCGAGTTGAAAAAAAAGAGTTTGATAGACTTTCAGCCGAGCTAAAATTTTGGCAACAAAATATTGCAAAACTCAATGAGCTGTCTTCAATTATTAACTTAATAGAGGTTGGAAGTTCAGATTATATTTTTATAGAGCATGGAAAAATTAGACTTAATGAAGAACAATATCAGGACGCTTTCTCTATCGCCTACAAGAAGCTAGTTTCTTCGGCTAGGTTTTTTTCTAGAGTAAATCCTTTAAAGAAAAAAGTGATTTTGAAATTCGATTTGGATGATGTTAATCAAAACCGAGAATTTGAACGCGTGATAAAGACACTTTCTCAAAACTCTTCATCATTGGAAGCTGTTTTGGCATCAAATTCGGTGAACGAGTTAAGTATTCGCCATCAAAATAGCGACAATAAATTTTATCGTAGCAGCTTAAAAAAGTTATGGTTAGCCAGTGAGGGAGCCGGACTTACGTTATTACCCAAAGTTGTGGATGCTTTAGAGATGGAGCTTTCGCTTGCCGAGGAGTTATCTATTGAAATGAACATGCTCAACGAAGATTTAACTTACGACTATATTGATTGCGTTGAAAAAGTTTGGAAAAATAAAAAACTTATAAAAAGTAAAAACGATAAAATTAAAAAAATATACCTCGCATACTATGCTAAAAGCGCATTCCGCCAAGACACTCTTTACGTAAATGCATCCAGCAGCGACTCAGAAATACAGAAAATACTTCAAGAGATTAATTAATCTGGAAAACTTAAAAAAGGGTTTTTTCAACGTATGAAAAATCATTCTTTTTAAGGCTTGCGCGTCCAAAGGCGATTGTGTACGTGCGCATGAGAAACTCCGCTGGAATTACAGGGTTTGATTTCCTCGATAAAGTTTTCGGTTTTCCAGTCTCGATAAAAATACAACAGTTGGCCAGAATCCCACAGGTTTTCCTGAGGCTCTGCATCTGGGGCTAACTTAACAAACGGCTTTTTAACAAAGGTGTGTAACACATGAAGCCCGTTTTGGTTTGTGTGGAGTTTTAAATTTTCGATTAAAGATTCTCGTTTGTCTGGCAGTAGATACTGTAAAGTGCCAGACGAAAAAATAATATCGAAGTTTTCTTTGCACTGAAAATCGTTAATATCTTGATGGAAACAGTGGATATCAACATTGTGTTTTTTTGCACTTTCTTGGGTTTTTTGCAAACCTACTGTGGAGAAATCGAAGCCCGTGACTTTGTATCCATTTTTCGCAAAGAATATGGCGTTGCCGCCTTCGCCGCAGCCGATGTCTAGCAAGTGGAGTTCTTTGTTGAGCGGTGGGGCCAGTTCGAGAACCTTGTAAGCCATCGACGATGGTTTAAAGTCCCAGTAGTTTGTTTTGGATTTGTAACGAGAATCGTAGGCAGTGGTTTTCATTAATAGTAGCTAGCAAACTGCGAAAAATATTGCAAAACAATCGCCTTAAATTGAAAAAATCACAGTTTTTGAATTCAAAAATATTTTTTAAAGAAACTGCGATTTAGTCAGTTTCTTCTTCACCCTGTAAAAACTTACTCACATCGCCAGAGGCCACAGCGGCAGCGAATTCTTTGTGCTCGGGGCGATTGATAATTTCCAAAGCCTTTTTGAGAGGGAAAGGTTCCACCGGGCCTGAGAGGTGTTTGCGTTTAAAGGCCATGATTTCGGAAAAGTTTTTTTCGATGAGTGGAATCGGCAAGCGTTTGTCTTTGATGGCTTTGGCCACGGAGTTCATTGCTGTGACGGGAGATTTAAAGTCATTGCAGTAGAGCAAAATATTGGCGCCAGCTAAAAGAGCCTGGACCGGAATTACGTCTTTTGGGTAATACTTGGCAAGGGCCTTCATATCGAGATCGTCGGTCATAATTAAACCGCGATAACGAAGCACATCGCGCATGATTTGCTGTAAAAAAATTGGTGAGAGGGTCACTGGCCATTCAGGATCAATTTTTTTAAAATGAATATGGGCCGTCATCGCGAGCTCGCAGCGCGAGCGAAAAACTTTTTTAAAAGGTGCCATGCTTTGATTGTCGTCGAGCATCTTTAAAGTGTCGTTCGAAATTGGCAGCTCAAAGTGGCTGTCCACTTCTACCGAGCCGTGGCCGGGAAAGTGTTTTGCACAGGGAATCACATTGGCTTTGATGTAGCCGCGAACGAGGGCCGTGGAAAGCTGAGTCACAAGTTCTGGATCAGAACTCAGCGAGCGATCGCCGATCACTTCGTTTTTGGGATTGGTTAAAATATCTAAACACGGAGCATAGTCGAGATTGATTCCGAAGGCGCGCATCTCTTCGCCCATTTGCAAAGCAAAGCGAAAAGCCAAGGTGGACGAACCGATTTGGCCAATTTTAGAAAGAGCGGGCCACTGGGTGAACGGAGGCTTTAAACGATGAACGCGGCCGCCTTCCATGTCGATGGATACAAACATGGGAGTTTTGTCGCGGGTTTTCAATCGCAGGCTGTGAAGTTCGCTGGTGAGTTCGTGAATTTGTTCGGGAGATTCAAGATTGCGGGCAAAGAGGACTACGCCACCGATGTTGTATTTGGTGATGAATTCTTTTTCTTCTTCGAGAAGTTTTGGGCCTTGAATTCCAATAATAAACTGTTGGCCAATTTTTTCTACCACGCAAAGCTCCTGCCTGTTATCGCATGCCAGTGTAACAACCCGTGGGGATCAAAGCAATGAGAGCCTGGGGAAGCTCCTACTTTTTGGGGTCAAGGGTTTCGCGCAGCCCATCGCCAAGAAGATTAAATCCCAAAACCAAAAGAACGATAAATAGCCCTGGGAAAAAACTCAAATGCGGGGCTTCAATCAGATACTGGCGTCCCGCCCCTAATAAAGAGCCCCAAGTTGGAGTTTTTGGCGAGACTCCGAGCCCCAAAAAGCTGAGGCTTGATTCGGTGATGATCGTCACAGCGAGGCCAAAGGATGCTTGAATGACCAAAGGTCCAATCAGATTGGGCCAAATGTGAAAAACCAGAATGCGCCATTTCGGCAACCCCAGCGCTAAAGCGTTGAGGACGTGTTCTTTTTCTTTAAGATGTAAAATTTCCCCGCGAACGAGCCGCGCATAGGAGGCCCAACCTGTTAAACACAGCGCGAAGATCATATTGGGTACGGAGGCTTCCTGCAAAACAGCCACGATGGCCAAAATGAGCAAGAAACCGGGAAAGCCAAAAATCATATCTACAAAACGCATGAGCAGTTGGTCGTAGAGACCGCCACCGAACCCGGCGACGGAGCCCAACAGGAGGCCGACGAACAAGGTAATACTTACCACGCTCAAAGCAATGGCGAGGCTAACCTGGGCCCCATATAAAATTTGGCTTAACACATCAACACCATTTTGATCGGTGCCAAACCAATTGGTGCTTCCTGGGGGTTGAAAACGATTTTCCAATTGGATGGCGGTGGGATCAAACGGAGCGATCAATGGGGCCGCAATGGCTAAAAGCAAAATGCTTCCGATCAAAAAAAGTCCAATGCGAAGCTGCCAGGGAAACTTCATGATTCCAACCTGATTTTAGGGTTGAAATAACCGTATGCTAAATCTGTAAAAAAATTGGCAAACAAATAAATCACCGACACAAACAGCACACAGCCTTGAACCAGCGGGTAATCACGATTTTGGATGGATTGATAAAGCAAAAGACCGATTCCTGGCCAGTCAAAAATTGTTTCAACGATGACCGTGCCGGTGAGAAGGGCCCCCAGCATGAGTCCTAGCAATGTGAGCACAGGAATAATGGCATTTGTAAGTCCGTGCAAAAAATAAATTTTGTAAGCGGGCAAACCCTTGGCGCGTGCCACGGACATGTAGTCTTCCTTCATTACGTCGAGCATTGAGCTGCGGGTCATACGCATAAGCAACGCAATCAAACCAATACTAAGGGAAACAGAGGGCAAGATTAAGCTGTCCCAGCTCTCGCGTTCGCCAATGGGGAGCCAATCTAATTCAATGGCAAAAAGCCAAATGAGAAGTGGTCCTGACCACAACGACGGAAATGATAAACCGAGGGAGCCGATGACAAGAATGAGTTGATCCAGCCATGTGTTTTTTTTAATTGCAGCCGCAACACCCAGGGGAATCCCAACAAAGGCTGCGAGAAGGAGAGCTGCAAGCCCTAACTCGAAAGTTGCGGGCACGCGATCGAGGATTTCTTTAAACACTGGTTTTTGCGATTGCAAGGAGCGCCCAAAATCCAAATGCAAACTCCGCCAGAGATAGTTTTTATATTGAGCAAAAAGCGGTTGGTCTAAACCGAGTTCTTTGCGCAATGCCGCTCGATCAGCTTGGCTGGTGTAGTCGCCGAGCATAATGTCCACGGGATCGCCGGGGATCATGTGAATTAAAAAAAAGGTGATGGTCACAACGCCAAACATAACTGGTATTAACGATGTGAGGCGGCGGAAGAAATAGGTCATTGTTTGCTGAGCATATTTATTTTGCCTTCGGGAACTTTTCCGAACAGCAATTGAATGGTGCTGGTATTAAACGGCAGTGCTCCATAGGCCTGTTTAGGTTCAGTGACGAGTTCTGCTGTTAAATTTAAACTGGGCACTTCAGTTTTAATGGACTCGCCTTTAAAATTGACCCAATTGACGAATTGCTCTTTTTTAAAAGTGTTGAGCGTGCGAAAGGTATCCAGGCCGCGCTCTTTCACTTGTTCCTTAACAAACACTTCGCCTTTCTCCACGGCACCATCTTCTTCGGCCACAGCTTCGTAGGAAAACTTATTGCCAACGGACAAGCCCTTTGGATTTTTGAGCATAAGATGGGGGAGGAACGTGCTAAAAAACACGCTGGTAGAAATTGTAAGCTCTTTGGCCTGGGCTTTGTTGTTTTCGACAATTTTTAAAACAAGTTTATTTTTTTTAACGATGGCATCAATGGCTTTTGTTTTCGTGCCCTCGAGGCGGGTGTACTGGTAACTCATGGGTTCGAGTTTTGTGTTGGCCTTGGCGGAAAGGCTTTCGGTGGTGGTGCCTTCGGCGGTTTTGGTTAATAAAAAATTTGTCGATACAAAGGTTTTTTCCGCGGAGTTCAATTCGTAGCGCTGGATGATATAGCCGATATGTTCGGCGCCAAAAGTGAGCTTGTAGTAGCCCTCAAAGAGAACTTCCGCGGAGGCGGGAAGACAGAACAGAAAAACAACTAGGACTTTGGTCAAGTGAAGGATGGGTTTCATATATCTAGGGTGGCCTACATTGAGAGCGAGTGTCAAAATAAAACGACGGGGTAAAACTATAATGAAACGACAGAATCCATTAAAAAATCAAAAGGGACAAATGGCGCTTTTTTTAGTGCTGATCTTTCAAGTTCTTTTTGTGTTTTTTGCGATGTCGATCAACGTGGGGCTTGTTGTTTACGATAAAATCAATTTGCAAAACTCCACTGATATCGCCGCTTACTACGCCGCTCAAAAACAAAGTGAGATGCTGAATCAAATTGCACACATTAATTATCAAATTCGGCAAGCATTTAAGCTGTTAACTTTTCGCATTCGTGTTCTTGGAAGTGTTTCGATTGGGATGGGTGCGAACGCTTTGCTCCCACGACATCCTATTTTTACAAATCCCCCGGTGGGTGATGAAACTCAACCGTTTTTTCCTAAACTTGGAGTCAACAACCATGCGCCGGGTGTGTGCATCGGGAGTACGCTTTGGTACGAATATGGAATTACCGAAGGTCCGAATGCGAGTTCCTTGTGTCAGAATTTAGACGGAATCACTGTAGTTCCACCGGTCGGCGGTGGCGGTGACCCTCTGGGACTCATTGGAGGCCTGAATGATTTTTTACAAACGATTTCTGATAATTTTGAGCTTAAATGCAAAACCGTCAGTGTTTTGAATTGGCAGGTGGCTGCAACCTTTTTAACAGCCTATGTTCTCGAAGCCGACCGACGCATGCAAATGATTCGTGCACTGTCTACAAAGCTGAGTGCGCCGGGGACTGAGATGCAGGATCATCTCGGTGGTTCAGTATTTAACGGAACACTTAACACGCTTAAAAAAAATCTCACCGAGCCGCAGAGAGAAACCGTGCAAATCAAATTATTGAATTCACTGTCGAGCGACATGGAGGGTCCGTGTAGCGATCCTAATTTTTGGTTACCAGATGTGGAGCTGTATCCTTTGTTGACTTACGTTCGAATGATTTGGCTTGCTGGCCCAGGTCGCTGCGATACGACAGTGACCTCTAACCGTGGCCCAGCAGTAAACATTCTACCTCCACCAGATTACCTTGCGTTGGTCGGTGGCAGAAACAACGCGCTTCTTTCTACTGCGTGGACGAACGACAATCCTATTAAGTCAGGCGTCGAAAAAAATCCATGGTGCATGCCGTTTATAAAATTGTCGGCACAAACGCAGCCGCGAAAAATATTTGCTCCCTTTGGGGGGGTGACCACATTAAAAGCGGAGTCGTTTGCAAAACCTTTCGGTGGGCGCATCGGTCCGTGGTACAGCAAGCAATGGCCCTCGGGCAGCCCGACGTCGCAAGGGTTGGATCGAGTGGATCCATTATTGCCGGCCAGATCTATTTCGGGTCAGCGCCTGGGTGGCGCTTCGGAAGATGATTTGGTGAATTACTCCAAATATCCCGGCGATCTCCATGGGCTGAATTCAAGATACGCTTTGGGTGCAATGTACAATTACGTAACCAATACAATTATTAAAGGAGCCAATCCCAACCGACTTCCGCCGATGCTTGCGCTCGCTCATTACAACCACATTGGCGATCCCGATGAGTTTGATTCTCAACCAGATTCTTTAGCTAGAACAAATAATGCCGGCGTCACGGGCGATCCCATTCGTTACATGGAATTATCGGCCATCGCACCCGATCTTTTTGATATCACGTACTATTCGATCGAAGGCCAGTACATGGCGAACTTTTTTAATACGGATGATGTGCATTTTAGTACCAAAGATCAATTCAGCAAATATTTTGTCGATCTTGGTTCTGAAAACCGTCAACCCTATAGTATCGTGGATCAAATCACGTCGTCGGCACAGGTGTACTCTAACACCTTTCCATTCTTTCAGGTGGAATCACCCAATCAGATTTTAACAGGGTGGACACAAAACGGCGCTGTGAATTACGAGTTTCCCAATGACTTTGGAAAATGCTTGCTGCGCAATGATTCCGACGTCATGGCGCGACCGAGCCCCGGCGGCTGTCCGCAAGGGGGTCGCTCGGGTTACTCGGTGAAGATTGTATCTAAAAACTATTTGGTCTCAGTGGATTCAGAACTTGGTGGCCCCGGCCTGAGCGGGCCCATCTTAAATCCACCACCAGCTGATTAAATGTATCAAAATGAGACAGTAGAAGTGTCGACTTGAGACGTTCCCCGGTTACAACAGTAAAGATTTACAGACTTCCGTCCGATAAAGAGAAGGTATCGGGGGATAGAAAATGGCGTATAAAACCTTGGTGATTCTAAGTTTGTTTTTATCTTTCGTAAGTCAGTCTTTCGCCGAAGTGGCGTCGGGCGGCGGAGCGGCGTGCGAGACTTCGATTAATTGTACCGTCACTACTGGTACAGCAAGTTCTACATCCACCACTCCCACAGGAACAGTGAATGATCAGATGGCGGGCGCAGTAACCACAACAACAAATTATGGGACCGATGGATCGGTAGGCGAAGAAAACACCGGCGCTTACAACCAAGCGAAGTCAGGAAAAACCCAATCCATCGTGATGGGTGTCGCTGCAGCAGCCTTAGGTACTAGTTATATGATGCGTTGCAGTTCTAACAACCGCACTGCGTGCTACTTGGGTGCGGCGGCCTTTGCAGCAGCTGGTTATGCCGCCAGCAAAGCTAGTCAGTCGCAAGATTTGATGAATGATTTGGGTTCCAGCGGTAGCTCGACGGGCACGGTGGATGCCTCCACGGCGCAAGATGCGGCTTTGCAAAAAGAACTCAACAAACTCAAAGCAGATTTGGTCAGCCAAGGTTACACCGTCGACGACAGCGGAAATATCACAACGCCCACAGGAGCCTCCGTGAATGGCGATTTGAGTCCGGCAAGTTTGGCTGCGGCAGGTGTGAGTGGCAAGGAATCAAGTGCGATCCAGCAGGGCCTTGCGGAGATGCGCAAACAGCTTGCGGAAAAAGTTGGAAGTGGAGCTGGCGATCTTGTCGCCCAACCTAGCGGCTCCACAGGTTACGGCCGAGTGAGCATTTCGAGTTTAGATGGCAGCCAAAAAGAAACCACGACGGCGACCGAAGCCGAACGCTCGGGCATCGATCGTGATCCCGCAGCCTGGGGTGGATTTTTTAAACAGTTTGGTGACGGTGTTATTGGAGTTTCGCATTCGGATATTTTTTTAATGGTAGAAAAACGCGTGGATCGCGAGCGCACGGGAATGGGGCACTAAAATGGGAAAAATATTTTTTATCATTTTGTTTTTTGCAAATTTAGACTCTGCATTTGCAGCAGGTAGTTGCCAAAGCGCGAGAGATGCCGCGTTTAATGACTGTGACAAAAAAGGAATTGAAGAACCACTCCGATTGATGGAACAAATCAATTCAACGGTTCAACAACCAGGTGCTGGAACACTCCCAGGTGTGCAGCTTGCCATTAAGAATACTGCGACTTCAAGCAGACAGGTGACTGCGTTCGAAGCAACATGTTATAAAAGCTTTACAAGCTGTATCCAAACATGTCAGCAAGAAGCCGCCCAGGCGCAAGCCAATGCGGACGCAAATGGCGTACAGCAGGCCCAACAAGCGGAAAAAGAATGTAACGAGAAACCAAAGGAAAACCTCGCAGCTGCTAAAAAAGCGGGTTTGGACCTGAACCAGGTTTTACCACTGCTTACCGCGCTCCTCGGACAGCTCAAGGGCGATGGCGGCGAAAGTGGTGATGCGTGTGCCAAAGATCCCGCGAAGTGCAAAGTGGACGAAGCCGCCGACACTCCTGGCGCAACACTAGCTAACACCACTCGAGATGCGGGTGATGGAAGTTTTTTAGATGCAGGATTAAATCCAAACGATGCACCAGCGATGGGTGAAAAAGTGGATCCGAGCATGGCGCAGTTTGGCCAATCACCTGGCGGTGGTGGCGGTGGCATGGGTGGCGGCGGTTCCGGTGGTGGACCCGGTGGCCGCGGTCGCGGGGTTGCCGAAGTGAATGCCGATGGAACTCCGAAGATAAATTTTGGCGCCACTGGTGGTGGTGCCGGTGGAAAAAATGGCGGCATGCAAATGGGCGCCGCTTCATCTAGCAAAAGTAGCGGAAATCCCGTGGCCTCCCGTGTAGGAATCGATGACGGCAGAGCCGGAAGCAACGGCGTGGGAAATGCTGTGGATAAGGCTTTACAAGCGCGCGGCCTCGCCTCGGGACAACCCGGCGGAATCTCTGCCGCCCACGCTTTCGATAACTTTCAAAAAATCGAAAAACGTATCCAAACCGAACGCAATCAACTCGCAGAGCTTTAGCAGATTTGGCCTAGCAATGAGGCTTTGTCGCCGCCGGTGATGGTTCGCAGATCCACTCTCAACTCTTTCGAGCGCATGTAAGCTAGCAGCGCGAAGGCACCGCCTTCAATAGCTTGCGATGGCCAGCCTAAATCCTCCGACGATTTTACAACATCAGAGCCAAAATAAAGCTTCAGCCTTTGCATAAAAAATTTGTTCTGTAATCCGCCGCCCGAAAAATAAATATGCTTTGGCATTGTAGGACAAAACTTTTTGTAGGCTTGGTAAATACTCGCCGCCGACACTTCGGTGAGCGTGGCCAGTTGATCTTCGATTTTAAGTCTCGGAAATTTTTTATCGATATGCGATTGAATAAAGTGAACGTTAAACTCCTCGCGACCGCAACTCTTTGGTGCCGCTTTTTTAAAATAGGCATTTGCCATCATTTTTTCCACAGTTTCTAATTGCGGAAGTCCTCTTGAAGCTAAAGTTCCGTCGTCATCAAAAAGTGATTTGGATTGTGTTTTGTGCTGGATCCAGATGTCCATTAGCGTATTGGCAGGCCCCGTGTCGAAGGCGAGCCAGGTTTTTTTATGACAAAACGTAAGATTGCTAATACCGCCAAGATTATGAAAAGAGACCGGCTCTTTAAATTGCGATAAAAGAACCTTGTGCAAAACTGGAGCAAGGGGTGCGCCTTGGCCACCGACAGCGACGTCACTCGCTCTAAAGTTAAAAATCACCGGAAGCTTTGCCTGTTGAGATAAATAGCTGGGTTCTCCCAATTGGAAGGTGGCCGAGCCACCGCGGTGATAAACAGTCTGTCCGTGCAATCCGATCAGTTCGGGTTTGTGTTTCCAACGGATTTCAGAAAAATGCTTGGCGTAAAGGCGACCCAGATCATGGTGAAATTCTCCGATTTCGTAGGTCGTTGCCACATTGGTAATCAGCCGTTTGGTTTTTTCGTGAAAGTTTTTATCAAAAGGTTTGTGTTCGTGTTGCAAAAAACGAACAGACCAGGTTTTTTTAAAAGAAACATCGGCAACCACGTAATCAACGCCGTCGCCACTTGTGCCATTCATAATGCCCAAAACTTTCATGGTGTCTCCGTATCTAAAATCAAGGTGTCTTGTTGAGATTTTATAAGCTTAAGGTCTTTATCAACGATGCAGTTTTGTAAAACGACATCGGCTGCGGACGTTGTTTTCTCCGCCACAAAAACTGTTCCGCGACACTGGTTGCTACTAACCGCGGCGGTTGAGTGCAGTGCCACTTTATCTCGACCGTGGATCGTGGTTGTGAAAGAAAACTCTTTTTGAAAACTTTCGTAGATGTCGCGAAGGTGGTTCTTTTTTACTTGGTGGATCAATTGGATCACATCCGCCGTCGCAGTGAGCAGATTTGCAAAGGATCCGGTCTCCCACCAGTGGCTATCAATAAAGTGTGTGTTTACCAGTGCACCTGTGGCCATGGCCGGAACAAGGGTGTCGTGAAAGATATGCGATTCCCCAGCGGGCAGCAAAGTTAAAACGTCCTTTGAAAAAATCTTGTACCCCGTGTAATGCACCGGTCGAAGTGGTTCTGAGGTTCCGGGCTTATCGCCAAAACCGCGCACCACACCCTCACCATTCACCCAAACGGGTTTTAACGTTTTGAGTAAGTCGGGATGATCGGTGACCAATAACGTTGCCAACGACTTTGATTTAAGATGGTGGTTTTTTAAATCGTTTAAAATTTCGGCCGAAGGAGGAATCATCACCTCATCCGAGTTAATAGCAAAAAAAGAATCCGCAGACTGCAGAAATTTTTTTGCATGGAAAATGGCGCCGCCGCTTCCCATGATTTTTTCCTTTTCCAACGAAAAGGAAAAACGAAAGTCCGCCAGCTCGTCTTTCTGCAGGAGATTTTGTATCTTCGCCGGCAGGTGGTGCAGGTTGACGGTGACATCAAGACAGTTAATTTTTCGCAAAAGATAAAGACTGTAATAACAAAGTGGAAGACCAAAAAATGGAATCGCTGGCTTGGGCAGATGATTTGTAAAGGGACGGAGTCGTGTTCCTAACCCTGCACAAAGGAGAAGCGCTTTTACGGCCATTTTTCGATTTGTGGAAGTTGAAGCTGATCAACAAGTTTTTTTATGATCGGAAACTCAGTGGTTTGTGTGAGAGCATATTTTACCTTCGCCAGAGTGTGCGGCAAGTATTTAAGGTAACGACGATCGTCCCGCTGATTGAGAATGGCGGCAAATGTTCCACAGGCTTTGAAGCAGCGCTGAAGCATTTGCAAATAAAAATAATGCATGAAGTTTTCTCGAGTTTTAAACTGTGTGAGAGCTTCTGGAAAAATCTCTAGATAATAATCTATGAGATTTTGAATATGTTCGTCATCGAGAGTGACGTAGGAATCATGTACAAGACTTACAAGGTCGTACTGCGCTGGCCCCAGGCGGGCATCCTGAAAGTCGATAAAATAAATACGATCGCCTTTGATCATAATATTGCGCGAATGAAAGTCGCGATGGCACAGCACCTGAGGAGCGTCAGCCAATGTCTGTGCAAGAAGATTAAATTCCTTTTGCAGAGCCAATTGTTCTTTTTCGGAGAGATGATGGGGACACAATATAGAAAATAAATTTTTAAAGGTGTAGTTAAGTTCCCACGTGAATTTTTCAGTATCAAACTGCACACCGTAAGCTGTGCACTCGCTCCACTGTTTTTTATCGAGGGACTGTCGATGTAATTTTACGAGCAAATCCAGAGTCACCTGATAAAAGGGAATAATGCTATCCTGTTTTGAAAACTCCCAAAAACGTCGTTCCAAAGTCAAGTCGCCGAGATCTTCGAGGAGAAACAATCCTTTTTGCTCGTCCATTCCAATGATGCCTGGAACGCCGATGTGACTGCTTTGTAGATGGCGCTGAATTGAAATAAAGGGAAATTCATCAGGATTTTGAAAGGGTGTCCACTCCATCAGAACCCAGGATTGGTTCCCTTTCACAACGCGATAGTAACGTCGCGAGGAAGCGTCGCCCGCCAGCGGAACGATCGAATAATCAGCGATCGATAGGTGTTTTTGAATCAGTTCGTCAAAAACCTTTGGATATTCTGCGGAAATTTGCGCCACCATAGTTTCATGGTCCCCGACTCGGAGGCGAAAAGCAACGTTTTAATGGGCTGATAGATTGTCCACCTAGTGGACGGAGGGAAACAGACTTTCACATGAAGGTATCAGGTGACAGCTTTTTATATTTTGCGAAAACTTATGGTGTTTAAGATGATGTTCTGGCGCTGCCTGTAAAATGGCGTGGGCACATTGATTTAAATTTTCGAAGCGAATTTCGGCTTCGCTGGATGAGTCCGACAAAAGATAGAAGAAATCAAAATTTCGCAAAAACGTGGAATTCAAAAGACTGGTTTTCACAAGCTCACTCAAAGTGGACTGGGTGGCGGCGACAACCAGAACTTCAGTTGAATTTTTAGATTGGGTCATGAGCCAAAAAGTTTCGAGAGTTTTTTGCTGACGCTCGGAAAGCGAATTGATGTCTGGAATAAAGAGTGTGGTTTTGTTTAAGCCGGCCAGGTCGTTAATTGTCGTTAAAAAAGTGGCCCCCATTTGATCGGTGCGCAAAAAGAAATGATTTTTTGCCGTCGCGTGCAGAGATAGTGCCAGCCGTTCCAGTCGAATCGGTGAGTCGCTTTTTAGCAAAAGCGCCTGCTTTTGATGATCAAAAGAAAAGTCGGTGCTTGTTGTTGATGCCGCAGTTCGACTGAAGGAGGCTTCACGGAATTTTTGTGTACTTTGCTTTGATCCCTGAAGACGAATAATTTTTTGCGGATGCAGCTCCATTTGCAAATACTGCAAGAGGTTGTCGGCTACATCCAGTTTATCCATAAGGTTGATATAGTTTTGCAAAGAAAACTGAATGAGTTCGCGAATCTTTTCCTGCACAGCCGCCTGCTGTGGGGGAACGTCCAGAACTTTAAAGTAAGCCACCGGTCGCTTGGACTTCGGTTCGAAAAGGGGCACGGACAGGGTTCCCGCTTCGTTTTTCTCTGTTCCTGCGTCGTCTAGATTGTTTTGCCATTCGAGCTGGCTCGAAAAACCGTAGTAGGTTTGAATCATATTTTGCAGTTTGTGCACAATGTTTTGCATCTCAGCTTTATCTTTCTCAGCAGTTGTTGAAGTCCGTTGACTCAAAACAGTTACAAAACCCGTGCCCAAAATTGTTACCTTGAGGGTGTCTAATGCCAACACACTTATTGATCCTCCGCAGACGCACAGATTCAACCAGAGAGCCTTTGACCAAGGAATTTGAACAAATTACTGCTGCTGTTTTAAAAATAGACAGCAAGGATTGAAGGAAAACTTTACAGAACTGCCAAACATTTATATTATCTCCCGCATGAGAATAGCCCTCGCGCAATTGAATCCTGTTTTGGGAGACCTCGACGGAAACGTACAGAAAATGCTGCTTTGGTCCCAGAGAGCGGCAGATAAAAGCTGCCAACTGATCGTTTTTCCCGAATTATCGATCCTTGGATACAGTCCCAACGATCTTCTAGAGCGTCCCGAAGTGATTGAAGCCCATAACAAGGCTCTAAAGACGTTTTTCAAGAATAAACCTAAAAATATCGAAGCCATCGTGGGCGGTCTTTTCCAAGTAAAAGGGGTGCCATCGCTGGCCAATGCGGCGTTCTCATCACATTCACCAAAACACCCGGTGATGAAATCTCTTTTGCCAACCTACGACATTTTTGATGAGGGGCGCTTTTTTCGTGCAGGCGATATTCAACAGCACTTGATTCAGTTGCAGAAGAAAAAAGTTCTGCTTTTGGTGTGCGAAGACATGTGGGCCTGGGAGCGAAATCCCGACGAAAACCCACTCAAGAAAATCAAAAAAAACAAAGTGGAGGTGGTGATCAGTATCAATGCCTCTCCGTTCTCATTGCAAAAACAAAAACGTCGCCTCGCAGTGGCAAAGCAAACTGCAAAATACTTTTCTGCACCTGTGGTTTACGTGAATATGGTGGGGGCGCAGGACGAACTTATTTTTGACGGCTCGAGTATCGTGGTGGATAAAACAGGACGGTTGCTCGCGCAGTCGGCTTTTTGCTCCGAAGATTTAAACATTGTAGACCTTGAAAAATCAGACGGCGGCGTGAGGCACGGCGCTCAATCCAAGGTCGAACAACTCCACTCTGTTTTGACGCTGGGAATTCGTGATTTTGTGGCTAAAAATGGATTTTCAAAAATACATCTTGGTTCAAGCGGTGGCATAGATTCAGCGGTTGTAACAGCTCTCGCCTGTGATGCCGTTGGGCCGCAAAATGTGACGACCATTGCGCTCCCCGGGCCCTACTCCCACGAAAAAAGCGCCCGCTTGGCCGAGGAATTGGCAAAAAATTTGGGCTGTCACTTTCTCACTATGTCCATTCAAAATATTTACAAAAATACGATTCACGATTACCAAAAAACATTTGGCGAAATGTCGTTTGGATTGGTGCACGAAAATCTGCAAGCCCGCCTGCGCGGAAATGTATTGATGATGTTTTCCAACGCCCAGCAAAGTTTGTTACTAGCCACCGGGAATAAGAGCGAGTACGCCACGGGATACTCTACGCTTTATGGGGATATGTGTGGCGGCCTCGCACCCATTGGCGATCTTTTAAAACGACAGGTCTATGAGCTCGCTCATTTTTATAACCGCGAGCGGGAGCTCATTCCCAAAGAAATTATCGAGCGCGCTCCCAGTGCCGAGCTACGTCCAAATCAAAAAGACCAAGACACCTTGCCTTCCTATGACCTCCTCGATACCGCCGTAAATAACATCGTGACCGAGGTGAAAGCGGCAAAAAGCCCCACCGAAAAATGGTTGCTTAAAAGATTAGCAGCTAGTGAATTTAAGCGCTGGCAGGCACCCCCGGTGTTGCGGGTGTCCGAGCGGGCTTTCGGACGCGGACGCCGGTATCCCATAACCAATGGCTTTCACAAAAAATAAGTGCGTGTTATGTCAAAACGCAGGCATGGTCTGGCCATTTCGTTCATTATTTGTTAACGCTTTAGATTCTATCTTTCGGGGGTATGCATGCGCTTTGTGGCTTTTGACTTAGAGACAACTGGAACCGTTCCAGCCGTTGATCAGATTGTTGAGATCGGTGCTGTTCGCTATTTAAATGGCGAAGTTGAGGCGACGTTTTCTACATTGGTGGATCCTCGACAGTCCATTCCTGCGGGAGCTTCGGCGGTCAATGGAATCACCGACGACATGGTTGCTGGAAAACCCTATATCGAAACGCTTTTAGATGCTTTAGCCGCGTTTTGCGAAGATCTTCCAGTGGTGGCGCACAATGCTCCCTTTGATGCGCAGTTTTTAACGTCTGCCATTAAAAAATATGAAACCTCCAGCCCGCGGGGCGTGATTCTAGATACGTTGCCTATGGCGCGAAAAGTGTTTCCGGGCCTAGCAAATTATAAATTGGGAACGTTAGTTCAACATTTAAAAATCGAGTCAGGAACGTTTCACCGCGCCGAAGAAGATGCGATCTACTGCGGAAAGTTATTTTTGGAAATCGTGAAAAAAATTGCGGATCCGCAAGAGGGCGTAAGGATCGAAAACCTAATTGCTCTCACGGGTAAGCCCGAGGCGCGCTTTCCACAAATCGAAAAGAAACAGCAGCTCTCGCTTCTTGATTTCTAGCGGACGTAGAAGTGGTTGGTGTAGATCCAAGGGATCCAGCGCAGCTCTCCGGGAATGGGGAGTTGCAAGCGGAGCCTTACATAAACTCGGTAGTTGCCGGTTTCGGTGATTTGAAATTCGCTATTTTGTTTTTGCGAACGCAAATATTCCAAACCATCTTTGTAAATTTTGATTTCAATATTTTTAATATTGAGTGCCGGAAGATCCACATACAGAGTTGAGTTCTTTGCCAATGGCACCGCAGAGCCCATCAAATAATCACGCTTTCCAGACTTCATGTAAGCAGCAAAACCCTCGGGGTTGGCCAAAGCGTCGATGGAAAAATAAAAATTCCCGTTGGTAAAGGCCTTATGGACACGCTCCATATCGCGGCTGGAAATACCCGTGAGTTCTCCTGGAATCAGGATATGGTTGCTAGCAAACCGAAAGGAGTCTTCGTAAGTGGGGAAAGAAAACGAAATCGGCCCAGCACTAAAAATCTTACCGGTGGAATGATTTCCTAAAACGCCGATGGTTTTTTGCGTGCGATTGAGATGATCCCAAAGATTCACTTCTTTTCTTGGTTCGTTAATCAAACGCAACAAAGCAATCTTAGGATTAAAAATATATAAAAAAAGGCTCCATACAAACGACGCTTTTTTGTGGATCCACGTCTGTTGCCACATCTGGCGCAGATTCATCACCTCGATGCCATTAAGACCTTTTGGATACTCCATGCTCCATTCGTGCCCGGCTTTAAATGGATGGGCCAAAAACACAGTCTCGGCTTTGTATTCGGAGGGCATGCGGTTTACAAAATCATTAATCAGAGTTTGCGCGCTGACTAGAGAATCCATTTGTCGAAGACTCTGCTGGCTGTACACCAAAAAATGCGCATCGAGAACGCTGACTTTTTTACCGGTGAACACGAGAACATCATTATTATAGCCAAAAATATCGTTCGAAGAATCGAAGTGGTTGAAATCAGTGATATACAAAAAATCAATTTGCGCCTTGGAGGCGTGATCGATCATTTCGCTAGGCGGGGCGCTGCCTTGCGAATTATTAGTTAAAGCATGGGTGACGCCGCGGTAGTCGGAGTACTTAGGGTGAGGTGTGGCAGCAAGATGTTGACGGAGTTGTAGATCATAATGGCTAATAAAGATGCCAAAAAACAAAACCAAAAATATGAGAACAGTAAAACCAGAAAGTAGGATTTTCGAAATTTTCACGGAAACCCTTTCTAACCAAGAGCGTGTTAGGCTAAAGCGCTCTAACGGAAATTAATAGTAATGGGCTTACTTTTTTCTCCTGGAACGCCCAGAGCTTTCTCGTGGGTGTTAATTTTTACCGAGCCACCATCGTCCACTGTGATGCGGATTTTATCGAGATAGTAGAATACGTGGCGGCTGTTCGCATTGAGCTGAATGGTTTCGGACTTACCTGTGCTCCACACGGCTTCGATATTTACGTTGGCTCGCGCTTCGAGGGCCACCATTTTCTGGACTGACTCTGGAGCGGGTGCGATGCCCTTTGGCGGAGGTTCGCTTTCTTCCGCATCTTGTTGGGGCGTTTCGGTAACAGGCGCCACTGGCGAAGTGCCTACGGTCTCACTGGAGGTCGATGTGGGAGTAGAAGTTGGGCTTAAACCTGTTATTCCTGTCTCCGCCGACTTTTCGACTCGACCCGGCTCATCGCCTTTCAGGTCCTCCTCAAGCGGACTTTCTGCAGTCACATCGGTACTGTCTTTTTGCACAGTCTCTTGCGAGTAAGACATCATCTTCATACTGATAAAATAAATCGAAGTGATAAGTCCAAGAATAATAACCACCGCGCCAACAGTAATAAACTGTGAGGGCGTTCGAAACCAAAGAAGATTTGTTTTATTGGTCAGCTCGTTGGAATCGAGTTTAGAGACCGGAGCTGGTTTCACATCGGCCAGGGGTTTGGTGGGCCCGCCAAGGCTTAAAATGATGGCGTCGGCATCAAGCCCTAAAACTTTGGCGTAGTTGCGAAGGAATCCTTTGGTAAACGCTTTATTGGAGAGTCGTCCAAAGTCACCGTCTTCCAGCGCCATCAAAGTGGGGAGCTGAATTTTAGTGAGCGCAGAAATCTCTTCTAGAGTTTTCCCTTGAGCTTCGCGAGTTTGTTTAAGGAGTTGTCCAATTTCTTTCATATGCCTGTCTTGTTCATTCTCATCAGTTCTAACATGGAGCTCGCCTTCGATTGGTAAGCACCATCAGGATACAGCAGCAAAGTCTCATTCATCAACGCTATTCCTTTTGTTTTATCGCCACTTTTAAAATAGGTCAAAGCCGCAAAGTAGTGGGCTTCGTCATAATTGTTTCTTTTGCAAAGGTGAACGGCCACATCAAAAATGGGAATAGCGCCGCGGTAGTCCTTAAGCTCGTACAAAGCTCTGCCGTATGTCGAATAAGTGAGACAATTGTTTTTGTTACCAGTTATGGATTTTTGCAACCAAGGAATGGCATCCTTATATCTTTTCTCTCGAAAAAACGACAATCCGTAGTTGGAATAGGCCAATGGCTGTTTAAGATAAGTGAGATCGCTCACAACCACATCCAGTTGTTCGCGGGCTTCGACAAACAAGCCTAATTCAATCAGTGTTCGTGCATAATTGTTGCGAGCTTCCGAAAGAGTTCCATCGAAATTGACGGCTTTTTTAAGATGCTCTGCCGATTTTTCAAATTTGCCAAATGCAAAATAAACTAAACCCAGTTGATTTTGGATGAGAGGATTTGCAGGGTCCACCTGTTCGCCCTTCAGCAAAGTGCCAAGGGCTTGCGGGTTTTGACCTGTGGCCAGCTGCTTTTCAGCGAGCTGAACGTAGGGGAGTGCCGAATCTTTGGATCCGCGAAACGTCGCGCACCCAAAACTAAAAAATAAAATCAGAACAAGCAGTCCCCGTTGCATAAACCACCTATTTGTTGACGAATTCAGTCTCTTTAAAAAACAGAGCCAGTTCGCGAGCTGCACTCTCGGCGCTATCAGAACCGTGGGCTGCGTTTTCGCCAACATTATCACCGTAAAGTTTACGAATGGTACCAGGAGCTGCTTTGGCTGGATCTGTGGCACCCATGATTTCGCGATTTTTCATCACTGCGCCTTCGCCAGAGAGAGCCATCAGCATCACCGGGCCAGACGTCATAAACGAAACAAGTTCGCCAAAAAATGGTCGCGCTTTGTGTTCAGCATAAAACTCTTCGCATTGAGCTTTGCTCAACGTCACAAGTTTTGCAGCCGCGATTTTTAAGCCGTTCTTTTCAAACAGGCCAATGATAGGCCCGATGGCGTTCTTTTTAACTGCGTTGGGTTTGATAATACTAAAAGTCATTTCTTTTGTCATAATGTCTCCTTATGTCTACTTGTTGGTCTTTAGCCAAAGGCTAAAGACTGTTTTTTAATGTTGTACCTAAATCACCAGGGCTGCGTGCGATACTGCAACCAGCGGCTTCGAGAGCGGCAAACTTACCTTCCGCTGTGTCTGCTCCACCGGTCACGATGGCTCCAGCGTGTCCCATGCGTTTTCCTTTAGGAGCTGTGGCTCCGGCAATAAATGCGGTCACTGGTTTTTTAAATTCGCGCTTAATATAGTCAGCGGCATCCAGTTCTGCACTTCCGCCAATTTCACCAATCATGATCACGGCGTCTGTGTCTTTATCTTTGTTAAAAAGTTCGAGCATGTCGATAAAGTTTGTTCCGTTGACGGGGTCGCCTCCAATTCCCACACACGAGCTTTGCCCTAAACCCAACTGCGTGAGTTGATGGACGGCTTCGTAGGTGAGAGTTCCAGAGCGCGAAAGAACACCAATGCGTCCAGCGCGGTGAATATGGCCCGGCATAATACCAATTTTGCACTGATCAGGAGTGATCACTCCAGGGCAGTTGGGTCCGATGAGGCGGGATTTTCTCCCTTTCATGTACTGTTTTACTTTGATCATATCATTTATTGGAATTCCTTCAGTGATACAGATGATCAATGGAATTTCTGCATCCACAGCCTCCATGATGGAGTCCGCCGCAAAGGGCGGCGGTACATAAATAACCGAGGCATTGGCGCCAGTTTTTTCCACGGCTTCGTGCACGGAATTAAAAACGGGGAGGCCTAAATGCTGAGTGCCACCTTTTGCGGGAGTCACTCCACCCACCATTTTTGTGCCGTATTTGATCGCTTGTTCTGTGTGGAATGTGCCCTGGGAACCGGTAATTCCTTGGCAGATCACTTTGGTTTGCGAATTAATCAGAATAGCCATTAGTGACCTCCCTTAACAGCAGTGATAATTTTTTTGGCGGCATCGGTAAGATCGTTGGCTGGGATAATGTTAAGCCCACTCTCGGCAAGAATCTTTTTGCCAAGCTCCACATTAGTTCCTTCGAGACGAACCACGAGAGGAACTTTTAAGCCCACATCTTTCGAAGCGGCGATAACCCCTTCGGCGATGATATCGCACTTCATGATTCCACCAAAAATATTTACCAAAATCCCTTTTACGTTGGGATCTTTAAGAATAATTTTAAAAGCAGCAGTTACTTTTTCTTTGTTGGCGCCACCGCCCACATCTAAAAAGTTGGCCGGTGTTCCACCGTGCAACTTAATGATGTCCATGGTGGACATTGCCAGGCCAGCGCCGTTCACGAGACAGCCGATGTTTCCGTCCAGCTTAATAAACGCAAGTTCGTACTTCTGTGCTTCGAGCTCCGCAGGATCTTCCTCGGCCTCGTCTTTAAGTTCGGCAAGTTTTGGATGGCGGTACATGGCATTGTCGTCAAAACCAACTTTTGCATCGAGAGCCACCACATCGCCCGTTTGCGTGACCACCAGCGGATTGATTTCGATCATGGCGCAATCCAGGTCCATGTAAACCTGATACAGTTTTTTGAAAAAATCTGCCGCTTTCAAAGCTGTTTTGCCAGTCATTCCTAAATTGAAAGCCAGATTTCTGGCTTCAAAGTCTAAAATTCCACTGGAGGGATCGATAGTGATATTGTGGATTTTTTCGGGGTGCTTTTCGGCCACCTCTTCGATGTCCATTCCGCCTTCGGCGCTGGCCATGATACCCACACGTCCTGCGTTTCTGTCTAAAAAGATTGCCGCGTAGTATTCCTTGGCAATTTGACAGCCTTCTTCGATGTAAATTTTGTTAACTTTTTTGCCCTCAGGGCCCGTCTGAGGAGTGACAAGTTGCATGCCGATGATGGAGTCCGCTAACTTTTTAACGTCGTCCAAAGATTTTGCAACCTTCACACCGCCGCCTTTTCCACGTCCGCCGGCGTGAATTTGGGCTTTTACAACCCAAACAGAGCCGCCGAGGGCTTTGGCATTGGCCACAGCCTCATCGCTCGTATGGGCGAGTTTACCTTTTAAAACCGGGATATTGTATTGGCGAAAAATTTCTTTCGCCTGGTACTCATGAATATTCATTCGCAGACCTTTCTATTAGTAGTCTAACTTTTTAAGAGCTTCGACAAGATCAAGAACGTGCTTTTTAGAATTCTCAAGCCCGGCCTTTTCTTCGTAATTGAGTTTCAATTCGATCACTTTTTCCAGGCCGTTGCCACCTAACTGGCAAAGCACGCCGATGAACAGACCTTTTATGTCGTACTCGCCATCGAGGTAAACAGCGCAAGGAAGAATACGGTTTTGATTTTTTAAAATCGCTTCAGCCATTTGCACAGCGCTGGCCGACGGAGCGTAGTACGCCGAACCCGTCTTAAGCAGCTCAACGATCTCAGCGCCACCTTTGCGAGTGCGCTCAACCAGAGCATCGATTTTTTCTTTAGGCAGCATTTCTGTCAGTGGAACTCCGCCCACGGAGCAATGACGAGTCATTGGCACCATAGAGTCGCCGTGGCCACCAAGAACGAACGCATTCACGTCTTTCACGCTGATGCCCGTGGCTTCAGAAATGAACGTACGGAAGCGGGCCCCATCGAGAACGCCAGCCATACCCAAGATGCGGTTGCGGGGGAAGCCAGTGATTTCTTTTGCAACCAATGCCATGGCGTCGAGGGGATTGCTCACCACGATAACAATAGAGTTGGGAGCGTATTGTTTTATGCCTTCGCAGGCGGTTTTCATAATTTTTGCGTTGGTCGCCAAAAGATCATCGCGGCTCATGCCAGGCTTGCGTGGCAGACCAGCTGTAACGATCACCACATCCGAATCAGCGATATCTTTATAATCTTGAGTTCCTTTAACGACAGAATCAAAACCTTCCACCGGTGAAGCCTCGTAAAGATCCAACGCCTTACCTTTTGCAGCACCTTCATTAATATCCAGTAAGACCACATCGCCAAGTTCCTTTGTAGCTGCCCAATGCGCACAAGTAGACCCGACAAATCCAGCACCAATCACCGAGAGTTTTTTTCGCGTGTGTTTCATAGAAACTCCTTCTTTTTTTTGCACTTATACTTCTCATATTTTCAGAGTCCGTCCAAGAAGTATTGTGAATGACAAACCAGGAGCGGGGCGGGCGCTGGTTAATTAACGCTCCGCTCATAGGGCCATTCGTCGACAACCTGCCAGCGAGTGAATATATTGGGCCCTTCAACACTAAAAAGAGGTCGTGAATGAAAAAAATCAAAGTTGCAAATCCTGTTGTCGAGTTAGATGGCGATGAGATGACAAGAATCATTTGGCATTTTATCCGTGAAAAGCTCATCCTTCCCTATCTCGACCTAGATATTAAGTATTTTGACCTCGGAGTCGAATACCGCGACAAAACCGAAGATAAGGTCACAGTTGAGGCGGCGGAAGCCATCAAGAAGTACAATGTGGGCATTAAATGTGCAACGATCACCCCCGACGAAGCACGGGTCAAAGAATTCGATCTTAAGCAAATGTGGAAGTCGCCCAACGGAACCATTCGCAATATATTAGATGGGACCGTTTTTCGTGAACCCATCATTATAAATAACATTCCTCGTTTGGTTCCCCATTGGACCCAACCGATTTGCATCGGCCGACACGCGTTTGGCGATCAGTACAGAGCTACGGACTTTTTAACCAAGGGTAAAGGTAAGCTCACCATCACCTTCGAGCCCGAAGTGGGAGAAAAGCAATCCTTCGAGGTTTTTAATTTTAAAGGCGATGGGGTGGCGCTGGCGATGTACAATACGGATGAATCCATTCGCGGCTTTGCTCGTTCGTGCTTTAATGTTGCTCTGCAAAAAAAATGGCCACTATATTTATCGACCAAGAACACAATTCTTAAAAAGTATGACGGCCGCTTTAAGGATGTTTTCCAAGAAATTTACGAAAAAGAATTCAAAACCAAGTTCGAAGCCGAAAAACTCACCTACGAACATCGTTTGATCGACGACATGGTTGCCTCGGCGATGAAGTGGTCTGGTGGTTATGTATGGGCCTGCAAAAACTACGACGGCGATGTGCAATCAGACACCGTGGCCCAGGGTTTTGGATCCTTAGGGTTAATGACGTCGGTGTTAGTGACCCCGGATGGAAAGACAATGGAGTCCGAGGCCGCCCACGGAACGGTGACTCGCCACTACCGCATGCACCAGCAGGGCAAAGAAACCTCCACCAACCCCATCGCCTCTATCTTTGCATGGACTCGTGGCCTAGAACATCGAGGTAAGCTTGATGACAATGGTGAGCTCATCCAATTTTGCCAAACTCTGGAGAAGGTTTGTATTCAAACGGTGGAATCTGGAAAGATGACAAAAGATTTAGCAGTTTGTATCCACGGCGATAAGGTCACAGCCGACAAATACATGAACACTGTGCCGTTTTTGGAAGCCATCAACGAAAATTTACGAAAAGCATTGTCTTAGGTTGTTGATGCGGGCTCGGCCCGCGTTGACACATTACTGGCCCATAGGTTGGGCTTTAGGCAAAAAAAAAGCCCCTCAGAGAGGGGCTTTTTGATTTCTATGTAGAAATCAAACTACTAGAAACTACTTCTTTTTCTTTTTAGCAGTTTTTTTCTTAGCAGTTTTCTTTTTTGCTTTTTTCTTCTTAGCCATGTTGCCTCCTTAGATGCATATCAGTTGTTGTTTGTTGTTCACTGATGCTTTCAGTTTACTCATGCATACCTTATCGTCAATAAAAAATTTTAGCTTTAGCATTTTTTTTGAATGTATGTCTGTTTTTATCACTGGAGGATGTTGATGTTCGCTCTTTTTTTAAAAATGTTCGGTGTTTGTATCGGATTTTCTGTATTGCGAATCTTTTTACGACAAAATTTTGTTCAAGATCACCGAATGACAAAAATTGGCATCGCCTTTTTTGTATTTCATGGTGTGCACATCGTTTTTTTTCCAAACTTTTTGCTCAATTGGATGCTGATTTATTTTTCGGTGATCAGTGTTTTTGGAATTCGTTTTTTATATTTTAAAAACCAGCAAACTCAATTCAGTAAAGAGTTTCCTGCGGTTCTCACGTCGATCATTTTGCACATGAAGTTGGGACAAAGTTTTCGCCAAGCACTGCGAGCCGCGATTCAACAAGCAAAACGCCGACCCAGGATGATTTTGCAGTCGATTTACGAGCATGTTGCTTTTTCACAACAAGAAATGACCGCAGAAAGTGCGCCAAAAGGGGTTTGGTATGCAGAAATTTGCGCCGAAATTGCAAAAATTGACGGTTCAACACACAAAACCATTGAAAAAGTAGAAAATTTTCGCAGGAGGTTAATGATTGTCGAAAAGTTCCGACGTAGGTCGGGGCGAATTCGCGGACAAATCAAATTACAGATCATTTTAATGTCGCTGATCTATGCAGGGATCTTTGCAATCAACTATTTTATGTTCTCGCTCAAGGACTACAAAGGCTTGGTGACACTGTCGTTGGCATTTTATTTGGCGGGAATGATCACTGTCCTCAGCATAGGAAGGCGCATCCGATGGAACATTTAGCACCGCCTTACCAATTTACCCTGGATTTACTTTACGAACTCGAATCTGGCGGGACGGCGCGCTCGGCAGTGAAAAAGTACACAACGCAGTTTCAAAACGAATTCTGTCTCATGCTGAAGCACTGGTTGCGTTTGCAAGAGTTCGGCGAGCTCGTGCTTGCAGAACCCGCCTTTAAAAGCAGTTATCAAAAAGCCATTTGGGATTTGTTGATGCTATCACAGCAGGGCGTGAGTCTGATCGTTCCCGTGCGCGAATTGGAATTGGAATTGCGTTTTGTGTGCGAAGAGCAATTGGAACAACACCTTGCAACATTGCCCTACAAACTTATGATCCCGCTTTTGTTTTTGCAGTTCCCAGCCCTGATGGTGATTCTGTTGGGTCCGCTTCTTGCGCAATTGCTGACGGAGGTGGCGAGATGATGTCAGTACTCTTCACCGTGATTGCCCTAGTTGGTGCCGATGCAGATAGCGATACAAGTGCTTTAATGAAGGCCAAAACCTCGGCACAAATCGAAAACATTCACCAGGAGGGTCTGCAAGAACGTATCTTGAAGGAAAGATGTGACATCGAAATAAAGCAAAGCTGGATCCCAAGCTCTTGTTTCGAGTGGCTCCATAAAACACCCGCGACAAACGTGGCCCGAGGCCCGCTGTTGGTTTTTTTAAACCGTCGTTGTCTGAGCTCCCTAGAGCACGATCCTCCGTTGCCCCACAAAAAAATCTTTAAATACATCACTGCGGGTCGGTGCCGGGAGGAGGTCCAAAAATATTATTTGGATCACCACTACAAAACAGCGGCCAGTAGCTCTTTAGCGGAGGTGATAAAAAGTTCCGATATTGGCAAAGAATTTGTAAATGAGCCTAGGTATGAGTCGAAAAAAGTACGCCAAAATCAACAACTACAACCTCGTGGAGCTTTTGGGGGAAGGTTTAACTAGTTGTGTTTATAAAGGTATTAAAAAGCACCGCGAATGGGGCGTTGAACAAACGGTGGCCCTTAAAATTCTTAAGTCTAAAGATTTAGTCCCAACATTCGCACAAGAGGTGCACGCATTGGGTCGGGTGGACTCTCCTCATTGTGTGAAATTCTACGGTTGGATCGATACGCAAAAAACGCCGGTTTTGGTGCTGGAGTATTTAGATGGGATCACACTCGATGAGTGTTTGCGAAGAATTCGCTTTTCGCAAAGTTTGATCGATGAAATTGTGGCGCAGGTGCAATCCGGGCTCAAAGATTTACAAAAGAATAATCTAAAGCACGGGGATTTAAGCCCCAAAAATATTTTTATCACCAAACAAGGCGTGGTGAAGCTTTTGGACTTTGGTTTTAGTTTACAAAAAAAAGCCACTGCTGGCACATTGGCCTATTTGTCGCCCGAAGCCTGGGAACAAAACGAACAAACCGCTCAATCCGACTTATTTTCCCTTGGAATAATTAAACAAGAATTGGAAAGCGGCGACCGTGTCTACACCCGTGCTGAGGCCCAACAAAGAATGGAGTCTTTAAAAGACACGAATTCGCTAGTTTGCGCAGACAGTGCGGAAAGACGCTTTTTGCCGCTGGCGTCGGCAGCCAAGCAGTGCGATGAGCTTGCTAAGACCATTATCGAACTGAAAAATAGTAAAAAAGAAAGCGTTCAAACGACAATGCTGGCCGAGGCTCCCCCGAAAAGTGTCCCAACGCGTTCTGTGGCGCCGTTTGTTGCAGCCTTTGTTGGTATTTTTATGATGCTTTATTCCCACGCGCTTCATCCCGCCACTCAGTTCGAAGGAAGTTTAAACACATTTCATTTGGAAGTGAGGAGTTTTCGCTGGGCGCAGATTAGCTTGTATAAAAAGCAAAACGAAAAACTGGTTCTTATCAAAAAGCAATATACACCTTTTTTGCAAAGAGGTTTGCCAACAGGAATTTACAAAATCCAATGGTCCATGCCCTCTCGCCAGGGTTCGATTTCCGTGCATTTAAATAAAAATCGACGTATTCTTCTGCCATAGGGAGAACATCATGGATTTACTACAAGCTATTGTGTTGGGAATCGTTCAGGGTATTTCAGAATTCTTGCCCATTTCGAGCGATGGTCACTTGGTTTTGATGCAACGGCTTTTAGGTTTTGAAGGGGGATCGCTTGTTTTTAACGTAACCCTCCATGCGGGAACGTTGTTGTCGATTCTTTGCTTTTATTATCGCGATCTTTTAAAAATGTTTGCTTGGAAATTTATTTGGTTGGGCATTGCTTCATCTGTGCCAACAGCGATTATCGGGTTGTTGATGAAAAAGTATTTCGACTTCGAGAATACGAGCTTGTACTTGGTGGCTTTGTTCTTTGCGATTTCTGGCTTGGCACTGTTTTTTGCGCAAAAGAAAAACACCAGGTTAGGTCGCGACGAGGTGAGCTTAGCCAATGTTTTGGCGCAAATTGATTTAAAAATGGCATTCTTTATCGGAGTGGCGCAGGGTTTAGCGGTTTTACCCGGATTGAGTCGCTCGGGTTCAACCATTGCTACCGCTCTTCTCCTTGGCTGCTCGGGTCCCGTGGCCGCTTTTTACAGTTTTGCTATTTCCATTCCCGCCGTTTTTGGCGCCTGCCTGCTGGAGCTCAGTGATGCCACTGTATCGTCGCAGGATATGCCCTTCTATCTTGTAGGCGTCGTCGTGTCTTATGTTGTGGGATACTTCGCTCTGCATGCCTTGAGTTTTATTTTTACTAAAAGGATCTCGCTGGCGTATTTTAGCTATTATCTTTGGGCGTTGGCGTTGCTGATGGTCGCACTAGGATAAATTAAAAGATCGAAGAGCCCCACGTTGGAGAGCAATACTCTATGGGGTAATTTCGGCTCGCTCCGTGCACTGTACCAGTGCCTTTGATGATGGATGTTTTACGACTGCGAACATCGGCGACGTATTGAGAGTTCACTAATAATAGTCGGTACTCTAAAAGTCGGAGTAACTTTGTGGATTCCGACGCCGTTTTGTTCGCGCTTTCCCACGTTGAGTATTGCGACTCTGTGGACGAAGAAATCCCCCCGTTTTGCACAACGATATCAAAAAAGAAAAGATATGAGTACAGAGTCTTAAATCGATACTTGTTCACATAACCCATCGCTTTATTATGAAGATTGATGGCCTCTTCGATTTGCAGGGTGACGTACTTTGGATCTTCGGAAAGATTTTGCAGCGCTGTTTTCCACTCTGGTTTAAATTGCGTGCCGGTGTAAAGCTGCGCCACTGCCCAATCCACGCTTTCCTGATTTACAGCATTGCTCGCCTTTTGTGAAATGTGCGAATCGAAGTCTTTATCAAGAGGGGAGGCGTCTGGAATTATTCGTACATGGCTTTGAACACTCGCCTTAGAGAGAACTCCTCCATTGGCTTCGAGCCACGTGTTTAACATTGTCGTCAAAGACGAGCGTTGAGAGGTTGAAAACAGACTAGTCATTTTATTATTGCTGGATCGTTGATAGTCGATCATCAAGGGCTGTAAAGTTCCTTGCCCCAAATTTTGATTAAAGAGTCCGAGGCTCAACCCCTGTTCATCAAAGTTGTTGGCAATATTGCTCCACCCATCGTGCCCTTCGAAACTTCCGGTGATATTCATGGCTAAGGCGAACGCATCGAGCTGTTTTGCAGAGATATTACTTGGCCACTCCACCTGTTCAAATGATAAATCAGAACAAATCGATGGTTTAAAACCGGGTCCCGCGGGAACACCGCCGCCCGTATCTGGGAGTGGTTCTTCCGACGAGGCGCTTTGGTTTGTGAGCGCCTTCATGGACGTGAACGGGCCGCCGCAGCCTGTGAGAAAAAGACATAATAGCGGCACAAACCATTGTCGAATCATGCTTTTTCTTCGGATGAAAGTCTTGGTTTAATGAGTTTTTGGGAAATTGTTGAACCCTTTTACGATCACTTACTTTTCATTTGCGTGACGATAACGACCTTTTGGTGACGATTTAAGATCTTAAATCTCAAAATAAAACAGAGCTAACTCACTTGTTTAATGTGAGAATTTCTCTACACAACAATAAGCCTAATAGACGCCATCGAAATTATTTATAGCTAAGTTGTTAGACATTATCGCGCGAACTTTTTAAGACTAGACCTAAGTTGGTGTGCATTCAGCAGACCACGAATCGAGGGGGATTCATGAAACAGGTACTATTTTTAATTTTTACAATCGCAAGCACAATGGCGCGAGCCGATGACATTGCACTTGGCGAGCCAGCCTATGGGGGAACAGGCTGTCCGCAGGGAACAGTGGGAACAACGATTTCACCAGACAACAAAGTTTTGAGTGTGATTTTTGATGCGTTCTTAGCACAGGCCGGAAAAGGCGCTGGAGTTTCCATCGATCGCAAAACTTGTAACTTGGCGGTGCCAGTGCACGTGCCACAGGGTTTGAGCCTCAGTGTTTTGAAGGTGGACTACAGAGGTTACACCTACGTTCCATCAGGAGCCATGGCACGCTTTACTGTTGAGTACTTTTTAAAAAGCATCAACGGTTCAAGCACAGGACCTAAGGGTTCAAAAACTTTTATGGGACCGGTTGATCGCGAGTATTTAATTTCTAACGAAATTGGCATCGTGGGAACGGTTTGGTCGCCTTGTGGACAAGATGTTAACTTGCGAATCAACACGTCGATGTTGGCAAAAACCAATGCAAAAAACCAAGATGTGTTAGCGACTGTAGACAGCGCCGATATCGCGGCGGGAATGCGTTACCATCTACAATGGCGTAAGTGTAATTAGGTTTTTGGAGAATAAAAAGAGGGGTTTCAAATGATGCGAATGTTTTTTGTTTTAGCTTTAGTAATAACGATGCGACAAGGACAGGCGCAATCAGAAACTTCAGGCAACGAGTGGGATCCTTCGGATCCCGCTGTTCAAGGGGATGAGAGCGTTGCTAATTTTAATTCAGGCATTGGCGCACAACCTAAAAATAAAAACTCTGCCAAAGTTAACGGTGTAAAGTTGCATCGACCTTCCCTCGGTGGCAATGGGTGCCCCGATGGAACTGTGGGCGTGGCCATATCGCCTGATAATAAAATTCTCTCGGTGATTTTTGATAATTACGTCGTGCAGGCGGGCCGAAGCACTGGAAAAAAACGCGATGTCAAAACCTGCAGTGTGCGCATGCCTTTAGTAGTGCCGGCATGATTTCAGTTTACCGTCGTGAAGTTGGATTACCGTGGTTACAATTCGATTCCTAACCACAAAGGTCGCACAAGCTATTTGGCCATTTATTCGTTTTTAGATGCAGCCACAGGAAAACAAGTGGGACGCAGGATTCGTCGAAAAAAAACCTTTTGTGGTCCCTTGGATGAGGAATATATTTTATCCAGTGATATTTCTGCGGAACCAGTTTGGTCGCGCTGTGGAAAATCCATGAACTTTCAAATCAACACTCGAGCTATGGCTATAAGCAACGGAAAGAATGAAGACGTGATGGGGACGATTGATTCGTTAGACGCTTCGGTGGATAGCAAAGTGGAATATCACTTGCTCTGGCAAGCTTGTAAATAACTATTCAACATCACCAGCTTGAGAAGTTCATTAGAAAAAGTGCTCTCGAAAACAAGCTC
>JANPLN010000066.1:0-67993 GCA_031426555.1 Bdellovibrionales bacterium | reverse complement strand
CCAAGACACGCCAATTGGCGTGTCTTGGTATACTCATATTTTACGAAATACTAGAACGCTTCGCCGCCGCCAGTTTTACAAGCAGGGATTACGTATTTGCCGAGATAAGTTTCAGCACTGCTTTCGCTGTTGTTGTAGCCGTAAACTTTTACTGAAGACTGATCAAACTTTTGTTTAGCATATTTTGTGCAAATGCTGTCTTCTTTACCGCTGTAAGCAACGCAAATGTTCTTCATAACCACTACAGGCTGAGCCAATGGCTTAGAAACATAGTAACAGTTTTTATCAGTATCTTTGCTAGTTGACTCACAATATTCAACTTCTACAGTTGCTTTTTTTGTGTGCTTCAAAACATTTCCATCACGGCAAACAAGGTTGCCTGGAACCCATGTAGACGCAGATTGGAAAGTTACGCTTTCGTATCGTACGTATTTGTAGCCAGAATATTCACCAGCAGATGCTGTGAACGCGAAAAGTGCAGACGCAATAGTTAGAATTGCTTTCATTTTAAACCCTCCTAAGAGTTATTGTTGTTTGTTGGAACTTGATTTGTAAAATTTTTAACCTAGATACGTCAAAAGGCTAATTTTATTTTCAAAACAAATTGTGTCGCAGGTTTTTTTAAACCAGAGGGTGACGGACGCGGGGGTTCAAAAAGGCGCTTAGAGTTCGTCGCAACTGCAATTTTTTTGTCGGATGGTTTTGCGCGGCGTTAGTTGAGCGGAGCAAATCCCCAAGACGCAAGGATCTCCGCTTCGTTTTCTGCGGATGTTGTCTTTTTAAACTTCGCACCAGAGACACCTTTCACACGGCGCTCGCACTCGGCCCAGCTGGAGTGGCGTTGGGCCTGACCATTCACCACACTTAAGTAGGAGTGGGCCGCAGCTTTTGCAGTGCTCGACTTCATCGCGGGAACAGAGGTGTCGTCGGGAATGTCGTGCGGGTTCCATTCGTATTGTAAGAGAGGTCCCGTATAAAGTTCGACCCAGGCATTCTTAGAAAAAGCCACAGCGATCTGATCGCAGCGCTCGTTGCCGGGGGTTCCCTGATGTCCGCGCACGTAATGCCACTCAATTTTTTGTCGGCCACGGTCTTCAACAACTTTTAAAAGTTGTTTCCATTGTTCAGTGTTAGCAACCGGTTCGTTTTGTGAATTCTTCCAACCGCGGCGGAGCCATCCCCAAATCCATTCAGTGATTCCGCGGATCACGTAAGTGGAATCTGTAAAGACGAGAACCTCTTGTGAGTGGCCGCGCACAAAATGCAAAGCCGAAATTACGGCTTCTAATTCCATTTTATTATTTGTGGTCTGGCCTTGATGCTCGCCAAGCTCGCGAACCTGGCCATCGGGAGAACAAACAATGGCACCCCAGCCGCCGGGACCGGGATTCCCAGAGCAGGCTCCATCAGTATGGATTACAATTTTGTCTTTAAAGTTCATGTATTCACAGTTATAGTCTTTTTATGGAAAAACATCCAATTATCTTTTTTGATGGCTACTGCGGACTGTGCAATGGGTTTATTGATTTTGTGATGGAGAGAGACAAAAAAAAGTTATTTCGTTATGCAACTCTTCAGGGAAAAACCGCAGCTCGACTTTTGCAAAAAGAAGATATTGAAAATTTAGATTCAGTGGTCCTCTTCATGGACGAAAAAACCTATAAAAAGTCCAAGGCGGTATTCAAAGTGTTTACAGTGCTCGGTGGAGGCTGGAAAACGTTATCGGTTTTTGATTTTTTACCGCTGGGGTTAAAAAATTTTGGTTACGATCTTGTGGCGAAATATCGCTATGCCCTATTTGGAAAGCGCGAAGTGTGTCGATTGCCCACGCGCGAAGAGCGCTCGTATTTTTTAGAATAACTAAATCCCTAGACGACAATTTCCAATGGCAGCGCATGGTGGTTGTAGAGACTGCTCATGCTCATCCCATAGGCACCTGCATCCAAAATAGCCATCCAATCTTCTTCTTGCGGAGTAAAAAGCCATCGGTCCTGACCCAGGACATCGGAAGACTCACAAATCGGACCCACAACATCGTAGATTTTTTGTTGCGCATCTGTGCGTGCCTGCAGCGGATTGATGCGGTGGTGGGCTTTGTAAAGGGCAGGGCGCAAGAGATGATGCATCCCTGTGTTGAGTATCAAAAAGTTTTTATGGCCGTTGAACTTAATATATTCCACCTGGGCACAAAGAGCTCCTGCGCGAGCCACGAGCCAGCGCCCTGGTTCCATCAAAACCTTTAATGGTGAAGCCTTTAAGATTTCCACCACCTGTTTGCCGAGAGTATCAATGAGTTGCAATTCCTTGGTTTCATCGTCGGTAAAATAATCAATGCCAAGGCCTCCACCGATATCGATGGTATTGAGGTTCATTCCTTGTTCGATAAGCCGTTGGCTGCATCTGAGCAAACTTTCCACGGACTTAACCATTGGATTGATGTCACGAATTTGCGAGCCAATGTGGGAGCTGAGCCCTCGGAGTTCCACCCACTGCGGTTGGTCCTTGATGAGGGCGACGGCCTCATCCAATTGTTGCTCTGAGATGCCGAACTTATTTTCGCGAAACCCGGTGGTGATGTAAGGGTGGGTGTCCACCGGAATATTGGGATTGATGCGAATACCAAGGAAGGCTTTTTTTTGTAAACGAGTAGCGACAGAAATCACCCGGCGCAACTCTTCAAGGCTTTCGATGTTGATCTGATAAAAGTTTTTTTGCAGAGCTAGCTGCAACTCGTCTTTCGATTTAGCAACACCCGAAAAAATAATTTTATTCGGCGGAAAGCTACTCTCAAGAGCGATCTGGGCTTCGCCGCCCGAAACCACATCCACGCCAAAGTCATTTTCTCTAAAGATTTTTAAAATACCAGCGTTGGCATTGGCTTTAAGAGCGTAGTGGATTTGTGGTGAGCAGGCAGCAAACGCAGATTTCATATGGGCAATGCGTTTTTGAATTGAATGAGAATTGTAAACATAGGTGGGGCGATTTATTTTAAGAAAGTCCTTCAGTGGGGCCCAACCACTGGCCGTAGACAAACCAAAATGCGGTCCGTTGTAAGAATAGCTAGTGATCATGGAGTGTCGAGTTTAAATTCGGCATGCAGACCACGCACAGCTTCTTCCAGTCTTTGCCGGGGAATAACGCCACTCATTTTAATATCTGACGTGGTGACCATATGAAGTTCGATGCCTTTTTTGGAAAGCACATCGAAAAATCGGGCGGCCACACCGGGATGCGATCGCATGCCCACACCGACGATGGAAACTTTAGCGACATCTTTTAAAACCAGAATTTCGCTGGTGGGCGGAACGATTTGTTTAAGTATCAGCTGTCCTTCGGCTAAATCTTCATCGGAGATCGAAAAGGCAATTCTTTGACCGCGGGCCCCTTGCGCTTGCGCGATAATGTCGACCACAACCTCTCTATTTGAGAGTTCTTTAAAAAGCCGGGTTAAGAAATCCACTCCGTTCGGGGCCGGTTCGGCGCCGAGAACGACGATCTTTGCATCGTGTGTAATGGCAGAGACAACAGGAGCTTCCATGGCAGTGACCTCACTTTGAATCCATGTCCCTTCGACTTCAGAGAAGGTCGACCGAACATGAATGAGTACATTGTATTTCGCGGCGATTTCAACACAACGAAAATGCAGAACTTTCGATCCTAGGGCTGCCATTTCCATCATTTCTTCGTAATTTAGAGTGAGAATTTTTTTTGCCTCTGGCACCACTCTTGGATCGGCGCTGTACACCCCATCCACGTCAGTATAAATCTCACAGGCTCGGCTCCCCAGCGCCGCGGCCAAAGCAACCGCGGTGGTATCTGATCCGCCTCGCCCCAGCGTGGTGATATTGGCGTCCACGTCGATTCCTTGAAATCCCGCGATCACCGGGATTTCATCATTTTCGAGGGCATTGAGCATTTTTTGTGTATCAATATGGGTGATTTTTGCTTTTGAATAAATAGAATCCGTCTGAATGCCCAATTGAAAAGCAAGATAAGGCCGGGCCTTTAAACCGCGTTTTTGCAGAGCCATCGACAAAAGCGCAATGGACACCTGTTCGCCCGAGGCCAGCAACATGTCATAGGCAGCGCTCTTTGAATCCTGATAGATCTCGTTGGCCATTTTGACCAAGCGATTTGTTTCGCCGGCCATGGCCGAGGCCACGACCACAAATCTTTGACCCGCTTTAAAGTCGCGAACCAAGCGGTCGGCGACGTGCTCGATTCGTTCAATGGAACCGACGGAGGTGCCGCCAAATTTCTTTACCAAAATGTTAGACGCTTTTAAAGAACCCATGGAGACATTAAATAGCAGATTTATCCAGGATTGCAAAGACTGGTGTTCATTTGTATAAAGGTTTTATGAAAAGCACTATTCTCATTCGGTTCGTTATTTTCCATCTTATCCTGTTTGCTCTTTTGCGCGTGGTTTTTTATATCGCCTTTAAGCCAGCGGATTCACTCTCCGTAGAAATTTTGCAAAAAGCCTTCGCTCTCGGTTTGCGTTTCGATCTACGTTTGGCCTGTGTTCTTGTATTACCAATGGTTCTTTTTGCATGGCGCGGTTGGAATCTACAAACCCCACAAAGTCTTCGACTTTGGCGGCGTTTTTACGTTGTGGCGAGTGCCGTTTGGATGACATTTTACGTCTTTGATTTTGGTTTTTATAGCTACCTCAATAGCCGAATGAACTCGTCGGCGTTGTTATTTTTGGAGCATCTGTCCATTTCGCTGGGCATGGTTTGGGAATCCTACCCCGTGCTGTGGATTCTCGGCGGCTTTTTTGCCATCATCTTGGTGTACGGCCTTTTTCTCCGTCGATTTGTTTTTCGCTTTCACAAACACTCTTTTTTAGGTTTGCCTGGTTTTTTAAACGGCATCCTGTTTATTGCTGTTTTTTGCGTTGGTCTTTACGGAAATATCTCGCAGTATCCTCTGCGCTGGAGTGAGGCTTTTTTTAGCCCCCATCATTTTGCGTCGCATTTTGCCCTGAATCCGGTCCTGTATTTTTTCGAAAGCTACGAGTTTACCAAGCAAAAAGATTTCGACGTAAACAAAACTCGCGAGAGTTACAAGTATTTTGCCGATTACTTGGGTGTCGTTGATAAAAATGACGACCGAAATGACGACAAAAAAACAGACACGTTAAATTTTTCGCGGCCCGTGCAGGGAATTCCTCGAGAGCGCCCACCCAATGTGGTGGTGATTGTGATGGAATCCCTGTCATTGAGTAAAACAAACCTCGGTGAAAACCCCCTGCGTCCCACTCCGGAGCTTGAAAAGATAGCTTCTCAAAGCCATTGGTTTTCGAATTACTACAGTTCCAGCGAAGGCACAGCTCGCAACTTATTTGCGATTATGACGTCGATTCCCGATGTGACGAAGGTGCAGACCTCCACGCGGAATCCTCTGGTTGTGGATCAAAAGATCATTGCCAATTCCTTCACCAACTATCGAAAAATGTATTTTATTGGCGGAAGCGCCAGCTGGGCCAACATCCGCGGAATTTTTTCCCACAACATTGATGGCATCGAAATCTTCGAAGAGGATGCCTTTAACAAAGATAAAACCGATGTATGGGGAGTGTCGGACTTGGATCTGTTTATCGAAGCCCATGAGAAGTTTGCTAAATTGCCATCTGAAAAACCTTTTTTTGCGGTGATCCAAGCGGCGAGCTTTCATCGACCTTACACAATCCCAAAAGACGCTAAAAATTTTAAAAATGCCGACGTCCCCATGACCAAGTTGAAAGAGGCAGGGTTTTATTCCCTGGAGCAGTTTAACTCCTTGCGCTTTACCGATTACAGTTTGGGCTACTTTTTTTCGCTGGCACAAAAGAGCGAGTACTATAAAAACACACTCTTTGTAATCACTGGGGACCATGGTTTGCCAGATGACGGTGGGGTGAACGTGCCGGAGGGCGTTCATCTTTGGAATTTGGAAAAGTACCATGTGCCGCTAGTGTTGCACCATCCGCAGATTTTTACCAATTCTGTGGTTGATAACAAGATGGCCGGGCACACCGATTTAATGACCACTGCAGCTGCAGTCTCCGGCGTCGACCATACCAACACAACTTTGGGTCGAAATTTATTCGATCCGCAATTTGATAAAGAGCGCTACTCGTTTATTTACAATTACACGTCGGAGCTCAACGAATACGGACTGGTGAGCCAGGACTTCTATCTGCACACCAACGACAAAGATGGGGCCAAGCTTTACATGTACCGTGGCAAAACACCGCAAGACGACGTGCAGTCACTGTATCCAGACATTTACGTGCGAATGAAAAATATCGGCGAGGGGTATTATCAGACGGCCAAATACATGATGTTTAACAATCAGAAAGCGTCAGCAAAAAAAAAGGCTGGTAGCAACCAGCCTCAGTAAGTTTCAATTTCAGTCGTCATATTTATTTAGTAAAACACTGCGTGAAGTAACCGTTGATAAAGCCGATTCCGCCAGAAGTAAAAAGGGGACTCAGGATGTTTTTCTTGTGGCCCGCAGAGTTGAGCAGAGTTTGCAAAGCCTGCTCAGGAGACAAAGAAGACCCTTTAATAATGTTTTCTGCCCAGGCGCCGTTAACACCAAACATATTTAAACGATCCTTTGCGGTCATGCCGTTAGAGCTTAAGTGCGAAAGAATCGTATTTGTAAGCATATCCTTGGAGTGAGATTGAGCAGCTGCTGTGCAATTGCTGTTGGGGATCAGAGCTTGCAAGCCGTTTTGTTGACGAACCAAATTCATCGTCTGAAACATCTGGCAAGCCACTGGGTTCATGCTCCCGCAGGCGCCAACGCTTCCCTGAAACGTGCTCTGAAAGTTTTGAACAAGGGCGAGGATTTTTACCAGCTCTGGGTTTTGTGACTGGTTTGTAAGTGTCGTCACCACATTGATAAGACCATTTAAATCCTGTGGGTTTTTAATCGCGTTCAATAAAGCTGTTGGATCTTTGCCTTTACCTACAACATTTAATACCTGGGACAAAAGAGCAAAAAGTTGGTCTGATTGACTTGATCCCCCCGGGATCAAATTAACCAGCGACGAATTGGCGCCGCACTTCAATAAACTGCCAGCAAGATTGGATACTAAGGATCCAACAAGCGGATTTCCCCCTGTTAAATAAGAAGCCCCCAAAGATAGAATTGAACTTAAAAGTCCGCAGCCGTTTCCTCCGAGCAAGCCACTCAAAAATCCTTCTGGTTTTGCAGGTTCGTTGATGAGCTTTAAAAGCTCATTGGGAACATCGGAGGCATCCACTGGTAAGTTGTTGGATGTCACCTCTATTGGATCGGAGCCTTCCACAGGAATCACTGGCGAATCGCTCAGCTTCCCGGCAGCGGTATCATCTACCTGTGACTGCATGGTTTGTGCAGAACACCCTACTAACGCCACAAGTGCGAGACCCATCATTATTTTTTTTACAAACTGATACATAAAACACCCCTTCAGTTGAAAATCATTGTTGGCGGAGTTTACATGCAGGTGTCGCCTGACACTTCTTCGGACGATGGATGAAAGTCCTGAGTATTTTTCGAAACCAGGACAAAAGAAATACCTCTAGATAGGAAATACCGGTGAGAGAGGGTCCTGGTGTCCAGCGAATTGACAAAATGAGTTAAAACCTTAAAAAGGGTTACAGTATGAAGACACACTATAAATTACTAATAGCCCTCGCGCTCGGAGCTGCACTAGGAGTGAGCTTACATGCTTACGCTCATAACGAGGCAATTCGTTGGGTTTCTGAAAATATCTTTTACACATTAGGGCAAGTTTTTCTGCGTCTTATATTTATGATTGTTGTACCCATGGTCTTTTCGGGTCTCGTGCTCGGCGTCTACGAGCTTGGGCAGCACCATGGCTTGGGCAAAGTGATTTCGAAAACTCTTCTCTTCACAGTTCTGGCTAGCGGTGCATCGGTTTTGATCGGCGTTGCTTTAATCAACATCGCCCAGCCTGGGAAAACCGTTTCGATCCCTAAAGAGCTCACCGACGTGGCCGAACTGCAAACCCATGTAAGCAAAGCAAAGTCGGGGATTCAGGCGCTGATTGAGATTGTTCCGAAAAATCCATTGCAGTCGGCAGTGAACGCTCTGGATGGCGAAATGCTGGCGCTCATGTTTTTTGCCTTGGTGTTTGGTTTTGCGCTTAGCCGTACCTCTCCACAAAAAGACAAAAGCGTTTTTATAAATCTACTCGAAGAGATTTACGCCGGCAGTTTAAAAATTGTGGATTACGTTATGTCGTGGGCACCGTACGCGGTTTTTTGTTTGGTGTTCACCACCACCTTTAAATTCGGCTACGAGCTCTTACTTTCATTGCTATATTATGTGGCGGTGGTGGTGGCGGCCTTGCTGATCCAACAGTTTGTGGTCTACGCAGCCTTACTTAAAACCTTTAGTAAGCGATCGCCTTTGGCATTTTTTAAAGAGTGTCGCGAAGTTTACATTTACGCGTTTGCCACGTCTTCGTCGAACGCAACGCTGCCGAAGTCTTTGGAACTCGCCGAAAACAAGTTAAAGATCACTCCTGCCATCTCGCGCTTTGTGCTCACTGTGGGATCCACGGCAAACCAAAATGGAACTGCACTTTTTGAGGGCATTACGGTTTTGTTTTTGGCGCAGGTTTACGGCGTGGATTTGGACTTCGCAAGCCAAACAAAAGTTGTCTTAATGTCTATAATTGCTGGAATTGGCACGGCTGGAGTTCCCGGCGGATCACTGCCGCTCATTATGATTGTAATGCAGCAAGTAGGCGTACCTGCTGAAGGTTTGGGATTAATTCTTGGGGTGGATCGCTTTTTGGATATGTGCCGTACGACCATCAATGTGAGCGGAGACCTGGTCATCGCAGCCTTAGTCGACGCAGATCGCTAGCAGTCCGATTGGCAACCTTTAAATTACAAAGCGCCTGAATATTTTCTATGACTTGGTGCAAATTTTTTGGATTTGTGTTAATTCATTTGTCTATCACAGCGTTGAGGAGGTTGTTTTGGAAATGCTTGAAAAGCAAGAAGTTGAGAAAGATGTGGTTTTTCAGCACCTTGATGAAGTTGATGAGATTGACCAGTGCGACAATATTTTAGAGTTGAACGAGGAACAGTATCCAAAGTTTACCTTAGCTAAAAATAAAGCGCGTTTTTTACGTATGGTGAGTTGGTATCGGCAAAAAGAGGACTGGATTGAGGTTGCCCCGTTAAGTCAGGTTGGCAAAACCTTTAAGCAGCAAACCAAAGAACTTGAGGGAATTCGCTCAAGTAAGATGGATTATGAGATGGAGCTAGAAACCGGAACATTGACGCCAAGTCAGCGCTCGTATCGAAAAGATGAGCTGAAAATGTGCAAAGTTCACGAAAAAATGGCTGTTCATCTTATTTCTAAGTTACAAAAAAAGATTAAGTCAGGGCGTCGATAGGGCGTCTTGGCAGCTTGTGTAAAAATTGCCAAGGAAATTTTGCATTTTTAAATAGAGGGTGTTTTAATCATTTCGATGAAAAAGCAAAACCAATTTATAAACATTTTTTCTGCCAGCGTAATCGCAAGCTTTCTACTCCACGGTTTGCTTTTTTCTTCTATTTTTTATAAATGGGGTCAAGAGAAACAGCAGTACTACGATAGCGACGTTTTACTGATGGGGGACGGTCGCGGAACTAAAATCAATCCGCCCAAGCCTAAAGAAAAAAAAGACAAGTCTGAGAAGGTTGTGGAAAACGACCCCGACGCCGTAAAGACCTTTGATAAAAATGTGGGGGCCGCGGAAGACTCCTCCGAAGAGGCCTTTGGACAAGGTGGAAAAAAGGCGCTGCCGTACGACACAGAGCTGACACTTTGGCTTCAGGCCAATAAAAAATACCCAAAGATGGCGCGCCGCTTAGGGCAAGAGTGCGAAAACATCACATTGGAGTTCAATATCAATCCGGATGGCCGCTTAACAGACATCATGCTGAAAGAAAAATGCGACCACGATGTTTTAAATCAGGCAGCAGTGGATCTCGTGAAAGCCTCAAGTCCGTTTAAACCGTATCCACCCAATTTCCCGCAAAAACCACTCAAACGAGTTCAATCGTTTTCCTATAAATTCGAATAATTTTTAAGGAGACGTGGTGAAGAAACAAATTCATTCAACACTCATCTTAGCTATGCTGTGCTTTCTAAACACGGCTTCGATGGTCTCCTGCTCCTCGTCTCCGGAAAAAACTCAAACCACTGCCGATGGCAACCGTTACACCATTGTTTGCCGAAACGAAATGCAAGACTGCTTTCACAAATGTGAAAACCTTTGTCCGAAGGGCTACATCGTATTGAACCGCGTACGTGGTGTTCGCGTCGGGGAGCAAACGGATTACACAGTTATTATCCGCTGCAAGGTGCGCTAATTTTCGCTAGACCGCATCCTTGAATCCGAGATAACTGACACCAGGAAAATGTTTTGCAAACAGAGGTTGTGTCCTCAGCTTACTTTTTAGGTAAGGATTGTTTTAAGTTTTTGTTGGCCTTTTTTACTTTCAATTTCATTTCTTTTTGATGCCCAGCTAATTTCTGTGCAATTTTTTTATCGCTCAGAGAGAGAATGCGCAAAGCAAACAAGGCCGCGTTGGTGGCGTTGTCGATGGCCATGGTGGCCACGGGCACACCCTTAGGCATCTGCGCGACGGACAGCAAAGAATCCAAACCGTCGAGATGTTTGAGCTGAACGGGAACGCCAATCACTGGCAGTGTGGTGGCCGAGGCAATCATACCCGGGAGGTGAGCGGCGCCTCCAGCACCGGCAATGATCACTTCGACGCCGAGATCTCTGGCACTCTTTGCAAAATCCAACATTTCCTGAGGTGTGCGATGCGCGGAAATAACTTTTGTGGAGCAAGAGACTTTAAAGGTTTGGAGCGTTTCGACGGCGTCTTTCATCACGCGCATGTCGGAATCGCTTCCCATGACCACAGCCACTTTTACTTTCTTCATAGATGAATCCTTTTTAAATTCTTAAGTGCAAGTTTCAGTGCCGCCTCGGGCGACGTTCCAAGAGTATTTAAGTGGCCCATTTTTCGGCCGTCGCGATTTTCAGATTTTCCATACCAGTGAAGCTGAACATCCGCATCGAGAACCCACTGGATTTTTTTTGCCGAACCGCCTAGCAAATTCACCATGGCAAAGCCCTTGGCATTGGCTTTAGGAATATTGACCGATTGGTTGAGCAACGCTTTGATATGCAAATCGAATTGCGACACCGTAAAGGCGTCCATGGTGTAATGGGCGGAGTTGTGTACCCGGGGGGCAAGCTCGTTGACCAAAAGCCCGTTCTTGGTATCAAAAAACTCCACGGCCATCACGCCAACGTAGTTCATCTTTTTTAAGAACAGACTGAATTTTTTTACAAACGCAGAAAAGTTTTTGTGCTTCGTCGTATATTTTATTGGGCCTTTAACCCAAAAACAGCGAGAATTTTTTTGTAAACTTTCAACCAGCGGGTAATGACTGATATGGCCCGAAATATTTCGCGCAAACACGCAGGCCAATTCGCGTTTGAAGGGAATCCATTTTTCGACAATAAAGCCCGTCGGATGTAAATTTTTTGGGGAAAATTGTTTGGCGCAGAACTCGTCCACTTGGATTTTTGTTTTAACCACAAAAGTCCCGTAGCCGTCATAGCCGAAGCGCCGCTTTTTGAAAACCAAGGGAAGCCCCAGGGAATTCACCGCTGTTTGCGCTTCGGCGGCGCTGTTTGCCGGTAGCCATTGAGCGGTGGGTATTTTTAATAAATCGAGGTTTTGCTTTTGCGTAAGGCGGTCCTGCAAAAGCTCCATGGTAGAAACGTTGGGGTAAATGGGAGTCTTTGTGGTTTGGTGGGCCTGACTCAACAAAGTGCCGTCGAGAAATTCACTTTCAAAAGTGGCCACGTCGACCTGTTTTAAAAAGTTCTCCACCACAGCGACGTCTGTGAGGGAGCCTACATGGTTGAAGCGGGTGACTTGTTGAGCGGGATCCAAAGAGTTTTCCGAAAGCACGTGGGGATGAAGGCCCATTTGGTGAGCGCTCAGCGCAAGCATGCGCGCGAGCTGTCCCCCACCTAAAATTCCCAATTTAATTCCAGGATTTATTTGTTTCGCCACAAGCTTCCTTATATACCCGTAGTGTGCAAAACACAAGATTCCCTCTACCAGTGCAATTTCCCGTTTGTTTAGCGCCCATGGTGGGTTTAAGCCATGTGGCCCTTCGCAAAGTGGTGGCGGGCTACATGCCCGAAGGGGCGCAAACCATTTGGCCCAGCGAAATGCTCAGCAGTCGTCGCTTGCCCACGGAAAATCCAGCACTTGTTCCCGAAGCCATGCGCGACGAGGGCGAAGATTTTTGGGTGCCGCAAATTTTAGGCAACGAGGAGAAATACATCTCAGCCTCTGTGCAAAAACTGGTGGATTATGGGGCGAGCGGTATTGATATAAATATGGGTTGCCCGGTGCAAAAGGCCCTCAAGCACAACTACGGTGTGGCTTTGATGGGCGACGTGGACTACGCCGCCCGCGTGGTCGAGATGACCGTGCGGCATTCGCGGGTGCCAGTGTCGGTAAAGCTGCGAGCCGGTTTCGAAAACACCGTCGAGGGGATGATCCCTTTTATGAAAACCTTGGAACGTGCAGGTGCAAGCTGGCTCACACTGCATCCGCGCACGGCAGAGCAAAAACGTCGTGGCACGGCCGACTGGGCGCAGATTCGCAAGATTAAGGAAGCGCTTTCGATACCGGTCATTGGCAATGGAGATGTGCAAGTTGTTGATGATGTGTTTCGCATGCAGCAGGAAACTGGTTGTGACATGGTGATGATTGGTCGAGCACTGACCGCGCGCCCTTGGTTGATGTGGCAGGTGGGAGAGAGAATGGGACTTCCGGCGCCTGCTGGCAGGACGGGGAGGGCTCCCTCAACTCCCGAAGAAGAAGGGCAAGAATTTTTTATTTGTGCAAAACAACTGGCGCAGGAAATGTTTGCGCGCTTTCGTCCGGTGGTAGCTCTTAAAAAGTTTCAGTTCTATATAAAAACCAGCGCCGTGTGGCTGGAGTACGGACATTTTCTGTATGCAAAGATGACCAATTGCCACACCTTAGAACAATTGAACGAGGCCTTGGACGATTTTTTCAAAATCGAACAGAGAATGATTCAGAGGACAGAATGGCGAACTTAGTGAGATTCGACTTTATTTTTTCTTGTTGCGCACACTCTTAACACAATTGCTATTTTGCGGATAAGTTCATCCTGAACGAAAAGGGCCGCTGCCCTTTTAACCCCGTTTCGTCTGATCCTCCTGATCAGCCGAGATTTGCCCCAGAACCATTGGTGCACTGGGCTCCCAAGTCGCTGTACAAAGTATTTTTTTTGAAAATAGGTTTTTAATAAATATTTTTTTGACAACTGTCATCAGTGCTTGACGCCTGTTTTGTGTCATTAAATCTTCTTCCTTAGGGTTTTTGTTGAAAACTCACCAAGCGGTTCGTTGGTTAGATTTTCTCTTTGGGGCAAAGCTGTTACCGCGATTTAAAACACGATAAAGAGTTATATCTAGTAGGGGTTTTATTTTTTAATTTCTCCAAAAACTGATTTTTAAAAGTGGCTGTATATTGTTTTTTTAAAAGGAGAAAACAATGGCCCGACAAATGAGTTTCTTTGAACCAACGGAGAAAGAGTTTGGTGGATCTCTTGCTATAAAGGGAAAACGTAAAACAGAGCGAGTTTTAAACAGTCGTAAACCTCTGCACTTTGTTTTGAAATCTAAACAGAGTGTAAATCTTTATTCCCATCGAAGTTTGCTCAGAAAACTTCTTTTTCTCTATGCCAAAAGATTTGGAGTTAAAGTTTACAAGGAGAGTGTTCAAAAAGATCATTTTCATTTTTGTATTAAAATTACCAACCGACAGCTGTTCAGAGGATTTATTCGAGCGCTCGCGGGAGTTATCGCGCAAAAATTAGGGGAGGGGCTTTGGATCTTGGCGCCCTATTCAAGAGTGGTCACCTGGGGGCGAGATTTTTTAGCGGTATTGGACTACATTCTGCTCAATGATTGCGAAGTCGGCGGGAGAGTGCCCTACGCTTTAAGAGGTCTGAGGAGGAAGCCACCTGCTTAGACATTTAGCACTGCGAAATATTTTGACAGCTGTGTCTTATTTTCAATGGGGCTGGTTAAACCATCGGGATTTATGTTTAATGCCAGTTCTCATATAGATGGAATAAATTGACTGGTCACGTTGGGAACTGTTTTGCGGTTAAGCTTAAGCATTCTGCTTTTTTTTCATTGTTTGAATGCCACTGCATACCAAGTGTGCCGAAATATATTTACGATTCCCATGCAGATATCTGCACAGTTCATTCCCGATCCTTCCTCGTTAAATCCATCCCTTCTTAAAAAAGCGGTGGACGCACAGAATGTTCGACGTTTTAAAGGTCCAGAGGGCAGCCTCGATCTTTTAATGAAGCATTCGAAAAAAAACGAAGATATGGCCCATGCCACGATTGCCGATGAGATTCTTTTTCTGACCTTGGGGATTTCGTTCAACGATATCGCAGGCGTGAAGGGTTCCATCGATTTTTTTCGCAATCAAGACAAAAGGCTTTTGTTAAAAGCCTATCGCGGCGACTGGCAGGCCGCCCAGAGTATGTATCAGCTGCTAACCATGCTCAGTCGGTGGATCAACCAAGCCAATCCTCAAGCTCCAACCGTGGACCTCACTTCGCGACAAGATTTACTCCGTTTTATGAATGTTCGCGAGACTGGGACCATCGCAATTGCGTGGGCGCGAATTCAAGCGGACTATTACAACTATTTGGAGTCAGAGAAAGCTCCCGCAACGATTGGTGGGCGGACCACTTCTCAAGACTCCCAAGATCAATTGATCCTCACGGCGCGAGGGCTTTACTCGCGCTCAGAATCAAAGCTTGTGATGGGTCCCCACGGCTTGGGAACTTTTATTAGGCAAAAAGCGATAACCGAACTCTACGATCTTCTCGTCGCCGGAGTGAAGCAATTGCACTTTCCCGAAGCCGTTGAAAACCAACATATTGCAGATTTACAATTTATCGTAAAAAATCCAATGGTAAATAACGCCGACGCAGAGAAAGCGAAGGTTGAGTTGCGAATTTCGTTAGTGCGCTATTTCAATAAATATATTTTAGAAAATCGCCTGCCGCACACTTTGACAAGCAAAGAGCTGATGACCTCCACGTATCCAGAGTTCGCAAGAATCCAATTATTGCTCCGCCAATTTGATGCCTATTACAAACGACAGGAAATCCTCTTAGAGGAAGCACTGGTGGGGATTGAAGACCTCAATTTGCAAATTGCAGCTGTGGAGCAGCGTCTTGGGTGGGCAAAAGCTGAGACTGCCAGCCTTGAACCCGATTTGGCCGCCGCTTGGATGGTGCGGTTTAACAGCTCCAGCAAAACCTTGGGTAAGTTGTACATGCAAGACCTTTCCCATAAAGAGTGGCTGGCGCATAAACAGGCTTTTGATCGCGAGCATTTTGCCATCGATAAACTATTGCAAGAATGGTCTCGGCAAAAACAACGAATCGACATCGAGTTTTTTAACCAATTGGATTTTCAATGGGAACTCTTGCTGCCGCAAAAAGCTTATAAGATCAAGGGTCTTGACTATCATTCAGTCGTATTTTCTGCCGAGGTTATTGAGTTTTTTAAACGGAATCCCGAGCGCGGGTCGTATTTTTTAGCAGCGCTTTCCAAGGGGTACGTGGCCCATCAAAACTCGTCGGGCTTGCGCAAAATCAACTCCATCCATCCTGAGTTTCGCGATATCAAACTGCTCAAACACGGCGGTAAGGTTCGCATCGTGGGACGGCTCGTAGGGGGAACCATTCATTTCTTTTCCATCTACGATCAAGACCGCCCCTATGTTACGCCGGAAATGCATCGATTGATTCAAAGATTTCAAGCGCCGCAACCATAATGCCGCAACCGTAAAACAGGCAAACGCGTTCATAACCAAACTTGAAAAATTTCCCTCATTTTCAAAAAACTTACTTTTTTATTCCAAAATGAAGGCCACACGTTTATAAGAATGATTCCTAAAATTTTAAATTTACAAATCATTCGGAGGTTCTATGAAGAGTTTTTTAATTTTAAGCTTACTGATATTAAGCCAGTCAGCGTTTGCGCAGTTTGAGGGAGCGTTTTTTCTTCCTGAGCAAGTACCAAGCGACATCGGTTCCGTGCATATGGAAGTTTTCGATATGGCGCGAACAGAACTTGGATGTTCGTACGAGGTTTGTTATCGCATGGACATTTATCTAAATGGTAATTTAGTAGCTCGCTGGGGCACTTCCCCTGGAGACCCTAATAACGATGTAGACTTTAACGGTGTGAATACTCCCAAGATGACCAATCGCAGTTTAAACCTTAGCCGGATCATGGGCTCGGGTTATGTTTCCGGCCGCGGAGATTCCATGCCCTACGCCATGTTTATTCTAGGGTCTAAAGGGCAAGGAACAGGCTTTGCCGTTCATGCAGGTAACGTGACGGGGAATAAAGAGTCCCACGGTTGCATCCGACTTGAGTACGCTAACGCCAAGACTTTGAATGCGTGGGTGCGCCAAGCAAAAGCCAATGGTGGCCCATTAACAATCACGACGAACCACACGGCTGATTAATAAAAGACCCGGTCTTTTTTAAAAACTAAGTCAGCTTGGCATCCAGAAGACCTTTTTGATCAAGCTCTGCAAGGTCGGTGTAACCACCGACCAACTCATCGTTAATAAAAATCTGCGGCACAGTCATCAAACCGGTTTTTTGTTTGAGCTCTGTGTAGATTTTTTTGTCGCCTTCCACCGAAATTTCCTCGTAACTTGCACCTTTTCTTTTCAACAGCGCTTTCGCACGATCGCAATAAGGGCAATAGGATTTCGTGTAAATTAAAACTTTAGACATAGGCAGTCCTTTCAGATTGGGTTGATGATTCGAAGTAGGGCTTGTTGCCAAATTTGTTACATAATATTTCGAGCATGGGTTCCGCGGTCTCGAGAGTTTTGATTTTTTGTAATAGCTCGCCAGCTTCGCTATAGGTTTGGCTCATCATTCGCGCCATTTGTTTTGTGCGCTGAACTGCATAGCGTTCATGGCGGTACTCCTTGGAGAGGCGAAAGAATTCTAAAAAGTAGTTTTGCCATTGCGCCCACGTCAGTTTTTTCGCGTTGGCTTTGATTTCCGATCCCAGGCCAGGGTTGGCCACCCAGCCGCGCCCCAACATCACGTGTTGGCTGCCAGAGACGGCGCGACAGCGATGATAGTCCTCCACAGTCCAAACCTCGCCGTTGGCAATCACTGGGATTTTTAGATGCTCGTTGATTGCAGCGATGTAATCCCAGTAGGCTGGGGGTTTGTAGCCATCCATTTTTGTGCGCGCATGCACCACCAACCAACTGGCGCCGGCGGCTTCGATGGCTTTTGCAATTTCCAAAGAGTGATAGGGATGGTCGAAACCCAAGCGAATCTTCACGGACACAGGATGGGACGCTGGCACAGCTTTGCGCACGGCTTCGACAACGCGGCAGATGCGATCGGGTGTTTTTAAAAGAGCGGCTCCGCCGTCGCTGTTGTTCACAGTTTTTGCTGGGCAGCCAAAGTTGAGATCGATACCCAAGGAGCCGAGCTCGACCGCGCGCTGGGCGTTTTCGGCCATGGGCTGCGGCTGACTGCCAAGCAATTGGATAACAACGGGAGTGCCAGACGGGGTTCGCGAATTGCTGAGCAGCTCGGGGCAGTATTGCAAAAAGACCTTCGCAGGCAAAAGGTGATCCACCACGCGAACGAACTCTGTGAGACAAAGATCGGTCGCGCCGAGTGAGGAAATGAGGCGGCGATTGACGGCGTCGACAACGCCTTCCATGGGTGCCAAAAATAATTTCGGCTTTGAAAAATCAATGGGCCAATTTGTGAATGACATCAAACTCCGCTTTGGTCACAGGTTGAATGGAGAGCCGTTGTCCTTTTTTAATCACTAGCATGCTTTGCAAGGATTTGTGATTGCGCAGCTCCTCGAGGGAAATAATTTTACTAAACTTTTGGACAAACTCCACCGTCACACCATACCAGCGAGGTGCTTTTAGATTGGCTTTTGGGTCGTAGTACTCGCTTTTTTTATCAAATTGCGACGGATCGGGCTGGGCTAAGCGAGAGATTTTGGCCACGCCTACAATTCCTGGTGGTTCGGCATTGGAGTGGTAAAAAAGGACCATGTCACCAAGCTGCATGGCTTGAGTCATAAAGTTACGAGCTTGGTAGTTGCGCACGCCATCCCACAATGTGGTTTTTTTCTGCTTTAAATCATCGATTGAAAACACGTCGGGCTCAGATTTCATCAACCAGTATTGCATGTGTGGCTTTTATCACTCTTTTTTGGGGGTACCAAGTCATTTATGAGAGCAGTTGACTCTGGCTAGCGGCCTCAAGAGAATGAAAACCAAGTGCGATAAGAACTAAACTTAAAAGGAGGTACTATGCGTATTTTACTAGGGATTTTGGTTGTATGTGTAACATCAATGGCATCGGCGAATATCGTATTTTCACCGAGCTTTTCCTACATGTCAGAGGAAACAGAAAACGCTGGAACAACAACCCGCGAATACACAAAAAGTTTTTATGATTTCCGCTTGGGCTACCTTGCTCCATCGGGTCTCTATTTGGGCGGTATGTACTCGATGTCGAGCTACGACGACGGTTCCTACAACCAAAAGGGATTCGCTGTGGGACCTACAGTGGGCTTCAAGCACTATGCTGGATTCTATGCGCTATTTACTTATTTTTTGATGGCCGAATTGAAAACGAGCTCAGTGAGCACTCTCACTGATGGCATGGGTCCACAAGTAGATATTGGCTGGGCCTTCCCGCTCACATCTTCGTTTCACTTGGGGCCGCAGATCACCTACCGCTCGATCACATTTGATAAACAAGATCCCGGAGCTGTTTCCGTTGAAATCACGCAGACCGATCTAGTGCCTGCAATCAATCTTTGGTTTAATTTCTAAGCACATTTGTTAAAGATTGCGCGGCGCCCTCTCTGGGCGCTCGCAAAATGCCTCATTCTTTGAAGTGCTCGTTTACATTCTCCACGACTCAATTTATAAATAAAGCTTCCACTTGAGGAGGCATATGTCTTTTCGTATCGAAAAAGATTCATTAGGCGATATCAAAGTTCCAGCCGACAAATACTGGGGAGCGCAAACACAGCGTTCGCTGGAAAATTTTAAGATCGGTGGCGATCGGTTTCCCCGTGAAATGATCCGCGCCTTAGGTATCCTTAAAAAATCGGCGGCTTTTACAAATTGGAAGTTGGGTCTTTTACCTGAAACCAAGGGCAAATTTATCATTGCTGCGGCCAACGAAGTCATGGAAGGTAAGCTCGACGAACACTTTCCTTTGGTGGTTTGGCAAACGGGGAGTGGGACACAAACCAATATGAATGCTAACGAAGTGATCGCCAATCGTGCCAGCGAACTTCTCACTGGTTCGGTGAAAGAGCATTCAGTTCACCCCAATGACGACGTTAATAAAGGTCAATCCTCCAATGATACGTTTCCAACGGCCATGCACATCGCCGTCGGCGAGCGCCTCAATAATCATCTGATTCCGAATCTCAAGCGACTGCGTGATTCTCTCTTAAAAAAACAAAATCAATTTGAGAAAATCGTCAAAATTGGACGCACGCATTTGATGGACGCAACACCGCTCACTTTAGGCCAAGAGTTTTCGGGCTACGTCACTCAGCTTGATAAAAGTATCGAACGCGTCGAAAAATCCCTGAAAGGTGTGTATGAGCTTGCTCTCGGTGGTACGGCTGTGGGCACAGGTTTGAACACTCACCCCGAGTTTGCACAGAAGGCCGCTGCCGTTATTGCGAAAGAAACGGGTTTGCCCTTTGTGAGTGCGGTTAATAAATTTGAAGCCCTCGCGGCCCACGACGCCTTGGTAGAAGCCAGTGGAACTTTAAAAACCATCGCTTGTAGTTTGATGAAGATTGCCAACGACATTCGTCTTTTAGGAAGTGGCCCGCGCAGCGGAATTGGCGAATTGATTTTGCCCGCGAATGAACCGGGCAGTTCCATCATGCCGGGCAAGGTGAACCCCACGCAGAGTGAGGCCATGACCATGGTGTGCGCCCAGGTGATCGGCAACGATATGGCCGTGACCGTGGGTGGGATGAGCGGGCATTTTGAACTCAATGTTTTTAAACCAGTGATTGTTTTTAATGTGCTCAATTCTGTGCGCTTACTGGGTGATGCTTGTTTAAGTTTTGCCGAAAAGTGTGTCGACGGTATCGAAGCCAATCATCAGCAAATTGCAAACCACATGAACAACTCACTGATGCTCGTGACGGCCCTCAACCCCCATGTTGGCTATGACAAAGCCGCAAAAATTGCAAAAAACGCCTACGATAAAAATATCACTCTCAAAGAATCCGCTATTGTGCTGGGTTACATGAGCGGCGAGGACTTTGATCGCCTGGTGCGCCCCGAAGAGATGATTGGTCCGTTGAAGGTATGAGAGTTTGCGTCTTTTGCAGTTCAAAATCAGATTTTAGTGCGTCGACGTTAGAAAACTGTCGAGACATCGCAATGCTCCTTGTAAAAAAAGGTCACTCCTTGGTCTACGGAGGCGCGAAAGTGGGTCTAATGGGGCTCATGGCCGACGAGACGTTAGCAAAAGGCGGTAAAGTTGTTGGGTATCTGCCAGGAGGATTATTTCCCTTGGAGATTCCCCATCGCGGGCTGAGTGAGCTTGTCGAAACAAAAGATCTTTTCGAACGCAAACAACTGATGATGGAAAATTCGGATGTCTTTTTAATCCTGCCCGGCGGAGTGGGTACCCTCGATGAATTTTTTGAAGTGCTGACGTGGAAGTCTTTAAACTGTTTTGATAAGCCCATTGTTATTTTTAATGCCGATGGTTTTTGGAACTCTTTGTTGGCGATGCTTGACGATTTACAATCGAAAAAAGTTTTAACATCCAACCTGATGGACTGCTTTAAAACCTGTAACACCCTGGAAGAGTTGGCGAGGTTTTTATGAAATCCGATCCGCGTTTAGCTTGGCTTTCGAACCCCGACATTCGGCCCTACGTGTTCGTTCGCACAGACAACAAAATTCCCAACCCCGGCGACAACTCGGGGATTGATTGGTTTTCCCACATGACCCCCCATTACATCAATCCCCTGATCATGAAAGAGGTGGAGTTTGGGAACCAAATTTTAGAACTGGAATCCCGTGCGTTTGGGCCTTCGAATATGGCCATGCCTCGTTGGGTCTTTTATGACTGTGCGATCACCCCGGGATTTGTGGCGGGTTTTGCGATCAAGGCCGACAAAATCCCAGAGTCGCTTAAAAAACATCTGCCGTTTGTGGGCAAACATGAGTGGGTGCCCCTCAGCTTGTTTATTATTATTCCTACCATGTCCAAAGATGCCGAATGGGTGGCCCATAACCTGTGCACAGTGAATTCCTTGGTGCCGAAAGAGGAAAGCTTATATGGCATGGGGTTTTTATCCAAAGCTTTCGGCCTGTGGTACGCCAATGTAAAAACCTGTTGCGGCTTTACACAATGGGGCAATCCAGCCATTCGCTTACATTCTTACTATGGCCCTTTTGAAATTTTAACAGCCTACACGCCCATCCATTCGTTCTCACGCACCCTCACGTACCGGGTAAAGTTGGAATCTCAGCAATGGGAAAATTTTTTCACAAAATCGCCGGGAACTGATTTCGAGAAGCGTTTTAAGGACACGGGACTGGTGGTAAACCCCAAAGAGGACGGGAGTCTTCGAGCTGTTCAGTTGCGACTTGAGCAAGACGAAGGGCCTTTTTACCTCAATTCCCATGAAGTTCGGACGAAAAATTTGGACGAACCTTTAAAAATCTATAGACCTATTTAGCAAGACATTCTAAGATGCAGGTTATGTCTACAAATACCCTTCCACGCGTCGCTACAAATATTAACGTGTTTTGCAAAAAATGTGATGCTGATCGCTATTTTAAAGTGATCACCCACACCAGCGATACCACTGCCAAGCTTAAGTGCGAGGTTTGTGGAGCTTCGCAAAAGTTCAGTTTAGAAAAAGAAGCAAAGCCTGCAAAAGCGGCTTCAACAACGCGCAAGGCGCCGGCGAAACCCCGCATGTCTTCAAAAAGCGGTGCCAAGTCCATGTGGTTAAATCTGCAAGAGCAACACAAGGGACAGGCGATTCCTTATACCATCGCGACTGAGTTTCGCGATTCCCAGTCCATAGCTCATCCGTCGTTTGGTGTGGGGTATGTGACAAAGACCCATGCACACAAAATCGAAGTTCTTTTTGCCGAAGGCACAAAAGAGTTAATGCACGCTAGAAAATGACCTTTGTTCTGGTCAGTGTATTCCTAGGAATCATTGTCGGTGTGGTGTCGTCGTTATTTGGTATTGGTGGCGGCATTTTTATCGTGCCGATTTTGCCAAGTCTCATCGTGATGACCCATCACCAAGCCATAGCCACAAGCTTGGCCGCCGTCTTTCTTGTGACGCTATTAAACACTGTGGGCTTTGCGCGAGATAATTTGGTCAACTGGCGCACAGGACTGCTGCTCGGTGTCCCTTCGGGAATTATGGCCTTTATGTCGGGGCCGTGGGCAGCTGCCGTGGGCGACGTAACCTTGCGCTTGTTTTTTCTTTTTATACTTTTTGTTCTGCTGATCGTTACATTTTTCCGCAGGAATTTGCCCTCTCTCGCTGAAGAGGCTCTCACGATCACCAAGGCCAAAGGTTCTTTTGCACTGCTGTTTGCCATTATCGCGGGATTTGTTTCGGCCTTTACGGGCATTGGTGCCGGTGTGATTTTATCGCCCATCATGTTCAATCTAAAAATGGTTCGCGCGAAGGAGCTTGTGCCGACCACAAACCTCAGCACAATGTTAACCACCTTCTCGGGGTCTTTGAGTTATTTTTTGTTGGATTTAAAAAGCGAATCGGCTCTGGATGGGTCTCTCGGCGAGAAATTAATCGACATGCCATTGGCGCTGAGTTTGTTTTTTGTGGCCACCATTACGGCTCTTTGGATGCGTCCCTTGCAAAAGCGCCTCTCCCAGTCCACAAAAGTTGTGGTGTTGTGTGGAGTTTTATTTTTCATTATTCTCAAAGAAGGCTACGAACTCTACGCTATGCACGTTATCGAAAAAGTGATAAAAGACTGGCTATGAAACTGCAAGACTCCATAGAACTCAAGCTGCGATCCGATTTAAAACCGACACAGCTCGATGTGATGAACGAAAGCCATCTTCACTCTTCGGGTCTCGGCGCGGAGTCGCACTTTAAAGTTCTCGTGGTCTCTGAAGCTTTTCAGGGGCTGAGTCGGGTTCGTCGGCAGCAAAAAGTCTACGCGTTGCTGGCGCAGGAGCTGAAGCATGTAGTGCATGCGCTGTCTTTGCGACTGCTCACTCACGACGAGTGGGAGCAGGGGGGCGGTGAAGGCTTTCAGTCTCCAAACTGCCACTCACGAAAGAGCGGCCGTTAAATTAATCGTCTAAATTATCCGTCTGATTATTTATCTGATAACTCATTCAATTGATCGCGCAATTTTGCGAGCAGCTCCTGATTTGGTTTTTCAGGCGTAAGAGTGGAAAGCTCTTGCTCTGCGAGGGGCTTGTTGGTAATTTTGTCCCATTCCTCAAGAGCGTCATTGATATTCTTCAGAGCATCGTAAAGATGAAGATTAGAATTTTTGTCTTTTTTTGAAGAATCATCCATCGGAAGAAAAATCCTATGGTGGCTTGCGCGGAAAGGCAATCTAAATTTGCCAAAACTATTCTGGAGGTTTTATGGCTGAAGAAATTATTTATACGATGAAAGGTGTCGGCAAAGTTTATCCGCCGAACAAATACGTCTTAAAAGACATTTACCTTTCTTACTTTTATGGTGCCAAAATTGGTGTTCTCGGTCTGAACGGCAGTGGTAAATCAAGCTTGCTAAAAATTATGGCAGGAATCGATGAGGAATTTTTAGGCGAAGCCTTTCCTGCAAAAAACTATCGTGTTGGATTTTTAGAACAGGAGCCACAGCTCGATCCCGAAAGAACAGTGAAAGAGATTGTTCTTGAGGGCATGGGAGATGTTGCCAAGTATTTGAAAGAGTACAATGAGATCAGCGCCATGTTTTCCGACGAAAACCTCGATCCTGATAAAATGGAGAAGCTCATCGAAAAACAGGGTGTGCTTCAGGAAAAAATTGAAGCTCTCGATGGTTGGAGTGTTGATACAAAACTTGAACAGGCCATGGAAGCTCTCCGCTGTCCTCCCGAAGATGCATTGGTTAAAACTCTTTCTGGAGGAGAAAAACGCCGGGTGGCCATGTGCCGTTTGCTTTTATCCAATCCAGATATTCTTTTGCTTGATGAGCCAACAAACCATATGGATGCCGAAACTGTCGCGTGGCTTGAGCACTTTTTGCATCAGTTCCCAGGCACCGTTATCGCCGTGACCCATGATCGCTACTTTTTAGACAACGTGGCGGGTTGGATTTTGGAACTCGACAGAGGTGAAGGAATTCCGTGGAAGGGAAATTACTCTTCGTGGTTGGAACAAAAAGACAAACGTCAGGCGCAAGAACAGAGCGAGCAAAACAAAAAAACGAAAACCATGGAGCGCGAGCTTGAGTGGATTCGTCTATCTCCCAAGGCACGACAAGCAAAATCAAAAGCCCGTGTGTCGGCCTACGAAAACTTGGTGAAGGAGCCGAGCCCAGAAAAAGTGCAGGAAATGCAGATTTACATTCCGCCGGGACCTCGCTTGGGCGATCAGGTCATCGAGGGAAAAAATATCACTAAGGGTTTTGGCGAGCGCGTATTGATTGATGACTTTACGTTTTCCATCCCTCGCGGCGGCATCGTTGGAATCATTGGGCCCAACGGGGCAGGTAAGTCGACGTTGTTTAAAATGATGGCTGGTCTCGACAAACCAGACAGCGGCGAGATGCTTATCGGCTCCACAGTAAAACTTGGATACGTGGACCAAGATAGACAAACCTTGAATGCCAACAAGTCTATTTGGGAAGAGATTTCGGGTGGACAAGATCTATTAAAGGTCGGCAATCGCGAGATGAACTCCCGTGCTTATGTGTCGCGTTTTAACTTCAGTGGTTCAGACCAGCAGAAAAAAGTGGGCGTGCTTTCCGGTGGAGAGCGCAACCGCGTGAACATGGCGAAGCTGCTTTTAGCAGGGCACAATGTGCTTTTGCTGGATGAACCAACCAATGATTTGGACGTCAATACCATGCGCGCCCTCGAAGAAGCGCTGTTGGATTTTGGCGGGTGTGTCATAACTATTTCCCATGATCGCTGGTTTCTCGATCGCATTTGCACTCACATCATGGCTTTTGAGGGCGATAGCAAAGTGAGTTTCCACACTGGGAATTACACCGATTGGGAGACGGATTACAAACAGCGAATGGGAATTGAGACCCTCACTCCGACACGTTTGAAGTACCGCAAATTTCAAAAGTAGAACACAGGGCCTGGGTTCGCCGCTTTTTTCAGAGGCAAATCCCCCCTTTTCCGAGGGGATTTTGCAGAAAAAATGCATTTTTCTTCGTTCTCCGTCTCAAAACCCGCATTTTTTTTGTTGACTCACTCTGCCCACTTAGAACAACGTAGTGAGTGTAGAGGGAAAACCTCTTAATTATCGCAACCATCGAGGGTGCGAACAAATACGAAGTTCACTTAAGGAGGAACAATGGCTAAGAAGAAAAAAGTAGCTAAGAAAGCTACAGCAGCTAAAAAAACTGCTACAAAGAAAACGGCTACGAAAAAAACTGCTACTAAAGCAAAAACAAAAAGAAAGCCCAATGCGGCGTTCATGAAGCCACTTACACCAAGTGAAGATCTTGCTGTAGTTGTTGGTTCAAAGCCAATTCCACGTACAGAAGTTGTTAAAAAGATTTGGGCTTACATCAAGAAGAACGATCTTCAAGATAAGAAAAACCGCAGAAACATCAACGCCGATGCAAACCTCAAAAAGGTTTTCGCTGGAAAAGCCACTGTTTCTATGTTCGAAATGACAAAATACGTAAGCAAGCACCTTAAATAAGTTGCTGTTCAAGTATTGAGTGTAAAGAGGGGAAGTCTTTTGGCTTCCCTTTTTTTTTAAATCTGTTTATACCTTAGCCATGACGGTAAAAACGGCCAACGACATTCGACATATGGAAAAAGTCTGCCAACTGGCGGCCCAAACTCTTGTTTATGCCTCAAAATTTGTTCGTCCAGGTATTACCACCAACGAGCTGGACCAGATTGTTCACGATTACACACTTTCTCACGAGGCTCGCCCGGCGCCGCTCAACTATCACGGCTATCCAAAATCCATCTGCACTTCGATCAACTACTGCATTTGTCATGGAGTGCCCGACGACACTGTGCTCAAAGAGGGCGATACCATCAATATCGATGTGACCACCTTCAAGTACGGCTTTCACGGCGACACCTCAGCCACTTATTTTGTGGGCGACGTGAGCGCCAAGGCCCGAGAGATTGTACAGGTGGCCGACGAAGCCCGCATGAAGGGGATCGAAGCCATCAAACCTTTTGGCACCAGTGGCGATATTGGCTACGAGATCAATAAATTTGTAACCCGCAAAGGCTACCACACCGTTAAAGAGATCGGTGGGCACGGGATTGGTAGGGAGTTCCACGAAGAGCCCTTTATTCCGTCGTTCGGCAAAAAAGGTCGAGGCGACAAGCTCGTACCTTGGGGAACGATCACAGTGGAGCCCATGATCAACGAAACAGGGGCGCCAATCAAAGAAGTGTCCATTCCCAACTCCACCATCAAGTACTACGAAACGGGTGATAAAACCCTTTCTGCGCAGTTTGAACACACAGTCCTGATCACCGACACCGGTTATCAAATACTGACGCTTCCATAATTTCCGCTCGGACAGTCTTTGGTTTGGGGTCTTGGTGGGTGTTGCCTTTTAAGGGCAACATGGTAAAACCTTAACAACGCACACACTATTTCTCAAGGAGACCAGATGAGTTTAACGGGAGCGATTATGAAAAACACGACGAAGAATTCGACAAAAAATAATACTAAGAATATTGCTAAAATTTCTGCAAAGAATACTGCAAAAGCCAATGCGAAGAGCACAGGCAAGACTGCAGCTAAGACCGATAAAAAGGCTGCTGACAAAATGTCGACCAAGGCTGTGAAAACTACGAAAGCGGCGGCTGTTGATTATCGCGTTTGCAAAGAGGCCATGGAAAATCCTAAAGTTTTTGCTGACCTTGCAAAATGGGGTCGCGAGGAAATCAAAATTGCTGAGCAGGAAATGCCAGGTCTGATGGCTCTTCGCAAAGAGTACGGCAAATCACAACCTCTCAAAGGCGCGCGCATTACTGGTTGCCTGCATATGACGATTCAAACAGCGGTGCTCATCGAAACTCTCACTCATCTTGGTGCTGAAGTTCGTTGGTCGTCTTGCAATATCTTCTCGACACAAGATCACGCCGCTGTGGCCATCGCTGCTGCTGGAATTCCTGTATTTGCTTGGAAAGGCGAAACTGAGGAAGAGTACGAGTGGTGCGTTGAGCAGTCCATCATCGGTTGGAAAGACGGCTTCGACCTCATTCTTGATGACGGTGGCGACCTCACCATCATGATGCACAAGCCTGAATACGCAAAAATGCTAAAAAAAGTAAAAGGGGTTTCTGAGGAAACCACCACAGGTGTTCATAATCTAGAAAAAATGTTGAAAGATGGAAAATTAAAAATTCCAGCAATCAACGTTAACGATTCCGTCACAAAATCTAAATTCGATAACCTTTACGGCTGCCGCGAATCACTTGCCGAGAGCGTAAAACGCGCCACGGATGTGATGCTTGCTGGAAAAGTGGTTGTTGTTGCTGGTTACGGCGATGTGGGCAAAGGGTCTGCTGCTTCTATGAAGATGTACGGCGCCCGCGTTTTGATCACCGAAATCGACCCCATTTGCGCCCTTCAGGCCGCAATGGAAGGTTACGAAGTGACAACAATGGACGACGCAGTTTCTCAAGCTGATATTTTTGTAACCGCCACGGGCTGTTGCGATATCGTAACTCCGAAGCACTTTGCCTCCATGAAGAGCGGTTCCATTGTTTGTAACATCGGACACTTCGATATCGAAATCGACATGGCTTGGTTGAACGCCAATTCAAAAATGCGCGAAGTAAAACCACAAGTAGACATCCACACAATGAAAGACGGTCGTGAGATCATCGTTCTAGCTAAGGGCCGTTTGGTCAACTTAGGTTGCGGAACTGGTCACCCATCGTTTGTGATGAGCAACTCGTTTACAAATCAAGTTCTTGCACAGATGGATCTATGGATGAAACCAGAACTCTACAAAGACGTGGGCGTTTACCGCTTACCAAAAGAGCTGGACGAAAAAGTGGCTGCTCTTCACTTGGAAAAAATTGGCGTGAAGCTAACAAAACTTTCCGACAAACAGTCCAAGTATTTGGGTATGGGCAACAAAGGTCCATTTAAGCCTGAGCACTACCGCTACTAAGTTTTTTTAACATTGCGATTTACGAAGAGGACTTTAACGGTCCTCTTTTTATTTGTGGTGCTTTTTTAAACTTGTAGTTAGACTTTATAAACACTACGGAGGGGTTATGAAGTTTTCATCACAAAATATCTCTGCTTTGCCCGAAGCGATAAAAAAAGTCGTCCACGCTCTTCCTGTTCGCCGCTCGCAGTTGGCCAACTGGGCCATTGATATTTTGCGGCTCCACAAACCGTTTGTGGGTCGATTTATGGGGATGCCCATGGAAGTTCACCCGCTAGAAGCGGCCTCGCGGTCGGCTTATTTTTTGGGATTCTACGAACGCGAAGTGACGATTTGGGCTTTGGAGTTTTTTAAAACCAAGCAGCCAAAGATGATTTTTGATGTGGGCACAAATTTTGGCTACTTGGTTTACCTGGCACTTTCACAAATCAAAAATCCCACCATTTATGGGTTTGAACCAGATCCCTATAATTATATTTGGTTAAAAAAGAATCTCCAGCTGATGGGCGCCGGCCAAAATGTAAAAATCGAAACTGTGGCGGTGAGTGATCGCGCGGGCAATGTGCGCTTTACACCGTCCAACCCCAACAGCCACGAAAATCTGTGGGCGGGAATGAATTTTAAAAAAGAAGTATCGGTGGGCGAAATCGAAGTGCCGTCGATTTCGCTAGATCAATTTTGCGCTGATAAAAAAATCCAGCAGGTGGATCTGGTAAAAATGGATATCGAAGGCGCCGAGGGATACGCCGTGGATGGCATGGTCGACGGGTTAAAAAAGAAGTTATACAAAAATATTTTGCTTGAGTTACATCCGCAGTTTTTGTCAGGAGAGCACAGCTCCGAAAAAATAATCGCTCGCATTTTAAATCAGGGTTATCATGGATATCATTTTGTTTCGCCGTTTGCAAAAAAACAGAGCCACGATAAAATTCACGGTTTCTACAACATGACGTGGGATCCAGCGTTTTTAAAGCCCATGGATAAACAGAAACCCGACATCCAGTTTTGGGAGCATGTGCTGTTCACAGCGATGCCTGCTTAGGAAAACTTTGCGGGCTCTTTGGTGACGTGTTTTAAAAACGCTTTGAGCTCTTCGATGCTTTCCATGATGTCGTCGAGGGCGCGATGGCTGTCTTTCTTTTGATACTCTACATGGTAACAGGCATTCATAATAATTTTCCACGCCGTCACATCCATCATTCTGTAGTGCAAGCGTTTGCCAAATTTTTTAAAGTACAAATCAATAAACTTGCGATCTTGAAAGATAGAATTTCCGCAAAGAACAGGGCGCTCATCGTCGGCGTAATGTTTTTTAATTAAATCCAAAAGCTCTTGCTCCACCACTTGCGACGTTTTGCCCGTTGGAACTTTTGCCAAAAGGCCGCTGGCTGAGTGGTGTTTGGTATTCCACTCGTCCATGTTTTCCAAATACGCTTCAGGTTGTTGGACTACGGCGTGGTAGGTGTCGAGGGGTTTAAACTCCAGATCGGTAACGATCACAGCGACTTCGATCACGCGTTCGATTTCGGGCTCCAGGCCCGTCATTTCCATATCTAACCAAAATAGTTTTTTCATCCTTCCTTAATACAGTTTTCCATTGAAGACTGTCACGGGAATCCTTACGATCAAGAGGGGGTTCAAGGATGTCGAAAAAATTACCCACTCTCGATCTGCACGGTTTTAAAAAAGACCAAGTATTCGATGCCGTGGATCGCTTTATTATGAAGCACCACGGGCAGGAGAAGGTTAAAATCATGCCAGGAAAGGGCGAGGGCATTGTGCGCTCGGAGCTCTTACGCTACCTCAAGCTGGGCGGTTACCCTTGGTCCTATGAGGAAATGCCCAACGGGCAAAAAAACACTGGCTCTGTCATGGTATTTTTGTAGGTTCTTTGAGTTCGAGACGCAGAGAGTCCAGAAGTTCAATAAGGTTTAATCTATCAATTGGTTTCGTTAAAAAATGGGAAAACCCTGAGCGGAAAGCGCGTTCACGTTCGTCTTTCATGGCGTGTGCAGTGAGCGCAACAACCGCTCCAGAATAGCCCCGTTCGCGCAATGTACGAACTGCTTCATGCCCGTCCATGATCGGCATTTGAATATCCATGAGAATCACATCGTAGTCGTGCGACAACGCACTTTTTACACCTTCGGCGCCGTCGTTAGCGATGACGAAGCGAGCCCCTGTTTTACTCAACATTTTTTGTATGAGGTACTGATTATCTGGAGAATCTTCCACGAGCAGTATATCGAAACCTTCAAGGTCGACATGATGAGGATCGAGGTTTAAGTCTGAGGTTACTTTGGCTACAGCTTTTTCGATCGGCACAAGCTTCGCATTCGTTGGAACGGTGAGAGGAATGCTGGCTTCAAACACACTGCCACTTCCGAGCTCGCTTTCGGTGAGGTTAAAATCTCCCCCAAAAGCCTGCGCTAGTTTTTTTGTAAGAACAAGTCCAAGTCCTGTCCCACCAAATTTGCGAGTGGTTGAGGAGTCGGCTTGCGAGAAGGCCTGAAACAGGGCTTGTCTTTGCTCCATCGAAATTCCTCGTCCTGTATCAACAACCTTAAAATGGAGTTGTTGATTTGTATATTGAACGTAAAAAGCAACACTGCCTTTTTCGGTAAACTTGATGGCGTTACCGACAATATTCGAAAGGATTTGGCGAATGCGAGTAGGGTCGGAAATGACAATTTCTGGGACCAGGGTTTCGGGTTTAAAATTAAAAACAATGCCTTTTTCACGCGCCTTCGCGCCAGCAATTGATGAGAACTCTGCGAGAAACTCACGCAGTGAAAACTCGATCTTTTCGATGACGACTTTTCCAGCTTCCACTTTTGCTAAATCCAAAATATCGTCGATGAGTCTTAAAAGATGATTGGAGTTGCGCTCAATAATCGCATGGTAGTTTGAGATGTCGTCATCGGACAGCCCTTTGTCTTTGAGTAAGCCAACAAAACCCATGATGGCGCCAAGGGGCGTGCGAATTTCGTGGGACATATTAGCCAAGAATTCAGATTTTGCACTGCTCAATCTTTCAGCTTCTATCTTCGCTTCTTCAAAGGCCTTCGCTTGAACAGCTTGACGATGGGTTTCAAGTTCGGAAAAAGTGGCAGCCGCTTTGCCAATACCGCGATCAATAAATTCGTGAATAATTTTACGGGACTCTGAGTCTGTCGTGACCAGGGCTTCGAGGTGATGAATAATCACGGCGCGGAGGATGTGATATTCGAAGATCACTTCTTCGAGCGAATACTCGGGTTGTTTTGCCCGGTCTTCACCGTGTTCACGGGCCACTTCTGAGTTCTTGGCAGCCTGTTCTTTGGGGTTTTCGGATTTTAAAGTTAGAACCAACTGATCCAAAAAGTCCGGTAAAGAATCGCGAAGAGCAAGTCGGGATTGCGCTTTTGCAGCCGCCACCTTTTCGCGAGATTGAGCTTCCCAATCACGGAGGATGTCGCCCTTGAGACTCAGTATCACCGCTGAGACATCTTTACGATTTAAATATTTTAGTTCAGATTTAATGGAGCATCCTTCCGGAGAGTCGATGTGCCGACAACGTAGGGAGTCAAAAATTGGCGGAGTGGACGAGACTCGAACTCGCGGCCTCCTGCGTGACAGGCAGGCGTTATAACCAACTTAACTACCACTCCGCTATGAACTGGGATTTATATTATTACTGCTCCATGGATTCAAGGGAATTCGGCCAGTTTGCGGCGACATTTACCTAAGACTCTATGCGTCTCAGTTCTTTTCTACCTTGGTACCATGTCGACTGTCAAAAAAACCTCTACTAAGTTAAACATTGGAATGTAGACACAAGCTGGTTTTTTTGGCTATAAGTCGTAGGCATTGGGGGTTCTATATGACAGGTAAAATTTTAAAGTTCTTTTTTGTAACAATCGTTGGCTCGGCGCCGATCTTAACTCTTGCTTCACCAACATGGGAAAGCACCTACATGGGCAACAGCTATTGCAGTTACGGAAACTTTACTAACACGTTCCCGCAGATTGAAATTGGACAGGCATGCACTGATGAGGGCGAAGAAGTAGAGATTTTTGCTGGTGGTTCTCAAGGATACGAGTGCGACACTTACACAACAGTACAGGTTGTCTGTTGTGGTGAGAAAGTGAAATGTCCTCAGGACCCTGGCCAATACGAAGACTAAAATTTTGTAAATCTTAATAGAGCGTTCTAATCTTTCTTGCAGTTTGAAGACCGCCTGCGGCTCAGCGTTGCGTCTCGGTGGTTGCCGCTGGCTGTTTATTTTGTTAAAAACCAAAACTATGAAAATCGTAATAACTGGTACATCGCGTGGAATTGGTCTTGAGTTAACTCGTCAGGCTTTGCAGCGCGGAGATTCTGTGATCGCCATTGCACGAAAGCCCGAAAGCTCGAAAGGCTTAATGGAGCTGAAAAGCGAGTACAGGGAAAAACTGCAATTATTGGCTGTCGATATTACTGCCGAAGAGGCTCCGCAAAAAATTGCCGAGGTTGTGGGAAAAGATCTGGATATTCTGATCAACAATGCCGGTGTTTTGTTGGAGGGTGAGAGTTCTCACGATTTTACAGAGAGTTTTCGTGTGAATTCGGTGGCTCCGTTTTTACTGACGAAAGTGCTTTTGCCAGCATTGAAAAACTCCAGCCAGCCGAAGGTGATTCAGATCACAAGTAAAATGGGTTCCATCGACGATAATGACTCCGGCGGCTACTATGCTTATCGCGCCAGTAAAACAGCACTCAATATGATTAATAAAAGTCTCTCAGCAGACAATCCCTGGTTAACGACCATCGTGATCCATCCCGGTTGGGTAAAAACAGATATGGGTGGCCAAGCGGCACCAACTCAACCAGATCGCTCTGCCAAAGGAATTTGGGAGGTGGCTTTAGGCTTAAAGCCAGCCCAGTCAGGAATGTTTTTCGAGTTTACCGGCAAAGAGATTGCTTGGTAGTGGATGAACATAAGTTCTAAGCAAGATTTGATCTGGCTTTTACAAAATGCCTACTCCGGTGAAAAGGCTGCGGCTTACGCCTATCGCGGTCACGCGGAGTCGGTTTCGAATCCCACAGAGCGCGCTGAGATTTATAAAATCGAACAAGACGAATGGGAACATCGGGATCGCTTGCGGAAAATGCTCGCATCGTTAGATGCAAAACCTCGATTACTTCGGGAAGTCTCAATGACTTCGGTGGGTGTTGTTATTTATTGTTTGTGCCGACTTGGGGGATTTTTAAATTTTTTAAATTTCGGTTGGTTCATGTCGATGTACGAAGCTGGAAAATTAGAGCGTAGCAATATTGGCGAATACGAAGTGGCCGCTTTAATGGCCCGTGCCTGCGGACAATCTCAATTCGTCGAAGAGCTTATTCATATGGCTGAAGTTGAGTGGGATCACGAAATGTACTTTCGTTCCAAGGCAGAAACGTCTAAATGGGCAAGGTTCATTCCAGTGTGGAGCCTGCCGCCACCGCGAAACTTCACAAGACAGAATATTAATTAATCATTTACTTTGCGGCAGTAGTTGCGCGTCTCAAAATAGTACAAAATTTAAGTGACCTTTTATAATTCCGATAAGACAGACGGGCAAAATCGAAAGGGGACCGGTGAGTTTTTTCAAATTATTTTTCTCCTCATTTTTTAAGCAGAACCACACACAAATTGCAGACACAGGTCGAACTCGTAGAGACAGTTTAAAGTAGACAGCATCAATTACGTCTTCTTGGGAGATGGGCTATATCTAAAAAAATGGGTTTATGGAAAACTGAAAAACCCATTCCACCTTGGGAATGGCGACAAAAAAAATCTGCCTAATTTAATTTTGGCGCAAAGAAGACTACGTTGCTTCTACCTTTTCCGCATTCAATTCACGATACAACTGCAGGCCGATCCAGGCGTCGGTGGCGGCGTAAAGGAGCTGTTCGTCGGTGAGGAACTGGCGCTCCCAATTTGTCATTTTTGGGCCTTTAAATAGGTTGGCGTTAAAAACCTCTTGGGTCATTTTTTTTAAACCTAGATTTTTAAGACCCTTTTCTTTTCCAATCTTTTGCACATCTACAAAGCCTGCGGGTTGAAATGGAAAAATATGTTGCAGCTGTTTTAAGTCTTGGGCGATGGCTGCTCCCACTTTAAGCACATCGGGGTTTTCGAAGATTTCGCGAATTGGCTCGAAGTGTTTGATGTAATGCAAGCGAATCAAATAGGCCACGGAATCGGTGGCGAGCTGTAATAGGGCGGTCTTAAATACTTCGCCTTTTCGGTAAGCGGGTTTGGTTTCCGTATCAAAACCGAAAGCGGTGATTTGCTCAAAATTCACCGCGGCCATATCCCGATCATGGGCAATCAGTCGAATGTCTCCAGGGAACTGGAGAATATTTTGACTTTGCGTCGAGGAAGTTACTTTGGCCTGGTTTGTGTTTGTCTCACTCATCTGTCTCATCTGTGACGGTAGGGTAGCACAGCAAATGAGATTGTCACAAACTTTTGCTGCTGTATCGCTTTGCGCTTTGGTATAAAGTTGCAGCGTATGATAGCCCGACCCACTCAAAGACAACGTAAAACCAAAGACCCATGCTCCGTTTGTTTTCTGCACAAAGACCGCTGCATCTGTCATGCGATTCCATTGTTGGAACTGCAAACGCGCGTCTGTTTGGTGGTTCACGCCAAAGAATTAAAACGAACGACAAATACCGGGCGATTGGCGCTGCAGGCTTTGAGAAATAGCGAAATGCATGTACGTGGAGAGGGCAAAGAAAGATTGGATTTGAGCGAAATTCTCGATCCCGTCTATCAACCGCTTTTACTTTACCCCAGCGACGATGCTGTGGAATTGGATGCTGATTTTGTGGCAAGTCTAAAAAGGCCAGTGCTGCTGATCGTGCCCGACGGAAATTGGCGGCAGGCGAGCAAGGTTCATCATCGCCATCGGGAGCTCGCTCAAGTGCAAAGAGTTTGTTTAAAAAGGAATATTGCAGATGAGAAAACAAAAGCCGCTCAAAAAAAATTGCGGGCAGAATCCACTGCTGACGGCATGGCCACGCTCGAGGCCATTGCTCACGCCTTGTGGTGGTTGGAGGGCGAAGCGGTGGGTGCTTCGCTCCAGCAGCTCTATGAGCAAAAACTCACACAAACCTTGCTGGGGCGAGGAACACTTTGATGAATCACGGAAACTTAAGGTTGCTACATTCGTGAGGTCCAGTACACTAGTGACGTGAACTTGCTCACAGGCACCACAGGCTTCGTGAGCACCCGCCGAGAGCGTGCGCTATCCAACATCGGCGGACACCGATCTGAAAATTAAAAATAATGCTTATTTTTTGTGATTTCGTCTAGAAATTAGATTTGCTGGCTTTAGATTTAGCGATCGAAGCAACCTGCGTGATCTTTATGCGTTTGGCCACAGAGCGAACACCCTTCGTGATGTTTTTGTTGGAGAGCTTCACGAAATCGCGCTCAGATTCTTTTTGCATACCACCCTTATTGATATAGCCTATAAAAGTCTCACCATTTTTAAGAACAACATCTACAAGAACGTCGTATATAAGCGCTTTCGAATTTTCCATTAGCTACCTCCGAATGGCTAATCTGAAGGCGAACGGGGAAGTAGTCAATCCGCGTTGAAAAATTTCAATACTTCCGAATGATCCCGCTTAAAATTCCTAGGATTTCAAATCTTTTGGATTCGTCGACCTTGATGGGTTTGTAATTTTTGTTGGCAGGATGCAATTCGACAACGCCTTTGGATTTATGAAAGCGTTTTAGCGTGGCTTCGTCGTCGATCAACGCCACCACAATGTCGTTTTGGTTGGGGGTCTTCTGTTTGCGAATCACTACGATGTCCCCATCCACTATATGGTCTTCGATCATGGAATCGCCCTTCACGCGCAATGCAAAATAACTTTGCCCCTGCTGAATCATTGAGCGCGCCACATGCACATAATCCCGCGTTTCAATGGCTTCAATGGGGGCTCCCGCCGCCACAGAACCCGAAAGGGGAATGCGCACCGCCATCACATCTGTGGGCTCCGAGAGAACAAGGCCGCGCCATTTGCCGGTGTTGAACACATGGCCTTTGGCGATGAGCTGCTGCACGGTTTTTTGCACAGAGCCAATGGCTTTAAGGCCCAGCAGTTCCTGCAGCTCGCGGTAGGTGGGTGAAAATCCATGGTCATTGATATACGTGGCCAGGGCTTTGAAGACTTTTTGCTCGTTGGGTCGCAGGGGTCCGGCTGTCATTTTTAAAGTATACAAAAAGTTATACATAAAGTATACTTATTTGTATGTCATTACCTCAGTGGGACCAACTGCAAAGCAAACTCGCCATTCTCGCCGACGCCGCCAAATACGATGCCTCTTGTTCGAGCAGTGGCTCCAAACGGAAGCGCGACAAAGACGGCATGGGAAACGTGGAGGGCATGGGAATTTGTCATAGCTACGCTCCCGATGGTCGCTGCATTAGTCTGTTGAAAATACTCATGACCAATTACTGCATTTACGATTGCAAGTTTTGTGTGAATCGCGTTTCCAGCGACGTGCCCCGCGCGCGCTTTAAACCCGAAGAAATTGTTTCCATCACTCTCGAGTTTTATCGCCGCAATTATATTGAAGGGTTGTTTTTGAGTTCGGGAATTATAAATTCTCCCGACGAAACCATGGAGCAGTTGATTCGCGTGGCGAGGTTGTTGCGCGAAACCCATCGCTTTAATGGTTACATTCATCTAAAGGTGGTGGCGGGCGCAACGCAGGAATTGATTCTGGAAGCAGGGAAGTGGGCCGATCGCATCAGCGCCAACATCGAAATGCCTGTGCAAAAAGATTTGGATATCTTAGCGCCCGCAAAAACAATTGCGGCGGCAAAAAAATCCATGATTCAAATTGCCGACAAAGTGATCGAAACCAAGGCCGATCAAAAAAAGAAATTTTTAAAAACTCCAAGGTTTGCGCCCGCAGGGCAAACCACGCAGATGGTTGTGGGTGCCACGCCGAGTTCGGATGGGCTGATTCTTCACTCGTCCCAGGATTTGTATAAAACCTATGGTTTGCGACGGGTTTATTATTCGGCCTACAGCCCCATACCGAAGGCCGATGCGCTTTTGCCCAAAGAGCAACCGCAGTTGATTCGCGAAAATCGATTGTATCAGGCCGACTGGCTGTTGCGCTTTTATCATTTTAAGGCCGAAGAAATTCTAGCAAAACCCGAAGACAACTTAGCTCTCGACATGGATCCCAAAACCGCGTGGGCCATTAACAATCGCCATTATTTTCCGGTGGACATCAATACCGGAACGCGGGAGCAATTGTTGCGAGTTCCAGGGCTTGGCGTGCGCAATGTGGAGCGCATTTTAAAAATGCGTCCTTACCATAACATTACTATGAATGACTTGCGAAAGCTGCGCGTGCCGCTGAATCGCGCTAAGTATTTTTTATTAACTTCGGACCACAACCCCAACGCGTTTTTGCTGGATTCCGAGCGACTCGAACAACGCTTGCGACCGGCTTCGGTGCAGTTGTCGCTGTTTGAAACCGCTACGACTTCATTAACTGGGGAGTTGTAATGGAGGCGGTCACCTACACCGAGTGGCGGGTCCGCGCCCGCGAAATGTTGCAAAAAGGTGTGCGCCCCAAAACCGGTAGCTGGGATACAAGCCAAGTTTTGTTGTTCGAAACCGAAGTGCGCTTAAAACCTTTGACCTCGCCAAAGGTTCCTGCAGAATTTTTAAAATTGGCGCCCTACGTGGCCGCCGCCCGCGACGAACAACGTTGGGATTTATTGTACCGAATGCTCTATCGACTGAATCACGAAAACTCCCATTTGCTCAAAGTGACCGTGGATCCCGATGTGCATCGTATGAACACTTTATGTAAATCAGTTCGCCGGGACATTCATAAAATGCACGCTTTTGTGCGCTTTAAGCGGGCCGAGATTGACGGAGTAGAAACCTACGTGGCCTGGCACAAGCCCGAACATTTAATTATGGAACTCGGTACGCCATTTTTTGTGCGCCGGTTTGGTGATAAGCCGTGGTCCATATTTTCAGCGGACGGTTCGGCCCATTGGAATTTGAAAACACTCACGTTTGGTCCAGGTATGTCACAACAAGAGTTTGCTCACGAAGACCCCTTTGATGACGTTTGGAAAACCTATTACAAATCGATTTTTAATCCGGCGCGAATTAAAATTAAAATGATGAAAACCGAAATGGCGACAAAATACTGGTCGGCGCTGCCTGAGGCCGAGATTATTCAGGAACTCATTCGCAACACGCCCAAACAGTTACAAAACATGCGAGATGCGATTCAAGAAGTGGCCCAACCACCAGAAGCCGCCGATTGGATTGAATTAAAAACCGCTGCGCACTCCTGCGCCTCGTGCCCGCTTGCAAAAACCGCCACGCAAACCGTTTTTGGTGAAGGAAATTTACAGGCTTCGATCATGATTGTAGGCGAGCAGCCGGGCGATAACGAGGATTTGGCAGGGCATAATTTTATTGGGCCGGCAGGGGAACTGTTAAACAAAGCTCTCGCAGAGGCCGGTATTTTACGCCAGGATCTTTACATTACAAATGCCGTAAAACATTTTAAATTTGAACGGCAGGGCAAACTTCGCCTGCATAAAAAAGCCAGCGGCAGCGAGATGCATGCGTGCAAACCGTGGCTCGAGGCAGAAATCCGTCAGGTGCGCCCGCAAGTCATCATGTGTTTAGGCGTCACTGCGAGCACGGCAGTTTACGGACGCCTTGTAAATATTCAAGTGGAGCGAGGCTCTCCATACACCGAAAGCGGAATGGCAAAAAATTTGTTAGTCAGTTGGCATCCCGCTGCGATTTTACGCTCGTCAACGGAGAGCGAAAAACAGCAGCGCTACCAAGAGCTGGTCAGCGATCTCCGCCTGGCGCTTGCACTCACAGCAAATGCCACGCGCTTGTTGCCATCGACAAAGGCGTGATTTTTACAAAGGCTTTGCAACAGAGAAGCTGCTTCAAGAGATACCATCCCTGCCTGGCCCGCAGTTTGCTCAACAACGCCTCATGATTATCATGCGACTTATTTTTGCCATCATAGCGATTTTAGGCCATTTCCCGGCTATGGCACAGCAGTCGTGTGCTGATCTCTTTGTAAAAACTCCACCACCGTCTGAATTTTTGGCAAGTGAAGATATTTCGCCCCTCTTTCATGACGCCTTCGCGATGCGCCCAGATCTGCTGGGTCCATTGAGTGACGAACTCCTCGCTCAGGCGCGACAGCATCTCTATAATGAGAATATTTCTTTTAGAGAGTTCCAGGAGTGGGACTCTCTCACCCATCGAAATTACCGAGTCTTAGTCATCAGTCCTGGTCCGTCAAAATTGGGTCAGTTTGCAGAGTTCATTTATAAAAAATATGAAGCCGTCGCTGTTTTTAACTCCGCTAAACTTTTATTGCTCAATGCGGGTGCGGCGGTCACTTTGCCCACAAGCTTAGAAAACGGAGGTGTTTCCAACACGCTTTTTTATCTTAACTTTAAGCATATTCTCGGGGGCTCAAGCTCAAGATACTTTCGCGACCTCATGATTCTTCACGAGATACGTCACTTAGATATCTTTGCAGGGATGATTAATCGCGTGCCCTCGCCACTTTACGGAGAGGCGCAAGTTTTAAGGGGCGCCCCTCCTCAGGATCCCGCACCCAATTATGCCCCCTATTCTACTTTTCTGTCTTTTAGTGAGCTCAAAACTTACCATACCGAAATTAAAGAGCAGATCACAGCTCTCAGAAAATCCGTGCGCCTCAATCAACCAGCGAACGATCAGACCCGTCTTCTTGGTCAGTTGTTTAAGAGCGTCGACGCTTTGAATGTGGTCTCGGCAAGAGTCATTCATTTTCTCTATCTTCTTTAAAAGCTCCCTCTTTTGAGCTTCGAGATTGTCCAAGACGCTTTCAATATTCCAGCGTTGAAGATTACGTATCAGACCGAAGACACAAAAATTTTAGTGACGTTACCTCTGGTCGGAGCAAAAGATCGGACCGATCCTCAGCTTGGAAAGTTATATGAAGAGCAGGGGCAATGGATTTATCAGACGGCCGTCGAGGCCAACTCTCAAACGCGTCAGGTCGAGCAACTCATCAGAGATTTTCAAAACACTGCCAACGTCGCCCGCCGCGTGGAGCTTTTGGATCAAATGCAACAGGCCATGAACCCGACGGCTTTGGTCCAACCCCTCCGCAGGCCTTAAGAATAACTCGAGATCAACGCATCCAATTTATCAAAGGAGCTCGTCCAACCGAGAGTCATTTGCAGCTTTATGTCGTGGAACGTTTTGCGTTCGGCCTCGGTGGCGTCCCCATGGACGTCCCATCTCACAGTGACACGGGTTTGGATAGGGGCTTCTTCGGTGAGCAGCACGGTGGTCAAAAGCGAGCCGGGGAAGGTGGAAAGATTCTGCGTGTAGATAAGGCTGCTGGGTGGACTGATTTTTACAAAGTTTATGTTCAATCCAGCAGGATCCTGCCAGCGCGAAAAATTCTCCGGCTTCGCCCACCAGTCAAACATCGATCGCATATCAGTCTCAAAGGATCGAGTGATAAAAAATGAATCTTTGCCGTGGATTTTATTTTCCAAAAACTCACCCAAACGATCCCACGTGGAGTGGCCATTGGCTTGTTTGATAAATCCTTTTGTGGCTTTTGCCTCTTCGGCTGTGGGAAGGGTGTAAACCATGCGCATGACGGTCTTTCCTTTGTCTTCTTTAAAAGTCGCAGAAACTGCAAAGAGTTTGTCCCGTTCTTCGTTGCCACCGTGATCGTAAACGAGCTTTTCGTACTTGAGCACCACATGATAGGTGGTGATGTTTGGATAGTCGGTACCGTCGGGTCCATGCATGGTGTAGATCCACTTTCCGCCAGGGTGCAGATCTTTACTTTTTGTAGTTATCGTAAACCCTCGAGGACCCCACCATTTTTCCAACTGCTTTAAGTCGGTCCACGCGTCCCAAACTATTTTCACGGGAGCCTCGTACACACGGATGAGTTCGATTTCGTTGGGTCTCACGGTTGCTCTTTCGGGTGGTTTTGTCGCCATGGGAGTTCCCCTTCCTTGTTCTTATTTTAGCGGGCGATGCTTTAACTGCAAGCCCTTTAAAAAGCAACGCAGGATTTGATCCTGGCAGGCGCGATAGTTTTTATGGTCGGGTTTTCTAAAAAGAGCCGAAAGCTCATGATCGCTGACTAACATGTCCGCAAAACCCAAAATCTCTTTGACTTGATCGCTCTTAAGATCCAGCGCAATTTTTATTTTTTTAAGCACGATGTTGTTGGTGATTCGTTGTTCGGGTTCGGGAGAGGGGCCTTCTTTTTTACCGCGATTTTTACTAATAAACCCGTTTAAAAAAATCGCAAGTTCCACGTCCTTCAGCAGCTTAAAATCGGCGTCTTCATCTTTCTTCAACCACTGGCTCACTTGTTCACGGGTGACTGGGTAATCGGCCAGTGCAAACGTAGCGATCATTTCTGTGTCGCTTAAATTAAAAGTATAGCGCAAACTTCGCAACGTATCGTTCGTGGTCATCGAAGGCCTCTAAATTGTTCGTGGTTGAGAATCGTTTTTTTAAGTTGAGTTTCGTTTTGGCAACGTATGGGGAAAGGTGTGGGCGATCGTTCCCAGCGCTGCAGCCAGCGCTCGTCGAGGGGGTTCGAGAGATCCTCCAGTTGAGTCGCCGCTTGGGTGGTGTCTTTCTTCAGTCCCGTTGGTTGTCCGTAGCCCACAAAAAAACCAGCCTCCAAAAGGGCAGCTCGAATGGTGGTGGCCTGGCTGTAATTGTAAAATGTCGCCCTGGGCTGACACTTGATTCGCAATTTTTTAAAACAAGCCGTGGTCCACATGGCCTCATTTTGTTTGGGAGAATAGGGGTCAAAATAAATCAGATGACATTTATGTTCAACCTTCTCGATACACTCCAAAAAATCACCGTGATGGAGCTCCCACTTTATATTTTCATTTTCCCAGAATTTATTTTTTAATAAAGACGCGATGATTTCTTCGTAACCCTCAAGATAGGCGAGTTGCGCACTATTTTCTAAGGCGAAGTTTAATAAAGCTAGATCGATTTCAAAACTAATCAAGCGAACTTTGCGTTTCGAATTTTTTGCAGCATGCAACGTAGCTATAGCATTGGCTGCGGCACCCAATCCCACGTCATAGATCACCAGCTCCGTATCTAAATCTTGTGTTAACAAAGACTTGAGATTGGACTGCTCTATGTAGAGAGCGTTGGATTCTTTCCAAGGACCTACAGGGTTGTGCATAATTTCGTTGTTTTGATTATTTTTTATGGAAATGGCGCCAGTTGTGGTCGTTACGACTTCAAACAGAAGATTTTTCAAAAAAACTCCCAAAGCTTTTGGTCCGTGAAGACCAATGCTTTGGCCTGGCGCGATTTACAGATTCAACCTTAGTTGATCAAGCGAACATTGCTAGCTTGTGGGCCTTTTTTTCCGGCTACCACTTCGAACTCAACTTTGTCGCCGTCTTTAAGCTGGGCGCCACCAGTGTCGTTTGCGTGCACAAACACATCTTTATCGCCGTTATCGGGCGTGATGAATCCAAAACCTTTACCTGCATTAAAAAACTTTACTTTACCAGTCTGCATTTCTCTACCTATCGTTTACAGAACAGCACCGTGCTGCTCTTTTTGTACACTATGAACTAAATTTTCAATAAGTCTAGAAATGACTATGATTCAAAGCAAAAAAACCGGCGTTGGGCTGGGCATTTCCCAGTGAATAATTTCAATGAGTTAGGTAAAAAGCGGGTCTATTTGCCCGTCGAATTACCGGTCGATTTACTAACCGCGGCACTCCACTTCTCTAAGGTTTCGGCTTTGATGCTGAGCTCCCTTTGCGGAAAAGGGATATCGATAAGCTCATCTTTAAATAATTTTCCGATGGTGCAGCGAATATCACTGCTGACCTGCTCAATGTGCCAAATGTCCTCACTCCAAAAACGCAGGTCAAAGTTGATGGCCGAATCGCCAAATTCCACCAGGAGGGCCCGTGGTGGCGGATCTTTAAGCACTCGATCGTCGCTGCCTGCCGCATTGCAAAGAGCCGCCTTTACCTTTTCGATGTCGGAGCCATAGGCCACGCCCACCCCAATATGGTAACGAATTTTTTCGCCCAGATAACTCTCGTTGGTCACTTCTTCTGATACAAATTTAGAATTGGGAACGATGATCGTGGCGTTGTCTCGCGTTTGAATCACCGTGGAGCGAACGCGAATGTCCAATATCCTGCCCGACGTGTTGCCAACGTTAACAATGTCTCCAACCTTGATGGGTCGTTCGATCAATAAGATGAGCCCGGAAATAAAATTCTGCGCGATATTTTGTAAACCAAAACCGATTCCCACCATCAATACCGCGCCAACAGCCGCCAGTGAGTTGATGGATATTCCTAGATTATCCATGGAAAATAAAATACCAATAACAATGAGCGTATAACGAAAAAACTTTTCCAGGGAATCCCGCACACCCGAATCGACATTGCGCTCCGTAAGAGCGCGGTTCAAAATGCGGCCCGCGTATTTCGCGATTTTTACGGATATAAAAATAATGACAATCGAAAAAATCATACTCGATAGCGATATCTTGGAATTACTAATCGAAAAAATTGGAGTCGTCATGAGTCTAATAAACTCATCGAGATGATCGGTGATGGGCTTTAAAGTTTCTTCCATGCTGCACTCCTTGAGTTGAGACACATATCATTGCGCGTCTCACTCTAAGAGTCAAAATTTATCAGCTAAATGCAATTGCATACTCAGGGCAAAACAAGGGAAAATCCACGGTTTAATCCACAGAATTAATCACAAGACAGGCGATACGGTCACCTGAATCACCAGAAGGCTGCGATTTTAAATCATCTGCGTTTTGATGAACGATCAAACTTCGGCGGAGAATTCCATTGGCACCATCTCTCGTGGCATTTTTTATTTTCAGAGTGCCCGAAAAGTTACCGCTGCCATCCGTAGTGATATTTCCTAGATCACCAAGGTGTGCATTGCTATCGCCGGGTGCTCCATGGTTTTTAGTCTGCGGATTAAAGTGGTCTCCCGAAGTTTTAAAATCGGGCCCGCTGCATTCCCCCACAGCGTGAATATGCATGCCGTGTTCTGTATTGGGTTGCAATCCCGTGATTGTTAAGCTGGCTTCTACACCATCATTGGCTTGCTTAAAAGTGCCTGCCAATTTTGCATTCTTTGCAGCCACCGCGTTTGGGTCGGAGTTCGTTCCCGTCGGAGGAAGCACACCGGTTTCGGTGGGGCTCGTCGTGTTTTTCGTACAGCTTACGTTGCATAAAATTACAAAAAACGATGCAATGACTAGACTGATAACTTTACTGGCTTTAAATCTCATTTGTAGACCTCATTGAAAGAGAGTTGTTTTTAACGAATCCTATTATCTTATCTGATTAAACAAAGCCAGATTCATGCCAACTTGAGTCCTGGATCATGGCGAACTGAGTAAACTAGACGGGTTGAATACACTCAAACACGAGGAAAAAATACTCACTTTGCAAAAAAAAATCTCCAAGTTTGTTTCTCCGACGTTTAGTAGGAGGGCACAGCCTTTGCACCCAGTTGCAAGGTATGAAAACAAAATTAAATGTGAAAACTCGAGGCAATATCGAAAATCCCGCCATCTTATTTCTTCACGCATTTCCGATGAGCTCCGAAATGTGGATGGAACAGCTTCAATACTTTTCTGAAACATTTTATTGTGTCGCGCCTGATCTTCCAGGTTTTGGCGAAAGTGTACTGCCCGGTCATGCATTTACCTTCGAACTTTATGTGGATGCCGTACTCGACTATCTCAAGCAAGCGAATATTAAAAAGGCCGTTTGGTGCGGACTTTCTCTGGGTGGCTACTTGGCACTTCGTATGTACGAGCGCGATCCGAACCAGTGTTCAGCGCTCGTCTTGTGTGATACGAAGGCAGCGGCCGATAGCAATGAAGCAAAAGTGAAGCGGGGCGGTGCTGTTGAAGACTTACAAAAAGATCGCAATCAGTTTGTGCAAAGTCAGTGGAAGGCTCTTATCGGTGAAACTTCGCAAAACAATAGTTCTGTAGAGACGCGTTTTTATGAGCTCATCGAAAAAGCCAGTGACGCGGGAATTTCTTCGGGCCTAGTGGCGCTAGCCACGCGCACCGACAGCACACAAATGCTCGCAAAAATTAAGGTGCCTACTTTAGTTATCGTCGGTGAAGAGGACAAAGTCACTACGGTGGCTGACGCGGAATTTCTCGCTAAGTCCATCTCGGGGAGTCAATTGAGAAAACTGAAAAATACGGGCCACCTCAGCAACATAGAAGATCCAAAGATGTTCAATGAAACTCTCTTTAAATTTGTGAATTCCCTGTAACGGCTAATTTGGATTTATATAACTTAAAAGTGGGACTGCTGAGTCGCTGGCAAAAAGCGCTAGGTGAAAATCCCAGGTGTTCACCTGGTGGTGGTTGTAGGCGAAGTACTCGGTTCCAGGAAGGGCATAGACTATCAGTTCGCTGGTTGAACCTTCGAGCTCGACGCCGTACGCTTGAGCGAGTTCTGAAATCTCTTTGGACGTCATGAAAAACTCTCCTATATAGTCACGAAGAGAAAGCGGCGTAGGTGAATCTGTGAAGTCAAAGTCGTAAATTTTTCCGCGGAATTCTATAACCACGTGAAAGTTCCAGAAAACAAATTCGTTGGCTCTATCCTGCTGCACAGATCCACGTGCGCCCTTGATATGAAAGCCGACGTCTTCGGAGCTATCAAAAGGCATTTTTTGATGGGCAATATATAAAACTTTTATTTCCGAAAAATCGTAGCTTGGATAGTTTGCTCGCAAAAGATCGAAAAAACGCATTACGTTTAAGTGGCACTCTAAACAGCGATAAACTTTTTTTGAACGAAAAGCTTCGGCAAATGTTTGTTTGAGGGCGTCCTCAATGGGAGAAGTACTTTTTTGAGCAAAAAAATCTTCGCATCGAAAAACCTCTGCACGTGCAGAGAGTGCACAGACCAAGACGAAAAAGAGTAGTAAAGCCTTCATAATTAGTTTCCGAAATTTATCAGTTAAAGAGCAAAGAACAGCGAACATTCGTGTGCAGTCTGACGATATTGTCTAAATGGGCTGGTTCTTTTTTTACGGTTTCTTGTTTTCTAATTAACGAATTTAACCAACCAATTCGTTTGAGATTTTGCCGTCGGCTGTCCATTTGCATAAGCCCCAAAAAGTAGGAGGCCACCGCCGAATTGTAACGCGAAAATGTTCGGTAGACTCTTTCGAGGGGGCGCTCGATGGGAATGGAGGGAGGAGATTGCGTGAACCACGATAGGTACCCCTTAAGACTGGCAATTACCATGATCCGTGCGTAGCTTCCATCAGGTGTACCGATGTCTTCGACGGGCAGAAAGATTCGCAAACCTTCGAGATGGCGCAGCTGTGGCAGCTGTAAGGTATTTGAGTAGTATTTAATTTGTTTATCCAAAAGTTCCCCGGTTTCCACTTCTTTGGCAAATGAGAGAATTCGCTGTTCGCTGGTTTCGTCAAACACCACAAAAGGTTCTTGTTGAAGCTCTATTAGATGCTCGATTTCGTTCTGGAGGATGTTGACGACAAAACTCTTAAATACCATCTCTGACTGTGGCTCATGATTTTCGGGAGAGTGAAGCGAAACGTGCACGGGAGTGGAAAGTTCAAAACGGACTCGGGTTTCGTCGAGAATTTTCATCCTTGCAACATGAACTGGAAGATAAAGATGCTCCTGTGGACCTTCTTTGCTGGGTGGTAGATCCGGCTGGGTAAGCTCGAGCTGTTGTCTAGAGTGTAAGACGAGATGAACTTTCCACGGATATGTTTCATGCAAGAGGTCGGTTGCACCAAGCGCGACTTGTGAAAACGTAATTGAAAACAAAAAAATAACGCCGAAAATATATACCATACGTCTTTGAGTCTCGCCTGAGTTAAAACTTCGAATTTGTTGAGAGATATTTATAAGCTAAGAGCGACGTGTTCACCACCGCGACTGTAAAATTTTCTTGATTGTTTAGATTGAGAGCATCTCGAGCGTTCTGCGTCGCCAGAGGGAGGGTGTCCGCATCGTCTCACCCTACACGGCGGATAGAGACTTCAATGCCTGCGGTGGCGGTATGATAGTGACGAGTTTTAACTAAGCGTATGCGTACTGCTCGTAGAATTTCTGTAGCATCTGCTCTTTCACTTTCAATGTGAGCAATTCGACGGCTTTAAATGGACTCCAATTTTGATGAGTCAAATAAAACGAAAATTCAGCACATTCGAAGCGCAGACTCAAAATGTACTCGCCCGTCATTTTTCGTACCGTAAATTCTACGATGCAAGGCCCAGGGGAGTAATTGGCAATCGCTTCGATTTGAGTGTCGATGTAAATGTTAAGCAACTTCGGTGCAATTTTTGTGTAAGTCAGTTTTCGACTCGTAATTTTTGTCATATTAACCTCCGTGTTTAACCTTTTAAGACAAGTTGTTTAAGCATATCCACGCAATCTGCGAGCCGCAGAGGCTTTTGTAAATAAACTGGATAACTAAATTCAATCGCCTGAATCAATTTGTTAAATTTTTCTTCGCTCAGACTGCTGACAAAAAGGAATTCATCTGCGACTTCACTAAAGCGAGTCCAAAGATCAATTCCTGTTTTACGTCCTGCAAGAAATATATCGGCGACGATAATGTCGTACTTCTTTCCCTCGAGAGTCATTTTTTTTACTCGTCTCTCGGCGGCTTCTTCGCTGGCAACCCAATCGATATGAGCATTTGGTAATACTTGGGCGACCGCCTTATACCAGAACGGTTTAAAGGTGATGTCGTCCTCCATAATTAACACATAATACTCGGCAACCCTGGTTAGTAGCCCTGGATGTGATGAGTTCATGGTTAAATCATCGATATTACTTACTGCATTATTGTTCATGGGGTCCCTCCTTAGAAGTAGTTAAAGTAATTGTCGGTCATTACTGTTATGAGAGTTTTAAAATGCATTGAAGATTTCTTAAAGGCGCATTATAAATAACTTTGTGGATAGAATTATCTGTATTGAAGACAGTCCAGAATACCAACATTTCATCCGTTCTGCTTTGAGCGAGATGAGTATTGATTTTGCCAACAATATTTCTGACGCCCGCGTATTGTTGCAAAACCCCCAGTATCATTATGATATTCTGCTTTTGGATATTTTCTTGCCGGATGGAAATGGCATTCATTTTTTGTCCGAACTCAACCTCATGAATAAATCTCGCCAAAGCATTCCAGTTTTTATTGTGTCTTCGGATTCTCAGGAAATGAGTAAAATAGCTGCTTTTGGCCTTGGCGTGGATGATTACATCTGCAAGCCGTTCAGTGCAAAAGAGTTCCGTGCTCGCGTTGAAGCCAAATTAAAGAAAAATAAAAGTCAGGGTGCGGGAGATTTTTTGGTTGGGAATATTCAAGTCAATACCAATCGAATGAATCTAGCTATCAGAGAGACCAACCAAGAAATTAGCGACATTACTCCCATCGAATTCAAAATATTTTGCACGCTCTCAGCCAAACCGGGATTTATACTCACGCGAGTGCAGATCATCGATGCCGTTTGGCCCGTTAACACGAACATTACAGAGCGCACCGTGGACACTCATTTAAGCCATCTTCGCAAAAAGATTTCGGCGTCTAATGTAAAGATCGAGACCGTGATTGGCGTCGGCTACAAAATTGTAATTCTATAAAAATTCGAAATAACTAAGGATTTTGCGCCACAATGATGGCTTCTTTAATTGTCGCAACTTCATCCATAATGAGTTTTAACGAGTTGGACCAATCGTTGACCTTTTTGCCTTTAAAATCCGAGCAAACCTGTTCGCAGGATTGAGCCAGGTGCGAAAATCCTAAAAGCATTGAAGAGCCCTTCAGTTTATGGCAAATGCGATACGACGTCTCGGCATCAGCAGACTCCAAGGTTGTCCTAAGAGAAGTGAAGCTCTCATCGAGTGTCTTGCTGTACGAGACAACAATGTCTGCCAAAACGCCGGCTCCCACTTCTGAATAAAGGTCTAAAAAAATACGCTCATCCAGCGTTTCGTTTTTTACACATTCGGATTGGAAGAATTCGAGAAACGTTTCGGTTTTATTATCAATGCCCATTTCCCATTTATAACGCACAAATACGCTTTGCGGAACATTCGCGGTATTAAGATTTCTTCACATGGGCTATTAGCCTTTAAAAAAAAGTGCTATATGTCGATTTGTGGGATGGGTTCTATGAAGCGGGTGTTGGGTTTATACAAAAACCGATTTTTCTACTCTGGTCTTATTTTGGGACTAGGTTCGCTATTTATTTTCTTACTGTTTCGTTACACGCAGAGCGTGGAAACTCGACAGGTAGAATACCAAATGCAGATTGAGTCAAAAAGTATCGCTATGAACCTCGACCTCATAATGGCGAACTATGTTTTAAAAACTCAGAATCTGGAGGATTTTTTAGAAATAAAAAAAATCCGACAGGGCTTCAATCAGCAGGTTATTCAAACTATCTTTGAAAATACGATCTTTGGCTCTTTTTCTGTTCTAAAAAACGAAGCGCCGCAGATGACCAGCCCTACTTTTGAAACTCTCAATGTAAAGCGAATTTTCAGACTTGTATCGGCAAACAAAAAAACCATCCCCACGGTTCCCACGCAAAATGTAAGAACCGAAGCCGCCCGAAAAGCGATCAGTGAAATGATTCGCGATGGCAACCGGCAAAAGCAATTTTTCGTTCAGTTTGAAGATCAAATCATTTATGTGATTATTAATCGTTCCAAAGAAGATAAAAACTATTTTTATGTTGTGTCAGGCATCGCTCAAGATCTGTTTGAAGAAGCACTGCCGAAGCAAAGTTCTTTCACCATCACGATCCGACAGCAGCTGGATAAAACCTTTTGGTTGATTGAGAAAAGTGATAAAAATGTGCAAATCCAAAAGATAACTTCCTTTGAGCAGTCGCGAAGAATTCATACTTTGGGATCAAACTACCTCAGACTTGATTACGAGACGCAATTTTCACCAAAAAATAACTTCGCGATTTCAGTCTACACCCCACGAGTGAAAAATGTGATCGATATCGACCGCGCCATTTTATTATTTTTTATCAGCGCCATGATTTTGTTTGTTTCGTTTTTAATTTTTTTCTTGATGGACAGAAACTTTCGGATTCAGGAGATTGTGAATTCGCGGACCAAAGAATTAACCATAGAAACCGAACGTTCGATGCAGGCAACGGTTGCTAAAAGTCGATTTTTGGCAAGTATAAGTCATGAAATTCGCACACCCCTAAATATCGTGCTTGGAATGACCGATCTTTTAGAAGAAACAACCTTGACGCAAACTCAAACCCACTTTCTGCAGTCCATCCGTACATCGGGCCGACATCTTTTAAGTCTCCTCAATGATATTCTTGATATGACGCGAATAGATCTTAAGGAGGTTATTTTCAAGCCTACTCAGGTGGATTTGTTGGACGTCATTGCAGAATCTTGCTTGGCAATTAACGAAGTTGCTATTAATAAAAAACTGAAACTTTATTGTAAGATTTCGTCGAAGGTCCCTAAGAAGCTACTGATTGATCAGGCCCGCCTCAAGCAGATTTTAATCAATTTGTTAATGAATGCTGTGAAGTACACCGAGCGCGGAAGGGTCGAGCTTGAAGTTGATGTTGTGGATCACGGAGATAGCGTTCGAACCCTGAGAATTTTAGTTTCGGACACGGGGATAGGAATCGCTGGGGATAACTTAGACCATATTTTTAAATCCTTTTTTCAAGTAGATCAAAAAGGCTCAAACTTAAGTAAGGGTGTTGGCTTGGGTTTGTCGATTGTGGCGTCTATAGTTAAAAGACTTGATGGTGATGTCCAAGTTTATTCCAAGCTTGGTGAGGGTTCGCAGTTTCAAGTGACCATCCCTTTACGCGATATTCCGAGTGAAAGCTGGACCGACGAATATCTAAGAAGGACGGCGGTAGTGAAACCTAAAATTCTTTTTTTGAGCCTCGACGAAAAAGCAATTTCAGTCATGCAGGCTTACGATCGTGAGTTAATGTTGAATATTGATTTCCTGAAGAGAGCCACAGACATTGTACCGCAAACACTTTATGACTTCGTATTGGTGGACGGCGAACTTGCTGATAGTGAAATATTGCTAAAGCTCGATAGAATTGTGCGCCAGAAATTGATAATTTTTGATTTTGATTCGGTGAGATCATCTGGAGGAATCGTTCTTACCGAAAAGAGCGAAACCGTTCCACATCGATTATTTTTACCACATAAAATGCTTGAGATGTTTGCGGGCCAGCGATTAAACATGGGGCAGACGGAGCTTGACAGACCTATTGCGAGCGAACCTGTGTTCGAACAACCGCTTTCCGTATTGATTGTGGAAGATGATGCTTCAAACAGAATCCTTTTTCAGGCTTATTTGGCCAATCAAAATACGTGGACAGTGGATTACGCTCACAATGGGCTTTCTGCACTACAAGACTTTTTAGAAACCAAAAAATATGATGTGATGGTCACAGATTTACAAATGCCTGAAATGGATGGATTTACTATGTTATCAAAACTAGAAGCCGCCCACAAACCCCATCGAATTATTATTTTGAGTGCCGATTCCACTGAAGAAACGGCTCTTCGCGCTAAGCAGTTTAGTGTGGATCAATTCATCACAAAACCAGTGCGCAAAAAAGAATTTATTAGCGCCATTCAAGGTTAGTTTGATTACTAGGTAGTTCATTGTTTTGTGGCGAATCTATCAAACATCGATTGAGCAACGGTAGAAACATTAATGAACTCGTGGCAGTTAGGGTCTCCGCCGCTGTAGTTCGCAGTGACATCGTTGAGGATGGTTGGAACCGAGGGTGTTTTGTTATTTAATGCATTAGAATTTCTTAAAACATCGACCTCATCGATTAAAGCGTCGCAGGTCGAAAAGTTAAAGATCGTGGGGACGTTGTACAGTGTACTGGTAACAATAGGAACAATTCCCGAAGCATTCGAAAGATTCACCGCTTTGATCTGCGCTTTTCGTTCAGAATAAGCCGCGAACCGTGTTGTAAAGCCGCCACCGTTTGAGTGTCCCGCCAAAAACAGTGGCTGTTGAGGAGATATCTGTAAATTTGCGAGTAGGGCATCAACATTGACAACATCCACATTATCTTCGCCATTTGTGTTGGCCCACTGTCCATCAACTTGATTTAAACTTGTGGGGCAAACAAACGAGTAATTGTTTTTGCGCATGTCTTCGAGGAAAGCTAGTTTTTCATTTTTAGTCCAACCATCAGCACTTCCGCCGGCACCGTGAAAACATACGATCACACCTTTGGTTCCGCCGAGAAAATAATAGACTTTTCCGTAGGGTTCGATGGTTGCGATTGTGGGCGAACTGTTGGGCGGTAAAGAATTTGGATCGTTAATTTCTGAAAGTGGAGTGAGGCTTGAGGGTGGGGCTCCACAGTTTTGGTAAAGCATAGCGGAGACGATCATTACTGGTATAAAAATAAGCCAACGCACAAATCCCCCGTATCTAGATAGTATAGTGTAAATTATGTTTTGCAGATATGGCTACTGTGACGTTGTCTCAGTTTAATACAGCTTTGCAAACTGACGTACCCTGCCAAACTTTAGTTAATTGCAGGGCTTTCGGTTACCAATTCCTTTTCGGGCTGGAAGTCGAAACGGCGCAGAAGTTTTTCCTGAACGCCAAGAATTTCGGGTGGCAACTGGGTTTGCAGTTTTTCAAATAAAGATGTGTGGGAGAGGATCTCTTCCTTCCACTTGTCACGCTGCAAGCTCATGGCTTCGGAAAACTTATATTTGTCGATGCTGGTTAAACCTTCCAGTGGAAGATCCTGATACGACGGCATCCAGCCGATAGGTGTTTCCACGGCATGGGCGGTTTCTTCGGATCTTCCTATCATCCAGGCAAGCACGCGAATGTTTTCGCCAAAACCTGGCCACATAAATTTTCCGTCAGCATCTTTTCGAAACCAATTTACGCTGTACATTTTTGGTGGATTAGTGAGCTTTTTGCCCATGTTGAGCCAATGTTGAAAATAGTCACCCATGTGATAACCACAAAAAGGTAACATCGCGAAAGGATCTCGTCGGACCATTCCTACATTGCCAACAGCTGCAGCGGTAGTTTCGGAGCCAAGCGTGGCCGCCATATAAACTCCGTGCTCCCAATCGAAAGCCTCATAAACAAGAGGAATTGTGGTGGGGCGTCGTCCGCCAAAGATAAATGCAGAAATGGGAACGCCTTCGGGATTTTCCCAGTTGGAATCCAAACATGGAACTTGGTTTGCGGGGGCGGTAAAGCGCGCATTGGGATGGGCCGCGGTGTGCCCCGCGCCGGGTGTCCACGGTTTTCCTTTCCAGTCGGTGATACCTTCAGGAGCAACGTCGGTCATACCTTCCCACCACACATCGCCCTCGGCAGTGAGTGCGACGTTGGTAAAGATGGTATTTTTTTGAATGGAAAGCATGGCGTTTGGATTTGTTGCGGCAGAGGTGCCTGGTGCCACACCAAAGAGTCCCGCTTCGGGATTGATGGCATACAAACGCCCGTCGCTTGCGAGTTTTAACCACGCAATATCATCGCCGATGGTGGTGATTTTCCAGCCATCCATTGCGGCAGGAGGACGCATCATCGCAAAATTTGTTTTTCCGCAGGCGCTGGGGAAGGCGGCGCTGACGTAATGTTTTTTTCCATTCGGTTGCTCAACACCAATGATTAACATGTGCTCGGCAAGCCAACCCTCTTTTTTTCCCATGCTCGAGGCCAGTCGGAGAGCAAAACATTTTTTGCCTAAAAGAGCGTTGCCCCCGTAACCACTCCCAAAGGACCAAACTGTATTCTCTTCGGGAAAGTGCGAAATAAATTTTTCGGGATTGCAAGGCCACGCCACATCCGGTTGACCTGGCTCAAGGGGCTTACCCACGCTGTGCAAACAGCGAACGAAATCTTTTTCGCCAAGAACATTCCAAACTTTTTCTCCCATGCGAGTCATGATTTTCATGTTGGTGACAACGTAGGGAGAATCCGAAATTTCTACGCCAATTTGGGCAATGGGTGAGCCCAAGGGGCCCATGGAAAAAGGAATGACGTACATGGTGCGCCCACGCATGCAGCCTTTAAAAAGTTTTTTGAGATTGGACTTCATTTCTTGCGGAGCCAGCCAATTGTTGTTGGGGCCAGCGTCTTCTTTGCGTTCGGTACAAACGAAGGTGCGCTCCTCGACACGGGCCACATCGCCGGGATCGGAAAGAGCGAGGTAACTGTTGGGACGCAGAGATTCGTTGAGTTTGCGGAGAGTTCCGGTTTCGCACATTTGTGCGCAGAGGCGGTTGTACTCGGCTTCGCTGCCGTCACACCAGTAAACAGCTTGTGGCTCACACATTTCGACCATGTCTTGCACCCAATTTTTCACGTGGGTACTGCGAACCGCTGATGGGACTTGGACAGTCATCCGTCCTCCTCAAATTGAATTAGATTTTAAAGGCGTAGTTTTATCCGATTCTCGCATCAATTGCTAGGCGGATTGGTGGTCTCTGTTAAAATTTCTACTTTTATATATTCATCAGTAATTTAAATGGCTTGGGGTTGAATCTGAAAGTTCAAATTTAAAGCACGTTGGCGGTTTTAGACGTGGAGTTTCCAACTTGATCAGTGACGGTGATTTTGACTTTGCCTGAGTAGCCCGCGGGCAGGGGAATGATGTAGTAAAAATGATTGCTGCGAGTGGCGGGCTGCAAATATCCTTTATCAGTGCACAGATAATACAAGTGCATTTTGGAAATGTTGGGTCGCTGACCGTTTGGCAATTCCAGAGTTTGCGTAAAGTCCCAGCCAAAGGAATCGGATGCTGTAAAATCGGCTTGAAGCTTCGCCGGCGCCAATCTCTCGTTGCCGCCAAAAATTTGATCGAAGGCTTCGACAACCAGATAGCCTTTGTTTACAAGTTTCGAGAGATCATTCTCGGGATCCAAGCGTGGAAAACCAGATCCACAGCGCCCGGGAAGAATCGGCGAATACAGATCCACAATTTGCGGAGCGATGGAGTCACTGACAGGAGCTGAAACTGCAAAGGGATTTAGGTAAATACCATCGGGGCTCACAACGTTGTAATGAAGATGATGAAAGCGAACGCCGAGCAAGTAACGACTCCACACCACCAATTGGCCGAGCACTTCGCCAGCAGCTACGAAGCTGTTTTCTAAAATGCGTTTCTTAATACTCTCCGTGAGTAGATCTGGATCGATATGATGGAATTCGAAACGAAAGCCGTTGCGATCGGTGATGGCAACTTCGAAGTAGGATTTACCCCAAGGAGGTTCGGCTTTTTCGTCGAGCACGTCCCGCAAAGGTAGAAAATATTTTGTCGAACGCCCATCCACTTCGTCAACGTATGAGTAAAACCCACCTTCCAGTTTTCCCGAAACCGGAGCGATAACATCTTGATGTTCATCGCCACGGATATCGATTCCCGCGTGGAAATAGGCTGGCGATGTCCAATCCTGAAACTGATTGATCACGGCTCCAAACTGCTCGGAGGAGAATTTGAGTTCCAGGGGCAATGGGAGATTTTGGGGAAGGATGGCGGGGCCCAGTGCGAGAGACGAAAAAGAGGGTGGGGGTACAAATTTTTTAAAACCCCATTTCGCCAACTCCTGGGGGGAGTGGTGGGAGGGGCGATCCGCGAAAACCTTTGGAACATTCATGAAATAGAGCAGTAAGGTGAAAAAAAGCATTGGCACTCAGGATTCTTAGCTTAAAATTTACGCAGGCGCAAATAATCTATAACCATCGACTGACTTGAAAAATGTTAAAAAGCTGACTACTTTGCGGATTACGGAGTTCTCCATGTGGCCTAAAAACGTTTTAATGGTATCGCCCAAGTATTTTGATGTCGAATACGCCATCAATCCCCATATGCTCGATCCTTCAGGTAAACTGCAGAAAGTGGATCACGAGAAGGCTCACAAGCAGTGGCAGTCGCTGCGTGAGGCTTTTGAATCCCATGGGTTATCCGTTCGAGTGGTGGACGGAGTCGCGGGCCTTCCCGATATGGTTTTTGCGGCCAATCAAAGTTTTCCATTTTACAATCACGGGCGGTTGCAGTTTGCAATGAGTCGTATGAAATCACCGTTTCGGCAGCAAGAAGTTTTGCACTTTAAGCAGCAGTATTTAGACGACAACATCGAAATCTACGAGGCTCCCCCGGGTTTAACTTTCGAAAGTATGGGCGATGCCCTTTGGAATTACGAAAGCAACGAGATTTTTGGTGGTTATGGTTTTCGAACTGACGAAGCCGTCTACGATTGGCTTTCTGACATTTCGAAAACACCTATTATCAAACTCAAATTGATCAGCGAAAAGTTTTATCACCTAGACACCGCCCTCAGTATTTTGAATCGCGACTCAGTCCTTGTAGTGACGGAAGCTTTTTCCAATGAGTCTATGGATAAGCTAAAAATGAAATTTAAAAATCTGCTTCGAGTTCCGTTGGCAGAGGCCTTTCATTTTTTGGCGGCCAACGCCTGTTCGCTAGATGGACAAACGGTGATTGTGGAATCTAAGGCGTTAGAAACCCAGAAACTACTTAAGGACAATGGTTTTAAGATTGTAACCATTGATACCTCTGAGTATTTAAAATCTGGCGGGTCTATTTTTTGTTTAAAAATGCTTTATTAGAGTGGCGCTGAAGGGCTGATTGTGGATATTGAGAAACCGAAATTCGATTTAAACGATGTGCAAAAATGTGTTGAAGTTTTAGAGCACTTTTCGCGCAATAGCACTCAGTTGCACGATATCGGCCCCGAGGCTCATATCAATTTGATGCGTGCGGCGGGGCTCCTTTCGCGACCGGCAAAGATCGAAATGAAAAAACGCAATCTAGAGCTGGATCGCGAACTGCGCCGGCGGGAATCAAAAAAGAACCGAATGGCTCGAGCCCAGACAGGAATTCGTCAGGCGCGGTTGAACAAGATCTTTGTTGCTCCCGAAGAGATCAAATATCTACCCAGTCCCGCCGATAAATTTTCCGAAACCACAACACGTCCGCAAAATTGCTACGTTTGTAAAGAGGAGTACACTTCGCTCCATCACTTTTATGATTCCATGTGTCCTGCGTGCGGGGATTTTAACTACAAAAAAAGATTTCAAACCGCGTCTTTGGACGGACAGGTGGCCTTAATAACAGGGTCAAGACTTAAGATCGGTTACCATGTCACACTGATGATGTTGCGAGCGGGGGCACAGGTGATTGCCACTACGCGCTTTCCGCGTGATTCGGCGTTTCGCTTTTCCCAGGAAAAAGATTTTTCTGATTGGAAAGATCGTTTGCAAATCCATGGTTTGGATCTGCGTCACACGCCCAGCGTGGAGATTTTTTCTCGCTACATGGAGCAGCGTCTTCCGCGTTTGGATATACTTATTAACAATGCCGCTCAAACTGTGCGTCGTCCTCCGGGATTTTATGCCCATATGATAGATCGCGAGTTGTTGAGCATTTCGGAATTACCCAAAGAGGTGAAAGTGCTTCTGGTGGATCATGAGAATTGCAAGGAGCAGCTCAATCAACTCAGTGGTGATGAGTCGGACTCCAAGCTTCCAGTGCAGTGGCACGGCCATGGCCCGGGGATTGGCTTGCGAGCCTCGGCAAAACTTTCGCAAATCCCGTACTCCTACGATAATTCTCTAAAAGTGGAAGAGGTTTTTCCCAAAGGCGAACTGGATGCGGATCTACAACAGGTGGATTTGCGTGAAACCAATAGCTGGCGGTATCGACTGGCCGAAGTGCCCACTCCTGAGATGCTCGAGGTGCAGCTGGTGAATGCGGTGGCACCGTTTGTGTTGTGCAGTCGATTGTTGCCGTTAATGAGACGCGACAACACTGGTAAAAAGCACGTTGTGAACGTGACCGCTATGGAAGGAAAATTCTATCGCTTCCACAAAGAGGACCGCCATCCCCATACGAATATGGCAAAGGCCGCCCTCAATATGCTCACGCACACCTCCGCCAGCGAACTGGCGAAAGATGGAATTTATATGAATGCGGTGGATACGGGTTGGGTGACCGACGAGGATCCTGCGCAGCTCGCAGCTCGTAAGACACAGGTGCACGACTTTCAACCGCCGCTCGACATCGTCGACGGCGCGGCCCGCGTCTGCGATCCGTTCTTCGACGGCATCCTCACTGGCACCCACTGGAGCGGCAAATTTCTGAAAGATTATTTTCCGATTGATTGGTAGTTTCCCTCTCCCGCTAACCTGGGCGTTCTTCCCCTTAGAATTTCTTCACGAAAAGCCACTCAGAGTGCCTTTTTTGTAAGCATGTGCTAAAAACTTACACTAATGAGTATTATTTTAAAAAGGACCCACTTATGAGACCCTTATTGTCACTCATCTTAGCAATATCCGTCCCCACCACCACTTGGGGCCAAACCCCCAACGAGAAGTGGGAGGCCTACCGCCATATTGAAGACATTCGCGAGTTCAACTTGCCGTTTCAGGAATTTGCCGAAAAAGCAGTTTTAGACTTCGAAACCATCGGAGTTACCAAAACTCCTGGCGAAAAATTCGAGATCATCGACGTTGAGACCGTTCCAAGAGAGACACAAAACAAAGTCCTGAGCAGCATCAAAAATTACATACCTTTTCAGATCGAAACTTGCCGCAAGCAGGGGCTTCGCTTCTGCCCGGTTTTAAAATACTCAAACTCCAGCACCATGTTTTTTAACAAAGGAAAATTCTATACCTGTCGCCATGCTTTTCATAACTGGCTTACTATCGCTTCTAAAGCCAACGGCGACCGACCGGTGGATACGATCTCTCCCCCCATCATCCTACGACTTGTGAAAGACGGTAAATTAAAAATTCTGTACAACTCCGGCTACGAGGGAAAAGCCCAGCTCAATTTCAGTTTTATCAATGCCGACTTACGATTGAACGTGCAAACCCACGGCACAACGTATCCAAATATCGAAATAAAAAAGATCATTCAAGATGCCGATTTTGTGCAAATGGAAATCAGCGAGCCGATCAATGTAGAAGATTTCAATTTGACAGAACGCAAAGGTCCAAAAAATTCCTACAGAATTGGCGAAGAGACTTTTCTGCTCGGCTACCCTGGAAAAACCAATTATTTTAAAGATGGCGTTGGCGATGCCCCTGGCTTTAAACTGATGGCTTCGAGCGGGTTGACGTTACCTCCGCTTTTTCCAGAGGAATACAACACATCCAATTTTGGATCCACAGGCATGAGTGGCGGAGTGGTTGTCACCGCAAATAGTGAGATTTTAGGTTTGCACTGCACGGGCTACGACGAAGAAAATGCCACCCAGCACCCGGAGCGCGTCACATCCCATGCTTTTCCGCTCGACGTTCAGTTTATCGCAGACTTTTGGCGCACTCTAAAATACCCAACCGTTTTAAACTAAATGGTCTCCGCCATCCGTTGAACGCCCGGTAACGAATAGAAACGAATTCACAAATGAAAGAAACTACCTTTGACTGATTGGTAGTCTCTTTAGGAGACTACCTTTGACTGACGCGCTTATGGAGTGCAGCCGACGTATTCGGGGTAGCCGGCGGGGTTTTGTTGCTTGGGGTTGAGTTGTGGTTGCAGTAAATCGTTTTCCGCAATCAGTCCGCCGTCGTCATTCACATAAAAGGGACTGGTGTAGGCATGAGCGATCATGGCTGAGGGACCCTCGGTGATTTTAAATTGATTCCAATCTGTGCATAAAATGGCGTCGGCCATTCGCAGTGATTTTTTGTACGAGCTGTTATCGTTGGCCACATTGTAAAGCTTCGCCCAGTTGCTGTTCAAATCGGAACGATCGCCCACGTTGTTTAAAACCCAGTTGTCCTCATAGCTTTCTGCAGTTGTTCGCAAAACACTCCAGTCGCGATCGAGATTTAAAAGACGTTTTGCTACACCTTGAGCAAATAAGCTTTCTCCACCGCGACGAGTGATATGCACAATATTTTTACAGCCGTAAGCTTTTAAAATAAGAGTGGGCGTGAGGTCAGGCCAGCCGCCGGCAGAAAGAAACGTTTTTCTACCCGACGAGAATTCGCGAAGCGCCGATAAACCAGGTTCTGCTGGGGAAAGCCTGAGGGCCTCAAACCACGTCGCTTCGTTGAGGGCGAGGAAGCGATTACTTTTTGCATCTTTGTAATCTAGATTTTGTGCGACGTTTTTAAGAGCCGAGCGCGAGCCCCAGTAGCCAAAGCGCACGTCATCGTAGTTCGTGAGAGAAAATGTTTTTCCAAACTCTGAATCAAGGCTTCGGTGATAGGCGTCCATGGCCACTTTAGCCTCACGGTAAGCGGAATCCACAAGGACTGAAGTGATCGGAAAGCTGACGATAGTTTGGCCGATATTTTTTTGCGAAAAGTCGTCTCCGGAAGTGCGAAAAAACTTATCGATGGTGGTTTCTAAAAGATTTTGGCAGCGCGGTTGTGTTTCGACAAGCTCGGACCAGGTTTTATTTTTTAAATCCTTCGAGCAAGACGTATAAAGCTCATTCCAATTTTTGTTTTGCGCGGAGGCATTGGCGTAAAATCCTGCAATTCTTCCTGCCTGGCGGGCCAGTCCATCAAAATCAACGATTCCTGATCGGAAGAAAAGATTGTCATCCGACTCCGCATTGAACTTTCCAAACACTTCGTAGGTTTTATAAAGCTCGCCAGCATAAAACTTCGCAGTTTTAAGGGCGCCTTGCTTCTCGGTCACGTTGTGCGAAGTTTGCACAACGCGAACGGCTTGTGAGAGGCGGGCAAAGCTTTCGAAATTGATTAAGTTTAATTTGCGTCCCACTTCGAGATTGCGCTCGATGCGCCCAAGATTGTCGTAAAACACTTGCAACGCGGAGGTGATTTGAACGGGGTCGACTTCGGTAAATATTTTATTTAATTCTTGAGCCCAGTTGGCGGAGCCCAGGCTCTGAGCATCCACCGCCAGGGATGCAAAGTCCTGCCATTCTTTTTGATTTTTAATCCAGAAGGTGACGCCTTCGAGGGATTTTATCAAAAATACCGCAGTCGCTGGTTGCTGTTTGACCATTTCGCTGGACGCAATACTGTCGAGGAGAAAGATTGAAATGGAGGCCGAGCTACCACCGGCTTGGGCTTTCGGTAATCCCAGTTTTTCCACCACCGAAGCCATGGCTCCCCAGTGGGAGGCGATCAGCTCGCCATTACCGCGGACCGAAAGGCAGTAGTCAGCTGCCAGTGAAACATTGGAAAAAAACAAAATTGTAAAAAAAATCTTGGACATATATTCCCCTGGGTTGCGTACACCTGATCAGTGTTCAGGGGAAGGTAACAAACTGGAGTTCAGCTCACAAGAGCCGGGGTAATTTATACATTACCAACCGCACTTCTGACCCATATTCTTTTCGCGCAGCCATTTTTCAAGGGGGGCGAAGTATTCACGCATTGCTGTGGCATCCATTTGCTTTTGGCCTGTGACGGCTTCTAAAGCCACTGGCCATGGTTCGCTGAGGCCCATTTCCATCATCCTCCAAAGTTTGGAGCCGGCTTCCTTACTTCCATAAATGGAACACTCATGCAGTGGTGCCTTATTACCTGCAGTTTGGCAAAGCGAACGATGAAATTGAAATTGCAGAATATGTGCTAGGAAATAACGAGAATAGGGAACAAAGCTCGGAACGTGGTATTTGGATCCAGGGTCAAATGCATCGGCTGGGCGATTGTTAGGTGGTACCACGCCTTGATACTCACGCACAAGATCCCACCACGCTTGGTTGTACTGCTCGGGCTTTACCGAACCTTCGAAAACTTTCCAACGCCATTTATCAATCAGCAAACCAAACGGAAGAAACGCCACTTTCTCGAGGGCCATCGAAAGAAGATAATCGATGTTGTCGTTTTTGGGAGGCATCTTTTTAAGCAGTCCGATGTCATATAAATATTTACTCGTTATTGAAAGCTGTATGGTGTCGCCGAGCGCTTCGTGGAAGCCGTCGTTGGCGCTGCCGTTGTAGAGAATGGGTTGTTGTTTGTAGGCGAGATAGTAGTAAATGTGCCCAAGCTCGTGGTGAATGGTGCGGAAGCTGTCGTCATCAATCAGAATACACATTTTTATGCGCACATCATCTTTCAGGTCGATGTCCCAAGCGCTGGCGTGGCATACCACTTCGCGGTCGCGGGGTTTATCCAACAGCGAGCGCTCGTAAAAACTTTTAGGAAGCACGGGCATTCCTAAGGATACAAAAAAGTTTTCAGCGGTGTTCACCATTTTTTTAGAATCGTACTTGGCCTCTTTGAGTAATTGGGTAATGTCCATGGCTTTGGAGGAATCCACACCCACCACATCGCGGATGTTTCCCCACGACTGAGCCCACATGTTTCCTAAGAGATGAGCGGGAATAGGGCCGTCTTTCGAAACCACAGCATTTCCGTATTTTTTATTTAACTGACCACGCACATAACAGTGAAGCTGTTCGTAAAATGGTTTTACTTCGCCCCACAAACGATCCAAGTCCTTTTCGAAGGCAGCGTCGCTCATGTCGTATTTGGTTTTCCAAAACTCAGAAAGATTTTTAAAACCCAATTCTCGAGAGCCTTGGTTGGAAAGCTCAACAATTTTTTCATATTTGGACTTCATGGGAACAGAAACTGTTTTCCATCCTTCCCACGCCTCAACAAGCTCACTGGGCTTTCGCGATTTGGCCAAGACATCCTCGAGATCCAAAAGATTTTTGCAAACACCTTCTTTATTGCAGTACTTACCGCTGCCGTAGGTGCTTTCGAGCTCCGATTTTAACTTGGTCATTTCCTGAGCTTTTTTCGTGTCTTTTGGGGCTGGCAAATTTAAAAAAGCGAGGAGGAGGTTGAGCTGGCGCTTTTCGTCTTTGCTGCTGCCTTTGTACTTTTTCGATTGCAGTGCAAACTCCGTGGCCACCTGCGTATAGCGCGCGTTGGCTTCCGAAGCCAGCACTGTGGAATCGTCGGTGATAAAATTATTTTGCACCCATTCAGCCCGCTGGGTGGAGATTTGCTCGGTGAGGAGGGTTTGGTTGGCTTGCTTTAAAAAGTCTTTGGTCGAAGTCTTGGCTTCGATGGACGGTGAATGAAACAGAACGGCGGTGGTCATTGCGATAGCTATAAAAAAAGACACGGATCCTCCCTCAAAAATTGATATCAAAAAATCTAGCCCGCTTTCGATGGATTGTCCACGACAAAAGGCCAGGATCCAGCGCAACAGACACGCCTTAGCATTTAAAAAAAGGGTGTAAAAAACCGATAGTTTACCTATGAAAAACAAAGTCTTTAGTTTCCTGATTGGTGCTCTAACAACCACGGCGGTTGTGATGTTGAGCTGGTATTACCTTACCCATCAAAAACGTCACTCCAGTTTGTCCACCCCGAATGCTTTTTTACAGCTTTTGCAAACAGTGGATCATCGTTTTACCGATCTGCAGTTTAAATTTATGCAGCCCAAGGCCGTAAAAACCCCAGTGGTCCTCATCGCAGTGGACGAAGAGTCCCTGCGCGAAATCGGTCGCTGGCCATGGGGGCGCGACGTAATGGCCGACATCACGGAAAAACTTTTTGGCTATGGAGTCAAAACGATCGGCATGGATATTATTCATGCCGAACCCGATTTAAAATATCCCGAGCATGATTTGAAGATGGCCGCCGTCGTCGAGGCGCACAAGGATCAGATCGTGCTGGGCGCCTATAGCGAAGATCGTTTGAATCTCGAGCCTTACAAAGACTACTGTGTGAATGAGGCCTTTTTATTAAACGGCGGCGAGCACATCGCAAAAATCAATCCCACGATGATTGTTGATGATGTGACTGAGAATTTTGATGATCTCAATTGGAGCACCCTCTTTTCTGGAATTTTTAAAGCAGTACAGAAAAAGTCAGAAATCGATTATTTAAAGCAACTCAATAAAGCATCGACAAGCGAGCTCACGCTTTTTCAGGCCAATTATTTAAAGTCAAAAAAGATTCGCGATGTGTTTGAATATTGCAACGTGTGGTTGACGTCGGAAGACTCTGCTTACTTCGAGAATATGGATGTTTTGCAAACTCAATACAAAGAACTCTTTGCGGTCAAAAAAGAATTCACGAAAATGCCCGTCGAAGACCAAATCAAACGCTTTAAAAAAATGGTGCAGGAATTTCCGACTCCGCAATATGGAGAATGGCAGGGAAATATCTTACCCATTCAAGAAGCTTCGTCATATACAGCAAGTTTTGTAGCCCATTTGGATTTGGATGGGTATGTTCGTCGTTACCCTTTATTTTATCGATCGGGAAATAAGCTGGGCACAAGCTTTATCCCATCTCTGGCTTTGCAAACCTATCTTGCCGGAACGGGCTACCGCGCCGACGTCAAAGTAGAAAATGTGCAGGGCAAAAAGCAAATAACATCATTTCAAATTATCAACCCGCAGACGGAGACAGAAACTGTTGTGCATCAACTGCCAGTGGATGAGTACGGCAGGCTCACCATTCGTTACTATGGGCCGTCGTTTACCTTTCCAGTGGTATCGGCCAAAGATTTATTTTCGGAGGACGAAGAGATTTCGGTGATGACCCACGATGGGAGTCATGGGCAGGATCAAATCAGACTGAAAGTAGAAAAGCACAATAAAAAAGCTTTCTTTAAAGACAAGATGGCCATTTGGGGTGTAACAGCCGTGGGCCTTTACGATTTGCGAAACACTCCGGTTGCAGCGAATTATCCAGGACCCGAAATTCATCTTACGGTGATCGGAAACCTGTTTGAGGGTACTTTTTTAAAAAATCTTCCCAAAGAGCAGCTTGCACTGCCTTTAATTCTTGCGGGTTTAGGATTGCTAATGAGTTTATTGCTGTCGTGGATGGGAGCTCTGGGATCGGTGGTCAGTTTTGTTGTGGCCATGAGCGTGCATATTTACTTAGATCGACTGCTGTTTGCTAAATACAATTTAGTTTATTCGAGCGTCTTTGTTTTGCTGTTGATCGGTGGTGTGCATGGTACTGTTTTTATGTACAAATATTTTTCCGAAGAACGCAAGCGAAGCGCGCTCAAAAAAACGTTTTCCAAGTATGTTTCTCCGGCCGTTGTGGACGAGCTATTAAAAAACGAAGACAATTTAAAGTTGGGTGGTCGAAAGCAAGAGATGAGCGTATTCTTCTCGGATGTGCGCGGCTTTACAGAGTTTTCCGAAAGAATGGATCCCGAAGAGCTTTCGCGCTTTCTGAATGAGTACTTAACGCCGATGACCGAGATGGTGTTTAATAACAAGGGAACCTTGGATAAATATATGGGCGACGGGTTAATGGCCTTCTTTGGTGCCCCTGTGTTTTTCGAAGATCATGCCTACTATGCCTGCCGTTGTGCTTTGCAGAGCATCGATGAGCTTAAAAAATTACAAATTGAATTTAAAAAACGCGGTTGGCCGCACATCGATATTGGAATCGGAATCAACACGGGTTTTATGAGTGTGGGCAACATGGGCTCGAAGATCGTGCAGAGTTACACGGTGATTGGCGATGCGGTGAATCTTGGTTCGCGCCTCGAGGGAACAACCAAAGAGTACGGAGCCAAAATTTTGGTGAGTGAATACACCTATGAACAAGTCAAAGGGCGCTTCCAATTCCGCGAAGTGGATCGTGTGCGGGTGAAGGGTAAAAAGGAACCGGTGCGGGCTTATGAGTTAATTTCTGAGGTAGCCGTGGCTGAATCAGTGATCTGGTTGGATCGTTACCGCGAGGCCTACCAGGTGTATCACAGTCGCGATTTTGTGCGAGCGTACGACATGTTCACGAAGCTGGAAGAATCCTATCCCGACGACAAATTAGTGCAAGTGTACAAGGGCCGCTGCGAGTATTTTTTAAAGACGCCACCCGAGGCCAGTTGGGATGGCGTTTACGAGCGGCGTACGAAGTAGACCAGCGGCGCCAGCTCGCAAGCGATGGAACAGGTTTTGTCGACGTTTCTTTCTCGCGATATTAATGGGTATTTCATTTCCCTTTAGTGGCAAATTCTCAAATGTTTAGCGCTTAGTTTCGTTGATATACTTCTGTCGGTTGTGCGCGCCACAAAGGACCTGCAAATTCTCCGGTTCGTGCGTACCACCGCGGCTCCAACTGCGGATGTGATCGAGTTGCAGAAATCGTTGGCTGCCACAGCTGCGCCCGCGTGAATCTTTATGCTCACAGCGTGCATGCTCATTCAGCAAGGTTTTGCGAACGCCCGAGGGAATAGGTGGGCGCACGCTCTTCGGCTTCGCCGCGGCAGTGAATGCGGAATTGGGTTTTACTGCCGTAGCGGCAGTGGTTGCTGAAGTTGCGCTTACTGCCGTCGCTGCATCGACACAATTTTTACGGGCCCTCGATTTACAAACGACGGTTCGTCGTGCCACTTCTTTTTTTGCCAGATAAGTGAAAGTTTCGGCCCAGTCTCTATTTGCCACACTGTGGGAAACCATATTCTGTACTTGCTCAAGAATCTTGATTTGCTCAGGCGTAAAAGTGACCGTCAACGTCACTGACTGGTCTCGATGATAGGTTTGTTTCTGTGGCGGAGTTTTGGGCAGATCTAAAGTTGCCGCGAGGAGCTGTTCAGTTTGTTTTTGCGTTTTACTTTCCAATTGTAAAACTAAATCGCGCTTACTTTCTGTGCTCAAAGATTCGCGTTTAGTTTTTTTAAACTCCCGCGATGCCCTTTGAATTTGATTGGCTTGAGAAAGGGTGAGCGTGCCATTCTCGAACTTTTCCGCTGTTTCCGGAAGTTCACGGAGTAACCGTGCCGCGTCGATTCGGCGCATGGCGGCTCCAGGGCTATACCCAAAGTCTCTGACTAAATAGTCAAACAGGCTCGTTGTCCCTTTTTCTAAATAGAGCCTTCGCCGATCTATCTCGGCGATGTATTCCAATACTTGTGCTGTGATTTTGCGCTCGCTACGAACGGAGTCCTCAAAACATGAGATAAGCCTGTGGTTGGATAAAGTGGTTATTGTCATTCGTACTCCTTTAAATTGATTTACAAAAATTAAAAAACAGGAAAAAGATAACATAAGTTTTGAAAATCAATTTTCAAGAATTCTTTAATCCGGACAATCGAAATACTTTGCCATTTATCTTGCTCCGAAAAGCACGAGGTTTCGCCAAATCGATATTATTTTTGGCACGCGTGAAGCTGTACGGAAGTGTCGCTATACACACGATAGATTGAAGGCTCGATTTCCGAGTCTGCAGTCAAATAAAGATTAAAATAATTTTCCGGATTGACGCTTGACTTAAGAATTTTCCAGCTTAATTCTTAATTCTTAATTCTTAATTCTTAATTCTTAATTCTTAATTCTTAATTCTTAATTCTTAATTCTTAATTCTTAATTCTTAATTCTTAATTCTTAATTCTTAAT
>JANPLN010000065.1:0-72534 GCA_031426555.1 Bdellovibrionales bacterium | reverse complement strand
TTGGCATTGGCGGTTTTGGGGTGGTTAACGAAATGCGTCCTTACCTTGTGGCTAAGCAGTGTTCACAACTAAAATCCATGGGATTGCCCTTGCAGTGTTTCCAAGAGGGTGCAGGCCAGTCGCAGTTAGCTTCGAAAACGCAGCCGCTTCTGAAGGTCACGAGCGATCCCATCGGCGCCCATATTTATATAAATTCCAAGCCCACCAACCAAATGACGCCGGCCGAGGTTGAAGTGGATGGCAGCAAACCCTTCTTGTTATCGCTCTCACTGGGCGGCTACCAAAATGAATCTCGCCGTTACAATGGTCTCCCCCCAGGCAATTTTTTATCGTTTAAGTTAACGAGCATTCCGTCCGGCTCCATCGTTGTCCGCGTCGTTGGCGGAGAAGCTTTCCTGGGAACGCGTAAACTTCGCAATGGCGAAAAACTGGTGGTTGATGCCAACAAGGAAATCGTCCTGACCACAGTCAACCCCATTTCCGGCACCAGCAAAGAAACCCGCGTCATGGTCAACATCAACGAGACCAAAGAAGTCATACTTTCTCCTCGATAGCGCGGCGATCAAAGCCTTTACTCACCTCGAGAACGTGCTACTCTGCAAGGCATGAATTTACAGCTTTTTTCCCTCAATAACGGCCTCCCCCACAGTGCAATTCCCTTCGATCAACTGAACAACAGCGAGTTTACAAGTCTGCTGAAGGACGGCATTGCGCAAGCAAAGTTGACGATTGAAAAAATCAAAACTCAAAGAGCTTTGCCTGATTTTGCAAACACCATTGAAGCCTTGGAATTTGCTTCGCTCTCGTTGGAACGAGCGTCGGGCGTTTTTTTTAATCTCATGCACTGCTGCACCAGCCCCGAGATCGATGCGCAAGCGGATCAGATTTCGGCCATGCTTGCCGAACACGGCAACGACATTCAGCTGGATGAAATTTTATTTTCGAAAATTAAAACTGTGTACGACCAGCGCGAGCAGCTCAATTTGACGTCTGAGCAACAGATGCTTTTGAAAAAATACTACGAAGATTTCGCTCGCAATGGAGCGCTTTTAAATGCCGAGCAAAAAGACAAGTTGCGCGAAATTGACAAAGAGCTTGCGCAAATCACTCCGCGTTTTGGCCAAAATCTTTTAAAGGCCACCAATGCTTTTTCTTTAAAAATTAAAGACGCAAAGGATCTTGAAGGCCTTCCCGACAGTGCCATCAAAGCTGCCGAGGAGACCGCCAAGGAAAGTAAAGCGACCGGAGAATGGCACTTCTCCTTGCATGCTCCAAGCTTGATGCCTTTTATGACCTATGCAAAAAATCGCGAACTGCGCCGACAAATGTGGACAGCCTCCAATCAACGGGCGTTCCGCGACGAGTTTAGTAATGCAGCTCTGTGTGAGCGCATTGCCGTTTTGCGGGCCGAGCGCGCACAGCTTTTGGGTTATAAAACCCACGCGGACTTTGTTCTATCGAGACGCATGGCTAAAAACTCCACCACCGTGCGCAACTTTATCAGCCAACTGCTCACGCCCTCCATCGCCGCGACAAAAAGGGAAGTGGCGGCCATTCGCGAGCTGGCGCAGGAGCTCGACCAAATCTCCGAGATCATGCCCTGGGATTTTGCTTACTACTCCGAAAAGCTCAAAGAAAAACTCTATCAATTTAGCGAAGAAGATCTGCGCCCTTATTTTCAATTGGAAAAATCCTTGGAAGGAATTTTTCAACACGCGCAAAAACTTTTCGGCCTCACCTTTCGCGCCAACAATCAGCTACCGGTTTACCATCCCGACGTAAAACCTTTCGAGGTGCACGATGCCAATGGTTTTGTGGGTTTGCTCTATTTTGATATGTTTCCGCGAGCGAACAAACGCGGTGGCGCCTGGATGACAACATTTTTGGACCAAGGCTCTGACGGAAAAGAGCGCCATCGTCCGCATGTAAGTATTGTGTGTAATTTTTCAAAACCCACCCAGGAAGAATCGTCTTTGCTCACCTTTGGCGAAGTGCAGACGCTGTTTCATGAGTTCGGCCATGCATTGCACAGCCTCTTATCCAACTGCACGTACCCTAGCCTTGCTGGCACCAATGTTCTTTGGGACTTTGTAGAACTGCCATCGCAAATCATGGAAAACTGGGCGTTGGAAAAAGAAACTCTGTCGCTCTTTGCCAAACACCACAAAACCGGCGAGCTACTGCCCGACACTCTCTACACCCAGCTTAAAAAGAGTAAAAACTTTAACGCCGGTTTCGGCAGTCTTCGTCAGTTGAGTTTTTGCCTTGTGGATTTGGCGTGGCACGATATTGTTCCGGGGATCACACTCAACACCTCGGAGCTCGAAGAATCCATTCTCAAGCCACTCGCTGTGCTTCCGCGCATCGAGGGAACGAACTTCTCTGTGACCTTTTCGCACATCTTCGCGGGTGGATACTCTGCAGGCTACTACAGCTACAAGTGGGCGGAAGTATTAGACGCCGATGCTTTCGAGGCGTTCCTTGAAAAGGGCGTTTACAACAAAGAGGTGGCGCAAAAATTCCGCGACAACATTTTGAGTCGCGGAGGCACCGAAGAGCCCGATGTCCTTTACCGCAACTTCCGCGGACGCGATCCCGATCCCAACGCTTTGCTGCGCCGGTCGGAATTGATTTCGTAGACTTTAAAAATTCCGTATGAAGAGCACTTTGGCTTTTCACCATGTCTCCCATTTAGAGGGAGACAGTTCTAATTAGATTTATCAAAATCAACTGTTGCAATTTTTCGATGCTTCTAAGTTCTGTTATGTTACACGGGCTTTTTGCACCATCCCATGCGCTACCCACGCAGAATGATTTATCCGATATATCCAATGAATGTTATGAATTTTATTTAGGTCGGACTGGGCAATCGAACCAGGCAAAGATGACTTTGCTTTACTTAACCTAGGATTACAGTGAAGATTTGATATGCGTCTTTTTTTTTACACCTTTTTACCTATCATATTGGCGTCATGTGCCACTCATATAAACTATAAGGACCCCGACCATCTGGTTGAACTACCGCCCGTCAAATTCAAGAAATCTATTACGGTACTCTTTTACGAGGAACTAACTAGTGACGTGTATTGGACGGGAACCCGATTAGCTGGCAAAGAGGACTACGAAACTAACGATCTTATAACAATTTTAAATGATTCTGGTTATTTTTCGAAGGTACAAATCCACACGATTCCTAAGAGTATTTTGGAAAATACTAAAAACGAAGTCTTTAAAAATTACATCAAGGAAAATGCTTTTCTTGAAGAATCCGAACTACAGCTTAACATTCGTTCAATAGGCTATGCTGGTCATACTCACATACTGTTACCATACATGGCTTGGGCGCTAGTCCACCTTGGGTCGCTAGGTCTGATCCCTTTAGGTTTCTGGGATTCTGCAGAGGTGGCTGGAAATATAGTCGATAACTTAGGTAATGAAATTTACTCATTTCACAAAAATTGCACCTCTACCAGATGGAGTTGGTCGCCGCTCATTTTTTCGAAAAAACTGATTGTTCCATCTGATGCGATGAAAAACTTCGAAAGAAATTGCATTAAATCGATACTTGCCGACGCTGTCACGACCGGAGCATTTAAATAATTCGTTAGGATAGATGATGTTAGATTTAGCCATTCTTGAGTTTGCAAACAAACACAATTTTAAGATTGGTAAGATTGTTGCGTTTGGTCTCTATAAAAATCAACTGCTCTCAATCGGATGCTCTGGTCCTCAGATCTATAATATAATTGCCAAATTTGACGTAGTACATCCAGAATTCGTCAGGGAACTCGAGGAATTTAGGAAGGACAAAACTTCACTTTTAAGAGCCTACCAAATAGATCATGAGATCAGAGCAATTTCCTGGCAAATACACGTACGGCGCAAAGACAACAAAGAAGAGTTATTCCAAAAATATATAGACGAAATCACTGGTCTGCTATCAAAACACCAAAACCTTGGCGATTCAAAAAATATCGTGATTTTAAATAGCATTCCAATGGAACTTAGGGAGGCAGAATTAGCATTAAACGAGAAAAAAAATATTTCATCTGGCAACCACAACTTTTTTAACCTTTCAACAGTGCTAATAGGTTCTATAGTAGTCGGAATTATTCTTGGTACTCTACTTTTTCTGATCTCGCAAATAAGTGATAAAATTCCAGCTGCACTTATCGGCATTATTTTATTTGGAGGCGTGGTCTTTCTCTACCAGAAAATAATAAAAATTATATCAACGAAAGATCGTTTTTTGATTTCTATTATCTTCGCAATATCCTATGTTTTTTTAATTTCGACTAACACGCTGATCTTCTTGACGAAAACTAATCTAGACCTGGCAATTACCGTGCTAGCACAGGACCTGCTATCTGCATTCAGGAGAAATATAGCTTTTCATATTTTATCGTTTTTTTATCCCCTTTTATTTACGATGGTTGGGTTGAACCAAAAAAACTCGTTAGAAATGGGAAGAGTCGTTACGCCCGAAGATATTTCAAATGCAAAAAAGCATATTTTAGGAACAAAAATTATCGGAACGTTCATTTTTCTGTGCATAGCTCTACTATTTGTACTTTTTTATATTTTGTCGCAATTATCACCACATGGACTCGACAGTTATGTTTCAAATAAACCCTGGCTGGCACTGCTAACCTGCTCAATGGCACTGACGGCCTCTGTACTCTATTATTTGTCAGCAAAGTATCCAGAGATAGATCTTACGTTTTCAAACATCCAGATGCAAAAAAAAGGATCTATTAGTAAGTTTATTCCCATCATTATTACAAGCCTATTTTTTTCGTTAAACATCATGCTTTTTTCAATGCTCATAAATATAAAGCTCGATGAGTCTGTAACAAAAAATCAAGCCCTTTACTTGTCTGAAAAATTCAAAATCTGTTTGCAAGAACAAAAATGTGAATACTGCTATCACTTAAAGATTCCGGAAACCAAGCTATCAATTAGTAGCGTACGATTTTGCGAAAATGAATACGGCATACTCAAAGAAGGTGACGAGGCAATTGTGGGAATACGCTCAGGATTTTTTAACATTCCATGGGTATCAAGTGCCTCCCTTGTAAAAATGAAGTCTCTTGCAAGTCTACTCCTTTATTTAAAATCCGAGAGCGAGCTTCGTTTCGCACATGTAAAGTATTTTAAAGAAAAAGGTGAAATTCAAGACAAGCAATTTCAAGACTGGGAGAACAAGTGTGCCAGTTTACAGGATTACAATTGTAGATTGGCCTCCTATTTATACTCTATGAATAAAAATGAATCTCAGTCTTTAAAGCTACTAAATATAGGCTGCAAAGGAGGAGACTCAGTGGCGTGCTTGGGAATATTTCATAACCCTGAAGCCACCCCCCAACAGAAAAGTATGTTTTTTGAAGATATAAGTAGATCGTGTTTCCAAAGTAACAAAATTGACTCTTGCATTACGCTTGGGTCGATAAGGTGGAACGAGGGCTACAAGGAGAACTACAAAATACTTCTGCAGATTTATGAAAAAATATGTTCTGCAAAACAAGATAAAGACAGCTGCGTTTTCTTTGAATATCTAAAAAACCATCCCGTAAAAATGGACAAATCATGATAAAAGTAAATACTACGACCAATTTATACATTGTTTTGACAATTATTGTTTCTGGTTGTGTGCTTATCTCTGACAGACCAGAGAGCAATGAGCAAACTCAAATCCGCCATGTTCGAGATGAAGAAAATTTAGAATCAGGTAAAAGTACAAACCACGAAAGGCTGCTTAACGAGCAATGGTATCAAGAAAACGTAAAAGAGAACACCAAGATGTTCTCACATGTCGAACAGATAGAAAAAGGTTGCCTCACGTTCTTTTCTGGTTCGGATGTAAACCGAAAAGAAATAGTTCCGCTTCTCTTACCAAGCCTTTGCGAAAACCTCTATAAATACTTTGTGCAAGCTGAAATCCAGTGTGAATTAAAGGGACCCGTTTCTTTCCCTACTAGATTTAAAGGAAAAACAATTTATTGGACCTTAGACAATAAAAGCGGCAGCGTCGTTACGGATGTAAACGGTAAATTCAGGTTGACGTTTGTGTCGGCGGAATCTTTTACGATTGACCACAGAATTAGCCTTTATCTAGACAAGAAACATACCCGATTAATTCCTAATAAATATCAAATATTTCTTGCTGAAGACGAATGTCTTGCCTTAAAAGATTTTAATCACTAAAACCAAAAAAATTTCATATACCCAGATAGATTCTTTTTGTTTCTCACAAAGAAAAAGACAGAAAACTAGTACTCGTAACCTCTGATTATCATTTGCATGAGCATGCCGAGACAAGTGTGGGCAAGGCTCAGCACCGCTTTTAACTGAAACTTGCCTTAAAAACAGGCATCAACGCCGCCTGTAAATAGCACTTCTGCTTTACTAATAACCGCCTCGCGCCTACTCTGGCAGGACGTATGAAAATTCAAAATGTTGCCATCATTTATCGAGACAAAACACCGCGCGCGAAATCCCTGGCAAAGGATGTTTGCGAGTGGCTGCGAAGCAAAAAAATCAATGTGTTTTTTCAAAAAGGGAAAGCCACCCACAGCGACGCCAAGGCCGTCGAAACTCCGGCGCAGATTAAAAATTTGCATCTTGTTTTAGTGCTTGGGGGCGATGGCACGTATTTGGAGGCCGTTCGGTTTTTGGGCGACTCGCAAGTTCCCGTTTTGGGTATCAACTTGGGGTCCCTTGGTTTTTTAACCGAAAACCGTGTGGATGAAGTTTACGAAGTTTTGGAAAGCGCGCTCAACGGCAAAATGAAAAAAGAGCCCGTGGCTTTGATGAGTGTGCAGATTAAAACCGGCCAGGTGCAAAAATTTATTGCGTTAAATGACATCGTGATCGAGCGCGGGCAAAGCACGCACCTCCTCAACATCGGAATGTACTGGGACGGCGATTTAGTCACCGAAACCAAAGCGGATGGAATGATCATCTCTACCCCCACCGGATCTACGGCCTATAACTTAGCAGCCGGTGGCCCCATTCTTCAGCCCAACGTGCATGCCATTGTGGCCACGCCCATCTGCCCCCACAGTTTAACCTCTCGGCCCATTATCTTTCCGGATGATAAAGTTCTCTCGGTGAAGATTTTGGGACAAAAACGCGCGGGAACACTCTCCATCGACGGACAACGGCGAGCGGACATTAATGAAGATTGCGAAATTTTAATTCAACGCCACAAGCTCGAACACATTGTATTGCGAAAAACTTCACACAATTTTTTCTCGCTCTTGCGCGAAAAACTTAAATTTGGAGAGCGGGATTAGCCGAGGCGCAAGCCAACAGCGAAACTCACAGAGCTAAACTAGGAGACAGATGCTTGTAGAACTTAAAGTTTCAAATTTTGCGATCATCGACCAAATTCAATTGGAGTTTGGCGCCAACCTCAACATCATTAGCGGTGAAACCGGAGCCGGCAAGTCGGTGATTGTGCGGGCACTGGGCCTGTTGATGGGCGCAAAATCCCACAGTGAGGATGTGCGCGAAGGCCTTGAACAGTCCGTCGTGGAAGGTCACTTCGATCTCACGTCGCGAAAAGATATTTTAAGTTCCCTTAAAGAATTTGGCATCACTTCGTCCGAACAAGAACTTTTAGTTCGTCGAATCATCAGCCGCGATGGAAAAAACCGTGTTTACATCAACGGCCATCTTTCCACTCTTGCAGATCTTAAAAACATTGTGGCGCCCATGGTGGAAGTCACGGGCCGCGCCACACCGCTCATCGAAGTCACAAGCCAAAATGAAAATAAAAATCTTCTCTCTTCGCAATATCACCTAGATATGCTGGATCAGTTTTGTAAAACCTGGGAGCTTCGTAAAAAAGTGCAGATTCTGTTTTCGCGCATTCAAGGCATCGAAGACGCCATTCTCGATTTACAAAACTCCTCGCGCGATCGCAGCCAGCGCGTGGATTTTATCAAATTTCAAATCGACGAAATCTCAAATCTGGAGTTGGATGCGGAACAAGATGCGGATCTTGAGGATCGCCTGAAAGTTCTTAAGAATCAAAATTCCCTTTCTGCTTTTTATCAAAACTCCATCGAAGTCCTCGAAGGCGACAGTGACAGCGTGCTGTCCCTTCTCGATAAAGTGCTCAAAGCTGCCACCGGCCTTAAACACCGTCCGGAAGGTATAGAAAAATCCATTCAAGATTTGCAAACTGCCAAGCAACTAGTGTCGCAAGCGGCTTTTGATATCAACCAACTCGCTGGTCAGTCCTTAGACGAAGGCGAGCTTGATAAACTGGAATCTCGCTTGTCTGATATTCGCCGCCTGCAAAAAAAGTTTGGCCCTTTGGTGCAAGACATCCTCAAAGCCTACGACGAGATGAAAAGCGAGTTAGATAATTTGGAAAACTGCGACGAAAAAATCGCGCAGCTTGAAGTTGAAAAAAAGGCCATCACCACAGAACTTTCTCCGCTGCTACAAAAGCTATCTCAGCAGCGCGCCAAAGGTTCCCTCAAACTTGCAGACTTGGTGAATCAGGAACTGGCCGAACTCAACATGAAGGGCGTTCTGTTTTCGATCAGCATCGAAACGGCGCCGGTGAATGCCACGGGCCTGGACTCTGTGATGTTTGCCATTCAGAACGGACCCAAGGGCGAACAGCGCCCGCTGCAAAAATCAGCCAGCGGTGGAGAGCTCAGTCGAATTCTTCTTTCGCTAAAAGTAGCTGTGGGTGAAATCGATTCCCCTCGCACATATCTGTTTGACGAAGTGGACACGGGAGTTAGTGGCCCGACGGCGCAAAAAGTTGGCAAGAAGCTTAAGGAAATTGCCCATGGCCAGCAAGTGATTTGCATCACCCATTTGCCGCAAGTGGCGTCGTTTGCCGATCAACATTATTTTATTTCGAAAAAATCGGTCAAAGGCCAAATGAACATGACGGCCGTTGCCTTGACCGGCAAAGAGCGGGTGGAAGAAATCGCGCGCCTCATCTCGGGAGAAAAACTCAGCTCGACGAGCCTTGCCCATGCGAAGCAACTTTTGAGCGATGCGCGTTCCTAATAAGATAGGTGGAAATTAAAGCCGAGCCCACTGCGCCCAGGGCGCAGGCGCTAGCACCAAAGCCCACAGCATAGCCTAAACCAAAGCCGGTGAATAAATCGGCCACAAAGTTTAAAACAAAAAGCTGGATGCACGCAAAAACAACGGAAAGCACACCAGTAAATAGAAATACCAGAGCCGTTTTACCCATCACCAACGACCACACTCGTTTGCTCAGCCGATAATTTAAATAAATGATCAAAACCCAACTCAAAAGACCCACAAAAAAAACAGTCAACGCCCCAGCGATTTGAAAAGAATATTCACTCATGATTGCCTCCCATTTTTCTCCTGTTTTTACAGATTCAGCCAGCTCCACTGCCGGCCTTGCTTGGATAAAACTTTACAGCTGTCATCCCAGCTGCCTAGGTTGTAACTGGTCATCTTTTGGCCGCTGACGATAAAGGTGGTTTCGTCGCGCAGATGCACATGGCCCGTGATGATGGTCTGAAAGGGTCGAACAGCAAAAACTTTTTGTGCATGGGTGTGAATTGTTTTTAAAATTCGTTGCGGATCGCGCAGGGAGTTGGTGTAGGCGCGGCTGGTTTTGCTCATCGACTTGCCAAGCCAGGCCACAAAAAAACCGGGAAGATAAAGTGCGATAGCTTTCATAACGGGAGTTCGCAGAAGCCACCGCAAAAACAAATAGCCTTTGTCCTCGGGATCCATTTGGTCCCCGTGCTCGATGCGCACGATCTCGTCGTCCAGATGAAAGTACTCGGGGTCGCTATGTACAATGAGACTGAGATCATCTTGCCAGTATTTTTTTAGGTGCAGATCGTGATTGCCCTCAAAATAATGAATCTCTGCTCCCAGAGTTACGAGCTTTTGCATCACTTCGATGAGCGGCTTGAACTTTTGGATAAAATACTGATGTTTGCCAATCCACAGATCAAAAATATCACCCACTAAAAAAACGATGGAGTCTTTGGCTTTGGGCTCGAGGGAAATAAAAAAGCGCAGAAGAGTCTGCGCTGGGTCGTCGTTCATATCTCTCAGATGTAAATCTGAGAGAAAGTAGTAACTTTTCATTACATCCCGTCCTGCGACTCCTCATTGCGCTGTTTGCGGCGAAGATAGGTCGGAACATCAAGATTGGACTGATCAAACGGAGAGCTAAGATCCGCAGCTGCTGCTTTCGCGGCGGCGTTGTGATCTAAACTCATTTCCATGCTCAACTGTTCGGTGGGTAACTCCCGTTGTTTGAGGGCCTGCTCGCGGTACGCTTTTGCTTTGGCGATCAGCATATCGCGAGAGTTGGCAGCCGCCGCGTGGGCTGCGGCTTCGGCATTGTACTGTGGATGTGCGGGGTCGATGATTGGAGCTACTAACTCTTCAATCATAGGTGCTGTTGGCGGCATCATCGGAGCTGCTACCACTGGCGCGATTGTTGGAGCTTGTACAGTCGCTTGCTGAACTGTCGCTTGCTGAACTGCGGCCTGATACACTGGTTGTTGAGGAATTGGCGGCAATGGCTGCTGAGGTATTGCCTGCGCGGGAACCGGCTGATATTGCGGTTGATAATACTGCGGCGGTGGCTGCTGCTGAGACTGAGTCATATATACAGGCTGCTGCGGCTGCGCTTGATACGAATAATGCTGAGGAACGCCGAGCTTCACTTGGTCGACGCCAAAACCCGTTGCAATAACTGTTACGCGAACTTCGTCGCCCAGAGATTCATCGATCACAGCACCAAAAATAATTTCAGCTTCTTCATGGGCGGCTTCGGTAATCAGAGTCGAAGCTTCATTCACTTCATGCAAACTTAAATCTCTTCCGCCAGTGACGTTGATAATGATGCCGGTGGCGCCATCAATCGAAATGTTTTCGAGAAGCGGAGAGGAGATGGCTGCAGTGGCAGCTTCCACCGCGCGGTTTTCGCCAGTGGCTGCGCCTGTTCCCATAATGGCCATGCCTTGCGTGGACATCACCGTACGAATGTCGGCAAAATCAAGGTTGATCAAACCGCGAATGTTAATGAGGTCTGATATCCCTTTTACGGCCTGAAGCAAAACTTCATCGGCTTTGCGAAACATATCCAAGAGCGACGTTTTTTCGTGAGAGATCGACAATAGCTTTTGGTTTGGAATCACGATGAGTGTATCAACACTTTCGCGCAGTTCATTTAAACCGCCGAAGGCATGACGCATTCTTTTTTTACCTTCGAAGCTAAACGGCTTTGTCACCACACCAATAGTGAGTGCGCCTAATTCTTTAGCGATCTTTGCTACGATGGGAGCGCCGCCAGTTCCTGTTCCACCGCCCATACCGGCAGTGACAAAAACCATGTCCGCGCCTTCAAGGGACTCAACGATATCGTTGTAAGACTCGATGGCTGCGCGCTTTCCAACTTCGGGATTGGCACCGGCACCGAGGCCTCTTGTGAGCTCTTTACCCAGCTGAATTTTATTTTGCGCTTTATGCGCCTCGAGAGCTTGACGATCTGTGTTCGCAACAACGAACTCCACCCCTGTGAGACCACCCTCGATCATTGTTGTTACAGCGTTGTTTCCGCCTCCACCAACGCCAATAACCTTGATCGTCGCCCCAATATTTACATTCTCTTCTAACTCAAACATAGGTTCCCCTTTGTTGCTTATAATAAATTCTCAAAATAATTTTTGACTCGATTAAAAGTTTCTTTAAAAGTGTCCGACAAAAACTCACTGGTTTCAAAACTTTGTCGATTTCTGGCGTGCTGCAGAAGACCCACTGTGACAGACATTGCAGGACCTTGGGCCAGCGGATTTGTAGACAAAACGTTATTGAGCCCGCCACGACGGATGGGAATATCAAAGGTAAACTCGCCAAGCTCGGCCAATCCTGGAAGCTGACTTCCGCCCCCGGTGAGCACGAGACCCCCTTTGATATGACTTAGCAAACCCTCATCGTTGAGTTTGCGTAAGATCAAACCTAGAGTTTCTTCTGAGCGGGCCTCTAGGATTTCTGCGACAAGCTTTGCCGATACAACCTGCATCCCGTCTCCCTTGAGGGATTCGACTTCGACTTTTTCGTCTTCGCTGATTAAATCCACAAGGGCTGCGCCGTTGTTCTTTTTGATTTTTTCGGCAGACGCTTGCGGTGTACGAAGTCCCACAGCGAGATCGTTCGTAAAATGCGAGCCGCCAATCGGTAAAGTTTGGCAAAGAACCATCTTGCTCTCTTTATAAACGATCAACTGGGTCATGGCTCCGCCCATATCTATAACGGCGATTCCCATTTCTTTATCTTCTGCAGTTAATAGCACTTCGCTGCAGGCCACGGGCTGCGGTACAAACTCGATGATATTGATATTGGAATGAGCAGCGCAGTCGCGAATGGTTTGTAATATTTTTTTAGCGCCAACAATCAACTGCGAATGCACTTCGAGCGACGTTGTTTTTTGACCCAACGGTGCTTTGAAATGCTTTTGGCTACCGATCTTAAAAAAGTGCGGAGAATGGTGCAGGATTTGGCGATCGCTGCGCAACGGAACAAGGTCCTCGCCCACTTTTTTCACCAGCTCAATGTCTTTTGCCGTCACCACTTTTTTAATCGACAACACACCTTTGGCATTCATGCTTTCAAGAGTGATATCCGCCACGGACGCGTAAACATCTTTGATGACTATTTCGTGAGTAATCTCGAGTTCGGTTTTAATTTTGTGAATGGCTGTCGTGATTTCTCGGGCATCGATGATTTGCCCCTGATGAATACCCTTGTGTGCAAGTTGGACTACAGAAACGATTTCCAATTTTTCGCCAGAAACACGCCCCAAAGCCATTACGACTTTGGATGAACCCACTTCAAGACTTGTATAATATTGTACTTTCTCTTTCGACATCCGCATCCTTGGATTTATGCTCACTATTACGGCAACACTGTCCGTTAGTAGGGCATCTATACCTTAGCCTACGAATGCTTACGCAGCCTGACAAGAACTTTTTTTGCAAAGCTCGCGTCGATGACGCGCCATTTTTGATTTTGACTTTCTAAATATTTTAATACGTTTGCAACACGTTTTGCTTTTAAATGAACATCACCGTGACCCAAAACAATTTCGCCTTCCACGCCGCGACTCATTTCTAAAACCAAACCCCTCGACACGCTCCAGTCGATCTCCGCAACCTCGGGTTTAGAAATCACACCTTCATTTGGCACCAATAGATAAAGCTGAATTATCTTTTTTCGCGCGTCTTCGTTTTTTACGAAAAGTGAATTTCGCACAAAAGGCACATCTGGCGCGTAAACTAAATCCATGGGAGGCAGAATGGATCCATCCTCGGTCACGGCACGCACTCTCTTTTTACCCTCAAAATAAACCAGAACCACGGGCTTTAGCTGCAGTCGCACTTGCACGCGGTTTGGCCACTCTCTTTCGACGATGGCCGATTGCACGCTGGGGTCTTGCAGAATACTGCGATTGATCTCTTCGAGGGGAACTTGCCAAAGATTTTTATTTTTATGCGTTAAAAAGCGTACAAGCCATTTGGTTTGCGTTTGCCGAAGCATTTCTGCGTGCCACTGCTCGCCCACCACGGTGACCTGAACATCGCGGAACACAAAGACGGTCTGATCGAAATAAAAAATATAAGCCGCCAAGCTTATAAGCCCAAGCACAGATGCAGCGATAAATAACTTTACAGGCCTTAACATAGTAATAGAATAATTTTGAAATCGAAAAAAAACAATCCAGGCTAGCCCTTAAGCTCGAGTTCAATGCTAGCGCGAGGAGAAGTAACAATGAGCCCTTTATTTTTTATCATTGTTTTATACACCCAGTTGAGTCTTAGCAGCGAATTGGCGCCCGTTCGGTTTTCTGTGAGCGCAGAGGAGGAAACTCTTCTCTGGCAAAAAACAGTGGATGCCTTTCTTTCGAAGAATCCTAAAGCTCAGCTACTCGTCAAAGACTCTTTGCAGGCGGTTTTTGTGCCGGCCCCGTCTCCCTCGGCGCCACTCTTTATATTATCTTCGGGAATTCATGGTGCCGAGGCCTTTACGGGCAGTGCCCTGCAACGAATTTTTCTGCAAAAATGGCAAGGCGACTCACAAAAAGCCGGTCTACTGCTTATTCATATTTTAAATCCCCACGGATTTTCGCATTTCCGCAGAACCAATGCACAAAATGTGGATCTGAACCGAAACTTTTCTATTGAAGGGTTACCAAAAAATCAAGCCTATCAAAATATGCAGTCTTTGCTAGAACCGCAAACCCCCGCTTCCACGTCGCCACTAAGCAAATGGGGCTTTTTTCTAAAAGTCAGTTGGTACTATTTAATAAATGGAAAGAGAGCGATCCTCAACACGCTCGCTGGGCAAAGTGATTCCCCCAAAGGTCTTTACTTTTCGGGCTTAGAGCCTCAAGCCGAAACCCGCATTGTGCAAAACTGGATTCTAGATATTGCGCAAAACTTTTCCACAGTTTTGCACATAGATCTGCACACCGGCTTTGGCGAACGCGGCAAATTGCACTTTTACGGAAGCGAAGAGTTTCGAAGTCCCCAACAGCGCGCTTCCCTCAAAAAGATATTTCCCAATATTAAAGTGGACACCGCAGACGACGCCGATTTTTATCCCACCCACGGCGATTTTATCGATTGGACATGGAAAGCTCTCCCGCAAAAAACCGTCATCCCCATGGTTTTTGAATTTGGCATTATGGACAGCCAAACCCTCTTGGGAGGCATGGAATCCTTGTGGATCGCAGTCCTCGAAAATCAAGGGTTTCACTACGGTTACGCAAACGAAGCGGATAAACAAAACACTCGCAGACTTTTCGAGACCTTGTTCAATCCGCAGGACGAAGCCTGGCAAAAAGCTGTCCTTAACCAAGGCGAGCAAGCTCTGTCAGAAGCGTTAGGTAACTTAGAAACGAGTTTTTAGCTAGTTACTGCTAAAACGCGGATATGGTTTGTCATTTGCAAACAAAGTGCTCTATAGAAACTAGAAATCGTTTTTGGAGCTTTTATGAGATTTCACGCATTTATGATGCTTATTTACGTCTACTCTGGGGCCGTTTTTGGTCAATCCAATCCCGATTTTAATCTCGCTTCGCAAAAAGAAAAAATGGCCTGCTTATTAGGAAAACCCTTTATTTTTGGTGCGAGTATCAGCGCCGGCTATCAAGACTTATCTGATGCGACGACCGCCTTTACAAAACTACAAATGAGTCAGTTGTTAGGAAGAAGCTCGCAACATTTGGGGAACAATCCAGATCCCATCACGCGGTTAGCCCATCAATATGTTTCTAACCCTCAGGTTACAAATATCTCAGAAATTCTTAATACTATGGAGCACTCGTCGGTAGGAGCAGACCAATTTTTAACTTACATTCAAGATCCTGCGCAGAAACAGACTGCTGTAGATTCCACTGTACTGGCCAGCATCGATGGTTTGTATTGGCCAACAATTTACGGCGATGATTGTTCGTGGGCAGAGTACGCAATGGAACGAACAGAGGATGTTATCTTGTTTGCGAAAAATAATAAAATCCCTCTTCTTCTTGGCAACGTTTCCTACGAAGACGAAAGTAAAGTGGCAGCTGTTATAAAAGCTGGCTGGGAGCCACCTAAAATTAAATGCGCTCAAAAAGTGAATTCATTTTTAATTAAAAAGTGTCGCCTTGAACACCAGTGTTACATCATTGATATGCACCGGATGGTCGAAAACCTAAAAGGTAATCTTGGGCCCCGTGACCAATCGGGCATCTTTTTTGAAGGTCAAAATTATGAGTACAATGAGTTTCGACAAGATGGAGTTCATTTGTATAATAGCCCCTCCAAAACAAATTCGCGTGATGCGGCAAAACCAATTCCAAATGGAATGCGTTACTTAATGACGTATATCGAAAAGTCGATTGCTTGGAATTTACCTGACTGTAGGAAGTAACACTCATTTTGAAACACTCCTTATATATCGTTGACATATATATAGTTACTAGATATATAGGTTCTTGATAGGAGGAAGATTGGAGAAAAAAAAGAAAGCACGGCGAGTTCTTAATTCTTATGGCCCTAAGTGATGGACCTAAGCATGGCTACGAAGTCGCAAAATACATTGAAGACAAATCACATGGGTTCTTCAAAATGGCTTTCGGTTCTCTATATCCAATACTTCACAAATTAGAAAAGAATAATCTGGTCACTGTTGAAATTGAAAACGAAGACAGTGCTCGACCAAGAAAAGTCTATAGATTAACCAAGTTAGGGAAACAGCAAGCAACACAAGAGACCGCTGACTTCGTACTATTTTATAAGGCAACGACGAAGCTGGTGCCGTCATGAGCAAAATATTCAGACAGCTTCAAGATCTAAATATTCCTTATCCCCAAAAGCTATTTTTACAAGTTGAACTGGAAGATCATTTATCAGTTTGCGATGATAGAGGAGATATGCTGCTTACCGAAAGTGAGATCGAAGAATTTTCGTCTATACACAACACGAGTTTTTATAACGCCACGAAACGATTGAATCAAAAAGCACGCACAACAATAGAACATTTAATTTTATTAGCTCCAATCACGGGGTTAATTCTTTACATAACCAAGGAGGATTTTATGATCAATTTTATCTTTGAGGGCGGTGCACCAATGTACCCAATTCTATTGCTAGGGGGGATACTCCTGTATCGAGAGCTTATGCTTTTTTTTAAAACAGTCATTGTAAAAGATCATTCTTCAAAAAATCTCTCGTTAGACACCAACTCTGTCTTCATTGGATCACTCGCTTTGATTGCGTTAGGGCTAGGCGCTAGTGCCTTGGGCTTATATTTTACTGCAAACGGCGTAGCCACCAACAAATTACCAGTTGAAGTCTTCCTGTTCGGTTTAAAAGAGTCTTTGGGAGGTTGTTCTTATTTTTCATTTCACAACAAGACGACTGCTATTTTCGTGGAAAGCCCCTATCTCCAACTGAACAAAATAGCTAATTTACTGGTACTAAGAATGGGGTAAATCTCAATTTCACTTCCGTAGCGGTAGTAAGCTCGCATCAAAAAACATAGCACATATTCTATTGACCACCTTTTATACATTTCATACCCTAGATTGATGAATAATGTTTGCTTAGCTCTTTTTGAAGGCGCCCTTTTGTTTGAAGCTGGAATACCGGTGCGAGAAATGTATGACCACATCGATCAAGCCTACGGCGATGACAATGAAATCAAATGCCTATTTGCGGACCTCAAAATGGATTGGGACTCATCCAGCTCACCATATCCGTTTAAAATGATCGGACCTTTTATTGCTCTTGAAAAAAACGATTCTGAATATTTACTATGGCGTTGGTTCACCGAAGTCGCTGCGAGCACTTCGATGGTAGATACGTTCTGGAAATCATGTGGGTTCGCCTACGTTCTTAAAAAACAAATTGTTTTAAATCCCCTTGAATCTATCGACCTCAAGCTCGCCCGTGAGATTTTCGGAGTATTTCAGCCGGATCATCCTGCAATGGTTTATCTATTTTCGCTATCTCAAAACCCAAATTGGAAAGTTGAATTCTTTCAACAAAGCGATGAAACCATATCGTTTTCCGAATGGGCGGAAGCTCATTCATTAAATGGAAGCTCGCCGCAACTGCGGTGCCTCGAGATCCTTAAAGATGCTGCTGAGCGTGCAGCTTACCCTGAGTTAGTCGACAAAATCAAAAGTCAGTGGGAGATTTTTTCTAGGGCCCTATTGGCTATATCAGCCTGATCAGCGACCTAAATAAATATACTCGGTCTCGAGCTCGACGCCTTTAAGTGATTTCACGGTGGACTGAACATGCTGTCGCACGCTTTCGATATCCTTAGCCGTGGCTCCGCCGATGTTTACGATAAAGTTTGCATGCTTTTCAGAAACCTGCGCGCCGCCCACTTGGTAGCCTTTGAGGCCACACTCTTCGATGAGGCGACCTGATTTATTGCCCGGAGGATTTTTAAAAACTGAACCACAACTTGGCAAGTTTAACGGTTGCGTTGCTATCCGTCGTTTGTTGCTCTCTTGGAGGCGCTTTAACACTGTGTCGTCTGGTGGTTCTTCCCACGCAACCCCTACGCGCGTGATAATACCTGGCTGCCAGCCCTTAGTTTTTCGATAGGACCACTCTAGCTCTGATTTATTTTTTCGAAGGATTTCAAAATCTGACGACGCGAGATCAATCCATTCTACCCACTCTACGATCTCGCAGAATTCTTTGGGATGGATCTCGTGACCTACACCTGCATTCATCACCACACCGCCGCCCACGTCGCCGGGGAGGCCGGCTAAAAAGATGGCGGCGCTTTGTCGTTGTTTAATAAAGACTTTCAACAATTCAGATTTAGGCAAACCTGCTTGGCAAACCGCGCTGGTTTTGTGACCCGCGACAGTCACACTTTCCATTTTTGAAAATTGCGTAAGCACAATCACCAAACCCACAACACCCTCGTCACTCACGAGAACGTTGCTGCCGCCGCTCAACACTGTGATGGGAAGCTTTTTTTCGCGCGCCCATCGACAGGCATCTAAAATATCTTCCACTGAATGTGGAAAGACGGCCCAGTCGGCACTGCCCCCCACTTTCCACCACGTGTGCTCTGCCAACTTGTAATTTTGTTTAAAATCCAATTGGTTCTCCTCGGATCCGGTGCCAGGTTATGGTTCAAAAAGGACCTGGCTAAATAAAGTCGTAGAACTTGTTTACGTCGCCGGCGCCAAAACAAACCACCACGTCGCCCGGTTTACATTCTTTGGTGAGCATTTCCTTTGCGGTGGCAAACACACCGACCCAATCGCCGCGATTACCATCGATCTCTGTGGCCAATCGTTGTGCGGTGATTCCCTCCATGGGTTTTTCGCCAGCAGCGTAAATGTCCAGCACCCATACTTTTTCGGCCACAGCGAAGGACTGTGTGAAGTCTTTCCAGCACAACTGTGTGCGCGAGTATCTGTGGGGTTGAAACAAAACATAAATTTTTTGCGTAGGGTATTTTTCGCGAAAGGCCTGAAGGGTCGCTTTGACCTCTGTGGGATGGTGGCCGTAATCGTCGTAAATCAGTACACCGTGTTTTTCGCCGCGCAATTGGAACCGGCGATCCACGCCCTTAAATAAACCCACACCGCGCAGGCACTCACTCCACGGGACGTCGGCAAGATGACTTGCGATGGCAGCAGCCAACGCATTCAAAGCGTTGTGCCTGCCCGACACTTGCAAATTCATGGCGCCCAGATTTTTGCCCTGTTTATCGTAAACCATATACTCGCCGTTTTTGCCCTCGATGTAGTAGTCGTTATTTTTATTTAGGCCGTAGTAAATGATTTTTTTCGGAAAATCCTGGTAGATTTCGCGAATGATTGGATCGTCGCCGCAAACTACAGCGGCTCCATAAAAAGGAACCTTTAGGGCAAAATCATAAAACGCTTTTTTTAACGTCTCCATGGATTTGTAATAATCCAAATGATCGTTGTCGATATTGGTCACAATGCAGATTTCATGGTTAAAACGCGAGAAGCTTCCGTCGCTTTCGTCGGCTTCCACAATCATCCAATCACCTTTACCTAAAAGCGCCGTGGATTTTATTAAATCCAAGCGGCCGCCCACTGCGATGGTGGGTTCGAGCTTGGAATGCACAAACACCGACGAAACAAAACTTGTGGTGGTTGTTTTTCCATGGGTGCCGGCAATGGCTAAACCACGTTTGAGGTTCATGATCTCGGCGAGGGCCTCGGCGCGCGGAATGCGAGGAATGGAACGGCGTTTGGCTTCGAGCATCTCGGGGTTGTCCTGTTTAACGGCGCTGGAATAAACCACCACATCGCAATTCTGAATATTTTCGGCTTTATGGCCAAAGTAAATTTTCACACCCATGGCCTGCAAACGTTTGGTTTGCTCGTTCTCTTTCATGTCTGTGCCCGACACGGTGGCGCCCATTTTGTGCAACAGCTCGGCGATTCCAGACATTCCAATTCCGCCAATACCTAAAAAATGCACTTGCGAGTTTGCAAACTTCATATGTTGATTTCCTTGAGTAGCGACTGCGCGATCACCTGCGTTGAATTTGAAAAATCAAATTTTTCTAAATTTTGCTTCATCGTTTGCAGCTTTTGCGGATTTTGCAAAAACTCTTGCAGGATGGCGTGCAAGCTTTGCGGCGTGAGGTTTTTTTGCTCCAGTAAAAAAGCCCCGTGCTGATCCACAATCACCTTGGCATTTTTGTACTGGTGATTGTCGGCGGCGGTGGGCAGCGGTATAAAAATGGCGGGTTTGCGACACGAGATCACTTCGGCCACGGTGCTCGCGCCGGATCGGCAGATGACCATATCGGCGCGCTGTAACTCCTGCGGCATATTGTGAATGTACTCGACGAGTTCGATTTTATCCGAAAGCACACCATACTCGGTTTTCATGCGCTCAAAATCGCGCGCACCGGTTTGATGTTTGATGGACAGCTGATCGAGAATATCTGGATAGGTTTTTAAAAATTGTAAAACGCCGTCGTTAATAGCCCGTGCTCCTTGGCTTCCGCCAAAAATTAGAAGACGGGGTCTGGCTCCTTGCGAAGTCACACTTTTTTCGCTCTCTATAAAAAACTCGGAGCGCACAGGCATACCGGCTTCGATGATATTAGCGGACGTTAAATATTTTTTTGCCTCGGCAAAAACAATAAAGTTTGTATCCACCCAGCGCGCCAGCAATCGATTGGTGAGGCCCGGGTAGGCATTGGCTTCCCAGAGCGCGGTTTTTGCGCCAAAGATTTTGGCAATGGCAATAAACGGTCCCGATGCAAAACCGCCCACTCCCAACACAAGCTGCGGCCGAATTTTAAAAAAGATCCAAGCTGCATGCATCAGCGAAAATGGCATCTGCAGCATCGTCTTAAGTTGTTGTAAGCGACCCACCGACGAGTGCAAGCGACCCACCTGAATCAAATGATAAGGATACGCATACTGTGCCCAGATTTTTTCTTCCAGGCCACCTTGCGCTCCCACAAAATGAATTTTTAAGGCGGGATTATTTTTTTGCAGGGCTTGAGCGATAGCGAGTCCAGGATAAATATGACCACCTGTACCGCCACCTGTGATCACGATGGTAGACATAGGATTTAAGTACGACACTGGCGTTGGATGTTCAATAAGATTCCAAAAAGGACACACGACATTACTAAAGACGCCCCACCGTAACTCAAAAACGGGAGAGTGAGTCCCTTTGTTGGCAGCAACCCTAAAACCACGCCCGTGTTAATCATCACGGAGTAGGCAAAACAAACCACAAGCCCCAAAGAAAGAACTTTAAAAAACAACGATTCCACTCGGTGGGCCACTTGTAAACCGCGAATCACTAAATAGCCGTAAGCGAGCATCAAAGTAAAAAATCCCAAAAAGCCCAACTCTTCTCCCAAAACAGCTAAAGTAAAATCGGTGTGCGCCTCTGGTAAAAAGAATAATTTGCCCTGCCCGTCGCCCAAGCCCGCACCAAACAAGCCGCCCGAGTTAAACGTGAGCATGCTTTGAATCACTTGGAACCCTTTGCCATTGGGATCTTGCCACGGGTCGATAAAAGTCATCAAACGCGCTTTGCGGTAAGGAACACTCATCACCAAAAAATAAAATAGCGGCATTGCAAGCACGGCTGATGCGGCTAAATATTTCCACGGAAAGCCAAAAACAAAAATCACGGTGGCAATCACCAGAATGCACATGGTAAACGAGCCAAAATCGGGTTGGCGCATAAAAATAACCAGAGGAAGAATGATTGTGAGGCTGCGAACGACCCACTTCCACCGGCCCAATCGCTCCTGATCATAAGCAAAAAAGATCGCCAGCAAAAATGGCAACGCCACTTTGTAAATTTCGCAGGGCTCAATGCGCACACCCATTAAGCCTGGCAACCACCGCGTGGAGCCACCCACTCTGATGCCAATTCCGGGAACGATGGTTAAAAACAATGCGATGATAGCCAGTGGTGCTAAGTAAATTCCCAGCACTTCGATCCACCGAGAGGGAGCGCGCCAAAGAGCGATCATGGAAATAAAACCAACCGCTGCAAAAACCAACTGCCGTCTAAAAAAATAGAGACCGTCGCCAAATTTTTCGTGGGCAAAAATAAAGCTCGAGGAATACACCTGGATCAAACCAAAAACGATCAGCGCAAACACAACCAGCAACACTTCTTGAGATTTGTCTTTCAACATTTTTTGATTGTCCCACGGACACTGGGAAGCTGTCTAGAGAGAGACTCTCCCTAGACCAAAGACCGAGCAATGCGCTTCCCTCAACACTCTAAGGATAATGCGCAGACACTGCGTTGATAATGCGATCGCACATCACTTCGTACCCTTCGTCGTTGGGATGGAATTGATCATGCATTTTTGCTGAATTCCAAAGGCCAGCCATTCCGTCAACGATAACTGCGCCGTTTTCGCGAGCTACTTTTGCCATATCTTGCAATCGCTTGGAAGCCGCTGGATCAAACGGTGGGTTGATGGCTAAATACACAACCACCGCTCCTACATTTTGTAATTGCAGAATGATTCGCTTGAGTTCACGAACACTTTTATCTGCCGGGTACGAACCGGGTTGGGAATATTCAGAAAGTGCGTCGTTTCCACCGGTGCTGATAAACGCCAATTTTGGAGATTGACCAAGATAGTAGGGAACGTTGTCCACAAGACCATCACTTGTTAATCCTGGTATCGCGACGTTATAAATTTTATCTCCTAAGAATGCTTGTGCGAAACAGCCTTGAGGCGTGTACGCATCAACTGTGGATCCAGTTCCATAGGCGAGACTGTCACCCATCACAAAAATGCGACCTGCACCAGGTTTTGAATTGGTAATTTTAGGACCAGCTGCGCCGCCACCGTCACTGGAGCTCGAACACGCGGTCACACACAAAATAAATAAAAATGAATAAAATAAAGACTTCATAATTCTCCCCTTAAAAGAACATTAAGGGGAAAGCATAGCAGTGAGCTTCCTATTTAAAAGACTTTATGCAGCAAATCCTAAATTAGCTCCGGCAACCGCATCATCTGACGCATTTGTCTTTAAAACAGCCAGCGGCTGGCTGCACTTTTTTGCATCTACGAAATTAAAAAGGAGGCTATTTATGTTCAATACATTACGCTATAGTAAGATCTTAGAAGCGGTTGGGATATCTCGCGAGCACGCCGAGGCGCACGTAACTATAATCGCAGAAATCATTGAGGGCGAATTGGCTACAAAACAAGATGTAAAAGAGATTAAAGACGAAATGCAAAAGCTTGAGTACAGACTTATTATTAAGTTGGGTGCTTTAGTGACAGCGGTCGTGGCAGTTGCCGTAACCGTCTTAAAACTGAGCGGGTCCTAGAACAGGGCTTCTGAGGGCGTGCGCCTCTAAATAATTAATTTAGAGGCTACAAGTTTTCCAAATAGTTACTGAACGGCGATTTGAGTTGTTTTTTTGATGTAATCGCAAGTTCCATCTGCATTGTTAAACTCAACGCTCAATTGAACTTTGTAAGAAACGGTTTCGCTTCCGTTGGTGGCCTTTACGCCAACTGTAAATGTATCAACACTCATGCCCGAACCATCTGCCAAGCCCGCTAAAGCGCGCACCGGCTGATCAGCTACAACGCTGATTCCAGCAAGAGCTTTGCTCTCTGCATCGATACTTTCCATCACTTTTTGCACGGCTTGAATGACCACTTCGTTATCACAAAGAACGGCATCGGCATTTGCCGCATTAACACCAAAAACCATCAATAGACCTAAAACTGCTTTCATAAACACTCCTTATGTTGTGTGGCGTCATAAGTCTCACAGAGGCTTAAAAACTTCCACGCAAATGAAGGAGTGTGAAAAAAATTTAGTTTTCGTAAAAGGCGCTGGTTTGCACCTGGGTGTTAAAACTCACCTCTTTAGTGCTATCCAAGATAGCCGTGGTGATCAACTTTTGGCTGTTAAAGTAACTGGAACTAAATTTTATGGCCCCTTGATCCTTGCCCTGAACCTTACCCGCTGGAGCGCGGACAACAACCCACCGCTTGATATAGGATTCCGGGGCAATCTTTGATGGCACCAGAACATGGCTTTGCGAAACGTTCACCGTTTGGTTAAGTCCCTTTGTCCCCGTCACGGCTTGTTGCTTTGCCCGCGAAAGGTCGATGGCCCCCGACGCCACCACGGCGCCAACAGCGGCACCGGCACCGGCGACCTGTACATTGGAATTACTCGAAGTCATGGCGGCAACCCCGCCCACTGCCACGATGGAACCCAACAATAAATCTCGGTTGTAATTGGCTGTTTTTAGTTTGAGCTCAGCGCCCTCTATCCAAGAAGCCAGTTTGTCGTCGGTTAAAATCTCGGTTTCTTGCCCTTCAAAGTAAGTATTCTTAATTTGAATGTCTTTCCACTCAGCGGTCATGTTTTCGATGGTGTACTCATAAAAATAGTAATACTTATCGGAAAGATCCAAGTTTTTTAAAACACTCACAGTCACTGTTTTTTCTTTCGACTCAGAGATTGTGCCCGGGTGAGTTGAGGCGCAAGCCACTGTAAAAAATAAGCCTAATAAACCCAATAAAAAGACCAATGATTTAAACATGCCCACTCCCTGATAACTTAAAGTTTATTACTTAAAACTCGTTACGATGTCTTTGTAGTAATTTCCGCGCTCCACGTAGCTATCAAACATATCAAAGCTTGAGCAGCCGGGAGAGAGAAGTACAGTGTCACCGATTCGCGACTTTTGATACGCGATCAGCACCGCTTCTTCGAAGGTTCCGATCAAATAGGTTTCGCAAAAGTCGCCAATATCGCGGTTGATGCGCTCTTTGGCCTCGCCCACAAGAATCAACGACTTTACTTTTTTGCGAACCATATCACGCAGAGATTCGTAGCTGAGGTTGGTATCTTTTCCGCCCATGATTAAAATCACGTTTTCTTCAAAAGCATCGAGAGCTCGCTTTACCGAGTGAACGTTCGTGGCCTTAGAGTCGTTAAATAACTCCACGCCGCCCACGCGTCGAACGTATTCGAGCCGGTGAGGAATACCCTTAAAGCTGTTGATCACGCTAATGATGGCTTCGCTGGTAGCTCCGTGCTCGCGGGCCGCAAGAATAGCAGCCATCATATTTTCGATGGAATGTTTCCCGCGAGCGCGCATGCCCTTAATACTAAGAGATTCAATGTCGGGTCCGGTGCGAACTCGGAGTTCGTCTTTAATATTTACAATCCCACCGATGTTCATAATTTGTGGCTCGAGGGCGGCCTTGCGTGAGAAGTAAAAAATACGACCGCGCTGAACCGCTGGATCCCGCGCAAGCTCGATCACTGCGTTGTCATCGGCATTGAGAATGCTGGTTGTGGTTGGATTGGTGTTGGCAAATATGCGTCGTTTAGCGTTGATGTAATCTTCCATGGATTTATAGCGATCCAAATGGTTTTCGGCCAAGTTTGTAAACACCACGTTTTTAGGATTAAATTTTTCGCAATGCTCGAGCTGAAAGCTCGACACTTCAAGCACCAGCACCTGAGCTTTTTTGCCAGAGGCCACGTACTCGATGACCGGGGCGCCGTAGTTACCACCGATCCAGGCATCCACACCCGACTCCTTAAGCATTTTGTGCATCAGGTACGTGGTTGTGGTCTTGCCGTTGGTTCCTGTGATGGCAATGACGGGCTCTTTGATAAACCAGTTGGCGAATTCGAACTCTCCGGTCACTTTTACACCGTTGTGGCGAGCGTAATCAAAGATTTTGAGCTGCGGAGAAACTCCGGGACTTAAGATGATTAAATCCTGTTCGATAAATTTTTTCGGCGTGTGTCCACCGAGATCGTATTCCAATTGCAGACTTTCAATTTGCTCTAGGGAATTTGAAAGCTCAGCTTTTGATTTGTGATCCGACACGGTCACTTTGGCGCCTTTTTCCACAAGGAAGCGCACCAGAGAAACGCCTGACTTTGCGAGACCGATCACCATGATTTTTTTATCTTTTAACTCTGAAACTTCACTAAACATCGTTTTACCTCAACTTTAAAGTACTTAAACACAAAACTGCCAATAGAATCGCAACAATCCAAAACCGGGCGATGATCTTAGTTTCATCGAGCCCCTTTAATTCAAAATGATGATGAATGGGGGCCATACGAAACACGCGCTTGCCTGTGAGCTTAAACGAAGCCACCTGCATAATCACCGACACCGCTTCGACAACAAACACACCGCCTAAAATAGCCAGCAAAAGTTCGTTGTGTGTAAAGACAGCCATCACTCCTAAAAATCCGCCGATACTTAAACTTCCCACGTCGCCCATAAAGACTTGCGCCGGGTAAGCGTTAAACCACAAAAAGCCAAGCCCCGCGGCCATCATCATCGTGGCGATGGGTGTGAGCTCTGCAGCTTGATGGATAAATGGAATTTGCAAGTAGTGCGCAATCTGAGAGTGGCCAGAAACATAGGCAAAAATGGCCAGCGTGCCCGAGGCGATGATCACCGGCACAATGGCAAGTCCATCCAAACCGTCCGTGAGATTTACGGCATTGGCAGCTCCAACGATGACCGTGGAACCGAATAAAATATAGTACCACCCGAGATCAATCTGTAGGCCTTTAAAAAACGGTATGGGAACAACTGTTGAAAATTGAAAGTACCCGATCAAAACGGCAAGCACTAAGCCCGCCAACGCATATTCCAATGCCAATCGAAGTTTTCCAGAAAGGCCTTTGCTATTTTTTTTGCTCACTTTTAAGTAATCATCAGCGTAGCCCACAAGACCAAATCCCAAAGTGACTACCAAAGTGCCAATAACTAACGGATTAGTAAGATCGAGCCACATCATCGAAGGAATCAGCAGACTTAAAAGAATCAGTCCACCGCCCATGGTGGGTGTTCCCGCTTTTTTGTGGTGGGACTGGGGACCATCGTTGCGGATGGCTTGACCCATTTGCAAACGCTGCATGCTCTGAATAAAATAAGGTCCCCACAGCAAACACAAAAAGAAGGAGGAGAAAAACGCTACAAACGCACGGAAGGTGATGTAGCGAAAAATGTTGAAAAAAGAAACCTGATCCGAAAAAGAATATAACCACTGATAAAGCATGTTTTGTCTTACTTTGTTGTAAAATTTTTGGGTTCAAGACCAACCAGCACTCGTTCGAGTGCGCCGCCTCGCGATCCCTTTATAACCACCAAAGTTTTATTATTTAGCATACTTTTTATTTTTAATGCAAGAGTTTCTTCGTAAGTATCTGTAATATTGAGAGTTTTTCCAGTTTTTGCGGATTCGAAACCGGCCTTAAAATGGGCCTGAGAGGCGCCCATAAAGTAACAGTCGCTCACTGGCGATAGGGCCACCTGTTTTCCAAGCTCAAAATGCTCCGCCGGCGCCTGCTCTCCGAGCTCGCGCATTTCGCTAAATACGCCGATGACTTTTTGCTCGGGCTTCACCACCGAGGGAAGATTTTTTATCAGCGCCGCAAAACTATCGGGGTTAGCATTGTAGCCGTCGAACAGTGCTTGAGCGCCCGACTGCAACATCACCCACTGGTTGCGGCCCCAACCGGTTTGACATTTTTCCAGCTGCGCAAAGATCACTTCTACTTTTACGTCGGCAAGCAAAGCCAAACTGCTGGCAGTCATGAGGTTGCTGACGTTTTGTTCGCCAAACAACGGCACCATGACTGTTTGTTCATATTTAAAAAGTCGGCAATGGATTTTTAAACCACCGGTTTCGCTGGAGACGAGTTGAAAGTGCACATCCGCCTGGGGAGTCCCAAAGGTGATGGTGCGGGCGAAATTTTCTTTAAGACGCGCGTGCATGTCAGCTGTGCGCGGGTCTGCCAAATTGAAGGCCGCTTTGGTTGTGGATGGCAGATCCTGATAGATTTCCTCTTTGGCTTTGGCGATACCGTCAATGCTGCCGAAGTGTTCGATGTGCGCGCGACCCACGTTGTTCACCGCGACAATGTTGGGTTGGGCAATACGGCAGAGTTCGGCAATTTCTCCCGCGTGATTCATTCCCATCTCAAGCATTGCAACTTCGTGGTCGGGTTTTAACTTTAGAAGTGTCAACGGCAGGCCCCAGTGGTTGTTAAAGCTTCCCTCATTTTTTAGAGTGCGAAACTGTCCCTCGAGAAGTGTGGTGGTAAAATCTTTGACCGTGGTTTTTCCGTTGCTACCGGTGACCGCGACCACCGTCTTGTCCCTCTGATCACCCCACGTCTGGCGCCAGTGGTTCGCCAGATTTTGCAAAGCCTTTAAGGTGTCGTCCACATGGATCCACGTTGTTTTTGTGAGAAGTGGCGCATAGTCCGCCATCCACTCGTGAGAGATAATGGCGCTGGCGCCGTTTTCAACGGCCATTCGCACAAACTGGTGTCCGTCGTGGGTTTCGCCTTTCAGTGCGATAAAAATTTTTCCGCGCACATCTTTGCGCGAGTCTGTAACCACTTCGGAATACTCCGTGCCGTGCTGACTGCGAAGTTTTCCGCCGGTTCCACGTACCAGATCGTCTAAACTGAAACTCATAATGTATCCTTCTGTAACAACGCCTGCATTTTTTCGAAATCACTAAATGGCAAAGTTGTCGCTCCAATAATTTGATAGTTTTCGTGACCCTTGCCCGCCACCACGATGACATCTTCGGGCTTGCTCAGTGCCAAGGCTTTGCGAAAAGCCTCTTCGCGGTCTATTTCTGTAGTCATATATTTTGCGTTTGAATTTTTACCAACAACTCCGCCAGCTAAGATTTGATCGATGATGTGTTGCGGGTCTTCCGATCGCGGATTGTCCGAAGTGACCACAGTGTGCGAAGAATATTTTTGCGCCATTTGCATCATCAGGGGGCGTTTGCCTTGATCGCGATCCCCTCCGCAACCAAAAATAGAAATGAGCTGAGCGTTGGGAGATTTGATTTTTAGAACCGCTTGCAAAACCTTTTCCAGCGCATCGGGAGTATGGGCGTAATCCACAAACACATGTCGGCGGTGTTTATTTGGAACACGCTGTAAACGCCCAGGCACACCCGTGAATTGCTTAATAGCGAGTTGGCAAATTTCGTGGCTCACTCCCAGGCAACGGGCCACAGCGATGGCCCCTACACAGTTGGCCACATTGTGCGCGCCGATCATGGAAGTTTGGTACTTATAGGTCAACATTTTTTCGGCCGATCTTTTTTCGACGACCTCAAATTCCATTCCATCCACTGTAGTTTCGGTTATTCGGTAATGGAAATCACAATCTGCGGCTTGTCCAAAGGTGAAGATTTGCGCGCGACGATCCACGCGCACGTTTTTAACCTTGTCATCATCGGCATTTAAAATGGCAAACACGTCGCCCTCATGTTTGAGATGCTCGGTGAACAGTTTTTGTTTGCTCTCAAAATAATCGTCCATGGTCGCATGGTAATCCAAATGATCGCGAGTAAAGTTAGTAAAAAGGGTCACATCAAAACGTGTGGGGACGCGTTTTTGTTTGAGGCTGTGACTGGACACTTCCATAACATACGCTTTTGCACCCAACGCAATAAAATCCTGAAGTCGCTGATAAAATGTAGCAGCATCCGGCGTGGTGAGGGAGCTTTTCCAAACGTTTTTTTGTAAATGATGATCGATGGTTCCCATCACACCGCAAGGAACGTGCGCGAAATTTAGAATCTGCTCGATCAAATAACTCGAGCTCGTTTTTCCATTGGTACCGGTGATACCCACAGAAATTAATTTGTCCTCGGGATGGGAGTAAAACTCAGACAGCACCGAGGCGTATGCCAGTGCTGAATCGAGCACCTGTACTACGGCTCCTTTGTAGCTTGCTGGAATGTTTTGCGTGGACTCCACAACCACAGCGCAGGCTCCTTGGTCGATGGCCTTTTGCAAATAATCATGGCCATCGCTGTTAACGCCTTTCACGGCTACAAAAATAAATCCCACACCTGACTTGCGCGAGTCTGAAGTCACCCCTTGCACCACAAAATCAGGAGACATTTGTTGCCAATCGATTTTACCAAAGAATGTGAGAAGGTTTTTAAGTGTCATTTTTCAGCTTTATCCTACTGAATAAAGCCCCAATGAGTCACCGCCGATCAAAGATTACGACGAGGTGTGCTAAATATCGATGTGAATTCAAGGGTTTACATTTTACCAAGGAATCACACTTGTGGAGCTGATCTTGCAAATCAGGCGTGGGACCCTTAATGAGAGGTTGTACGTATGCTCCGCCAATTATGGCCATTATTTTTCGCAATTTATTGCGCGGGGATCACTTCGTGCAACCATGCACCTAAGGTTGCGGGTAACTCCTCAAGCGGCGTGCAGTCTGTGACGGTACAAACTTCGCAAATCCAAAATCTCAACCAAGCCTCGCGCACGCAAAAACATCTAAAACAAAGCCTTGTGCGCTTGCGAGTAAAAAATCTAGCAGGCCAGGATTCTTATGGTACAGGATTCTTTTTCAAAAATCGCAACCTTCTCGTTACAGCTCTCCATACTTTGGATCAAAATGCCTGTGTTCAAACCGGTACTTGCGAAATCACCATCGGCTTGGTCGAGGACGCCACCAAACTGAAAGAAATTACCGTCACAGCAAAAATCGCACTTCGTGATCCCACTTCTGACCTTTTGTTTTTAGAAATCAAAGACGAAGCGGTTTTGTCGGGAGTTGTTCCGTTACAGAAGTCGTCGCAGTCAAAAGCAGAACCAATTACTGCCGTTGGATTTTATCAAGACTCTCAAGCTCTCACCTTTTCTCATGGTGCTTCACAACTTCGCGCTTCGGGAGAGAGACCCACAGACGAGCCAGTTACAACAACGACCATCATCGTTAGTCAGGCCTTTAGCGGCGCTCCCGTAGTGAACGCCAAGGGCGAAGTGGTCGGCGTTGTGTCGTCGTACCACCCGCTGGTTAACAACAACGAAATCGGCATCGCCCGCTATGTCGAACTGAACTAATACTCTTTAATGGCAGCACTACTTTTTAGTGGGCTTTGCGCGTTTTTTTAAGTCGTTGAGTCTTTGAACTTCCACTTCAGGCAAAATTAATCCGTGCGATCCGCTGTTTTTGATAATCAAGCTTTCGTTCAAACGGTTCACACAGCGCAAGGCCACTTCGGAGTGCGGAAGGGTGTCCACACAGATCTCGTAATAAAAATCCGATAGATCCCAGAATCCACCTACAGTGAAATATTCGTAAATGCGTCCTAGCACATAATAACTTTCGGCAATGACGGCGACATCTGTTTCCTGCGAGAGACCTTCGTGAATCATAAGCGCTGCCACGATGGCTTTTACAAACTGCGGTTCGTTGATCTCGAAGGAATTCTTTTTGATGCCCAAGGCTTTTTTAGCACCTTGGAGGTTGTGCGGAACCGAAGTAAAGTTTTTTGCCCAGTAAGTAAGATCCTTTTTCCAGGTTTGCAGATTTTCCTTAAAATACTTGGACAGGTTTTGGTTTTTTGCTTGTTGCGAAATAAACAGGTTGGCCTCCTCGAATTGCGATTGGCCACGAATCGAAATGAGCAAATAGTACTTAATATCTTGTTCGCGAAGAAGCGTCAGGTTGTCTTGCTTGCCAGAATCGTTCACGAACTGAGCCAATGCGGTCTTTGCTTTATCGTATTGGCGCATGGCCACGTAAATTTGCGCTTTCTCATAGGGCTCAAGTTGATAATTTTCGATGCTAAATTTATTCCAAAACATGTGCTGGGGCCCCGCCGGAATTCGTGTGTGGCACTGAAAGCAGTATTTGGCAGATTGTTTTAAAAGGTTTTGCGCGTAGGTTGTTTTTCCCAATTCAAAGTAGGACAGGGAGCGCGATGAAATCTCCTTTAGATTTTCGAGGCCTTTAATCATCAGAGGGTCGGCGCCGTACAACTGTTTGGCTTTCTCGGGAGAAATTTGATGAATGTTCGCACGAAAGTTTTCGATCTTTTTTTGAATTTCTTGTTTGTTGATGGGATTTTGAAATTTATTTTCGCTGTAGACATAGGGAATGAGCTCTTCGAAGGACTGAGCCAAATGTTGCATCTCTAAAGGCCAAGAGGTATCGCCCTCGGTTTTTTTTGCATTTTGGCAGGACGCTAAAATTAATACGGCAACAAAGTAAAAACATTTATGCATAAACACCTCTCGAAGACGATTTTGTATACGCTACTCCTTATTATCTATAAAAACACACAATTTCTTTAAAAACCATGACAGCCGTCATAGTCACTAGCAAATTTCAATTAGGAAGTTTGTGGCTTTACTGCTATCTTCTCATGTATGAAAACACTTAAAAACTCCATTGCCTTGCAAATTTTTTTGGCCGTCCTTTTGGGTATAGTGGTGGGCGTGTTAGCTCCGGGCGAACACATGGCGATATTTACCAAGCTTGCAAAAATGATTTTGCACTGGGTTCGTTTAATAGCTGGGCCTTTTTTGTTTTTTTCGGTGGTGCTTTCGCTGCTACATATTCAAGCTAAATGGTCGTCAGGTCTAAAACTCGTCGGCATCGCTCTATTGAATACCAGTTTCGCACTCCTTATCGGAATCACCATGACCAAGGTGTTTTTAACTGACGTCTCTATCCCTATTCCTGTGGAGAGCCGTTCCGAAAAACCCGCTGCCACTTTAAGCGCGGATGGCTGGGTGCAAACCCTCAGCCCCGAAAGTTTGTTTTCTCCACTGGTAAAAAATGAAATTCTGTTGATAGCGTTGCTCTCTTTGTTAATTGGCCTAGCCGCCCGCCAAGCCTTTCGTGAACAGCCAGAAACACTTAAAAAAATTGCCTTTGGCTTCGAAGCCGTGCGCAGCATTTTAGAACAAATGCTTATGTGGATCTTAAAAATTATTCCCCTGGCTGTATTTTTGGTGATTGCAGGTTCGGTGTCCCAATACGGCTTCGAAGTGTTTTCACAGCTCGCCATGTACGTGGCGGTGGTTGTGAGCGCTCTTGCCTTACAATGCGTTCTTGTCTACGGAACTTGGATTGTGGCGATAGTGAAAATTCCTGTTCGCCGTTTTTGGCAAGAAGCCAAACGCCCGCTGGTTTACGCTCTCGGAATTAATTCCAGCCTTGCAACACTGCCCCTAACGCTGAAAGCTCTCAAACAGCTGCGCGTGTCTGATAGCTCGGCCTCCCTCGGCGCTGGCGTGGCCACCAATCTAAATAACGACGGCATTGTTTTGTATGAAGCCTCGGCCGTGTTTTTTATTGCCCACTTGCATGGCCTACATTGGGACATGTGGCAGATGATCACGGCAGCCCTAGCCTGTGTGGTTGCCGCCGTCGGAATCACTGGCGTGCCCGAAGCAGGCTTCATTTCCCTCACGGTGGTGGTTACAAGCCTTGGACTCCCCATGGAAGCACTGCCGTTATTACTTGCCGTAGACTGGGTGATGGCGCGCCTCCGCTCCTGCGTCAACGTCCTCAGCGACATGACCCTCGCCATCGTCCTCGATCATTTTGAGAAGTAGTACGCATCGCCGGAGTTAGTAGGGAGTGGCACTTATTTCTTAGACGGGCGAGGTCTGACGGCGTGGGCTTATTTCGTATTGAGTCTGGATAGGTTTCCAGTGTTCTAGTTGCCGCCAAGGTGTTCTAAAAGATTTAGTTTTGATACAACGAGCTTTGTAAATTCATCAGAAGGTGCTAACTGTTAAACATGATAAAACGTGTGTTTTTTTATTGCGCTTTTTCTCTTTTACTTCTTTCTTGTGCCAGCAAATCTATAAAACCTGTGGTGGATAATTCGACTCTACGTGCAGCTGACAAATCTTTAATCGATAAACAAATACAGGGAAAGCGCATTGTGTTACTGGGGGAGCCTGACCACTGGATCAATGAAAAAGGGGCCTACCAGATAGAAATAATTGATTACTTAGCTAAAAAAGGTTTCAACATAGTCGCCAATGAGCGAAGTTTATTCGATTCGCAAAATGTACAAAACTATTTAGCGACAGGTGATGAGCGTTTGCTCTCGTTAATTGGCGAAAACGGCTATAAAAATCCAAATTGGCCCATAAGAACTCCCAAAGGTATGTTGTTACCGAAAGACGATCTCCAGTCAGAGTACCGCAAGCGCATGAAAAAAAACGACTACAGGTTCTACTCTAGCCTGAGAGAGGTCTACTTAAAAAACAATTTTTTTTATTCTGGCTATGACGTTGATAAAATTCCAGATATTGTTTTTGATAGGCTACAGTTATTTATTCCGAAACTAGCTGCATCGTCAGTAAGAGAATGTAGCTCTATCGCCCACCTGCTTCAACGCACTAGCGAGGGGCGCCTAGACTATGAGCTCACGAATCTAAAGAAATTTAATAAACTGATAAGCAGATGTCCTACTAAGAAAATTTTTACACCAAGTGAACATCTAGAGTTTTCTGAAGTGCTGCAACAGTCCTATGAGAGCATTTCTTTTCTAGCTGTAGCGCTCAACAATCCCTCTCAGGAACAACTATTGATTGCTTATAAAAAGCGCGAACAAACAATGTTAAGAAATGCACTTAAGTTGCTTGAGAGAAAAGAGAATAAAGTCATTCTACTCGGTCACAACGCTCATTTATCAAGATTTGAAAGTGAATATAGCAGAGTGTTAGAGGTAAATGGAAAAAAAATAGAGGTCCCCAACTGGAAATCTTTAGGCTCATTTCTAAATGACTCTTTTAAGAATGATATTTTGATAGTTTGGATGCTCACTGAAAATGGAACACATTCAGCATCGTTCTGCGAAAGAGAGATCCCTTGCAAGTTTCAAAGCTTTACCGATACAGTTGAATCCTATTTGGGAAAGAAAACACAGAAAGCATTCGATACATGCTCTAGTTTATTAAATGGCTTGGGTGAAGAGAATTTTAAGTGGATGGAAAACGGGATTATTAAAATAGCTGGTAACCTCTGTCGAACATCGGACATAATCTATTTTAAAAAATACTCTACGGGCATATAATTTCACTGTACAAAAACTATTTGGAGCACTGTCTAACCGGAGGGGCGCAGTTTAAATTGCACAGGCATACTACACTGGACGTTCCCAGAAAGAATTCCGGTAGCCCACTTAAACTCCTAGATTAAATAATAAGTCATTATTTAATAGAGATTTTTTGGCACGTTGCCGAGCTATTTCCGAGGAAAAACAAAGTACGACACGGGACAAGGCGCCTTCCACTTTTGGGACTCATTGCATAAAAATAATCGCCCATTTTTTAAAGGGTTCTTTTTAAGACCTCTCGCAAACAGAATGTTTCGTCCTGCGAGCGAGTCCAGGGATGGACGCGTCTTAAAAAGAACCCTTTAAAAAATGGGCGATTATTTTTATGCAATGAGTCCCAAAAGTGTGTCCGTACTTTATCTAATACAGTGTCGGCAATTAAACGGGGACGAGCCAGTATTGGCTGACGCTAATTCGTTGCGCGCGAAAGGCGCCTTCGCAATATGCCAAGTACAAATTCCACAGGCGAATAAAGCGATCGTCAAAGCCCATGGCGCGAACATGCGGGAGCGCTTTGTTAAAATTCTCCCGCCACAGCTTGAGGGTTCGCGCGTAATCCAAACCGAACTCATGGGAGCCGTAAACCACCAAGCCATTTTGCTCACTGGCCTGAGATACAGCTTTGTCCGTCAACAGCATACCTCCTGGAAATACCGATTGTTGAATAAAGTCCGTTCCTTTTTTGTAGGAGTAAAACAGATCTTCGCGAATGGTAATGCCCTGAATGGCGGCTTTGCCTTTTTCTTTCAACGACGCTCGCATTTTTGAGAAAAACGCATTCCAATATTGTTCTCCCACCGCTTCGATCATTTCGATGGAGATCACTTTGTCAAAGCGCCCCGATATGTCGCGATAATCCTGCTGCAAAACTTGCACATGATCTTTCATGTTTTGTTTTTCGATTTTTGCCTGATTGTAGCGAATTTGCTCAGGCGAATTTGCAACCGCTGTCACCTTGCAGCCCGTGCGTTCGATGGCGCGACTAAAAAAACCGCCCCAGCCACAGCCGATTTCGAGGAGATGGTCTCCAGATTTTATTTCTAAGGAATCGATAATGTGATCGTACTTTTGGTTTTGTGCATCGGCTAAACTCTGTGTTGGGGTTTTAAATATCGCCGACGAGTAAGTCATGGATTCATCGAGCCACAAACTATAAAATTCGTTGCCGAGGTCGTAATGGGCCATGATATTTTTTTGCGCCCCTTTGCGGTTGTTGCGATTGAGAAAGTGATGAATCTTTGAAGCGATGGTTCCATACCACGAGCCATAAATCACCTTGGCAAGATCCTGATCATTGCGACACGCCCACTCAACAAGCGCCGCCACATCATCAACCACCATGAGGTCGTCCACAATGGCCTCGGCTAAACCAATATCGCCTTTGCTAAAAAGCAAATCCAGCGCTTTCCAGTTTTTTAAATGCACCTGAATCTGTGGGGCTCCCTCGCCGTATCGATCGCGGGTGCCGTCAGGTAGAATCAATTCGAGGGTTCCGTGTTTGGCATTTTTTAAAACCTTCAGAAACATTTGTCCGCGGAATGACGGTGTCTTCATTTTGTAATCTCCTTTTGAGGTGGTAGCGGTTTAGAATAAAAGCGGCTTTTACGAAGCCATAATTTGAAAGCTTGATAATGAATACGCAAAACAACCAGCGGCGTGATCCAGCCATATTTAAATAACAGAGGGAAAAAAGAATGGCTTTCTAAAGAAGTTAATTCTCCATCAACCCAAGTTACCAAGCGAACAGATCCGTCGGGATTGTAATAGTTAATGTAGATTTTTATCCTGTTGGACAAAAAATCAAAGCGAAATTTATAAAACCCGTCCACAGGGAAAAATGGCGAAACATGGAAATTCTTTTCCGATCTGTACCACTCGGTAGCCTGTATGCCTTTTTCGGGGTGAATCCAATAAAAGTGGCGCTCTCCAAACGTATTATGAACCTCGACAAGGATCGCATCTAACCGTGAATTTTTATAACAACACCAAAAACTCACAGGGTTAAACGCATAACCAAACATTCGTGGCATAGAGTAGAGCCAAACCTGCTCTGGCTGGTAGTTACATTTTTCTTTTAAAAAATCTTTTACGGTGGCGCTCACCGGAGCGGATTTTTGTTGTAAATAGTCTTTGCTTTTAAACGACAGCAAACCATAAAAATTTTGGCGCAAGACTTTTAAAAATCCCTGTTCGTTATCGCAATTGAAAAAAGCAAAAAACGTAGGATAACGAAAGGCTGTCTTCGCACCTTCGCGCCGGCTGTGATAGACAAATCCTTGGCTCAATTGCAGATTATTCATTTTTCACCGCCCAGGGAATGGTAGCACCAAGGAGCTCTGCCACATTGACCGCGCTCAGTAAGCCGTCCTCATGAAACCCGTAGCGCGTCCATGCCCCTGCAAAGTACACTCCGCCCTGACCTTGTATCGAAGGCAGTGCCCGTTGTGCGCGAATGGCGGTTTGATTAAACTGCGGATGGGCGTATTCGATTTCACCCTGCGAATTATTTATTTTTTTTGTGGGGTTCAGAGTTAAAAAGTAATTTGTTTTCGTGGGAAGCTTTTGCAACTCGTTTAAGTGGTACGTTAACGATACTTTCTGATTTGCAGTCTGAGCATCCGCGTTCATTTCGCCATACACGTTCCAGGCGGACCAGCAGCGCTTGGCCTTGGGCATGGCTTCCTCTTGGTTGTGGAGGAACGCTTTATTGCCCTCGTAGGAAATCGCCTTTAGTACACTCTGTTCCTCTGGCGATTGGTCCTTGAGGATTTTCGCTGTGATCGGCGCGTGGGTTGCGAGCACAACGGCATCAAACTCGAAGGCCTCTTTCGAAGTTTTTAAAAAAACTTTATTTTGTGCGCGTCGCACTTCTACAACCGCTGATGATAAATGGATGTGTTGAATTGCTGCGGCCGCTTTTTTAACATACTCCACGCTGCCGTTCTTGACTGTACGCCAAATCGGACGACCGTTAACTTGTAAAAGCTTATGATTGATAAAAAAAGTTAAAAATGTGGACGCTGGGAACTCCAACATCTTTTGTTCAGGCGTGGACCAGATCGCCGCTCCAATGGGCAGCAGATAGTCGGATTTAAAAGCTTCAGAATACTTTCTCGCTTGTAGCATATCGCCCAGGGTCCACGCGTGACGAAGTGCTGCCTGCCGGTTGGACTCGGCTTCTCGCCCAAAGCGCAGGATCTCTAAAAGCATTTTGTAAAAACTGAGTTTAAAAAGATTCCGTCGTTGTCCAAAAATGGTATTTAAGTTTCCACCGCTCCACTCTAAGTTTTTTTGCGGCACCTGAACGGAAAGCGACATGCTGGAGTCCATGGTCTCCACATTAAGATGTTTAAAAAACTGGGTCAGATGGGGGTACGTGAGTTCGTTGTAAACTAAAAAGCCTGTATCCATGGGAATACTATTTTGCGCTTCGTTCACAACAACCGTGTGCGCGTGTCCGCCCAAGCGCGATTCCGCCTCAAAAAGATGCACTTCATGCTGTTTCGACAAGAGCCAAGCCGCGCCTATTCCACTGATTCCCGAGCCAACAACTGCGATTTTCATGGCTAAATCCTTTTTGTATTAATGTCACACAGTATGACATTAAATCATTGATTTTTTAAATTGGGAAGTGCAAAATAACTTATGGCTCAGATCAGGAAAAAAGTAAAAAAAACACCCGTATCTAAACGGAAATACAACAATACTTCACGCAGTGAGAAATCCGCCCAAACGCAAAAAGCGATTATCGAGGCATTTATATCACTTCTTGTGGAAAGAAGAGGCGGCGAGGTCCAATTGCAGGATGTGGCCAAAAAAATTGGCATTGCGCAGCGAACTATCTTTCGTTTTTTTAAAGACAAAAAAACTTTGCACGATGCCATGGATAACTACCTGCTTGGGTTTTTGCAATCCAGCACTCAGCAAATGGAAACCTTGCATTTTGTGGGCTTTGCCATCAACGCATTTAAACTTTTTGACCAACACGAATCATTGACCATGGCCTATGTCTTATCACCCTTTGGGCAAGAGACACGTGTTTTGTTTCGTAAAAAATTAACACAACTGATGATTGCTCGCATTGCTGCGGAAAAAAAATTGCACGTCACGTCGCAGATGCAGAAGCGACTCGCACTGGTGACGTGTTTGGTGAATGCCAAAATATGGTACGATCTCCGCGAGGATTTTGGCTACTCCGGCGAAGCTATGAGCGATGCCGTGGGCTGGGCCGTACAATCACTTTTAGATAACTGTGAGGACGATGCATGATGAAAAGAAGAATTTTTATAGTAACAGCTATTTTTACTGCCGGCATTTTTTTTGGTTGCGCCACTTTATTTTCATCCCAAGCTTACGACGTGCAAAAGGAAATTGTTTTTAAAACCGTAGGGAATGTCTCGTTAAAGGCCGATTTGTTTGTTCCTAAAAACGGCAACGGGCGTCCAGCGGTCGTGGTGGTCCACGGCGGATCGTGGGCAAAACGCAGTGGCGATATGGAAAGTCTGTGCAAAGACCTGGTCGCTGAGGGATTCGTTGTTATGAACGTTACCTATCGCTTGGCTCCCGAACATTTATATCCCAAGGCTGTCGACGATGTACGCGATGCTATTTCGTGGCTCAAACATAGCGCCGCTCCGTTGAATGTTGATCCCGAAAAACTTTACGTATGGGGTTACTCCTCAGGTGCCCACTTGGCCTTGCTCGCAAGCCTCGACGGAACCCTTGGCGTAAAAGCTGTTGTTGCTGGCGGCACGCCGGCTAACCTTACAGCTTGGCCCAACTCTCCACTTGTAAAAACATTTCTGGGCGTCTCCTACGCGGAAAACCAACAACTCTGGGAAAAAGCCTCCCCAGTTTTTCAAGTGAGCGAAAACTCCCCACCCGTATTTTTATACCACGGCTCCTGGGACAGCCTTGTCGAACCCGAGCAAATGGATATGATGGCCGCAGCTCTGCAAAAAAAGAATCGCGAAGTAAAAACCTACAGAGCAGCATTCTTGGGCCACATCGCCGTTTATTTATTTAGCTATTCATCAATCGATCAAGGCATCGAATTTATCAAAGCCCATTAGCTGCGACCCGCACACTTTTGGGATTTATTGCGTAAAAATAATCTCCTATTTTTTTAAAGGGTTCTTTTTAAGACCTCTCGCAAACAGGACGTTTCGTCCTGCGAGCGAGTCCAGGGATGGACGCGTCTTAAAAAGAACCCTTTTAAAAAAATGGGAGATTATTTTTACGCAATGAATCCCAAAACGCCGTACCTACTCGAGGTAGACTTTGAGTTTCTTGTCATCCGTCCAAATTTCGCCAACAGCGGGAGCTGTTTTGACAACGCGCCCCTTGCGACCCACCAGGTTTAAGTCGACTTTTTCTTTTTGCACATATCGGAGCACATCGCGGAGAGCCCAGCCCTTCATATCGGGAACAAAAGCCTCACCCTCCGTACCAAGCAGAACCTCGTGAATTTCGGTGCGCGGCTTAATCAAATCCTCTTCGGCAATTTGCACCGGCGCCAGTCCGCGTTTATTAATCGCGTAGTGGGCAATTCTTGCAAAAATGGGAGCTGCCGTTTCGGAACCGTAATACCCATTGTTGCGAGGATTATCTACCACCACATAAATTAAAAACTCTGGATCGTTCGCTGGCAAAAAGCCGATGAAGCTCGAGATGTATTGTCCCTTTAAGTACCCGCGACCATTGGGATCAACCTTTTGTGCCGTGCCGGTTTTGCCTGCGACCGGAAATCCTCGCACGCGGGCCGATTTTCCCGTTGCGGTTTCGGCCGTGGCTGCTACGAGCATCATTTTGATTCTCCCGGCTTCTTTGTCGGAGAGCACTCGGCCCATGTTGCGCTCTTGCACTGTTTTAGCGTCGAGAATTTCTTTTTGCGATTTTACAAGAATGGGCCTCTGCAAAACGCCTTTGTTGGCGATCGCGGCGTAGGCGTTGGCCATTTGCAAAGCTGTCACGGCGATCCCATGGCCAAACGAAATATTGGCTTTGTGATGATCGCGCCATGGAGGGGTTAAAAAAATTCCTTTGGATTCTCCCAGAATATCGATTCCCGTTTTTTCGCCAAAGCCAAACTTTTTATACTCTTCGTAAATCTGCTTATCTTTCATCTTCAGCGCGATTTTAGAAACTCCCACGTTGGATGAATTGGCTAGGACTTCGGTGGTGGAAAGTTTTTCGTAGGTATGATGGGCATCAGATTCGCGAATCACTCGTTTGTCGATTTCGATTTGGCCCGTGGAGGTATCAATCACTGAGTTGCCTTGAATGATTCCATTTTTAAGCGCCGCCGCTAAGAACATAGTTTTCATGGTACTACCGGGCTCGTAGATATCAGTGGTCATGCGATTGCGGCGAGATTCTTTACTTGCGCCACCGGCATTGTTGATATCAAAGTCGGGAAGTGACGCCATGGTGAGGATCTCGCCAGTTTTCGGACTCATCACTATGGCCCACGCGGCTTCGGCATTATGGTGCACCAGGGCTTTTTTAAGTTCCTGCTCGGTAAAGTACTGAAGGTCTGCATCGATCGTAAGGTACACGTCCTCACCATCGCGATTTTGCATAAAAAGCCAACCGTCTTCCACCAAAAATCGCCCGCGGGCATCTTTCGGAAGATTCATAACTTTATCCTCAGCACTCAGGCGGGCATCGTAGCGAGCCTCGATGCCCTCAAGCCCGTGACCATCGGCACCCACAAACCCAATGGTGTGGGCCATTAAATTTTTATTGGGATATACTCGTTTGAACTCGTCTTTAAATCCCAAACCTTTTTCGTTGAGCGCGAGGATTTTCTTTTTGCTGTTTTCGTCGAGCAAGCGCTGAATCCACACAAAGCGCGAATTCTTTTTAGTCAATTTTTTGTAAATGTTTTTTTGTGACAGCGGTAAAATTTGCGACATTTTTTTTGCCAACCGGCGCGGCGTTTTGATTAACAATGGATCGGCAAAAAGCGAAAAAGCTGGCACAGAGATCGCAAGTTCCTGGCCATTGCGATCAAAAATATCTCCGCGTTTGGAATAGAGTTTCACAATCCGTTGATACTGCTTTTGGCTTGCGAGATCTAAATTGTGACTGGGGTACAGTTGAATTTGTAAACCGCGAAAAACCAGAAGCGACCAGATCGCAAAAAACCAAATGAGCAGTATGGATAAACGATGCTTCATAGTTTACTTACTTTACAGCGACGGTGCCTTGCCCAGCCACCCGAATCACTTGTCCTTGTTTTGCGTTTTGAAATGTGAGTTGAGTAGTCGCGATCTTTCGCACACGCTCGGGGCTTGTCATGCGCGCCAGGCTCACCATGCTCAATTGTTGTCTTTGAGTGGCGCGTTTTTCTTTTTCGGCAAGCTCCAGCAAAGCATAGCCCATTCGGCGGTTTTCCATTTTAACGTAAACAATGGCGAATAAAGATAAAAGCAAAATAAATACGCTCAAGAATGGCTTTATATTTTCATTCATGTTTTTCATCCGGCCTCCGCAAAAATCCACGCAGCTTCGCACTTCGCGATCGAGGATTCAGCTTTTGCTCCTCGTCACTTGCCACTATGACCTTCTTATTAATACGATACCCGAATTCTTCGTGATCCTTAAAGATATTTTTCGCAATTCGATCCTCTAAGGAGTGAAAGGTCATAACGACGAGCACTCCACCCGGGACCAAAGACCTGATCATGCGAGGCAAACTGTCCTGTACACTCTCCAATTCCTGATTCACTCGCAGGCGAAGGCCTAAAAAATACTGCGTCGCTGGGTGCTTGCCTTTTTTTTGCCAGCCCTCGATGCGCTCGATCAATCCCGCCAGCTGATGAGTTGTGGTAAACGGCTTGGTTTGTCGATCAAACAATATGGCGCGAATCACACGGTAAGGGCTGCGAACCTCGCCGTAATTTTTAAAAATATCAATCAGGTCTTCTTCATCCCATTCATTGATCATGGTGGCAGCCGAGATTTTTTGGTTTTGATTCATCCGCATATCCAAAGGACCGTTATGGTAAAAACTAAATCCCCGTTCGGGGTTATCCAGTTGAGGCGAGCTCACTCCTAAATCCAATAATATCAGATCAAACTCATCGGTATTCTGTTCCGTAAATTTGGCGAAAGTTCCATGGTACATGGTGAGGCGCCCGGGGAACTGCGGTTCGATCACTTTTTGACCGTGGTCGATGGCCGTTAAATCCTGATCCACGCCCACAACATGCAGAGTGGGATATCGCTGCATCAAAGCCGACGAATGCCCACCGCGACCGAAGGTTCCATCCAGCAGTTTGCGCGGCTCAGGAGAGCCCGCATTGAAGAGTTCGATGATTTCATTGAGCATGACCGGGACATGGAGATTTGATTCTGACATCCGGTGATTTTACGCTCGCTACGGGTCGAAGTCAGTTAGACCATAGGCGAGGAGCGTCAACTCTCTTTAGCTCATCACAAAACACTATGTTAGTCTGTTTTGAGAAGGATTTTTCATGATAAAGTGTCCAAAATGCGACTTCGAACAGCCCGAGGATATTTATTGCGCCCAATGCGGCGTCAATATGAAAAATTTTGTTCCTCCGCGAAAGTCCATTGTTGCTTTGTTGCTATCCAATCAAAACCCCATTTTGGGAATTTTGTTTGTGGGCATTATTATTTTTGTCTTGTACGACTACGCCCTTTCTAAAAAACCAAGAACCAACGTCGTTGCTGCGATTACTAAACAAACCAGCGAACAAATGGATGTCCAGGACTCCCAGACGCCGTCTTCGTACAAGCCGGCTATCGAGCCTGGCATAGAATCTCCACAGGCTCAGCCGATCGAGGCGGCCTCAACCGAGAAAGTGGCTGTGGAAGCGCCTCGCCCGGCTCGCGTTGCTAACGATCCACCTGCGCAAGGGGCGACAGTGGCCAAATCCTCCCTGCAAATTTCCTTTTATCAGGTCTCCCGAGCCTTACTGAGCGAAATTCAGCGAGAAACCAATGCCAGTCCCTTCAACGGGGATGGTTTTGGGGGCATTGTTTCAAAAAAGCGACTGGCTGTTTTACGCAAAAGTCCCGAACTCAAATCCATATCTACCAATCGCTATAAACTTGATGGTCTGCCGATAAGTATTTTTAAAGGTCAAAAAAGTGGCGAGTCTGCAAAAAGCATCGGCCTGTATTTTCAGGTAAACCCCCTCAAGAATGATGCGACGTCCTTCCACATCGAAGTTAAAAGTTGGGGAAGCCTAAAGCTTCAGGAGAACGACGAAAACCTCTTCACCAGTGAAATGACGCTCAACTCTCAATCGGTGGCCATGATCGCAGGCTTTCTTCCCAAGGACAAAGTATTTGGGGATGAGGAAAAATCCATTTTCGAAACTGACCGTGCCCTTAAAATCTATAATTCAGAGGGCTTTTGGGACGGTGATATTGATTTGATCATGTTTGTTGAACTTCCCGATTGAGCACGCTATAAATCCCAAATGGGGTACAAGTCTTACGAAATTGAGCACCGTTATCCAGCCAATGTGCACATTCTGCATCATCCGACGATGAACTCATTGCTGACAAAACTTTGCGCCCCCGAAACACTCCAACCTGAGTTCAATCGCTTAGTGGCGACTATTTACAGCACTTTATTTATCGAGGCGATCAACAACGAATGGCCAAAAATCACGGTAAAAAAGGCGACGCGCATGACGGCGTCCCATCCTGAATCTTTGTACACCGGTGAAATTCTCGATGATAAACAAAAGGCCGTTATTGTGGATATTGCTCGCGCGGGCATGTTGCCCAGCCAAGTGGGTTTTGATCTTTTGTGCCACACGGTGAATCCGCATTTGGTGCGACAGGATCATATTTTCGCCTCTCGTATTGTCAACGCGCAAAACACTGTCACTGGGACGGACCTTGCTGGTTCAAAAATCGGCGGCGACGTTACGAACTCCATCGTCATTTTGCCAGATCCCATGGGCGCCACCGGTCAATCGCTATCGACCGTGTTGGATTTTTATAAAAAAAATGTAAAAGGTCCTGCAAAAAAATGGATTGCCGTGCATCTAATCGTCACGCCCGAATACATTCGGCAAATCACTCAGGCTCACCCCGACGTGATAATTTACACTGCCCGCGTAGACCGTGGACTTTCCAGCGAATCGGTTTTAAAAACGATTCCAGGCGAGCGCTGGGCCGACGAGCGTGGCCTCAACGACCAACAATATATTGTCCCCGGCGCTGGTGGCGTCGGTGAATTAATTAGCAACTCATTTGTGTAATAAACAGGGGGAACCATGGTGCCATTAAAACTTTCAAAATTGATCGACGAAAAAACGCTGCAAGAGCGGGTAAAGCAATTGGGAGCACAGATCACCAAGGATTTTAAAGGCGAGGATGTGGTGGCCATTTGTATTTTGAAGGGCTCGTACATGTTTTATTCCGATCTGATTCGCGAAATCGACGCCAACGTGATTTGCGAATTTTTTGGAGTTTCCAGCTATCATGGCGACACGCAATCGTCGGGCGAAGTGAAGGTGACGTTAGATCTCACCAATCCCCTCGAAGGTAAAAATGTTTTGTTGGTGGAAGACATCGTGGATTCTGGTCTTACCATGACGTACCTCAAAACTTGCTTGCAAGCCCGCCAGCCAAAAAGCCTCAAAACAGTTTCCCTGCTTGTCAAACCCGATGCCATGAAAGCCGATGTGCAGTTGGATTATTTTGGCTTCGAAATTAAAAACGAATTCGTGGTGGGCTACGGTCTTGATTATCAGGAACTGTATCGCAATCTTCCTTACATTGCTAAAGCGGATAATTTGAATTAGCTCAGAGGAGTCCAAATGAGAATTTTTCTAGCTATTTCATTTTGTTTAATTACATCCTGCTCCTGGTTTAATAAAGAACCCGTGGCGCCGCCGGTGCAGGTGGCGACTCCAGTGGAAAAAACAAACGACACTGAAAATGTTTGCATGAATGCATTTCAGAAGACAATTTCTGAACTCGATACCAATGGAAATTTTCAGGCGCTGTACGACTTTTACAAAAATCACAGCAACTGCATGGACGGCGCTTACTCCCAAGGAATCGAAGGTGCCATCAGCTTAAGCTTGGACGTCTTCTGGAAGCGCCTTCCTGATCTCGCAAAGTTATTCGATGCTGATAAAGAGTTTAAAAGTTTCTTTTTTAAAAGTATGGGCTGTTATGTTTCGGCCACCGAAAAACAGCTCGCCAATGTTGTTGTTAAAGCTCAAAAGGAATGTCCCGCTGCCTTAAAAGATCTCTGCGAAGAACTTAAGACAAAAGCCGAAAAAGAAATCGCTTACGCTAAAACGCAGTAACCCTCGACGCTACGCCGCCGGTAAAGGTACTTGGTACCTAAAAGCTGCCGTGGCGGAGGATGTTGTCGAAGACATCGCGCACTTGGCTGTCGTATTTAGTGGGGCCGTTGTACATAAACACAAAAGCCTTTTGCTCACCGTTTTTTTGGTAGTAGCCCGCAAGCCCTATAATTCCATCCAAATAGCCGGTTTTGGCTCGCACCTCTGTGGTTTTGTCTTTCAAACGTTTTTTCAGTGTCCCATCCACTCCAGCAATCGGCAACGATACAATAAACTCTGGAAAGATGGCGTGCTTTGAACGAAGATCTACTAACAGCTGTCCTAAATCCTGGGCGCGAAATTTATTATCATGGGAAAACCCCGATGGATTTTCGAAAACGAAATTTTTATGCTTCCAACCGTTCTCGATCAACCACTGATGAATTCGTTCCACGCCTTTTTTAAGAGTTGCGGGTTTTTGCTGCGAAAGAGCCTTGGTGAGCATCTCGGCCACGTAGTTGTTTGAAAACTTAGCCATGTCGGTAACGATGTCGCGCAAAGGTTTACTCTTAAACGTCACTAAAAGTTGCGCCGATGCCGGAGGAGCCTTTTTTTCCACAGTGCCGCTGTATTCAATGCCCTGTTGATTTAAAAATGTTTTAAAATTTTTGCCCGCCCAAAAATCAGGATGGCTAATGCTTTTATAAATCGCTTGTTCCACAGATCCCAGAGCGATGGTTCCACTCACGATGACTTCGTCGTGTTGCTTTTTCGAACGGCGCTCTACCCGCAATTCGGTTTTCGCTCCGGTTCTGACCTGATTTTTTAATTCGATATAATCGTTTTGTGGATCCGCAAAAACAGAGGCAGCTTCGCCTCTTTTACCCGGTCGAACAAAAATGTTTACCGAATTCCAGTTAAACGACAGTGCCGCAACTGGCGCATCGTACGCGCGATCCACCCGTACACTTTGGCGAGAGTCCGAGAAGTACTCTTCGTCAAACAGAGAGCTATCCACATACAACTGCCCTTTAAGGGATTTTATACCGGAGCGCTTGAGCTCGTTGACAATGGCCCAGTAGTTTTCCGAAACCAGGGAAGGGTCGCCGCCCCCTTGAAGATAGAGATCGCCCTTAAATTCTCCACCCGTTATTGGCTCTGACGACCACACACGAGTTTCGAAGGAGTGACCCAAACCTAGTACGCCCAACACTGCTGCAGCAGTTGGAATTTTACTCAGAGATGCCGGGGTCATAAGCACATCAGCGTTATGGGTCCATGCGGTTTTTTCGCCCTCCATCCAAATACCAAAGTGCTTTGTGGGAATTTGGCTCCGTCGCAAGATTCCATCAATTGGTTCGGCCAAGGCGTTCCATTGAAAAACCAGAGCCAGAAGGAGAGTTGAGTATTTTCCCATGCAAATAATTATGCCCGATCCCCTCTTGGCATTACAACAATTATTAGCTAAGCTTTCGAAGTGATACTTTCTGGACGTCAGCTGCTTCGTATTTTCACTTTTTATGTTTTTGTCATTCCAATGACAATCCTGTCGTTAATTCTTCTGACGAATTGCAAAAAACGTTCGCAAACGCCACCCGACACCGTGGTCATCGGAATCCCCGCAGCACCGCCCACCCTGGATCCGCGTATCGCACGCGACTCCATCGGCAGCAATGTGCGCAGTCTGATATTCTCCTCACTTGTGCGCGTGACCACCGAAACACCCACCTCGCCCATCACCATTCAAGGAGATCTTGCCGACTCCTGGACTTATAAAAATTTTGTCTATCACTTTAATCTAAAACCCGGAGTCACCTTTTCCGACGGCGCTCCCCTCACAGCCGAAGACATTGAATTTTCGTTTGCCGAGTTTCAAAAAGACTCTTGTCTGTTTTCTCCGGCGTTTAAAAAAATTAAGAAAGTAGTGGCGGTTTACGACGGCGTTAATCACTCGGTAGACATCACGGTAGATCGTTTTGAGAGTACGTTTTATCTCGATTTGGCAATCGTTCAAATGCTTCCTAAAAAAATTGTGCAAGCCCACGATAAAGATTTTTACGAACACATCGTGGGCTCTGGAGCCTTTGAATTGGTCACTGCGAACGACAATGAACTTTTATTAAAGGCACGAGCAAACCATTACCGCGCACCCAAAATTTCTAAACTTCAACTCAAAGTGATTCGCGACGACAACACGCGCTTTCAAAAACTTTACAAAGGTTCTGTGGATTTAGTACAGACCGACATTCCACTTTCAAAAATGTCGGTTTTTAAAAGCTCTCCCCGATTTAGCGTGTATGACATGCCTGGCGCCAATGTGACTTACATGTTATTGAACCTGCGTGATCCCTTACTTAAAAACAAAAACGTGCGCGCGGCGATTAACTACGCGATCGACCGCTCTGAAATTATCAAATACAAGCTCGAAGGCTACGCCACACCGGCCAGTGCATTTGTAATTCCCAGCACGCCGTACTACGATGCCGCACTTCAACTTCCGAGCACGGATGTGCAAAAGGGCATGGAGCTTTTAAAGAATTTGCCAAAACCATTGGAACTCGAACTTAAAACCTCCAATCAAAAAATGGCCATCGAAAACGGTCGTATTCTTGCTCATCAAATCGAAAAACTCGGTATTTCGGTGCGCATGAAAAGTTTTGAATGGGGAACGTACTACGAGGACGTTTCGAAGGGCAATTTTCAGCTCGCAACAATGCGCTTTGTGGGCATTTGGGATCCCGATCAGTATCGTCTCGCGTTTCACTCTGAACAAGTTCCTCCCAAAGGCGCGAACCGTGCCTTCTATATCAACCCCCAGCTTGATAAGCTTTTAGAGCAAGGGCAACAGCTCGAAAATCTCGACCAACGGGTGCAGCTTTACAAGCAGATTCAAAAAATAGTGATTGAAGACATGCCCGTATTACCCCTTTGGTATGACCAATATGTGGCGGTGGTGAACAAGCGAATTCAAAATTTTGTGCCATCGCCTTTGGGCGGATTTCAGTTTGTTTTTAACATCGAGAAGGAAATCGAAAAAAATGAATAGACCTCTCATCCTGTGCATCGACGACGACATTCATATCCTCGAAGCTCTGCAAAGAGATCTCCGGCAGTCCTTTGACATAGCTTTGGCGACAAATTTTTCGGACGCGCAAAAGGCTTTTTCGCAAAAAGTGTCCATTGTGATTTGCGACTACAATCTTAAAACTATTAATGGTCTTGAAATTTTAAATTGGGTCAAAGACAATCACCCACAAACCTTGCGAGTGCTCCTCACTGGAGAAGTGGGACTCTCCGATATTTCAAATGCCATGGAGTCCAATTTAATCCACAAGTTTATCTTAAAGCCTTGGGAGCCCGATCTATTGCGACTGCACATGCGCGAGGCCGAAAGCACGTTGCGTCTGTTGAACGAGCGCGATAAATTTAAAGAGCTCTCCATCACCGATCCGGTCACCGAGCTTACCAATCATCGCTTTTTCCAAGAAAAATTACGTATCGAAATCCAAAAAGCCAAACAAACAAAAACCGCTGTTTCGCTGATAATGATCGATGTGGATCATTTTAAAATTCTTAACGATCAATTTGGCCACCCGCGCGGAGATCAGATCCTGTCTTTGCTTGCGCAAAAGCTATCCAGCGAAATGAAGCCGCACTACTCCCTCTCCCGCTACGGTGGCGAAGAGTTCGCGGCGATTTTACCCAAAACTCCGTCTGATTTTGCCTTCGCCTTTGCCGAAACCCTGCGCGCCTCAGTCAGCCACATCCCCTCTCTGCAATTTCGCCTTAGCATTAGCTTAGGCGTGGCCAGCTACCCCGAGCATGGACTCGATGCCGACGAAATCGTGGCAGTGGCGGACCAGGCACTTTACCTTGCCAAAAAACAAGGCCGCAACATGACCGTCATTGGACAAGACATCGCCTAACCTCGAGCAATGACTCGGCACTTTCTCCTATTTTTTGGAATTCTTGGAGATTCGAAACAGTCCTTTTTCAAACGCGTCCATCCTTGGACTCGCTCGCAGGACGAAACTTCGTGTTTGCGAGAGGTTTGAAAAAGAACTGTTTCGAATCTCCAAGAATTCCAAAAAATAGGAGAAAGTTGAAAGTGAATGCGCAGGTTGGTTAACAGGGGTGTTTTTGTCTTGTTTTCGATTTTAAGAAAATGTGGAAAGGTATTCTTTTTAAACCTCTCGCAAACAGGACGTTTCGCCCTGCGAGCGAGTCCAGGATGGACGCGTTTAAAAAGAATGCCTTTCCATATTTTCTTAGAATCGAAAACATGCACTAGAGCTCTGTCTAGTAGGACCTTTTTATGTTTTGCGGTTTTTACTGAATCTTTTATTCTAAGTGAATGAAAAAGCACGAATGGTTTTATGTCCTCGCCCCGATGTTCTTTACGATCGCAATTGATCAAGCAACCAAATGGTGGGCCCTGGGACTTGCTGGCACTCTTAAATATGGCCCCCTTGGATTTGCACTGCATTTCAATAAAGGCGCTATGCTTGGGTTGTTTTCTAGTCTTCCTCCGATTTTAAGAATTGTTTCTCTTTCTACGGGTGGAGCATTTTTACTATTTACGTTTGTGATCATTCAGTATCTTCTTCCGATCAAATCCCTTTTGTTGCGCGTTGGAATGTCGACCCTCATGGGTGGAATTATCGGCAATGTGATCGATCGCACGATTCAAGGTTATGTGATCGATTTTATTTATTTCGAAGTGGGTGGCTGGCACTCCCCGGTGCTCAACGTTGCAGATGCTCTCCAGTGGGTGGGTTATATTTGTTTAGTGACGGCGCTTTTAAAAGATGGCGAATTGCTGTGGCCACAAAATAATATTCGTAAATACTACTGGGTAAATCCCGCGTTTCAATTGCGTTACTGCTTTACGTTGATGGGTATTGGTTTGGGATTTGGTCTCATCGCCGGCGTGTTTAGTTATACCTTTTTGCGCTTTATGGTGGTGGACTTGATTGGTAATAACCAAAAGCTGCTCGATCAATTTTTAATTCCCTTCATTCAGACTTACACAGCTTTCACCTTGGCGTTTGGTGCTTTCTTGTTTATGATTGGCCGCTCCCTTTCCCACCGTGTGGCTGGACCGGTTTACGCCTTCGAACGTTTTGTAAAAAACTTCGTGGCTGGCAAACCGCAAAAATTAAAACTTCGTAAAAGCGATGAATTTAACCACCTAGAAGCTTTGTCACAAATGATGCTGGAAAATCTTATCGTGACGGAAAAAATGGAAACTGAAATCGTTCCCATCCTACCGCAAGGCGTGGCCAATACAGGCATCCCCGCCCACCACCCAGCCGCTCAGGTCAGCTAAACTGCCAGCAAAACTGTCAGCTAAAGAGTGGATAAAAGTTAATCACATCTAAAACTTTTACAACGCGAAGACAACGTCATATCAGGTCACTGGGAAGTGACCTATATTGCCCGCATGCGTTTAATACAATTTTTCCTGTCTCTGATGCTTCTAAGCTCAAGCCCTGTCGCCTTTGCTCAGACCCCTGAATCTTATGTCGCCCAGTATGTGAAGGAGGTTCTCTCCCCTCTACTTCCGCGGATCGAAGCCGACCCCCAGCAGCACCCCTTTCGTATGAAGACGTCTCAAACCGAACAGGGAGCTGTCATCACACTGGAAGTTCTGATTCCCGAACCCAAAAAAAGGCGCAGCGAATGGAACATCTATTCGACATATAATATCCACTTTGTCGAAGGCGAATCCTACATCGCAGGTCCACCAGATGTGCGTGTTCACCGTTTTCAATCCAACAAGGGAGAATATTTAGGGCCAGCCATTGAGGGCAATCTCGTTGCGATGTACAATTCACAAAAGGAATTGCTGAACGTCGAAGATCTCAAGGGATTCACAAGATCTCTCTTTCGCGCTGATCAGACTCTGCATCCTTTGTTTAAAAACCCTCTTCTCCCCGCTCAAAAAAATAAAAAACTTACTCCTCCACAACTAGAAACTTTGACGGGAAAGAAGGAGGGGGACTATTCTCGCCCAGGACTGGTCACAATGTACCAAGATCACTTAAAGCAAGGGATCGCACATCCGCTGCACATGCTCCTCATGCTCCCAACCGGCGTTGGCAAAACGATTGTGGCATTAAAATTTCTTGAGATGGTCAAAGCGATTCATCAGCAGCAAATGCCCATGATGGTTTTTGTGGTTGAGAACAAATTGATCCTCTCGGACGTAGCAGAAAAACTACAGGAAATCTTTCCTGGTATAGAAACGGCGCGCTTATTTGATACTGGCACCACCTCTGCGATTGGCAGCAACACACGATTTATCCTTGCCACCCGCTCTACATTTTTTAAACGAAGCCAAGAGATACTCACCCTTCTCGAAAGATACAGCGGCCCTAAAGTCATTTACCGCGACGAAGCCCACCATGCCGGGAAAGTGGGGGGACAGTTTGCGGTCGTTCATGAACAGATGATGTCTCGCCTTTCTGCTAACACGGTGGTGGTTGATATGTCTGCCACACCTTGGCATGAGACTCAGCCTGACCTTATTGCAAATTATGACGGACGTGTTGCGACGGCTTTTATTTCGGTGGAAGAATACAAAAACCTGATCGAGGGTGTTGAGGCGGACCGCATTGCTCGCATCCAACTGGTTCGTGCCATCACTGAAGGCTGGCTGTCACCACTTCAAGAACTCACTTTTATCACTGGCATGAACGATAATTTTGAGGGTTTAAGTTTTAGGAAAAAATTGCTGCGCGAGCAGCAAGCCCTCAGTGAAAAACTAGGCGCTCACCAGGACGCCTTTATCCGAGCCGACGTGGACGAGATTCCTGAAGAAATTTTAAAAACACTGCGAGAAGAAATCCGTTTTGTGCACACAGCGATTATCGAAAAAGTTTTCAACGACCTGCGAGCGCAATTTCAGCGCGACCGCAACGACCGTGTGGCTGAGTACGACCGCGGTATCATTTTTGTACCCTCGATCGTGCACGCCGAAATTTACAAAATATTCCTCAACGAAATGGCAAAAAGCGAAAACATGGAGTTTCGTGTCGTTCACTCAGGACAAAAACAAAGTAATTCAGTGGACGTGGTCGCTCAGAATATAGATTGGTTTAATAGTACGCAAAGCTCCCACAGACATCGATATCTAATCAGTGTGGACCTGCTTGGAGAAGGAGTGGACTTACCGTCAGCAAATCGAATCGTCTACGTGAACACATCCTCTAATATTAAAGTTCTTTTGCAAGCATTCGGTCGAGGAACGCGTTTGAGTCAGCTAAAAACCGGAATTCGTCTCACAGATTTCGGTGGTTCTTTTATACGTTTTTTTCAGGAAATTCCTGGCCATCTTTTAAGCACGCTGTTTCCCGTTTTCCAATTTGATCCTAAAAGCAATGAGCCCTTTCGCAAATACACAGAAAAAAAGGGGTCTGGCATCACCCTCGATGACCAAAAGGTCAGCATCGACTCTTTAGTCAGCTTGCAAGTTGACAGTCCAATGCTCGAAATTATGGAAAGAGCTCAATCAGACAAGGACCTTATCAATGATTCAGAACTGCAAAAGTTAAAAAATGCAGAGCGCGATATTCTCAGCCAATCCTCTAAAATTGCAATTCAGTTTGGTTGGAGTGTAAAAGTTGATCCACCCACCTCAACCCAAATCAATGATTGGGTGCAGACCATCCTAGAAAGAGCAGATCTGCATCTTGATGGAAGATGGTCGATGAATACTGAAAAAAGTGCTGGGCCCAAGATTTCAAGACAGCTTTCCGAATTTATTTTTACCAACTGGAAAATGCTCAGCTTACCTTGGCAATATTTCCTGCAGGATGTTCAAATCGAACGCCTTTTTTATGACGGGCTAGAACACCCCATGCAGCGAACTTACGAAGCCATGATGAATGACCCTAGTGTTCGTTTAGGCCCTGAAAGCGGTATCCACAGAGTCTATGAGGCCTTTGTTCAAGGGAAAACAGAACTCTTTCCGGAAAGCTGGGCCGACACCATAAAGTCTTTAACCGATTTTGAAAAAAAGCAAATTGTGGCCATTGTGAATATACTTTCTCTTTTGAACTCCAGCGAAGGGCGACGTCTTGTCTTAGCAGCTCCAAACGCTCCGTCTCTTTTAAAAATGATTCTACAAACAGAGACTAGTACACGCACACCCTATGCGCTCCCAACTTACAGACACAAAGTGGTTACCAATTTTCAAAGGTTGGGGATCACAAATCCTTGGCACTATGATTACAGGTGGGCGGAATCCTTTGAAGGAACAGAGGATTTACTAAAACTCACACGCCTTTCATCGGATGTTGCTAAACTTCGTATGCAAAGTCTTTCCGTGGGACTTCCCTTCGATGGGATCCATGCACGCAATGGAAAAATTCCGTTGTTTAGATTGGCCGCTTTGGCTCGTCAGCTGTCGTTGCAAAATCCAGGACAAAAGCAATTTATTGCTCAGTTTGCTCAACCCCTTTTGGACGCAGACATCACACTGGGCGGTAATGCTTCTCCCCACCGCCTGACTCCTCAAGATGGCATCTTTACTCTTCACAGAGCCTACCAAGTCGATGCTTACATTGGCTCACAGGTCAGCAACATCGAGCTCTACATGATGAAGCAAGCATTGGCTGTCGAAGCCGTGAAAGCCTTTGGTGTTGTTCTTCCAGATGAGAAATTAAACTGGTTTTCTAAAATAGCCACCACTCTACAACCACTGCCGCCGCTTCTTCTTCAAGATCTTCTAGACCAAGCGCCCTTTGCCCAACGAATGATCGATCATATCGATGAATCTCACCGGCAAGCTCTTCAAGCCCAACTCAAGCTCTCCAAATACACGATGACCGGAGATGATCTCATGGACTTCCGCTATCGGGCTATGCAAGACCACGGCGAAGACTATCTAGTAGACAAATCCCACAATGTGACGCTACCTAAAACTGTAAATGCTGTTTGGTGGCTGGAATACTACCGCCGCATTGTCTACAATCCCCAATTAGAAACCCTCAGCATTGCGCAAAGAGAGAAAACACTTGATATAGTTTCCGTACTTGCAGAGAAGCTAAATTATGTAAATAAAGCTGCTGCGCCGTGGGCACTGACCATGAAAGACTGGTTACTGAAACCGTTGAGTCACGACGAACTTCCCATGGACCTCAGCAGAATCAGTCTCGATAATGCAAATGGAATGGTTTTTGGCACGCGAATTTTTACCGCCCTCCCATTTTATTTTTTAGCCAAATACGGAGGACATCTCGAAGATGTTGACGGCCTTGGCGATGTGAGATCGAAAGAAATAGTGCTTTGGTCCCAGCAATTTGGGCAGAGATATCAACAAGAACTTCAGCAATTGAATTTAGAACGTCTATTTTATCCTTCCCCCGAGGTCATGGAAATTCTGTATCAAATGCAGCTCAATCAAAGCATCGAGTCTGCGAAACTTTACCGAACTCTCTACGCGCATCTTGTAAAACCAATCTCTGGCCACGCAGATGACATCGCCTCCGCCAAGAAAATCGAAACTTTGATTGGAGGGGTAACAAAAATTGATCATATCAACTCAACGTTGAGTGTTAAAACCAAGGAACGAGCCATCATTTTAGATCGAGCTGTTTTCGAATCCGTGATTTTAAGAAGAATCATAATGCGATTGTTCTTTCAACGGAGAGGTGAACCTTCAAAGAGAGATCCAAAAAGCATGGGCCCCTGGGACGTACTCGTGGACAGCCTTATTTCCTCGGAACTCAAGTCCGTGGTGGAACGATCGCGAACGGGGATGACACTTCAAGTAACTCGGCCGGCCGCACCTGCGCAAACCGGATTGCGCTGCGTAGACTTGTTTTAAGGATTCAATGTCTTCAATCGAGCCATCATGGGCTCGATCTCTTCGAAGCCGGTGAGCGTAAGCTCTTTGACCACGTTGCCGGTTTTGTCGATAAATACAATCGTTGGCAAGCCATAGACTTCGTACTTCTTTTGTAAATCTGCAAGCTCTGGAAAGTTTTCGCTAGCGTCCACTTTTAGCAACGTGTAATTTTTTGTCGCTTCGATAAATTCAGGCTTCGCGAAAGTTTTTTCATCGAGCTCGAGGCAGGCTGCGCACCAGTCGGCAAAAAAATCGATAATGACGGGCTTTCCCTGCTCTTTGGCTTTGCTTAAGGCGTCTTCGGAATAGTAGGTCCAACCGTTTTTAAGGGCCGCTTTTTGCGTTTGCTCTGTACTGCGTGACGACGTTGGAATTTTTATGACTAAGGGGCTAATAACAATCAGCGCGCAAAAGATAAACGGCATGTAGTGCCAAAATTTATGATCCACCTTTGGGTAAACCTTGGCGATAAAAATAAAGAGAGCTGCGGCAATCATCAATGCTAAGCAGATGGTAAACCATGCATCGGGCAGCAGCGGTTTTAAATAATACAGCGCCACACCCAACATGGTTGTGCCAAGCACAAATTTGACCACGTCCATCCAGGGCCCCGAGCGCGGTAGTTTTTTAAACGACGAGCTAAAAGTTCCAATAAATAAAAATAAAACACCCATGCCCATGGCGAAGGTAAATAACAACCAGAATCCAAGTACGATGTTTTGCGTTTTTGCGATGTACGCAAGCACTCCCACCAGCACCGGGCCCACGCAGGGACTGGCGACGATTCCGGCGATGAGCCCCGACGAGAAGGCGCCCATGTAGCCGCGATTGTCCCCTGATTTTTCGAGACGCTTGCTAATAAAATGTGGAATTCCAATTTCGAAATACCCGTAAATGCTTAAGGCCATTAATACAAAAAGAATCACAAAGGCCATAACGACAGGCTGATAACTCAACGCCTGTCCGAACAAAGCCCCCGTTTTTGCCGCTACAACACCAAGTAAAGAATAAGTGGCCGAGATCCCAAGCACATAGACAAAACTTAAACCAAATGCCTGTGCCCTAGAGAGTTGTGAAGCGCGAGCTCCAATCACCGCGAGAGTGATGGGAATCAGCGGATACACGCACGGCGTGAGAGACGTTAAAAACCCGAAAACAAAAACGAGGACGAACGCCCAAAATAAATTTTTAGAAATCTGCTGTTCGATCATGGAGGAATTGGGCACCAGATCTCGCGACTGGATATTTATCGGAAGCTTTACTTCGAGCTTGGTGGGCGGTGAACAGTACTTGGTGGTGCACGCAATGTATTCCAAATCCATGGCGAAGGTTTTTAAAGGGGCGTCTGCATCCTTGGGAATTTCGGCAAAAAAATCGAGGCGGGCGGTTTTCAGTAATCCGCGATGCTGTTTTCCTGAAAAATCCACAAACTCCACCACCGGTGTCATTTGCAAACCACCCAAAGTCATTCCATCGGGCTCCAGCGGGAACAATTTGAGTTTGTCTTCATAAACCGAAAAACCTTGCGTGATATCCACATCAATGGAAACGCTGATTCGACTGCCCGGCTTTACCTCGAGCGGGGACACTCGCGCGGATTTTACCTGCACCGGTTGCTTGTCGTTTGCAGGCGAAATATCCAGGGCCTGCGCTGCATTGCCAACAATAACTAACAGAAAAATTACAAGTGCTTTCGTCATGTGCTCCATGATACAAGATCCCCATGATCACGACCAGTTTAAATTCTACTTTTATCGGCTTTGACACAGAGACCACAGGCAAATACCCCATCGAATCCGAGATTTGCGAAATCGCCGCTGCTAAATATCTTAACGGCGAAATCATCGATACCTTTCAGTCACTCATCAAGCCCATTCGACCAATGGGTGAGGAAGTGATTAAAATCCATGGAATCACCAACGAAATGGTGCAAGATGCACCGGCACTGAAGGATGTTCTCCCTGGGTTCCACAAATTTATTCAAGATGGGACACTGATTGCTCACCACGCGTCTTTTGATATGGGTTTTATCTCTGTGGGCTTTGAAGCCCTGGGCCTTGAGCTGCCTTCAAAACCTGTGATCTGCAGCAGCCGCCTTTCGCGCAATGTGATTAAGGATTCCAAAAATCACAAGCTACAAACTCTCATCCCCCACTTGGGCATTACTCAGGGTGCAGCCCATCGCGCCTTGGACGACGCCATCGCTTGCCTGCAAGTGGCGCTCCACTGTATTGAACGCGCGCAGCTCAAATCATTGGAAGATATTTTTCAAATGCAAGATGGAGAGCTTTATTGGAAAGACTACTCCATGGATGAATTAAAATTTAAATCGAAGAGTTTAGGACTTTTGATCGATGCCATGTACCAACGCACCCGAGTGCGCATGACCTACAAAAACGGTGGCTCCCCCGGTCGCGAGCGCCTCATCGAGCCCATCGGCCTTGTGCGCTCTCCCGATGGCGATTTTTTTGTGGCCTACGACGACAGCCCCATCGCCAAGCGCTTTTATATTAGTAAGCTTGGCGACGTGACGAAAATTTAAATGTTTAGAAGACTTGAAGTATTATCTGAAAGCCTATTTGCTGGGGCCTTGGAATCAATTATTAACACTCTCCAGCCAAACTAAAAAGGCGTACTCTTCGGCGATTTCGCGGGTGCGCGAAAAGCGACCGGTGACGCCGCTGTGGCCAGCGCCCATTTCGGTTTTCATCAAAATCAACGTGTCAGCTAAATTATTTTCGCGAAGTTTTGCCGCCCACTTTAATGGCTCCCAGTATTGCACCTGCGAGTCGTGATAGCCGGTGGTGATCAGCAAATGGGGATACTTCTGCGACTTCACATTGTCGTAGGGCGAGTAGCTCTTGATGTAGTTGTAGGCTTTCTTCTCGTTGGGGTTGCCCCACTGCTCATACTCACCCGTGGTGAGCGGAATCGATGCATCCAGCATCGTGGTGAGCACATCCACAAAGGGCACAGCGGCGTGCACGCCATGGTACAGATCGGGGCGCAGGTTCATCACCGCTCCCATCAGCAATCCACCGGCGCTGCCGCCTTGCATGTAAACGTGGCCTGGTTTGCCATAGCCCGATTTTAGCAAATACTCCGTGCTCTCGATAAAATCTGTGAACGTGTTTTTCTTATTCATCAGCCGACCTTTTTCGAACCAGTCGCGACCCAACTCCTGCCCTCCGCGAATATGGGCAATGGCGTAAACAAAGCCACGGTCTAGCAAACTCACCACGTTGGGGCGAAATTGAGCTTCCATGGAAAGTCCGTAGGAGCCATAACCGTAAACAAAGAGTGGATTTTGCGATTTTTTGAAAAGGTCTTTGCGGTAAACGATGGAAATCGGGATGCGCGAGCCATCTTTGGCCTTCGCCCAAACTCTCTCAGAAGCATATTTTTTTGCTTCGTAGGTTGGAATTTCTTTTTGTTTTACCAAAACTGATTTTTTCGTTTTTAAATTGTAATCAAACACGGCGTCGGGCTGCACTAACGAGCTGTAGGAATAGCGTAAGGTATTTGTAGCGTACTCTTCGTTGAGGCCATTGCCAGCCAAGTAAACGGGATCTTTAAAACCAATCAGCGATTTCTTTTTATCCTTGCGATGACGGATTTCGATTTGTGCTAAACCCTTTTCGCGCACTTCGGTGGCTATAAAGGATTCGAACACTGCCACGGATTGCAAGTAGACTGTCTTGCGATGAGCCACAACATCGCGCCATTGATTTTTACTTGTCGCAGTGTAAGCGGCTTTCATCAACCGAAAGTTCACGGCCTTCCAATTTGTGCGGATGTAAAAACCATCGCCGCCGTCTTCGAGATCATACTCATGGTTTTTTTCACGTTTCAAAAATATTTTAAAACTCTCTTCGGGGCGGTCGGCAGAGGTATAAAGGTACTCCGAGCTATTCACGCTGTTAGTTTCGATAAAAATGGTTTTTCCATTGAGAGATTTTCCAACTCCCACATTAAACATATCGTCTTTTTCGTAATAGACCTCGGTGGCTTTATTAGCGCTGAGATTATAGCGAAAAACTTTTTCGGAGCGCAGAGTTTCGGGATTTTGCTGGCTATAAAAACCAGTGTTGTTGTCGCTGGCCCAGGTCCAACTCCCTGTGGTGTTGGCGATTTTTTGTTTAAGAATTTCGCCGGTTTTTAAATTTTTAAAATGGATTGAGTAAAATCGTCGCCCAACATCATCAACGACAAAAGCGAGAAGCTCGTGATTGGTGGAAATATCCACAACGCCAGCTGAATAGTACTTTTTGCCTTTCGCAAGAACATTAATATCTAAGAGAATCTCTTCGGATGCCGTCAGCGCACCTTTTTTACGACAGTAGATAGCGTACTCTTTTCCCTTTTCGTAGCGCGTATAATAAAAATACTCACCCTTGCGGCTTGGTGCCGAGGAATCGTCTTCTTTGATTCGCGCTTTCATCTCGCCGAACAAAACATCCGCTGTGGGCTTGCTCGCTTGCAGATTTGTTTTGGCGTAATCGTTTTCGGTCGTTAAATGGCTGAGGACGGGTTCAGTGTCGCGCTCGCGCATCCAAAAATAGGGATCGGTACGAACATCGCCATGGAGATTCATTTCGTGAGTTATTTTTTGGGCTTTGGGCGGACCTTGGGGTTTTGTTTTCATGGACTGACAAGATAACAAAAAAATCACTGTGCTGAATAGACATAACGCCTGACGCATTGGTACTCCCTAAGGAAAACCCCAAGTTAGGAGTATGGCAGGCTACAAGCAAGGCTTTTAGTTAGAAGCTCGTGCTTCGAGCATCTCTGTTAGTTAGAAGCTCGTGCTTCGAGCATCTCAAGTGACTTATCTAGCACTTTCATCTCGATGAAGCGGTAGCGATTGCGGGGGTCGATGGAGCCGCGGCGAATTTTGGTGTCGACGTAGCCGAGCACTTCTTTTTTAAAGTGAAAGCGCTCGCGGGCTGTTAGGCCTTTTAAAGGTCCAAAAGGACTGAATAAGTCGTTCACGGCGGCAGGTGCAGCACTTGCTACCCGACGTCCACGCTTGGCCGTTACGGATCCCGTAGCCTTGCTGCGGTTAGGTTTGATGATTTTGATGAGGTTCACTTTTGAAGGATCTAGCTTTACATGCTGTGAATGAAGGCGCGCTCTGGGCTTGGCGTTGTAAACTTTAAAAATTAAAGCGCCGGCCAGAAAGATTCCAACTAAACTGCTAGAAAGAATGGCTCCATGCCACAAAGACTGTGCTCTCATTTTTTCCCCCCGGAAAATTAAGGAGAGAGTCTTTAAACACTCTCCATTTAGACTTTCGGCGTCCTCGACCAAGGACTTGAGGGCATTTAGAAAAAAACGTCTACTATCTCGACACGAGACAAAATCTGCCTCAGCGTGAAACGCTTTGATGGTTTTTTATAAGCTGTAACAGCGATCAAAAGAAAGTCCTTCAGACTCTTCACCCACAATAATGGTTCCGGCTCCGCAGCCAGTGACGGTAATAGTAGTTTCTTTGCCGTCGGAGCAAGTTCCTGTCCATGTGCCGGAGGTGGCACAATTACAATTCGATGCCCAGGTGACATTGCTTGGAACATAGTTGCAATTAACGCCAGAAATATTATTTGTGACTCGCAATTGGCCACCCGTCATAACACGGTCGCTACGCGTGGTCCCTGTTATGCTTATGGCTGATGTGGTGCGAGTTGTATAATCAAAGAGTGTTTCTCCAGCAAGCGTAAAAAGACGACGAATCCCGTCGTTGGCAAACGTAAAGTTGCCGCTGGAGACGCGGGTGATACGCTGTCCGTAAGTTCCAGTTTTCGTCACAGTCAGATTGGCTCCACGAATGCCGCTGACGGTAAAATCAGGATTTCTTTCTACCGAATCGCCGTCGGAATCTATCACGCACATGTTATCGCTAAACTGCAAGGTGATGTCGCCGGTAAATGTTGCAGCACCGATGGTGCATCCACCAAGATCGCGAACCTTTTGCGAAGAGGCACAGCCCGTAAACGTTGTGTCCTTGCAAGCCACGGCTTGTGCCGTGGGTAACAATCCAAACGAGTTCAAAAATGAAAAGGATCTGGCTGCTTTTTCGCGAGCTGCCATCATTCGCTTGTGACTTTCCATCATGACCATGGTTCCGTTGGTGGTGCCGCCGGATTCATCCACGGAAGCCATAACGTCGCCGATCTGTTGGGCGGTCTCCTGAATATCTACAGCGTCTTCTTCCTCCGCGCAGGACACCAAGGCAAATAAGGCGAGTAAAGAGAATATATACTTCATAAAACCTCCACGTTTTTCAAAATTATTTTTCAACGGTGCCGTCGAGAATTGGACTTGGTGCTAATAGGTTTCCGTTTAAAAAATTGACTGTGCTTTCGCGCTGGTTGTCGTCCAGCTTTCCACAGTAATAAAACCATCCGCTGCCAGCAGTTGCTGAATCGACACCTTCCACCATTTGTTCAGCGCCACCAGCCTGTTGGGTTTCGCTAATGGTCATTTCGAATTCAGACCCGCGCTTTCCGTTAGTCGTAAGATAGGATTTCGTTCCGTCGGTGTATTCGATGGTCATACCGTCTTCGCCTTCACAGGTCATACTGCGAATCGCTTTTCCGGCTTTTGTCACTCCATCGAGAGCTTTTTGAATCGCTGGTTCTTCTAAAAAATAATCCCACATAATGCTGCCGTCACCGGCCGTGTGAATATCCATGTAATAAAGAAGAGTTGTGAGATTGTAAGCCATGGAGTTTTCACTCGAGCCAGCATGGGCGCACGAAAAAATCTGGCAGCCTGCTGAAAGGCGTCCCATGGACTTTAACTGAGAGCTGATAAGTTTATAGTTAGTTAGCAAGCTTTGCGTGCGATCGACTTTAAAAACGGTAGTTCCCAGTAGCACTGCTTTTCCGTCTTGTGAGAATCGAAAAACTTTAGTTTTATCATCAAAAGAAAAACTATTTGCATCATGCAAATTTATTTTGAAACGACTCCGCAAATTTACTCTTAACAGATCACCTTGTTGTTTTAGCGCTCGCAAATCAGTGGCAGAAACATGTCGACGTAAGATGTTGATTTGCGAACCTCGGCTCTTAACAGAATTCATCATTTCGACAACAAAGTCTGGCTTCTTAATCTTTTCGTTGAGAATTTTTAATTCTTGTTTGGTGACTGGACGAAACGTCTTGGGTGCTTTGGCTGTGGCCAAGAGAGGAATAAAAAAACCAATAAGTAAAATGCTGATCGTTTTCATAAAATAAAATCCCCCGGGTGGATCTTATTCTACAACTATGGGAATAAAGCGGCAATATCAGGCCACCGTTTCAGGCCTCCCGGACATTGGTCGGTGAATTGCTAGACAAACCTATTAGACGAATTTTACGGCATTTTTATCTTTAGGCTCTTTGTCGTCTTTTTTGGCTTTGCTGCGCTTTTTAAAGATTTTGTGAATTTGTTCAAAAGTCAGCTCGCGATGTTCGCCCGGTTTAAGACTGCCTATGCGAAATTCGCCGATGGAAACTCGACGCAATTTTTCCACATCAAAACCAATCTTGGTGAACATCTGCTTCACCTGATGGTTTTTACCTTCGTCGATCATCACTTCGACCCAGGACTTTTTATCTGTGGCTTTTAACAACCGCTTTACGTGCAACGCCGAAACTTTTCCACCGACGATGGACACCCCTCTGCGAAGTTTATCCAGCTGTGGATCTGTGGGAATGCCGTTGAGCTTAACGTGGTAGGTTTTTGTCACGTGCTCATCAGGGTGAATCACTTTTTGTGCAAACTCGCCATCATTGGTAATAATTAATAGACCTTCAGAATCAAAATCCAAACGTCCCACTGGAAACAAGCGCAGCTTGGCTTTTGGAAAAAAGTCCATCACGGTTCTACGACCATGGGGATCGTCGGTGGTTGTGACCACGCTTTTGGGCTTGTTAAAGGCATAATACACGAAGCGATTTTGCGCCTGAATGGGCTTACCGCGAAACAAAATGCGATCTTGCTTAGGATCTACGCGGATGCCCAATTCAAAAACTTTTTTCCCATTGATGGTGATTTCGCCGTTTTCGATCATTTCGTCGGCTTTACGGCGGCTGGCGATACCGCAGTCGGCGATATATTTATTGAGTCTTACTCGATTAGAAGTTGATCTTTCTGCCATGGGATCTCTCTTTGCTTTTCCGATGTCACAATCAGATTGCGATTATTTTGCAGCGAAGATCGCAGAGTTTGCGTTAAAAGGCGAATCATATTGTCATTTTGGAAAATATTTTCCTTGGCAGATTCGCCTCTCTCAAGAGCGGCCTGGCCAAACGTGAGCGCTTCGGGGTGCCGCAAGTTCACGAGTTCTATAGCTTTTTCTAAAAGCTGTGTGAGCTCCTGGTACATAGGGTCTGTTTTGCGATCCACAAAGTACTGTTCCAGTCTCTTAATGGCGTAGTAAACCTGCGGGTACTGAGCCACATTGCCACCCTTAAACTCCTCGGCCTTCTGAAAGGTGTAACCGCGAATCAGATTGCCATGCATGCCCGGCCCCAAAATCATAAAGCGGGCGGTCACACTGGGAGCCACTTCCACGTATTGAACTTTTTGAAACTGTAAACTGAGGTCTGCGGTGTAGTGGATCTTCATCAAAGGATTTAAGGGTTCAAGCTCACCGATGTTATTGATCAGCATGAGGTTGTTGAGGTGGGTCACCGTCATGGCCTGTGATTCGTCCATGCTCAACAAAATAAAGGTTCCGTTGGTGGTGGCGATCAAACGACTTTTGTTTCCCGCATCGGAAAATTTCTTTTCGAGAATTTTTAAACAATCGATGGGATTGTCGATGGCAACAACCTGCCAACGATCTGGCAAAACCATATTTTTAAATTCTAATTTGATTTGATAGGTTTCGGCGAAATGGTGCAAAAAATATTGCATCTCCTGCACCAGCTGATGCCGATTTTTTCGCCAGTGTTCAAAGCTGAGCACAAAGCGATTAAAGTTTTCAACCAGCTCGGGAGTCACCTTATCCGTAGGTTCGCAGTGATGGATGAGGAAATGATAGAAACAAAGACGCGCAGCATCTTTGTTCGGTTGAAAGCGCAAAATATGTCTGGCAAGCTGAAGAACAGTATCCATCCCTTTCAGGTTAAGAAAGGATGGTGACATCGTCCAGCAAAATTTGGTGTCAAAGGGGTTAAAGTGCACAAAAAGCTGAATCCGGGCCTATTTGATGAGGTTACTAACAACACCGCGACGGACCGCGCAGGCTCCTTTGCCTCGCCCACTCACGGTTCTGGGCATTCGGGGCTCTCCCCGTCGTCTCACATGGAAGTTCAACGAATTAACGAAGAGGTCCAGGGCATTAAGGCCAAACTTCGCAATTATGACAATCAAATGGAAGTTTTTAAAAACCAACTGACAGATTTTGTACATTCCTTCGATCAGCGCTTCGATCGCCTGTCACAGGCCTTATCGCGGGTGGAAAAATCGGTTCACGCCCAAGCGCGCGACACCGAAGATAAAATGCGCGGAGTTCGCGAAAAAATACAAGCTCAGGGGTTTGAAGAAGCGAAAGTGGAAGGTTTGATCGAACGCCAGTCGGTCGCACTTCGCAATTTTGAAAACCGCATGTCGTCCATGCAAAAGATGCTCAACGAAAAAGAGCTTTTACTGATGAAGTGCACCGAAGCTCTTAAGATGCACGGTGCCTCGGTAGCGGCTGCGACAAAAAGTCAGATTCCTAAAAAATAGAGCAGCCACTTCACCGCTCTAAAAATCAAAATACAAATCTCCCATTCCTAGGTGTTCTGACTTATAGATTTCCGAAAGCTCATTCAGATGATTCTCACTGACGGATTGAGTGATCGCTTCCGATTGAAAGAAGTAATCAACGTAGTCCCCATGCCCTGCTCGGGTAGGCTTGCCATACATGACCTGAAAGATGGTCTCTGAATTCAAGGTGAGTTCCCAAAAAAATAAGGATTGGCGAGGTTTCGAAATAGAAAACTCTTTTTTGAGTTCCTGCTGGGCTATTCCATCCAATAATTCAAATTTCGTATTTGTATTTTTTAGCAACCGATCAAAAGCCACACGCGTAGAATCGTTTTGTTGATAAATCGCCGGTAAATGCGTCCAACGGGGCTTTATTTTATTTTGAAAAATCTGTTTTATGAACGCTTTTCGACAGGCTTCATCTTCGTAGAGGCGAAACACCTTGAGCTTTAGCAACCCTGGAAGGAAACATTGACTGGATTGTTTTAATTTTTTAAGCAATTCAGAGGATTTTACCACAACACTGTGTGGTGAATACTCGTTAACATAAAAGTAGATTCCGCCTTTAAAATACTTCTGAAAAAGTGTCTCTAAACCATTTCTGTATGAGTGGAATAAACCTAGCTTGATCGACGCAGGAAATTCATCGTTCCGCGCACTCAAATAATATAAGTACTCAAATGTTCTTGGCTTTAGTTGCACTTCGATACGAGGATCCTTCAAGAGAGTCTGCGTGTTTTGATTTGCAGGCGCCTGACCCGTTAAATCAATAGAAGTGATGATTGGATCTGTAGACTCTGCCGTCCCCTTTTCGAGGCCCGCTTGTGTTTCAAGCCCCTGACCGATGGATTCTTTCTGAGACGAGGCGCCTGTTGTTTTATTCGAAATCTTCGTTTGCGAGCCCTCGCCAGTGCGGTTCCCGCAATCCACATAAAGCCCTTTGCCTCCCACGTACCCAGTCGCATTATTTTTGCACCAATCCAAAGGTAATTTGGGGAGTTGAACATAAGGTAGCGTTGTGGGCGATGCAACCACCTTTAAATCCGCGATTTTTAAAACAGTCGTGTTTTGATAAATTTTTTCAGATTCGTCAGGGGTCACGGTAAAATAATACTTCTCATGCCAAAAAACCGAATCGAGAAATTCTAGTTTCGTTTGTTGTATCGAACTTTTACCACGCGGTTCCGTCTGGGTTAAAACCGAACGTATGTGCTGCTGCTTCTCACCCACGCCGAGAACTAGAGTTACCGATCTTGCCAAGTTTTGCGAATTTGCTGCTGTCTTATCGATCTCTGACAAGACAAGCAGAGGATTTGTAAGAAACAAGTTTTTTATTTTTTGCGAAAACGTCTCCACTTCTTTCTCAAGCAAATCGTCTTGATCTAAAAGAAGCGACATGATTTTATTGTTCAACTCCTCAGGCAAGGGCTTAAAGTTTCGATAAAAAAGCCGTGTCGGTAATGTTCTTTGGAAATCGGCATTACAAGACATGGTTTTAAAATAGTTTCTCCACTTCTCCGTAGTTTGTGGATTAGACAAAAATGGTATGATCGATGGCAAATCGGTTTTCGACGTAAACGGAAGCTCGCGCCTGCTTTTTTGCAGTTTATCTTTGAAGTGCTTCGAAATCAGCGCATATCTATCTAACGAATGTAAACCGGCAGCAGATGGATACAGAGTCTTCTCAATATCAATAGCTCCCCAACCGCTTTCAAGAAAGATATCACAACCTGGTCCGCTTGAAACTTCAAACAAAGGAGCTGGGAATAAATAAATTTCTTCGATTTGTTTTGCAAAGTCTGCATCTTGCATTTTCTTTGTGATTAGATCTGACTCTTTCCCTATTTCTTTAAAAAAATCGGTGAGTTTATAGTTGGCAAAGAAAGAACTATGGGACTCGCGCGAAAATCTTTCGACTTCAGATTTTTCACTCTTCGACAGATATTCGGCTTTGTCTAATATTTTCTGTTTATAATCAATAGCCTTTGCACTGTAGAGTCCGGTTCCTGTAAACCAGCTTGCGAATCCACTAAAAAAGCTCCCTCCTGGCGAATTTTGCGACGGAATTCCCGACGCTCGCTCGCCAGATTGCGTTTGATCGCTGGATCGCGCTTCTTCGTTAGCTTGCGTTTGGTCACTCACCTGCGCTTGATCTTTAGCTGGCAATTGACCACTCACTCTCTCTCGGTTTCCCAAATCGGCAACGGCATCTAAATTTTCGTGCTCTGGGGGAGAGTCCATTGAATAACGGCCACAAAACTTGTAACTTCCCCAATTAAAAAGTTGGAGGCGGGTGCGGTAGCCTAAATCCAATGGTTTAGTAACGCATAGTAAAGGCGCGTAGAGTTGCTGTGTTCCGTTTTTTGCTAATGTTTTTTTCTCTTCGCGGACGACCAAACGATCAAAGCCAACCACAGCCGGGCGACTGAGCGCGCTTGTCGGGTAAATGGCACCCACCGGCTTGGCAAACTCGCCGCTGGATAGATCATAAACTTTGTTGTTCTTTTTTGAATAAAGCACCGGTTTAATGTGATCTCTAAGGAGTTCTAACCCCAAAATCCAGCCTTTGGGTGGTTGAAACCCAGAATCTATAAAGAGTGAAATAAATAGAGAGGCAAAACCCACACAATTCGTACACTTTTTATCAAGTGCAGAAATCAAAAGGGTGTCGCGGCGACAGTAATCGATATTGAAGTTTTGCGGAGAATAGATGGCCTGGTACACTTTAGGCCATGATGCAATCACATCCTTATTTTCAATGCGAAGATCTTTAATGTATTGCAGAATCTGAACATATTTTGCATTTATTTTTTCTAAGTCCGGAGCCTTTTCTCCTCGAGAGATCAAGTAGTGATGCTCGAGTTGTATCAAACTTTGGCCAAATGTGATTTCCGGATTCATTTTTAAACTCAAAGCGTGCCTCATCATATAAACCACGCTCTCACGGGATTTGCGATTGTACGGAACATATTCGGCCATCAAGCGACAGCTTAAATTGGAGTTTTTAGCTAGATCTGCTTGAACGGGGACCTCCAAGGGGATCCACCCCTTAGAATTATACTTCCCTTGTGTGATACTCATAAAAAGTACGAATTTATTTTTTGTACGAGATTGGGTCAGCACAAACGACGAATCGGTTAATAGCGGAGCCAACGTCTCATGGTTGGTGATCGTGCTAGTTGGTACCTTTTGAAGTGAATAGCCAAGTTGGCTTTCAAAGTACTGGGTCTGATCTTGGCTTAAGGGAGCGTCCGTATAAAGCTTGCAGTGCGGCTCAAGTGCAAGAGCCTGCTGGCTGACCAAAACGTTGATAGTTGTATAAGCTATAAGTACCCAAAAGGCGTTTAAAAGATTGTTTTTCATAATGCTACTAAAGAGCAATATATGCGCCATAAAGCAAAGTTTTCACTGTCAAAAAAGTAGACAATCCATATCCCGATAAGCTACAAAACTCAACCTAACCTCCGTTTTAGCTTTGAAGGTAAACTACACAATGAGAATTTGCGTTCTACTCGTTTCACTCCTCATAACTGGCTCCGCTGACGCACGGATGCAGTGTTTTGAATTTTTGAATGTTTATAAAACTGTTCAGAGTGAAAAAGAGTATTTAGTAAAACTGGGTCACAAGTTTTCGTTCACGGATAAAACCTACGGTTTTAAATTTGTCGCCGAACTGGAAAATGACGGAACGCTCTTCTTGGATGCGGAGCTTGTAAACACAAGACTTGGAATCCGAAGTCACATGCATGGCGGAGACCTTTACTCACAGATGATTCAACATTTTGGAGTACAAAACATAACGGCCATACGAGATGTTTGGAGTGGTGGAACTAATTTTAGCCAATTTCACGCAAACCTCAGAAACCGTATGAGTATTGAAGATGCCGCTTTTAACACGTGGTCGGGCCGACTGGCCGCTCGTTATGGTTTTAATATGTTGGCATCGTACGAGTTCATTACAGCTCAAGAAAGTGAATTCGGGGATATTCCTTACACAATTCACCGCAGACCTTTTGAACTTTTATTTACACGTCCGTAGTCGTAACCAAAGATTTGTGAAATGCGAAAACATCACGGTCGCTGAAGATGGCGCTCTTACTCCAACCCTCGATAAATAAGCCCTGAGGACTGCGCACTCGGCTGAGAGCTACATAGGTTTGCCCGGGCTCCCAGATCTTTCGCAAATCCACATGCATTTGATCCAGCGTTGCCCCTTGGGCTTTGTGAATCGTCATGGCCCAAGCCAAAGTGATCGGAAAGTTTGTCGCACTCACTGCGGGATTGCCGTCGGCATCGAGCAGCGTGAATTCAGCTTTCTCAAGATCAATAGTTCGCCCACCGTCTAATTTGATTTTTAAACTTTCATCGGAAATTTTTTGAATTCGTCCCAAAGACCCATTCACCCAACGCCCTACGGGATCGTTTTGGCGAATCATCACCAACGCGTCTTTTTTAAGATGGATCACGTCCGCAATGGGCGAATGTTTGCGAAAGCGCTCGATGTCCGCCTCTTTGCCCGAGTAAACCGTCGTGAACGTATGCACTTCATGGTCAATCTCCTGCAGTTGCTGAAAATTGTAGGTGTCTACATCGGCACGATGGGGAAACAGTCGTGTAAAATCTCCGGTGGGTTTCACTTTGACCCTTGAGTCCAAAAATTCCGTGACGCTGTCGTCGAGCACTCCGTGGCGAATTCGTCGCAAAATTTCTAAAAATTCAACATCCGACGAGCGCATGATTTTTTTTAAAATCACCGGAGTGAAACGACTTTCTTCCCACACAGGATCTTGAAAGGCCCATTCTTTTTGTCGGCTGAAGGGGTTTACCGGTGGCAGTTGCGAAAAGTCGCCCACCACAATCACGCGCAGTCCGCCCCACGGCGCAAGACTGCTGAGAGCGTGTTTAGCAATCAGCTCCGCGGCACGCAACGTGGGTCCCGATAACATGGACACTTCGTCGATAACGATTTCCGAATATTGCCGAATGCGTTTCATTAATTTTTTATTTTTACTCGCGCGCTTCACGGTGGCTTCAACACCACCTTCCATAATCCCCAAACCAAAAAAACTATGAAACGTTCGACCACCAACCAAAATCGCAGCGGCACCAGTGCTTGCGAGAATGGGAATGTCTTTGCCCTTCAGATATTCTTTGAGGAGAAAACTTTTTCCGCTGCCAGCAGCGCCGGTAAGAAAAATATTTTCTTTGCCTTTTAAAAGCTCAAGAGCACTCTGCTGATCCGAATTCAATTCCTGCATGGGTTCAACATAAGCCAATCGAGAGAAAACCTCAGCTATATAAAAGACGTTTTCACTTTTGGGACTCATTGCATAAAAACCTCCCATTTTTTTAAAGAGTTCTTTTTAAGACCTCTTGCAAACAGGATGTTTCGTCCGGCAAGCGAGCCCAGGATGGGCGCGTCTTAAAAAGAAACTCTTTAAAAAAATGGGAGGTTTTTATGCAATGAGTCCCAAAACGTAGGAACGTACTTATTCGATGATTTTTAGTTCGCGGAGTTTTTTTACGATGGGTTCGATTTTGTGAACGTGAGTTCCCAGAGGGTAAGCGCCGGGCATGTCGTCCAGCGAACAATCGCCTTCGCCGAGCTCTTTACAAACGTAAGACACTGAGCATTCGCGTTTTTCGTTCCAAATGTAGTCTTCGCCGGGGCTAGCGCGAACCACGATCCCCACCACTTCGTTTTGCATATTGAAAACGGGGCCGCCACTGCTTCCGCTAGAAATATCTAAATTAGTCGTAAAGAAATTTTCAAAATGACTTTCCAACACGCGAGCATTGTAGGCCACTTTCATCGGAAGACCCGAGGGATAGGTTAAAGCAAAAACACGCTGATTTTGATTTACAGAAGTTTTAGCAAACTTAAGAACACTGCGATTGGGGAAGGGCCGATCCAATTTTATAATCGAAAAATCAAGACCGTACTCACCGACAATTTTACCATTTTTTTCCACAACATCAGGAGTGATTTCGGCGTGCAACACTTTGGCGCAGCGAGCGGTTTGTGTTTCCGCGTAGTTGCTAATTGAAACCTGTCCATTGCCTTTTGCGGTATAATCAAACAGCCAATCAAAATCGGAGCACATGGTGGTCATGCCGTCTTCAACCAGAGCAGGCTCTACACCGCTATGGTTAAAGATCAAACAATGTCCGGCGGTGACCATCACATCCTCGGCCACTAAAAACCCGGTGCAGTTAAGCCAGTTCGCATACTGCTTAGAAAACTTTTCTTCCGCACAAAGACCAAGACTGTAGGATTCCGTCGCTGGATAAAAATCCAAGTTAAACAGCTCCAAATTTTTTTGCGGCAGCGCATACGGTTGCCCAAACGACATCGCGATTGCTGGCGCCAAAAATTTGTTTTTGTAAGCATCGCGAATCACATCAACTCGATTGTCGGAGCCAAAAATAATTGCCTGCGCCGTGGATTGAATGCCGACCTGAAATATTAAAACTAAAAAAAACGAAAAACGTACCATGATTCCCCCAAATACCCCGGACGGATTCTTGACGAACTCACTTCAAAGCACAACAGAGGGCCCACAGGTCCACGCAATTTAAATTTTTTACAAATTCTATGACGCAACTCTCAACCAAAAGGTACGGCGTACCGCAAGCGGAACGGCGTACCTTTTTTATTGCTGTTTTTTTTATTGGGGTTTTAGGGGGGTGGCGGGG
>JANPLN010000064.1:0-90823 GCA_031426555.1 Bdellovibrionales bacterium | reverse complement strand
CACATAACCCGATTCCAACGTGGCCTGTTTTGTGGCGCCCGTTACACGGTCTCCTTTAACGCCAGGATCGGTTTGTGCTACTTTTAAATACACAGAATTTGGAACATCAACGCCAATGGCGCGACCATTAAAAAACAAAATCGTCACTTCGAGATTTTCGGTGAGAAAATTTGCCGATTCACCGGTGTTTTCGGGCGACATGATGTACTGTTCGTAATTTTCTTTATCCATAAAAACAAAACCAGTTTCTTCTTTGTACAAAAATGTGCAATCGCGAGTCATTACATCGGGCACTTCAAACTTTTCGCCGGACTTGTAAGTTTTTTCGAGGTTTGCACCGCTGATCATATTTTTTAATTTGGTGCGCGTGAACTGGTTGCCCTTACCTGGTTTTACATGCTGAAAATCAACAACGCTGAACGGCTGTCCATCGATTAGTATTTTTAGGCCTTTTTTAAAGTCAGACGTAGTGTACATGGGAACCTCTTTTGCGCCCTATTAAAAGGATTTAGCCGTTATTGGTCAACCCTCTTAACCAATTCAATGCGTCGTAGCAGTCTTTTGAGAAATTGTTTTTTTATCAGATTGGATTCTAGGGCCTGGCGATGTTCGAACTCGTTTTCCTCGTTGGCAAACTCATTTATTAATTCCAGTTGTTTGAGTAAGTGGGGGTCTTCGGGCCAGATATCCAAACTGGTCTGCGTGATGTTCTTGGCGCGGTCGATTTCGTTTCGGGCAATGAGGGCTTCGATAAAATGGGCCACATGCGAAGGACTTGAGTCGGCAATGAGGTCAGGAGTGGTTTCGTGTCTGGTTTTAAAGGTGTCTGCGGTGTACTGAGTGGCTTCGATGTACTCCCAGTTTTGAATAAATTTTTGCGCTTGTTCATCGCTGGGGTTTAAAAACTGCACATACTTGTAGGACTCCAAGGCTTCTGCATAGAGATTCAGCTTGATCGCGCAAAGTGCCTTGAGTTTGTGCGCGAGCATATTGTCCATTTTCATTTTTGTGGCCCGGTCGAAAACGGCTTTGGCCTCTTCGTATTTTTTGAGTTCAAAAAGAATTTTCCCGTAGGCCACAAGTCCCGAGGGGTACTCCGGGTTGTACTTAACACCGCGCTCGCAGATTTCTAAGGCCTGTTGGAGAAGACCCATTTTGCGATAAGCCTCGGCCAGCGGCGCAAAAACTTTTGCATTTGGATTTCGCATCAGAATTATTTGATACTCTTCAATGGTTTTGTCTGAAAACATACACCCTCAAATTGATGATGACATCGGAGTGAGGTCGTAGCAAGTTCATAGTCAGAAGGGGGGTATTATGCTGATTCTTGGAATCGATCCTGGAACGCAAATTTTGGGTTTTGGAATTGTTAAAAAAACTCCCCAGGGCATCGAATATGTTGAACACGATCACCTCAAAATTTCCGAACGCCTGGATTTTGTACTTCGCATGGGAATCATGTCGCAGAGAGTTGAGGCGCTGATCTCGCGCGTTCGCCCCAATGTGTGTGTCATAGAGAAAATCTTTTTAGGACGAAATGTGGATAGTGCCTTTAAATTAGGCCACATCCGCGGAGTTTGCATGCACGAAGCCATTAAGGTGGGCGCCGAAGTTGTGGAATACACCCCGCGCGTCGTGAAACAGGGAATCACCGGGTCGGGAAATGCAACGAAGGAGCAGGTGCAAGTGTTGCTCTACTCGCAGTTGAATATTCGCCCCAAACAGAATAGTTTTGATGCCTCGGACGCGCTGTCGTTGGCGTTCTATCACGCCCTGCAAGTGGACGTGATAAAGCGGTTTAAGGGAACAGGAATCGATTTATGATTTGGAAAAATAAAATATGATCGGCTATCTACAAGGAACAGTAAAATTGTGCGAACCTCCATCGGTGATTTTAGATGTGCAAGGTGTGGGGTACGAGGTGGCGTGTTCAACAAACACCATCTCCGAGTTGCCCGAGGGCAAATCAACTGCGCTGTGGATTTACACTCATGTTCGCGAAGATCTCATTCAGCTGTTTGGTTTTACTTCGCAGGTGGAAAAAAAATTATTTGAAAGCCTGCTGAAAGTAAATGGCATAGGCCCGAAAATGGCCATCCAAATTCTTTCGGGAGCAACGCTCGACCACATTATCGACGCCATCGAACAGCAAGATGTGAAGGCTCTCACTCTGCTTCCCAAGGTTGGCAAAAAAATTGCCGAGCAAATGATTCTTACCCTCAAAGGCAAACTCGTCCTCGAGCCTGGAAAAGCCGAAAGCCAAGATGATCTTTATTCCGCCCTTACAAATCTGGGATTTAAACCTTTGGATGTGCAAGAGATCGTTAAAAAAGTGGATCGGAAAAAACCTTTTGAGGAGCAATTGCGTTCGGCGCTAGGCTCTTTAGGAGGTGGACGATGATCGAGAACGAAAGAGATCTTTCGGGGGAAACCCGCGAAGACGGTGAGCGCCTGTGGGAAAACACCCTGCGGCCCAGCCGCTTCAACGAATTTCCAGGACAAAAAAGTATTGTTGAAAAGCTACAAATATACATCGAGGCGGCGAAGCGCCGGCAAGAGCCCATGGATCATGTGCTGTTTAGCGGTCCTCCAGGTTTAGGCAAAACCACGTTGGCCCATTTGATTGCCAACGAAATGGGAGCCAATCTCAAAACCACCAGCGGCCCGGCGCTAGATAAAAAAGGGGACCTCGCTGCCATATTGACCAGCCTGACTCCCAATTCGGTTTTATTTATCGACGAGATTCATCGATTGCAACGTGTGGTTGAAGAGTATTTGTACAGTGCCATGGAAGATTTTTACGTGGATATTATCACGGGCGATGGGCTTGGCGCTCGCACCATGAAATTCAAATTGGCACCTTTCACTTTGATTGGAGCCACAACCCGCGCGGGGCTTTTAAATGCCCCCTTTCGCGATCGCTTTGGAATTGTGGAGCGCCTCAACTTTTACGACAAAACGCAATTAGTACAAATCATTCGTCGCTCTGCGGCCCTGGTGAATGTAACCATCGAAGACGATGGCGCCATGGAACTGGCTCGACGAAGCCGAGGTACACCGCGAATTGCCAATCGTTTATTGCGCCGAGTGCGCGACTTTGCCGAAATTCAAAATAACGGTGTGATCAGTATGGAATTGGCGGCCCATGCGCTGAATAAAATGGAAGTTGATAATTTAGGTTTGGATGAAATGGATCGAAAGATTCTTTCAGTGATTATCGAAAAATTTGCCTGCGGCCCTGTGGGGTTGGAAACGCTTTCTGCGGCTCTGTCGGAAGACAAAGGCACACTGGAAGAAGTGTATGAGCCGTTTTTGATTCAAGAAGGACTTTTGCAAAAAACGCCCCGCGGTCGGGTGGCCACAGATTTGGCCAAAAAGCATTTTGAAGGTTTAAGTTTTTAAACTGATTAGTTAAAAGGTTGATTTATGTTGTTGCAGCAAACGTTGAGACGGAAAGTAACCATCGAGGGAATTGGTCTCCATACCGGAGCCAGCGCAGAAATTTCGTTCTGTCCAGCGCCCCCCAATACCGGCGTTTACTTTGTGCGCAGTGATTTGCCAGAACGTCCATCAGTGCCAGTGCTTGCAAAGTACGTCAAAGCCACGGCCTACGCCACCACTCTCGGAAACGAAAACTTTTCGGTTTCAACTGTGGAACACTGTTTGTCCTCGCTAACGGCACTGGGTATCGACAACGTCTTTATCGAGCTCAACGGACCCGAAATTCCGATTTGCGACGGCAGCGCCATGGTTTTTTATAACGAACTTAAAAAAGCCGGCGTTTCGGAGCAGGGCGAACTGCGAAAATACATCTTCGTTCATCGCCCGGTGTATGTGGGCAACGAAGAAAAACACGCCTACGTTATTCCCTACAACGGCTTGAGAATCACTTGCACCGTGGATTTTCCCCACCCTTCCATCGGCCGGCAAAAAATGGACATCGACATCAATGTGTCCACCTTCGAAAAAGACATCGCCCAGGCACGCACCTTTGGTTTTTTGAAAGATGTGGAAGCGCTCCGGGCGCGGGGCTTGGCCCGCGGGGGAAGCTTGGCGAATGCCATTGTCCTCGATGACAAAGGGATTTTAAACCCCGAAGGGTTGCGCTTTGCCGACGAGTTTGTGCGCCATAAAATTTTAGATGCTTTGGGCGATTTGATGACCTTGGGGCGCCCCCTCATGGGCCATCTTGTGTTGTATCGCGCCGGGCACGATTTGATGAATCAATTGGCATTGCATTTACTCGATTCTGACGGTTACAAACTCATCGATTTGGGAGGAGAAATGCCTCCCATGGCGCCCTTCCAAATTCCTTTTGCCCATTGACTTCGTTAACGGGAGTGTCATAAAACCTCGGCATAACATACCAAAGGGGTTGCTATGATTATCGGTGTACCTAAAGAAATCAAAATTAGTGAAAATCGCGTGGGTTTAACTGAAGCCAACGTAAAACAGTTAGTAGCAGAAGGTCACGAAGTCTACGTGCAAAAAGACGCTGGCTTAGGATCCATGATCAGCAACGAAAACTACATTCAAGCCGGCGCAAAAACTTTGGCAACGGCCGAAGAAATTTATCAAAAAGCCGAAATGATTGTGAAAGTAAAGGAGCCACTTCCTCCTGAATACAATCTGATGAAGCCCAATCAAATTCTATATACATATCTCCACTTAGCGGCAGAGCCCGAGCTCACCAAAGTTCTTTGCGAAAAGAAAGTGAAAGCCGTCGCCTACGAAACTATCCAGGACGAAAATGGCCAACTTCCGTTGTTAACGCCCATGAGTGAAGTGGCTGGTCGCATGGCAACTCAAGTGGGTGCCTACTACTTGCAAAAAGACAAAGGCGGCAAAGGCATTCTGCTTGGCGGAGTGACAGGCGTTAAGCGCGGCCGCGTAACAATCATCGGCGGTGGGGTTGTTGGTATCAACTCCGCAAAAATGGCTGTGGGCCTTGGTGCAGAAGTTTTCATTATGGATGTGAACCACTCACGCCTTGAGTACCTAGATGATATTTTCCAAGGTCGCGTAACAACAATGTACTCCAATATGCAAAATATTGAAGAGTGCGTAACAACGTCAGATCTCGTGATCGGTGCTGTGTTGATTACAGGTCGCAAAGCTCCAATGCTTGTATCGCGCAAAATGGTTTCACAAATGAGCCCAGGCAGCGTGATCGTGGACGTCGCGGTTGATCAGGGTGGTTGTATCGAAACTTGCAAACCAACCAGCCACGTAAATCCAACCTTCGAAGTCGATGGCGTAATCCACTACTGCGTGCCCAACATGCCAGGTGTGGTTGCACGAACTTCCACCTACGCTCTTAACAACGCGACATTCAAGTATGCATCCATGATCGCCCAAATGGGCCTCGAAGATGCAGTTGCGAAAAACCCACCGCTCTACAAAGGTGTCAACGTGTACAACGGCACCGTGGTCTACGAGCCAGTAGCCAAAGATCTTGGAATGCCTTACAAAGCACTTCAGTTTTAAATTCGTATTTGTAATTTAGAACAATCATGAATGCCCTGTCGTAAATTGATAGGGCATTTTTTTTGGCATTTCACTTCCGTAGCGGTAGTAGACTCGCGTCAATCCAGTGCTCGCAATGTAACGGGCGTTTGCTGTTTTCTCAAATGAGATGATGACCGCTAGATCCTCTGTTGGGATTATTTCATAGGCTGATCAGGTCTATAGAGCGTTTGTCAGCACTTGGTGAGCCTCAAACCTTGCTTATTAGTATGGAAAGTCGATAAAAATTTCATTTTTCTTAAAAAAACAGGTCCTCGCTAAAATAAGATGTTACATGAAAAATATGAGAAATTTTTTAATTTTGTTTCTAGTTCTTTTGTCTGTCGAGTCCTTTGCTGAATATAGCGTAATTACTGATAATGCTGAAATAAGTTTTTATGAAGGTGAGCTTCAACTTGAAACTTTTTACGAGACTCAGAGCTTCCAAAATGGAGCCCAGTTCTGGATCATGCTCGCGGACTTTGTTGTTAGTAAGTTGGCTACGTACGTTGAGTGGAAATCACACACAATATTTTGGTTTAAATACAGAGTTTCAGTAGTTAGCGATGAAATTACCTGTTTTAAATTAATCGACCATAGTAGACCTCTGATGGGAGATACTACTTTCGATAGGCGTGACCAATACCGAGTTGAGGATTACCACTGTAGGATTTATCTCGATTAATAACCATGGTCAGTTGTCCGTTGAGTGTTCCTGAATGCATTGGCAACATGACCTAGCAGGTTTCGGAAATAGCTCCGAGAACTCGCAATTAATCCCCTACAAAAAGAATAAGCAAAGATCTAAATAAAAATTTCCTGGTACTAAAAACGGGGTAAAGGTCAAAAGTCACTGCCGCAGCGGCAGTAAGCTTGCGTCAATTTGAACAGGTAAAAGTGAACACACCGACAGACGTCGGGCTTTTTTGGCCTCGCAAGCGAAGCACAAGTTTTCTGGACTCGCGTTTTCACAAGTATGATTTTACATTTGAGAGGAGATACTACTTTATATTTACAAATGGGGTTTCTATGAAAACGGGTTTATTGCTTTTGTGCGGCTTACTTACAGCGCAGGTGGCTTTTGCTTTACAAAGTACGGCGGGGCAAGTGCGAGCTAGCTATTATGCTTATAATTTACACAAAGTTAAAAAACCTGAGGACTTATTAAAATTAAACCTCTCCAATTTTAAAAATAAAGAATTACAAAAGGAAGTGAAAACGTTTAAAAATTTTGCTCCACCTCTTATTTCAATGCCAAACAGAAACACTGTTTTGGTTAAAACAAAAAATTTAAAAATTCCCATCGTTTTCTCGGATGTAAAAAGCGAAGTTAAAGTTTTTTCGCAAACAATTATAATTAAAAAGAATAAGACTTTTCTCAATTATAAAGCAGAATTTGAAATAGCAATCCGACGAGCCCCAAAAAATGTGGCTAGGTCTCTTTGGTTTGATGTCGCTCATGCGGAATCATCTGATTGGCTCCCGAGTTTTCTTGGTAGTGTTTTTACTTCTAATTCTTACAACTTAAAAGAAGGAAGTTCGGCTGAGGATATCATTTCAGCGTATCACGAGGATGCAAAGAGATACCAGGAGTATGATAGACAGCACAACCAGCTGCCATCGTTGCATACGCTGACTTTTACATGCAGTGGTAATCAGTTAGCAACAGTGAAAGAAAGCTTTGTGATTTATGGTGGAGGACGCCACGAGGGGTTTGATACTGATGGTCTTATTGTTAGAAATCCAGACAGTACGTTTACGTACACTGCGGCCACTTGCATGAGTGGCGCGCGTTTCAGCGCCGATGGAATCCTTGAAAGTTCTTCAGCAGGCTGCCCTGCACAGGGAAACAATTTTTATGAAATGGCGCCATTTTTTCAGTATCCACTTGTGGCGCGAGATTGCTGTGCAACTCAAGGGTGCTACGAAAAGGTTCAGAGCGCACTTACTGATGTTATAAATAAACAAATGAATCCGGATGGCGTAGCACAATAACAAAGCGGACTACAACTCCAAGGCAACACTCCCAAAATCCTCCGTCTTAATCATCGGCACGCGGGCGCGTAAAAGCTTTTCCACGGTCTCCTTGTGAGGATGACCGTACTTCTTTTTTTCGGCGCTCACGATGACCATTCGCAAGCGAGATAACCTTTTAAGCAACTGAGGGGAAAGACTCGTTCGACTGCCGTGGTGACCCGCCAGGAGAACGTGCATATTTTGCCAAGGGATTTTGTGCAGCCATTTTTTTTCCATCTTTTGTGTGGCATCGCCGGTGATGAGAATTTGTTTTGCCAAAACAAAAGCAGAGCTGTCGTTATTTTCTAAAAAATTCGCTTGATAAATCAGACTGACTCCATGGGCGGACTGTTGGCACTGCGGAATGATGCTGAGAAATTTTCTTTTGAACGTTTTTATGTGCCGAGGAACCGCTTGCATCAAACATGTGTCGGGTGCCGCCATAAATATTTTTCGCGCAAGGCTGATGTGGTCCCAATCGTAGTGAGTAAACCACAAGTAGTTTTTCCGCGACTGGCACGTTTTTATGAGCGGCCGCCAGCGACCGCCGGTGTCTACATGCACACACGCTCCGCTAGTGATCAACGTTGTCCACGAACCCTGTCCCACATTCCAAAACACAATTAAATTTCTTTGTTCGACTGAAAATGAAGCAGGAAATAAGATCACCGCAAATAAAATTAACAGCGCTCTACGCATGCCGACTCTTCTGATAAACAATATGCGCGCAGTGAATGCCCAGAATATAAACCCAACATAGCAGGGGAGACGGCAGGCTGAGAGGATTGTGATCCTTAGGAAGATATTGGCAGCACCAAATTACAAACTCCCACATGGAATTTCCCAGCAGCGTCCATGGTGCCAAAGCAAAAAATAAAATCGACAGTGGAAACAGCACCACCGAAAACAACGGTGTTAAAACGATATTGTAAAGCAAATGCAAAAACGACCATTGCGAACTGAGCGGAATCAGCAAAACCGAAACCCACAGCGACTGCAGAGTGTGTTTGGAACTCCACGGAAGTGCCAACGCTACAAGCCAACTCAATTGAAACGAAAACGACGTATACCACTGCGGAAAGAACACCAGCGACGCTAAACCCGCCAGCATTGTGATCTGTTGGGGCCTTAAAAATAAGGCCCAGCGCATTGAGAGCCGCGCGAGCAAAATTCCCATGAACGCCCGCACGATGGGAGGTTGAAGGCCACAGGTCATACTGAACGCTAAGAGCAGCGCCATGGAGAGCGTGAAGTGACGCACATGGATTCGATGTAAGAAGGCCTGAAGGAACACCAAGTGGCCGCCTGAGGCCACAAACCAATGGAAGACGCCGAGCTGAATAAAGAGCGACTTGAGCGATGCAGGCAGCTCGGACCCACACAAAAGTCCTGAAAAAATCGGATGAAGTTTATGGATGAAAGTCCAGGTGCCACAGGCATCGTGAAATGTCGATGGAAACAATGGGGCGACATCAATTCTGTCAAAAAATAGAATGCGTAAAAATAAAGCAGCAAAAATAATCCAGAGCATATCCGGCTTAGCAAACTGCATTTCATCCTGCCGACAGATGGAATCTATTTGGCTTTCACACATCCGAAGACCGATTTAAGAACTTAAATTATGAAATAAAAAACCGAAGAAAATTCAATATTATCGTTAAAATTCATAGGCTTAGCGATGAGTGTTTTTTGCGCAATCCGCTTAAGCTCAATATTATCAAGGTTTTAATGTTAAGATTTCGCCAAAGTTCCACAATTTGTGTGGATAAGTCCTGAAACTCCAAATAAATGAATATTTTTAATGCAATATGCCCGCTCTAGGTTGGGGTTTTTGCCGATATTAATGGCACTTTTCCACATCTGTTTTAGACTAAAATGAAGCTCAAAGTGAAGGTGTTCATGAAAAGTCTGGTAACTGGCGCGCATGGTTTGATTTTTTTATTGCTAAGTATTTCTGCGTTTGCGCAGGATTCATCCTTCGAAGCTAGGATGCACCGCATCTACGAGGAACACTATCAACAGCCCATTTTAGATGATGATTGGTTTAAAATTGTCGAAGGCATTCAAGAGCAAGCGTACAAAGTAAATGTGGGCGACACGCTTTGGGATATCAGCGAAATTTATTTTGGCGACGGCCATTACTGGTCGAAGCTGTGGTCGATTAATAAAGGCATCACAAATCCCCATCTGATTTTTCCTGGTGATACGATTATATTTTCGCTGGGTACATTTAAAAACGCGCCTTCAATGTCTGTGGAAAGACTCGAACAGACCCTGGCGCAGACGTCCGATCCTACCATGATGCTCGAAACAGATCCCGTGGTCAGCTCCACGGGTAAGTTCTATGGCAAGCCCCCCAATTTTTTTACCGAAAGCCCCCTGCTCAACCTCAACGAGCAATCAACGATCTCTGTGATTCCTCGACCGCAAATGAAATACAAAAACGAATTCTATCTCACGCGGGAGATATTTTCTGCCGAACCGCAAGTTGTAGCCACAGTTAAATCCATCGGTGGTGAACGCATGGTCTCCGGCGAATTCAATCGGATCATCCTCGAGCGCGATGAAAAAATAATCAATCCTGGTGATACGTTGAGCATCATCGACGAGAACCCAGAGTACCTCAAGGGCGGCTACGGGATTCGCATCTTAGGTATCGTGAAGGTGATTCAAAACATCGGCGAAAATCTTTACGAGGCCGAGGTTTTGCGTCAGTTTGACGGCATCCTTACTGGCTCGTCGGCGGTCACTCACATTCCCCCGTACGTCAATATGAACACTGAAGGGGCTCCGCGGGAAGTGGACATTTCGATTCTGAGCAAAGACAAAGAGATTTGGTACACGGGCGATGTGGTGTTTTTAAAATCGGAGACTGGAAGTTTAACTATCGGTGATGTTTTAAAAATTCAAAACGCCTTTGACAGAAAAATTGATTTCTTCACGTCCAATGGAGTCGTGAAAGTGGTTTCGACAAATGCGCCTTTTGCGACGGCCGTGGTTGTTCACACGCGCACGGCCATGGATCGAAGTTCCGTATCGACGCCTAAAAAATCCGGTTTTAGTTTTTGGTAGAGACCTGAATCAACCGCCTCAGAATACCGGTGTTTGAGTTTTGCAGTGGCGCAACCCATGCAACAAAACTATGAGTGGCCAGTTCTTTGCAATTTCTTTTCGATTCCGTTCCCGGTCTTCCTGCAAAATCGCGACATAAGTCATTCGCAAGCTTGGGAATTACTGCGCGACTTAAAAAAATGGACCGACGACGACTTCGAGCGGCAGCAATTAATTTTTCGAACTGATTTTGCATCTTTTGATCCAGCTCGTTGTCTGGTTTGGGGCGAACCAAAGTATCCCGCTTGTTTTTCGCGCTTGCAGGTGCCGCCGGCCTGTCTTTATTATTGGGGAGATCTGGGGTTACTGAGCGAGCCTGCTCTTTCGATCATTGGGAGTCGCCAAGCAGCACCCTGTTTTTTGCATTGGATGGATGCCGAGCTCGGCGCATTTTTAACCCGCAACAACAAACTGATTGTGAGCGGAGGAGCTCGAGGAATTGATCAAAAAGCCACCCAAGTAGCTCTCCGGCACCGACAGAAGTGTGTTATTGTTTTGCCCTGCGGCTTCGAGGAGCTCTACCCCGCAGAGCTCGCTCATTGGACACGGCAGGCTGACGTGCTTTTTTTGTCCGAGTATTTGCCCAGGCAAAAGATGAATCGCCATCATTTTATAAAAAGAAATCGGCTTGTATCAGCGTTGTCCAATCACTTACTTGTAGTTCAGTGCGCGATCAAGAGCGGAAGTATGATCACAGTGCGATATGCTCTCGAGCAGGGGGCGAGCATTGCCACCGTGCCAGACTTTCCGGGATCCTACGAATCCTCGGGAAATCTAAAACTGCTCAGCGAGGGTGCCACGCTAGTGAGTGACGCCCAAGATCTGCAAGATTTTATGAGCTGGTGAGGTGTCGGCGCCAGGCATAGATCGTCACCAGCGAAAAAAGCACGTTGGGCGCCCAAATCAGCACGAAGGGTGGGGCATACATTTTTTTAGATAAGGTGTTAGCGACCACAAATAATATCCAATACGAAATAATACAGATCACACTCAAAATAAATCCAGAAGACGCGTTAGAGCGGCGGTTTGTACTCGAGCCCACTGAGGAGCCTAAAAAGCCAAAAAGCAAACACGACATGGCGATGGCCCAGCGACCATGATACTCGGAGGAAAACTCAATTTGCTGAGCGGGGCTTAATGACGTGTCGGAAAGCAAGGTTGAGATTTGTTGCAACGTAAAAGAGTCCGCGTCTTTTTCGTTTTTACGGGTCACCACGGGAGAAGAGATAACCAGACTATAGGTATCAAATTTGACTTTCGTGTGAGAGGCGTCTCCCAGCTTGTAGATATTTCCCTGCTTAAGAACAATGGCCGCGGACTGGTTCGTCGTGTTGGAGGTGGTGGTGATTTCGCCAGTTTTTGCAACAATAGCAATGGGGTTGTTGGAGTTTCGTTTGTCGTAAATAAACAGATCACGCAGAATTTTTTCCTCTTTGTCGATCTGGTTTGTGTACAAAACCAGGTTAAAAAAGCTTTCGGAGAACGTTCCTTCTTGAATGGTGCTGATAATCTTTTGATTTCCAATTCGTCCCAGGAGGGTATCGACTTTCAGTCGAGCTCGCGGGCCCAGTTCGAACAACGTTTGCGAGGATATCAAACAAATAAAAATTGAAAAGAAAATAGCCGGGGAGGCGAGATAGTAAGGCGAGTAACCAAGGGCCTTAAAGGCCACGATTTCGGAGTCGGTACTCAGGCGCGAATAGGTGAGAAGCACTGAAAAGAGCAAACTCATAGGTAAAATAATAGGTAAAAAGCCAATGGAGATATTCATAAGAAGCTCTAAAATGCTGCCTATGGCCACATTGTGCACCAAAATAAACTCAGTGAGTTTTAGAAACTGGAACATCAGAATGATAAAAATAAAAACCACGATGCCTATTAAAAATGTAGGGAGAATTTGGCCAAATATATAAAGGAACGTGATCTTTTTTTTCATTTGAGCCTTAACAGATTATCATTGCCATCGAGGCGCGTCAAATGACACAATCAAAAGAATGAGAAATATTCTTTTGATTCTAGAAAACAATTTAGAGTTTAATCTCACGCGAACAGTTCTGCAAAAGCTCGGATTTAACATCCTTTCCATCCAAAAGGGGGCTGACATGCACGAACGGTTGGCAAAGAGCTTTCCAGATCTTGTCATAACCTCTGTGCTCGGTTCACAGGATGAGTTTTTGAATAATTTTATTCAAGTGCGGCAAAAAAGAGGAACACCCAAGTTTATCTGGGTAGGGTCTCCGTCGCGCTTAGATAAACTGAAAACGGCACAAAGACAACTGATCGATGCGAATCTCTCGACGCCGATTCAACCGGATGTCTTGATTCAGAACGTTTGTCAGTTGTTTGAATTAGATGTAGCGGAGTATTTACAGAAGTATCGCACCATGATGAGCGGAAGTATGAATACTGTGGGGCAAGAATTCATTCGCGTTAAAGGAAATATTGCCATTCCGACCTCGGTGAGCGATCCCATTCGGGCCGAAAAATATAAAGATTTTTTAAAGAATGTTCCCAAGCTAGATAAAGTTTTTTCGGCAAAAGATCTCGACAAACATTCTCATAAAGAAGAAGCCAAGGGAAACACCGCTGATTTGCTCGGAAAAAAGAAAAAATTTATGAAGGCGCTGATAAAATAGCAGCTAGCGCGACTATTTTTTGCGGAAAAAGAGTCCGACGACATCTTTAAGGTCTGCATTGAGAATGCTTCCCGATGGTTTCTTTTCAGGTTTCGAAAGACTCATCATATCTCTGCGCGCGGGCATAAAGTTAGGATCTTTAGCCAAGGTGTTTTTAAACGAGCTCTGTGCGCGATCCATTTCGTTGGAGGCCATGTGCATAAGGCCTTTCACGTACATGTAGACAGTGCTTTCTTTTTCTTCGGGTGGAAGGCTGTTTAAGGTGCGCGAAATTTGTGGCAAAGGAATCTGTTTGTTTTTTAAATGCGCCCAGCTTTGCAACAGCTTCAAGCGTGGAGAGTAGGGAGCCAAAGTTTGAGCGTCCGAAAGTATTCTTTCGGCTTCGCTGGTGTCGCCGCGGGAAAGCAAAGTGATGGCTTTGTCAAAAAAGAGATCGGCTCTTTGTAAGTTTTCCTTTTTCTGTTGTTCAATACGCTTCAAATAAAGCTCGCGTTTTTCCGGGCTTTTGATTTGATTGTAGGCTTCTTGAATCTTTTCGTAGACCATCAGTGATAGCGTTCTCACTTCCTGGGGAGCATTGATCAATTTGTCAGGATGCATACTCTGCGACATTTCTTGATAGGATTTTTTAATGTCCTGCTCACTGGCCCGGTCGGTCAATCCCAAGCGCTCGAAAGCATTCTGAGTTTCGAGACTGTCCTGCAATTTTTTAAGACGTTCTTTGTGAGATTGATAATTGATCTCGAGTTGCGTATCGCCCAAGTAAAATTCTCGAAAGACCAGCATGGTGTGTAAAAGCTGAGTGGCCGTGGAGTCATCCACTTTTGATTCGTTAAAATAATCGGTCACCGAAATATTCTTCATCATGATCGGTAGAATATTTTTATTGGCAGCAACAATTGGAAAAAACTGTGTCTTATTTTGACTCAAATTCATTTTTCGAATTTGCGAATTCATGTGCGGCAGGTAAAAAGCCTTCAGCCAATGGATGTCGGAGTTCATTGTCCAGTGATAGAGATGGGATTCCATTTCGGAATGTTCAAAAACCACCCGCCGCGGATCCACCCGCATCGGAGAGTATTTAATATTAATATTATCGTTTACAAAAAACTGTGCCAAGGTTTGCAGTGTGTTTTCTTTTTCGATTTGCATACATGCATGCGGGCTTATCATGTTCATTTGCAGCAATCTGAGCGCGCCGAGGTCACTGGGGTGTAGAGTGTCTATATCTTCTTGCAGAACCCAGCCTTTGTTCATGATGGCGGATTTAAATTTGCCAGGAGGCATTTTTGCGCTGTCCACAGAGACTTGAAAGTTATGCAGGTGCAATTCGATTTGCTGCTGAGGAGTGCCAATTCTTAAAGAGCCTGTGCACTTATACGTTATCAGCGCATTGAGAATAAAAGGAAGTTCGTTTCCGTTGATAATAGGATTGTACCCAACAATTCCAAGAATCAGATTTTGACTTAAATTTTCCTGAAGAAATAATCCTTTTACAGATTTGCTCTTCAGACTGAGCTCGCGAGTGACTTCCTTAAACGAGTCATTCACCATCTGTATCAGATCAGACAGGTTAAACGGCTTTATCAAAAACGACTGGGCACCTGTTTTTTTAATGGCGTTGACGGAAAAGTTTTTATCTTTGTAAATTCCACTCATAAGATAAAGTTGTAGGGAATCCCCTGCCACTTCCTTAATCTTAAGCGCAAGATCAATCCCATTCATCTGCGGCAGCATGCAATCGATCAACGCCACATCAAAGGAGTGAACTTTAATTAAGGAAAGTGCCGTCTGCGGCTTTTCGGCGACATAGCATTCGTAGCCCTCTTCAGTGAACACTCTCAGGAGGGTTTCGGCGAATTTTTTGTCGTCTTCAACGACGAGGACCTTGAACTTCTTTTCCATGCCCCTATATCGGCTAAATAAGTAAATTCTTTTAAATATTCTGGCAGGTGACAGACCTTGGTCGAATGGATTATAATAGGGATTATTAAGGAGATCCTATGGCCCAAAATATTATGAATTCAAGTGACGCAAGTTTCGATTCTGACGTGCTAAAGTCCAGTACTCCCGTGTTGGTGGACTTTTGGGCAGAGTGGTGTGGACCTTGCCGGGCCCTAGCGCCAAAGCTCGAAGAACTGGCTCTCGAGTTTGATAGCAAGATGAAAGTTTGCAAAGTGGATATCGATAGTAATCAGGAAACACCGGTCACTTACAGCGTGCGCGGAGTTCCAACACTGATGCTTTTTAAGGATGGGAAAATGGTCGATCAACTCGTTGGCAACCATCCCAAAGACAGCATCAAAGCGATGCTGACCAAACACATCTAAAGGTACGGCAAGGGCGCCTTTGGCGCTCGTTCGCAAGCCGAGCTTGCTCCGTTGCCACACCTTTTGGGACTCGTCGCATAATAAAATTGGAAATTAATTATGCGACGAGTCCCAAAAGTGTGTCCGTACCTTAAAACATATCTTTTCGGTAAAAGACGCTGGAGATCCAGCCGAGCCCCACCATCATGGTCATGCTGCTTGTTCCCCCATAGGAGATGAGCGGCAGAGGCACGCCCACAATCGGTAACAAACCTGTTACCATTCCTATATTTACGAAGACGTGCCAGATGACGAGGGAAAACACTCCTATGGATAAGAGAGCCCCATAAAGATCTTTCGCCGTCATCGCACATTGTAAAATGGCCATGAGCAAGATGGCGTAAATTCCTAAGGTAGCGATGCAACCCAAAAAGCCGTACTCTTCGCTGAGAACACAAAAAATAAAATCAGTTTGTTTTTCAGGGAGGAACTCTAGTTGGCTTTGCGAGCCGTTTCTAAAACCTTTTCCCCAAAGTTGGCCGCTGCCCACTGCGATTTTTGCTTGGATGCTATTGTAGCCAGCACCCCGAGGATCCTTGTTGGGGTATAAGAATGTAAGTACGCGATTCTTTTGATAGGGTTTTAACCCGTACTGCCAGGCTAGCGGGCCTGCCACCAGAGCCACGCACAAACCAGTGACGAGCACGTGCATACGAACTCGCATGGTCAAAATCATCGAAGCTGAAATGGCGAGGATTAACAGCGCCGTTCCCAAATCCGGTTGTTTGGCTGTGAGCGCAAAAGGGATTCCCGCGAGCAACATGGGCACAAATAAATTTCGAAAGCCTATGCCATCCGACGGGTTAAAGCGAGATAGGTACTTTGCAAGAACTAAAATCATTGCGAGCTTCATTGTTTCCGAGGGCTGATAACTAAAAAAACCAAGATCAATCCAGCGCTGAGCTCCGTAGGAGGTTTTACCAATGAACATCACGGCGATGAGCGCGCCAATATTTACAATATAAAAGACGTAAGCAAAGCGAACAAAAAAGCGGTAACTCACAAATGTGAGAAGCCAGTAAAGAGCCCAACCGATGGCAATCCACATGATTTGCGAATAAAAAATACCCTTTAGATGTTTTGCGATGTTGGTGGTGGCGCTTAAAAGATTAATTAGCGAAATGGCGTTCAGCATGAGCACGCTGAGAATCATGTAAAAGCTAAAGCGCTTGAGGAACGTGTTTTGCCCAATAGGGACAGAAAGTCCTGGATGCCTCATCATTGTTTGCCCTTTTTGGTATCTGGCTCAGAGTTTTGCGTGATGGCCTGAGGATGGTATTTTTTAACATAAGATTCGTAAAACTCTTTAACCAAGGGCACAGCCTCTTTGGAGGAGCATGAGCCTTCGGTTAAAACGGCAACAGTGATTTCGGGGTCCTCGAAGGGTCCGTAAGCGATGTAAAGTCCGTTGTGGCGTTGTTTTTTGGGGCGATTGTAACAGTTGGCATACACCTGATCGGCCGAGAACCCTCGCACCTGCGCTGTTCCGGTTTTTCCAGCGATGGTGAATCCTGGAATTTTTGCGCCGCGAGCTGTCCCTCGCTCGCCGTTTGCCACCAGGAACAATCCCTTCTGCACAATTTTAAAATTATCAGGCGAAACATAATAGGGTTTTGTGGGGTCTGTAAGGTCATTCACCAGTGTGGGCGAAAACTCTTGCAGCACGCGGTTTTCGGTATCCATGATTTTTTTCACCACCATGGGCTTATAAACTTTGCCGCTGTTGGCAATGGCCATGTAGGCCGTTGCGAGCTGCAATGTTGTCACAGAAACGAAGCCCTGTCCGATGGCGATACTGATGTTTTCGCCTTCCTGCCAAGGTTCACCGCGATTTTTTTGTTTCCATTCTGAAGTGGGAATCAGTCCTGGCACTTCGTTTTTAAGATCGATATCTGTGCGCGCGCCCAGTCCCAGAGCCTTGGTGTAAAGCGCAATCTTATCAACTCCGGTTGCCAAGCCTTGTTTGTAAAAAAACACGTTGCTCGACATTTCGATGGCCTGCGTGACGGTGATATACCCTTGCCCGGTTTTTGTATGATCGTGGTAGGGACGATTTCCAAACATAAAGACGGGTGGAGCGTTCACCAGAGTTTTTTCTTTGATATTTCCATCCTGTAAACTGGTTAAGGCAATAAACGGTTTGAAGGTGGAACCCGGCGAGTGGTGATCTTGAATCGCCTTGTTGCGCAGTGGTTTATCGGGATTATTGATAAGTTTAGACCAGACGTCACTGGTGATTCCTTTTGAAAACAAACCGGGATCAAACGATGGATTATTATAAAGAGCCAAGACTTCGCCCTGTTTGTTGATCGCGACCAGCGCGCCAGTTTGTTTGTGTTTCAAAAAAGTTTCTTGGGCGGCCAGTTGCAGATCGAGATCCAAAGTGGTCTCTATATTTTGACCAGCCTTCGGGGGAAGGTCTTCGATACTCCCTAAAAACTTAAGGGACTCTCCAAGGGCTTCGCGACCTTTTGCGTCCACTTTCACATAGGAAATACCAGTCACGCCGCGAACAAAATCGTCGTAACGATCTTCCAGGCCGCTCTTTCCAATCACGTCGCCTTGTTGGACGATGCGATTGCCTTTTTCGCGCAAGCGCGGGAGTTCCGTGTCGGAGATTTCGCTGATATATCCAATAGCGTGGGCAAAAGCGTCGCGATAGGGATATTCGCGAAAGATCAATTCTTCGATGTCGATTCCTGGAAAATCGATTTTTAACAACTCCAACCGATTGATTTCGGTTCTGTTCAAAAAGTTCTTAATCGTCACGGGTCGATAGGAGCCGTTGATCCGTGAGTCTTTTTTAAACTTATTGATGATTTCTTCTTTGGGAATACCGACGATTTCACTGATCTCGTGGGCGAGAGGAGGAAGGTCTTTAATATATTGTGGGGAAAGAGTGAGTGCGAAGTTGGGTAGGTTTTCGGCGATGATGCGATGATTGCGATCGTAGATGATGCCGCGAGGGGGCTGCACGCGAATTTCTTTGAGCAGGTTTTTCTCGGAGAAGGCATACAACGCGCTTCCCTGTATCATCTGTAAGTAAATGAGCCGCAGAATAAGAAAAGAAAAAAGCGATCCTAAAGCAATGTAAAGAAGGCTGCCTCTATTTTGCAGCTCTCGGAGAGCAGGTTCTTCGTAGCTGATGTGAATCTTCATATCTCAAGTACCAAGTTGTTGTAAGAGTGAGGAGAAAATGACGTATCAATTTTTCGACACAACAAAAGGACTCCTGGAATCAGCGGAAACGATATCAACAGCGAAAGAAAGTGAAATAGAAAATCGAAATGGAATTCCGACGTGATCATAAAATCCATGGCGCTATAGAGCACCGGGAAGGTAAACATGGCCCCAGAGCTAAATAGCACGAGGTCAAAAATACTCAGTGTCGAAAAGTTTGTTTGCACGAATCGCAAAATAACTAACGTGGCACAAAGGGCTAGCAACGTTTGCAGAGGTAAGGCGACGGTGCAGGTCAGGAGAAGTATGTAAAATGTCGCGAGCCAACCCAGGCGCCGTGGGTGTTCTCGATTGATAATCAAGTAAACCAAAACCGGAGTCCAAAGATTGGGAGAGGGAATGTATCCCACCCACGAAAACCAAATCGTTGTTTCAAAAAGAAAACACGACACAATGAGCAGCAAAAAAAGGAAAAATCGCTGTGTGCGCATCATTTTTTCACCCGGAGCACGATCACTTCATCGAGTTTTCGCAAATCGACAATGGGGTGAACCAGCGCTGTATGACCCACTCCAAAGGGACTCACTCGCACCGAAACCACATTGCCGATGGGGTAACCAATCGGAAACATTTTTTGATCATCACTCGTCGCGATCAGATCTCCCGGAGCGATGTCCTGGGGGCGATCAATAAACTTAAGCACAGATTCATTTCGCGAGTGGCCGGAGATGATTCCACGGCCCCGAGTTCGTTGCACCGTGGAATCGATACTAATTAAACGATCACTGACCAGCAAGAGTCGGGACGAGTGGGCTTGCACGTCAACGATATAACCCACCACGCCGTCGCCGGTGATCACACCACTGAGTTTTTCGATACCGTCTTCGGAGCCTTTGGAGATCGTGAGAGAGTAGTGATCGGTAAAAAGATCTTTTGCCGTTACTTTTGCGATCACAAAATCGTATTTAGGGTGGGTGTCGCGCAAATTGAAGATGCTTTTGAGGCGTTCGTTTTCAGAGCGAATCTCCTCGAGAACCTGCAGTTGAGCGTGCAGTGTTTGATTTTCGGCTTTCAGAGTCTGCAATTGCTCCTTGATCGAAAGAAGATCCACATACTGGCGAACGGTTTTGCCAATAGATTCAGCAGCCGTGTTGTAATAAGGTTGAATCCTCGCCGTTAAAAAGTTGGGAGCCATGGCGTTGTCGGCCGGCCCAAAAGACTGTTGCAGTGTATAAATTAGGACGCAAACGCTTAAAAAAGCGGCGATAGAGACTAATTTTCGAAAATCGAGTCGAAGAAATTCCATTCCTCATTACAATAACAAAAACTTCTTTGATATCAACAATTCTCCTTGAAAAAAAAGCGGAAAAATTTTGTAATGGGCGGTTTGATTCCTAGGAGGACTCGTGTTCGAAGGCATTTATAAGAAAAGAAAAAATCCGATCTTCAACATCGCAGGTTGGTTGCTGCTCATTTTGGTGTGCTTCATCTTCTTGTTTGTTGGCTACTCGCCAGATGTGGATTTCATGGGGTCGGGCTCGTCTGTGGCGCAGGTCAACGGCGAAACCATCAGCTACACTGAGTTTTCACGTTATCTCGATCGCGTCCAAGAGAGCCGTGGAGCTGCAAAAATGTCGGACGAAGAGCGCAAGCGACTCAATCGCGAAGTGGTGGACAGTCTGGTGAACCGCAAGTTGATCATTCAGGCCGCTAAAAATCAGGGTATTGTGGTGGGCGACGAAGAGATTCGCGAGTTTTTACGACAAATTCCGCAGTTTCAGGACAAGGGTGTTTTCTCGGTACTTCGTTATAAAGAACTGCTGCGCGCTCAAGGTCTAAGCGAAGGGCGTTTTGAGGAGCAAATCGTCGAAGATATGCTCGTGCAAAAAATGAATGAATTCTATCAAAAGAGCTCCACCGACAGCGATCTCATCGAAAAGCAAGAGGATGTGGTTTCTAAAGTGAAGCTCAATGTGCAATTTATCAAAAAGGCACCACAAGATTTAGTTTCTGATGCAGACATCAACGACAAAGAAGTTACCGACTACTTGAGTTCGCAAGCGAAAAAAATCGGCGACTATTACGAAAATAACAAAGCCACGTTTCAGCAAAAAGAAGGTGTTCGCGCGCAACATATTTTAATTAAAACTTCACCGCAAATGACCGACGAAAAGGCCATGGCCAAAATCACCGAAATCGCGGCCCAGGTTAAAAAAGAAAACTTCACTGAAATGGCAAAAAAATGGACGGAAGACCCTGGTTCTAAAGCCACAGGCGGAGATTTAGGATTTTTTGAGCGCGGTCGCATGGTGCCGGAATTTGATCAAGTGGCATTCTCCTCACCTATTGGAGTGATCTCGAAGCCTTTCAAGTCGTCTTTTGGTTACCACATTTTGATGGTCAACGAAAAGCGCGATGCCACAGCACCATCGCTCGAAGCCGTAAAAAAAGAAGTGGCTAAGACTCTTATCAAACAGGATAAGAAACAAGACGCTGTTAAAAACATCAACGAAAAACTCTCTTCTGGAAACGTTGACGCCTTCCTTGCACAAAAGGGTTGGACGTGGGAAGAAACCGGCGCCTTTGGTTTAGGCGATATGATGGTGCCCAAGCTGGGAGATAATAACGAAGTGTTAACCGCAGCACTCACCCTAACTCCACAAAACCCCGTTTACAAAAACGTGGTGGAAAAAGATGGTAGTTACTATCTTGTAAAGTTGAAGAGCGTTGATGCTTCGCCAGTAGCAACAGCGAAAAAAGATCAGCCCATGGATTACTTCAAACAAATCATGGATCGACAAAAATCCTACGAGTCGTTTCAGGGCTGGATGGATCAGCTGCGCAAAACTGCCTCCATCACAATCAACGAAAAAGTCATTTCTCAATAGATAACCTCAGCAGGCACACGAGAGTGTGCCGCGCGAGATTTATAAACTTTAATTTTTACTTTGGGTTCAGTTTCCAAAAACTCACTAAATAGGACGCGGGCATCGTGCCCTCAACTGCAGAGTCGTACGCCATCCTGGCGCTGCAGAGGTCCCATTTAGTAAGTTTTCGGAAACTGAACCCAAAGTAAAAATCAATCTTCACAAATCCCGCAATCGATACCAGCACATGAACTGCAACATCATAAAGTAAACGCAAGATAACTTTCAGCATTCCGGGTGCAAGTGGGCCATTTTTGCTTTTTTATATATTTTTCCATTTTTTAGAATGTTGAAAATAGGACCTCCGCAGCGCCAGGATGGCGTAAGACTGTGCGGTTGAGGGCACGATGCCCGCGTCCTATTTTTAACATTCTAAAAAAAGGGAAAATATATAAAAAAGTAAAAATGGTTTCATCATGAGATGCCGCAATTGTCTCAAGTTGAGAATCGGTCGTGAAAGGGGCAAAGATTCCCTTAGTTGCTTTATTTTTTTTTCGTTCAACCGATAGGATCTAAGTACAGCAAGGGGTGTATTTTGCCTATATTTTGTAGTTACATTGCAACGATTTGGTGCGCGCTTTTGTTGGCTTCAAGCTTGGCACAGGCTCAAGAATACGTTCCTGGCGAAGTGATTGTTAAGTTTAAAAAAGAACAGGCGGGCAGTGCGAGTTTTAGTAGCAAAGCCATAGGCTTGAGTGTGAATCTTAAAAAATCTTGGAATCTTTTAAATACCCATCATTTTCAAGCAAAAGCGGGGCAACAAAACGTTGAACAGCTTTTGCAACAGCTGCGTGCCGATCCAAACGTGGAGTACGCGGAGCCAAATTACATATTTAGGAAACAAAGCGCAGGGTTGGAGAGTAATAAGTTTTCAAAATCCGAAGCCTTGAATTCAATTAGCGCTTCGGGTGTGACGTCATTTACCGTGCCCACTTATTATCAATCGGACGCTGCGATTCAAGTGGAACAGGCTTGGAATATTTTAGCGCCAACCTCATCCGTTGTGCCCGTGGTGGCAGTGATCGATACTGGCTTGGATTATAATCACGAAATTTTTGTGGATGCCAATGCCGTTTGGCGAAACACCGATGAGATCGCAAGCAATGGAATTGACGATGATCACAATGGATATATCGACGACATTCGCGGTTGGAATTTTGTAGCGAACAACAACAATCCCATGGACGACGAAGACCATGGAACCCACGTGTCGGGAATTATCCTTGGTGTCACTCAGGATATTTTTGCAATGACACTTACGCCGGCTAAAATTAAGATCATGCCGCTGAAGTTTTTGGACAGCACAGGCAGTGGCGCCACCTCCGACGCCATCGAAGCTATCTATTACGCCATCGAAAACGGCGCTTCTGTGATCAATGCCTCTTGGGGCGGCGGTAGTTATAGTGCCGCTTTGCTAGATGCCATTGTTGAGGCTTATGCCAACGGTCTGACCTTTGTTGCCGCTGCAGGAAACGCCAGTAATAATAACGATAACAGTCCCACCTATCCTTCAAACTATTCCGTGGGAAATCTAATATCCATCGCAGCTACCAGTGACAGCGACACCATGGCGAGCTTTTCAAACTTCGGACGCTCGACAGTTGATATCGCCAGCCCCGGGGTTGGTATTTTAAGTACATTGCCAAACAACAGTTATGCATACGCCTCTGGAACCAGCATGGCGGCGCCACTGGTGGCTGGAATTATTGCGCTAATGGAGCGCGAAGCGGGTCAAGAAATTAACGGCTATCAGGCGGGGCAAATTCTCTACGCCCAGAACGATTCGAATGTGGGGAATGTGAATGGCAAAGTCACAACAAACGCCCGTGTGAATGTTTTCAAAGCGGTAACCTATGCTAAAAACAACGCGATCAGTACCTCTCAGCCAGATTATACTGCCAGCCGCAGTGTGGCCTCCGAGGGCGGTGCCAGCGGTGGTTGCGGACTTGTTAAGCAAATCTCTGGCGAGTCATCAGCGGACATTGCCGGTCGCGGACTATTGATGCTGATCGTGTTGAGCCCCTTCGCTGTGGCATTTGTACTTAAAATGCGTCGCAAAGAAGAAGACGATCGCCGAGCGTATCAGCGTTATAATATCAAATCAGAAGTGCGCATCAGCGTTGGCGACAAAGAGCTTGTCGGCTCTGTCAGTTCCATTTCGCTTGGTGGCGTGAAGATTGATACGGAAGCATTGCTTGAGCAGGGTGGAATCGTTGAAATGAACATCATGAGTCCCGATGGCAAAGAGCGAGTTCAAGTGCTTGGTAAAGTGGTGTGGAGTCAGGAACGCAAATCCTACGGGGTGCAGTTCTGCGACATCGCTGAAACTCAGTGCTCATCGATCTCAACCTGGACGAAAAAGCTCGTCAGATCTTCATAAGCAGTTGCTAAGAATCTGAGATTTTAATACCATGGCCTTCATTGTTACAATGGAGGTCCTCAGTGTTCACAGCGGTTTTGTTTTTTTCTCTTACAATCTCTGCCCAGTCGCCAACCAGCACCACATGCACTTATTCCTATAAGCCAGACGCTCTCAAAATTGAGTGGACAGCGTACAAGTTCACCGAAAAGAAGGGCGTGCTTGCCAGCTTTCCCGTGTTCACCTTGGATGCGCCCCCTACAGCCAACAGCGCTCAAGAGCTTTTCGAAAAAACGTCCATCGAAATCGATCCCCAGGGCTTAGAGTCGGGCGACCCTGGTCGCAATGACAACCTCAAGAAATTCTTTTTCAAAAAAGTGATCGGCACCAAAATCAAAGGACAGATCGTTTCCTATAGCCCTGCTATTAGTAAAATCAAAATCGATATGAACGGCATAAGCAAGGTTGTACCTTTTCGCATGAAAATCGAAGGAGCAAAATATGTGGCCGAAACCGACATCGATATCATGGACTTTAAAATGAAAAAGCCCCTCGAGTCGATTAACAAAGTTTGTTATGACCTTCACAAAGGTTCCGATGGAAAATCAAAAACCTGGTCGGCCGTATCTCTCAGCCTCACCACCGAAATCGTCGAAAACTGTAGCAAATAATTGCACAAAATAATCAGAGCCAAAGGATCCCATGTCTTTAAAGCAACTCAACGAAGAGCAAGTTAAAACCTGGACACTTCAGCAAAAAGACGAGTGGTGGTTGAAGAATGTTTACAAAGGGGACATGCCCCAGCTCACCCTGCGCTCGGCACTCACCGGTGCCTTGCTCGGAATGTTTCTCTGTTTAACCAACTTGTACATTGGAATCCGAACAGGGTGGACGTTGGGAGTTGGGATCACGGCGGTGGTGGCCTCCTATGGAATGTTTCGACTGCTAGCTAAAACAAAAATCGCCACCGACATGACCATCCTCGAAAACAATGCCATGCAGTCCATCGCGGCCAGCGCTGGCTACACGACATCTCCCTTGATTGCCGCTATTCCTGCTTACATGTTGGCGACTCAAACCATTCCTTCTCAGTGGCAAGTTTACTTTTGGGTTGTGGCGCTGGGGGTGCTGGGGACTCTGTTCGCTTTCCCTCTTAAAAAACGATTTATCAACGACGAGCAGTTGCCGTTTCCCGAAGGTTACGCGGCGGGTGTGGTGCTTGAAAGCTTACATTCTTCGGATGCCAAAGTGGGCGTGCAGAGAGCCAAATTTTTAGCGGCCGGTGCGGGAGTGTCTGCCCTGATTGAATTTTTACGAAGCGAAACGGTGCTCGCAAAAATCGGTGTACCTTTCCTGGCCATTCCTCACTACTGGGATGAGTTCGTTTACAAATTCTACACGCCAACAATTTTGGGAACTCCGATGAAGGATCTTCTTCTTCGCTTTGATACATCCATCGTCATGATGGGGGCTGGCACGATCATGTCCATGCAGACGGCGACTTCAATGTTGCTGGGTGGTTTGTTCAACTATGCAGTTTTAGCACCGATCATGATTAAAAAAGGAATTATCATCGGCGGTGGATTTAGAAATATTTCCATTTGGGCACTGTGGGGTGGAGCTTCCATGATGACGAGTGCGTCGTTATATTCGTTTTTCTCAGCCGACTCCACCATTGCAGGGTTTAAGTCATTTTTTAAAAAAACCAAAATTGATAAAAAGATCGACATTCTTAAAGATATTGAGCTGCCACTTTCAGTGTCCTTGATCGGCGTTCCTATTGTCGGACTCGCCGTGGTTATCATGGGCAAAGCGTTTTTCGGAGTGGATTACTGGCTAACCGCAGTGTCGATTCCGTTGGTCTTTGCCTTTAGCATCATGGCGGTCAAAGCCACAGGCCTTACGGGGACCACGCCGGGCAGTGCCCTCGCAAAAATGACCCAGGCCGTTTACAGTCTTCTAGATCCGGGAAACTTAGCCACCAATCTCACCTCAGCCGGAGTGACCTCTAGCGTGTGTCTAAACGCCAGCAATTTGTTAATGGATATCAAGCCTGGATATATGTTGGGCGCAAAACCTCGACAGCAGGCCGTGGGACACATCATCGGAATCTTTGCGGGAAGTCTCGTCTCGATTCCCGTGTTTTATATGATTTTTAAAGGCGATATCAGTGCGTTTGGCACAGACCGACTGCCAATGCCCAGTGCCATCGTGTGGAAAGCCATCGCCGACGTACTGTCTGTGGGAATTTCTTCGCTCCACATCACGTCTCAATACGCTGTGCTCATTGGTGCGGCTTTGGGCATCGGTATGGAAATCCTGATTAAAAAAACCAACGGAAAATTCCCTATTTCGCCGGTGGCTTTTGGTTTGCCATTTGTACTGTCGTTTACCGATGTGTTTATGATGTTTTTGGGCGCCTTTATTTTTTGGGTGATGAACAAAAAACCTTTGCAAAATCGGTCGCCGTTTTATCAGGCGGTCACCGAAAACCAAGAGTCCATTGGTGCGGGAATTATTGCCGGCGGTTCTATCATCGGAATCATCTTGTTGATCATCGAGACAGCGGGGTAATTATGAAAGTTGCGTTGTTCTGTGGGAGTCTGCGAAAAGATTCTCTCAATAGAAAATTGCTTCTCGCAACCAAAGATCTTCTGCCAGAGGGTACTCAAGCGGAGTTCATTGATCTTAAACCTCTCAGTCTTCCGGTGTACGATGGGGATATCGAAACTGAAAAGTTTCCCGAAGCCGTTAATGTGCTCGGTGCAAAATTAAAATCAGCGGCGGCGTGGATTGTTGTTTCCCCGGAATACAACGGATCCATTTCGAGTCCACTCGAAAATACCATCGACTGGCTTTCGCGGTTAAAGCCTCATCCTTTCGATAAAAAACCAGTTCTTTTGATGGCTGCTACACCTGGGGGCATGGCGGGAGTCCGAACATTATTGCATTCTCGGCAACCCTTGGAGTCGCTGGGTTGCTATCTTTATCCGCAGGGTTTCGGTCTCGCAAAAGCCCACGAAGCTTTTGATGCACAAGGAAAATTCATTGATTTAACAACTCAAGACCGCCTTCGTGAGGTCCTAAAAAATTACATCGCGTATGCCAGCAAACTGGGTTGACATCCATAACCTATTTTGATTTCCTTGCCTGCATCAACAAACTTGGGGAAATCAATGACAAAAATAATCGTTCTTATTTCTTTTTTAATTTTAACAGTGAGCTGCAGTGACAGTAAAAACTCTGGTGGCGGAATTCCAGGGGCGGGCCTTCCCGAACTCACCGACACCCAAAAGCAAAGTGTCCTCCGAATGAACCAATCCATCGAAGATGTTTCGCTTGTGACACAAAATCCGGCAGAAAATAATACCGACGATTTCGGTGGATTTGTGATCGAAAAAAATCCCGGAACCCTGGCGCTGACAAAAGCGCAACAAGAACTGGTAGAAAAAATGGACCAAGCAAAAAAGACCAATCAATGTCAGGTTCATGCCAGTGGAGCACCAAATCCGCCCATGGATGGACCGATGTACAGGATGTTGAACGGGACGATGAATAGTGCTTTGAAGCAGCCGCAAACACTTTTTTCAATCGGTGGTTCACTTTGTCCACTTTCCTATTCACAAAGCGTAACGTCGTCGCCAAATCAAACGGGAAATGGCTATTCTGTCGTCGTAAAAACTGAAGAGTCTTTTAAATCCAACTTAAATAGCCCAACGTCCTTAGGTTTAGACATCACATCTTCGAAGACCACGACTGGAATGGCCATGAACTTTTCCCTGGTGAGTGCGGCGCGAGTGAATCTGTCGATGAATATGAGCGCGTTGATGACTGCGGACAGTCAATCCTTTGGCCAAGTCATTTCAGAAGTGTCTGCGAAAATGACTGGGAGTCTCCAGCTCAACCCGCAAACCGGTGAAACTGTTTCACAACAGATGTTTGTCTCCATGACCCTCAAACAGAACTACAACGACTTTAAAGTGGTGGGCTATATCACTGCATCTTTGCCAAACTTCGGGGCAGGGGTGAGCCCTGACACGGCCCTTTTGACAGCTCAGTACTTTATCAACGGCAAATCCGTAAGGGAACAAGAGTTTACGAGTATTTTTGGGAACTTCGAGATGGATTTAAACTAACTCACTGTAAATTAAGCACTTCATCCCTGTATTTTTAGCATCGAAGCCTGAAAACCTTCTCGTTTTCAGGCTTGATGAGTATGAAGTTGAGACGGATGGTAAAGTCTATTTTCTTCATAGTCCTATTATTTACGTTCAGCGCTTTTTCTGAAGAATGCTATCCCATAAAATCACTGCGATCGATTTACGATTCTGATAACCTCCCATTGAATGCGCCCAAAGTTGTGGTGGGTGTGATCGGTTCGGGCGTGGATTATAACCACCCCGGTCTTGCTAAATTCCTTTCGATCCGCACGAAATTTGAAAAAAATCTGCAAAAACTCGAAGATCTGCCAAAGAATAAAAATTTAAATGCCTGTGAACATCAAAGGCTTCAAGAAAACAGCGGCATTGGATTTCCCCGCTGGATGGACCAGGCACTTGGTAGTCCGTGGCCCATGGATCAAATTTTCAAAAATGGAGTTTTGCAGCCCTATCTCGAGCATGAAACACGGGTGACCAGCCGAATTATCAAAGGGCGCAGTGATATCGCCGTCCATTTTGTGCGCAGAATGTACGGCAACCAACAAGATATTTTTGACGTTGCGGATGTCATAAAAAACTTTTCGTCGCGAGGGGTAAAGATCATAAATGTGAGCTTCGGTTCCGATTGTGGAGTTTTACCATCGGAGGAGCACGCCTGGTCGCAAATTTTTAAAAAGTATCCGCAAATTATTTTTGTTATTGCCGCTGGCAATTCCGGCCGCAATCTCGACTACTTTGATTATTGCCCAGCAAAATTTTCTCGCGACAACGCCAATGTGATTTCGGTAACTTCAGTTACATCTGATGGAGTTATTTCGGTGAACGTTGATCCTGAGTCGGGCAGAAATATTTTGACAAATTATGGAGCCACAGTGGACCTGTCAATGCGAGCCGACAATCTCCCTGTCCTCGCCGCCCATCACTACGAATACAACGTTGGCAATCTATGGATCAACCACAGCACGGGATGGACTTCCCACGCGGCCGCCGAAGTCACGCGAGTGATCGGTCATGCCATGGCTGACGGATACTCTATCAATGCGCAAACGGTGAAGGAGCAGCTTATCGGGACGAGTCGCAAGAGTCGTTTTTTACAGGGCTTTGTAAGGAGTGGCGGCCAAGTGGACGAAGACGCCTTCAGGGCGACGTTAACTCGTCCTCCGCAACGACCTTATTGATTTGTTGGAACAATGGCCGGCTCGCGATTTGGCTGATGGGGCGCGGCTCCTTGAGCACCTGTGAGTGTTTTTAACACGCATGACTTCATGGTTTCTGGATCTGTAATGAGAGTTGAAAGAATTTGCTGATCGATCGTATCAAGAGTTAGATTGTGACTACGTTGATAATTCACTCTCGACACTTCGGCCAGCAATAGTGTTCGTCGTGCTTGGCGGCCATTCACCACGCGCTCATACTCCTGTGAACTACGTTCCACATCTTCAGCGGCAGGATATTTTTTTGCCACTTCAGCGCATATTTCATTAAGGTAGCCATCAAGGTCAAATTCTCCTCCTACAGTGGCTGCGCAGGCGAGACCACATCCACCTTTACACATTGTTTGACGAATGTCCTGCACACGGATTCTTTTTGCTCCGCCAGTCTTAGGGTTTGGAGCAGAGCACGCAACAGCCATAACGATGAATACAAGTGCCGCAGCTATTAATATGCCTCCTAAAGTGATCTCTGCATTGGCAGTAGGAATGACCAGTAGCCAACTCGAAGGAGGGAGCACTTGAAAGCTCACATCCGTTGACCACTCTTTGGAATTTAGATCAATAAGCTTTCCATCCAAACGAAAGCGATTGCCAGCCTCGCGACTAAAAATATGATTTTTATTTTGCAATTGAAATTGCACAGTTCCGTCTGTCATTAGTTTAAATTCGCTCAAAGAGAGATTTTTCTTTGCCAATTGCGCAGTCATCGCAGCAGCTAAGCGAGGCGGAGTGTTGGTTCCCGAAAGAGCTGTCTTAAATAGCTTGTGGGTGTTTCTAAACCCATTCATCATTGCAACGTCCTGGGCTTTAAAACCGGCTCCAACGGCGTTTGCAGCAGGGGTGGCCAACGAGAGTTGAAATATGAAAACTGGACATAGAGCCAAGGATAAAAAACGATAGATGTTCATTCACACCCCCCATGCATCCCAGTGTGCTTTTTTATAAAACAAATTTCAAGAAGATGCTAAAACAAGCTATGAAACCTATTCTTTATACAAGAGCTTCTCTCAAAAAAGATCTTCCAAAGCGCAATAAAGCCGACAGCAAGGTGCAGGGCGGGAAAGTCTGTGTGGTCGCTGGTAGCACTGGAATGTGGGGAGCCGCTGTATTAGCCGCCCAGGGAGCCAGTCGCTGTGGTGCAGGCTATGTATTCTTATTAGAATCCTCCAAAAAAAACCTTTCGCAGCATCCCGACTTTCTTGCTTCGACCGAGAGCCAATTAAAAAAAATAAAATTTTCAGCGGCAGTGTTGGGCCCGGGCTATCGAAGTCCCAAATCCATCGCAAAGTGGATACGTCACTGGCGAAAAACAGAACAACAAAATGTGATACTTGATGCGGAGGCACTTAATTGGTTGGCTCTTCATCCTGCCCAAAAGCTCCCAGCCGATTGGATACTCACTCCCCACGAGGGAGAAATGGGTCGCCTCCTGAACAAATCCAGAAACTGGGTGCATACCCATCGCAACGAAGCGGTGATTTTAGCGAAAAAAAAATGGCAGTGCATTGTGGTGCTCAAAGGAGAGTCCACTCTCATTGCTCACGGAAAAAAACTTTACAAAGTGGTCTCGGGAAATCCTGCTCTAGGAAAAGCGGGAAGTGGCGACGTACTTGCTGGAATGATTGCTTCGTTTTTAGCCCAAAAACCACCAAAAGTCTCTGGCCTCAATGCGGTTTGCGCTGCCACCTTCGTCCATGGCTGGATTGCAGATAATTGGATAAAAGCAAAAAAAGATGTTCTTTCTCTTCGACCCACCGATATCCTTGCAGATTTACCATTTGCCCTTGCAATTTTACGAAAATAATCTTGTCTTTTTTTAAACAAGGAATAGTGTTGGAGCGTTATGAGATCCACAAAAACAGTCTTCCTCCATCTTCTTTTTCTACTCAGTGCCAATTCGTTGTTTGCAAATCAAGCAGTGGAAATGACTTTTCTTAAAAATGGAGTTCTGCAAAAATCAGCGAGTATAAAGGTTTTAAAAAGCTTACAAAAAGACGAAATTTTAAAAGTTTTTGAGCCCCATGAAAATTCGCAAAAAAACTACAGGGGCTTTGCTGTGTTGCCGCTGGTTGAGGCTATTTATGGTAAAAACCAAATGGACTCCCTAGACACCTTAGTTTTTTATTGCACCGACGGCTATCGCTCTGACGTTCCCTTGGCTGAGTTCAAAACAAAAAAAGCCACGCTGTCCTTCGCCATGGCCGATGGCAGCCCTTTTATTTTAAAAAACGAAAAACCCATTGCACTGGGTCCCTTTTATTTAACGTGGGATCATCCAGATGCGGCTTCGGCGAAGAAGAATTTTTTTCGCTCGCCCTATGCAGTTCATAAAGTTGATTTTATTGACGGCAAAAAAGCCTACCAACCGTTGTTGCCAACGGCAAACAGCCCTGAAAGCATCAAGACGGGTCACCGTGAGTTTTTAAAGCACTGTTTTTCGTGTCATGCACTCAACGACGTTGGGGGTTTGCGAGGTCCGCCCCTCAATTACTTTGTCCAAGCCAAATCGACCGCCGATCTTGCGAGTTATATTTTAAATCCCAAAGCGCTGAATAAAAATTCTCAAATGTCGGGCCTCCCTGTGGAATTGATCGGAAGAGAAAAAGTCGCCGCCGATATTGTGAGCTACTTAAAGAAACAGAGTCAAAATGTAAAGGCCGGTGAGTAATGGCTTTTCGTCTTTTGCAGATTTCCGATTTGCATTTTGGCACTGAGGTAGAAGCTGTGTTGCATTCGTTAAAACAAAAGATCAAGAAGTTAGATCCAACCCTTGTTGTTGTTACCGGCGATATTACTCAGCGGGCCACTAAGACTCAGTTTTTAAAAGCAAAAGCTTTTTTTAACGAGCTAGCGCCTGCACCTTTTATTTGTTGCCCCGGCAACCATGATATTTCATTGTTTAATATTTTTTCGCGCCTGTTCGCTCCCTACGGAAGGTATCAAAAAATTTTAAACTCAAAGCCCGATGGCTTTTATGCCAATGCAGAGCTAGAGCTTTTAGTTCTGAATTCCACCTCACGATTTCGTCACATCGATGGCAAGTTAGACATAAACTATCTGGCGAAGCAGTTAGAACAATTTTCTTCGCCAGACAATTTGCCAGCTAATTCGCCAGACAAACAAACAGACAAATGGAAAGTCGTGGCTCTTCATCATCCTTTGGACTGTAAACAAAAAATCGACGAAAAAAATCTCCTTTTAAATGCCCCCCAAGTGATGCAAATGTTGGCGCAACAAGGTGTGGACGTGGTCATGGGCGGGCACATCCACGATCCTATTATCACTACGTCAGAGGCAAGATATCCCACGCTTCGCAAAAAAGTTCTCATCAGTGTGTGCGGCACTGGTATTTCCCATCGCACTCGCCGAAACGCTCCAAATTCCTTTATGGTCTACGATTTCGAAAAGAATCCTTCGCCAGCTGTCACCAACCAACGATTTGATTTTGATTCTGCAGTCAGTGAATTTAAGCTGATTACCCAAAGAGTATTTTAAGAAACAGCTACCTCAGCCGCACAATCTTGATAAGGCGTGAGTTTAACGGCAGGCTAGTTGAGGAGCTTCGAGATCAATTTTAACTAGAAAAGTGTCTCTGCATTTTAATTCAAGGCATTTGGATTTCTTGCGAATGCCATGAAACAGAAGCCAAGTGTCCTCTCCATGCACAAAGGCAGCAGGTCGACCAGGACCCCACGTGAGGTGGAGTTTTTTCCGCAAGGATCCACCAAAATCACAAATGTCACCGGACTTAGTTTTATATATCTTCGCAGCCCCCTGCAGAGAATCTAAAACACCCAAATGAATTCCATAATCACTGGCATCAAAAGACCCAGCACTAAAAAATAAATAATAGACATTTTTGAGTTTGAGGATTCGTGCACCCTCTACCAGGTGATTGCCACCAAAGGTTTCCGCGCTGAGAAAACCCTTATCTTCCGAATTTATAATCAAATGCTCTTCGTCTACAACAAGGGCACTGGAGAGCGGAGCCGAATAAATGTTTGTGACTGCTGGAGATAAATCTTCAGAGCGCGCAACGCGCTCATAAAATATCCACGGTGTGCCAAACTCATCAAAAACGATATCGTGACCATAAGAATGACCAAGCCAACTCATTGATTCCGTGGGATCACCCAAAAGACGATCAGGCAGTCGCGTCCAACGATCCTGCTTTTGCATAAACACCGAAATCCGTCGACGCCAATTGTCCTCTGGCCAGTTTAGAAGTATTCCAGCCTCGGCGGGAACCATCACTCCCGCAATCAGTACGCGCTGATTCCAAAGAGTATGAACATTGACGTCCCACGGACCATCCAAATAATCCCCAGTGGCATCGTACAACTCAACCACGCCTTCTTTGGGAGTTTGCCCAGTAGTCATTTTAGCAAAAGCTTTTTCCGTGGAACTCGCTCGCCATGTCACCTGATGGCCATGGGTAAAGTAAATTGTAACTTCCCCCGTTTTACTAAAATCGGGAGTGGAAGGATCGGCATAATCATATTCTGAAGGGCGCAGTCCACAGGTTAGACAGACGGGTTCACCTAGAAACTCAAAGGCACTAGCTTTAAAACAGAGAAGTACAAGAACAGAAAGCAACGTTAGCTGTTTCATAGATTCTTCAAATTAAATTGCATTTACGAGGCTGTGTCAAAAATTCATTTTTGGTTGCATGTGGTATTATGCAAAGCTAATCCACTCCCCCAAAGCGCCGCAGGCAGGAGCGGAGCGACCAATTTCAGAATGAAGAAGTCTGGGGAGTCAGCAAGACGACCAGAGTGGTCGTCTTCGTAATGGTGGCCCTTCCCAGAATCGAACTGGGATGGAGTTACCCCCACACGATTTTGAATCGTGCGCGTCTACCAGTTCCGCCAAAAGGCCACATTGAGAACTAATTAGGAAGCTGAAGCTAAATGATCTGAGTTTTTCAGACAAGTATTATTTTCAGTGTCGTCAAAACGTTGGAGAGCAAATCGCTACCAAAATTTTGCTTATATCTTCCATCAGCGGTTCCAATAGGGAACCAGTGCCAATAATACCTCAATAAAAACATATACTTACAAAGCATTAATGCAAAGTGCCATTTTTTGGAACGACCCTTGCTATTACAGAGTCCTAAGAGGCTAAGGAAAAACGCTAAGGAGGAATGTATGGGACAAAAATTATTAGTAACTATTCTAATGTTGGTGACAACGGTTTCGTTTGCACAGCATGAAAGATATCAGCAGCAAGCGCCACAATATGGTCGCCCTGCACAAGCAGAACAATACGAACCAAAAGCTGGTAACGACGGTTATGAAGAGATCGAAACTGTTGAAAACAATTTGGCTGGTGGATCGCAAACTTCAGACGGAGAAGTTTCGCAAATAGATAATTTTAGGGGCAACAACTCTGCTACAAACACGGATGGCAGCCCGCAAATCAATATTTATAATGCCAATTCAAACGCCAACAAGCAAAAGGCAGCTGCTGCCGCTGAGGGCGAAGCCGAGTCAAAAGTAGATACTTATTCGCAAACAAACGTTGGCGAAAACAACGGAAATTACGGGAGTGACATTAAGAATTCTCGTAAAAATCTAGAATATCGCACCGACGAGAAAGTGATCGAGAAATTAGAATGGTCGCGCATCGAAGACGAAAAAGACCGCGCCGATCGTTTGTTCGGTAACCGTTTAGATAAGAATTATGACAATAATTATAAAAAAGACGACGATTATAAAAACGACGATTACTCGCAAAAAGAGGAATACAGCAAGCCGCCTGTGGTCGTTGTAGAAAAGCCCGTTTACGTTGAGCCAAAAACCGAAGTTCCCTACGCTTACAATGACGAAGTGAAAACTGAAACTTCGTATGCTCTTTGGGATCAACAGTCGTACATCGCTCCAATGCTTGGTTCAATGAACTCAGGTGCAGGGCATGTTACGTCTGATCTCGCTACAGGGATCGCTTTTGGAACGCATTTTTCAACAAACTTTAGTGTTGAAGCTTCGTTTATCTACTCTGATCTTACGATGGACGGTAACGTTAACGAATTGATCGATGGAAAAACCTACGAAGGCTTTAAATCTGGCGAGCAGTACTCTTTCGGAATGGGTGTGGCTTATCACTTCTCGCAAATGGGCAGAATCACGCCGAAGGTGAGTGGTCTTTTAGCTTACACGTACCGCGACATGGATCAAACTCGCAGCTATCAAGCGTCTGCAACATCAACTGCGGTTGATGCAGGTGTTGGTGTGGGTGCGGATCTTCAGGTTTCCAAAAACTTTAGTATCGGTGCAGAGCTTCGCTGGATGAGCAACTTGTCTTACGACCGCGACAACAGCGAGCTCGAGGCTGCTGCCCGCCGCTACGGACGTACCAACAGCCGAAATTACAGAGGTCGTTCAACCGGTGGAACAGTAAGTCCATTCGAAGAAGCCAGCTATCAGATGTTTTTAGTCAATGGTCGGTTTAACTTTTAATTAGAGTTTTAAGTAGTAGTAGTTAGTCCTCTTTAGCACAGCCCGGTCAGTCCTGACCGGGCATTTTTATTTAAAATACTAGACGTTGGTCCTCTTGGTCCCCTCATCGACCGCATATACCATTTAAACATGGTGGTATTTCTGCTCTCTCTATTTATTTACGCCGAACCCGAAGTGATCGTGGCAGCTCTGGCGAAGGTAGGAGATCAAGTTGTCACCTCTCGCGATTTGCAAATCAATCTCTTCCTGAGCGAGATCCACAACCCCCTAGCCGAATTCGTCGATCGCAAAGAACCCCTCAAAGATCTTATATCCGAACATCTTATGGTGATCGAAGCGTCCACGTTGCTCGTAGTAAAACTCGACGATGCTGAAGTGCTGCGCGCCGAAGAAAAAACTCTCCAGAAACTAAAAAATGATCGCCTCTGGCAAAGCCTTGCTGTTTCGTCCAAGGAGTTGCGCGAGCACAACCAGCGCAAAATTCGCGTCAAAAATATTCTCAATCTAAAAATGCCCAAAGATCTGTTGTCGGTGAATGACGACGCGATTCAGAGCTATTACATGCAAAACAAAAATCAGTTGGGACAAAAACCGCTGGATGAAGTGCGCGAGAAGATCGTGCAAATTTTGAAGCTGCAAAAAAACCAAGAGCGTTTTCGCGATTGGATGGCTGCGGTTTTTAGAACTCACAATGTGGTGTATTATTCGGGATACAAAATTAAGTAAGACGGAACTTACGACCTGGGAACTCAACGATTGGGTGCACTCATTTTCAGCAGAACAACTGGAAATGCAGGGGTGGACCCATCAATTGCTCGTGGCCAACTGCCAGCGCCACGAAAACATGGTTTTATACAAAAACTCCCAGATTGCAGCCCTCATTCACTTCCATAAACCCAGCCACGAAATCCTGGAAATCCTCTTTTTGGGCACCTCGCCCTTTTGCCAAAGTCAGGGCATGATGTCGCAACTTTTGAGCGATTTTTTGGCAGCACAAAAGGACAAAACCATTTGGTTGGAGTGCCGGGAGGACAATGTAAAGGCCCGACATCTTTACGCAAAAAAGGGTTTTCAAGAAGTAGGGCGCCGCCGGGCTTACTACAAAGACGGTAGTGCTGCGATTTTATTCAATTATTAGCTATTTTTAGGAATCCACATCTTGCCTTTTACCGGGCGCTTTGCTAAAACACCAACATTCGCAGGCCCCTCGTGGGCCTTTGTTTTTTGAGAAAGATTATGAATCCAACGGTTACGAAATTGATGGAGTTGGCCGAGCGTATTGCCGGCCACAAAGCACTGAGGATCTACGATCTGGAACTTTTTGGTTCTGGTCGAGGCAAAACTTTGCGCATTTTCATTGATCGCACGGGCGAGGAAAAAGTCTCTCTTGAGGACTGCTCGGAGTTTTCTAAAGCTTTGAGTTTGATGTTAGACGTGGAAGATCTGATCGACGGCGCTTACAACCTCGAAGTTTCAAGCCCGGGAATCGAACGAGATCTTAAGAAGCCATGGCACTATGAGCAGAGTGTTGGCAAACTGGTGGCCTTGAGTTTGTTTCGCCCCCTCGGACAAATCATTCCAGAAATTGAACAGCAGTTTGCAAGTCGCAAAAAGCTGACCGGGACGATCACGTCGTATCAGGATCAGCAATTGGGTGTAGAGTTTGAAGGTAAAATGTTAACAGTTCCACTGGAAACAGTGGCAAAGGCCCACTGGGTTTTTGATTTTGGAAAAAAGCAATAAGGAGTGCCTATGGCAGCAGATGGAATGTTTTCCGATTTAAATCGAATGATTGATCAACTTGGTAAAGACAAGGGGATTGAAAAAAAATTAATTATCGATGCCGTCGTTCAAGGAATGCTCGTCGCCGCTAAAAAAGTTTATGGCACCTATAGAGATATCGAAGCCACGTACAACGAAGAAACCGGAGAGGTTGAACTTTTCCAGTTTAACGAAGTTGTGCCAGACGAAGATTTTGAGGATGAAGAGATCGAAATCACCATGGAAAACGCCCTCAAGCTTGATCCGGAAGCGCAAATGCACGATCAAATCGGTATCAAACTGGACACTTCAGATTTGGGCCGAATCGCCGCGCAGACAGCCAAGCAAATCATTCTGCAAAAAGTGCGCGATGCCGAACGCGAAATCATCTTTAATGAGTTCGAAGCCCGCAAGGGTGAAGTGGCTTCGGGAATCATTCGTCGCATCGAGCGCAATCACATTATTGTCGATCTTGGAAAAACCGAAGCCCTCATGCCACCGCGCGAGCAAATTCCGGGCGAATCTTTCAAACCCGGTGACCGCATTCAAGGACATTTATTGGATGTTCGTCAAACAACGAAGGGGCCACAAATTATCATGTCCCGCGCCCATCCGGATTATCTTGTTAAGCTTTTCGAAGCGGAAGTTCCCGAAATCTACGATGGTATCGTGCAAATTATGGCCGCTGCTCGTGAGCCCGGGCAGCGTGCGAAAATCGCCGTTTACAGCAAAGATTCTGCTGTGGATCCAGTGGGTGCCTGTGTGGGAATGAAGGGTTCGCGCGTACAAACCATCGTGCAAGAGCTCAAAGGTGAAAAAATTGACATCGTTGAATGGGACGAAGATATCACGCGTTTTGCGTGCAATGCTCTAGCTCCTGCAGAAATCTCTCGCGTGTTCCTCGACGAGAACTCGAAAGAAATGGAAATCGTTGTTGCCGATACACAATTGAGTTTGGCCATTGGTAAAAAAGGGCAGAACGTGCGTCTTGCTTCAAAACTCACCGGGTGGAAAATTGATATTATGTCTGAAGCCAACGCTTCAGCTCGAACCGCCGAATCCATTTTCAATCTCATGTTGCTTCCAGGCATGTCTGATACAATGGCGCAAAATATTTTCCAAAGTGGTTTCGGATCCTTCCAATCGTTAGCTGAAGCCAACGTCAAAGAAGTGATGGCCATCGCCGGCTACGATACCGAAGAAAAAGCTCGCGGGCTTATTGATGAAGCACTCAAACTTATTAAAAAATATCAGGATGATGGTGTAGAAGTTCCCAAGGCTCCTGTGGCCATTGAGGCGCAAGAAGTTAAAGGGGATGCCAAGCAGCAAGCAGAACAGCAACTCCGTGAACAGCTGGCACAACTCAAAGAAAAAGAAGATTCTGCTGAAGCCGAAAAAAGCATGTCTAACACCGGAAACGAGGCCTAATGTCGACGCAAAAAGTTTATGAATTTGCAAAAGAGATTGGAGTTGAGACCATCACGTTGATGGACAAGATTCGCAAGTGGGGGCTTCCGATTAAGAGCCACATGGCGGATTTAACAACTGATCTCATAGATCAAATTCGCACCAAACTTGACGAGGAGTCTGGTTCCGACAAAAAGAAGGCGACTAAAAAAGCTGCCAAAAAGCCTGTCGTCGAAGTTGCGGATGAAGAAGCCGCCAATGCTCGTTCCGCCCTGAAAAAAACAACCACAAAAACGCCTACAAAAACTACGGTTGTAAAAGCCGCAACAAAATCCACGAGCAAGGCAGCTGCGGCTGCCAAAGCAGAAGTTGTTGCCGTAGCCGCAGCGGCCGCAAAAGCGGCGGCCTCTAAGACCGTCATTCGCAGAAAGAAAACCGAAGAAGCCGAGGTTGTTGAAGAAAAAGCAGCAGCTCCAGAAGTGGAAGCGGTGATTGAAGAAGCTGTGGAAGTAGCGCACGAACCGCAAGCGTCAGCAGAGGTAGTTGCAGCTCCAGCAGTTGCCGCCGCACCAACTTCAGAAACCGCCGTTGTGACAGCAGCCCCTGTTGCTGCAACCCCAGTTGTAGACGAAAAAATCCCAGTTACTGGCCCGCGCAAGCGTGAAGTTCTGATGACTGAAGATGGCCCGATCAGCGGTGTTCGCTCGACAAAAAGAAATATCGTCGGTCGCATGGATCTCAATCGTATGGCGCCACCACAGGCTCGCCAGGTGAAAACGGTAAATCGTTCTTTGCGTACAGGATTTATTTCGCAAGACGCACCTCCAGAATTTCCGCCTGCGACGACTGAGGACGATCGTAAAAAGGACAAAGGCCGCCGCGTGATGGGCGGACCAGCTGTTCCTCCCGCTGCACCGGCAAAAGAAAAAGAGCAAGCGCCGCCGTCTTTCGTTTCTGCCGATTTCATGAAACGCGAGATTGTATTCCAGCCGAAAAAGAAAAAGATTTCCGAAGGTCACAATAAAAAAACTCAGATCACATTGCCAGCCGCACACAAGCGCGTTGTTCGAGTGCACGGTAGTATGTCAGTGACCGAGCTTGCGCAAAACTTAGGTATTAAAGCACCGGCCTTAATTAAAGCTTTGATGAGTAACGGGGTCATGGCAAACATGAACATGACTTTGGATTTTGATACCATCGCATTGGTGGTTCCCGAATTTAAATTCGAAGCGCAAAATATTAAAAAAACCGATCTCGAGCTTGTTGAGCAGGCTTCCACGCTCAACATTGATGTTGAACGCGTTTACCGATCACCAGTTGTAACAGTGATGGGTCACGTGGATCACGGTAAAACGACGCTTCTCGATTCCATTCGCAAAGCCCGAGTGGCAGCGAAAGAAGCCGGAGGAATCACTCAGCACATCGGTGCCTATCGCGTAAAGACCACGCTTGGCGAGGTGACCTTTATCGATACTCCGGGTCACGAAGCTTTCACTGCGATGCGTGCCCGCGGAGCCAATGTTACAGACATCGTGATTCTTGTTGTGGCAGCGGATGACGGTGTGATGCCACAAACTATCGAGGCCATCAGCCACGCCAAAGCGGCGAAGGTGCCTATCATCGTAGCCGTCAACAAAATGGACAAGCCCGACGCATCTCCGGATCGCATCAAGCAACAAATGACTGAATATGAACTCATCCCCGAAGAGTGGGGTGGATCGACACAATTCTGTCCAATCTCCGCCCTCAAAGGTGATGGAATTCCCGAGCTCCTCGAGCAGATTTCGGTTTTGGCCGAAGTTCTCGAGCTCACAGCCAGTCCAACTCGATCTGCAACGGGAATCGTTATCGAAAGTCGAGTGGAAAAAGGCCGCGGCAACGTTGCTACCTTGCTTGTACAAGATGGAACTCTTAAAACAGGTCAATCTATTGTTATAGGCTCGGTCGCAACACGTGTGCGCACGATTCATGACGACGCTGGCAAACCGCTGAAAGAGGCGGGACCAAGCATGCCGGTGGAAATCATAGGTCTTCCCGACAGTCCTGGTGCGGGCGATCGTTTTGATGTTTGTAAAGACGACAAGAGCGCCGAGGAAATCGCGCGGGTTCGCAAAGAAGAAATCGCGAAGTCCCTGGAGGCTAAGCCGCCAACGATGGAAGATCTGATGTCCAAGCTCAAATCGGGCGACGTCAAAGAACTTCCTGTGATTTTAAAATGTGATGTGGCGGGTTCTTTAGAGGCCGTGAAAGGTCTTTTTGATAAACTTTCTACGAGCGAAGTAAAGCTCAAGCTCATTCACACCGGTATCGGTGGTATTAGTGAGTCCGATGTTCTTTTAGCAAGCACCACCAAAGGAATGGTTGTGGGCTTTAACGTGCGCCCAGATACAAGCGCCCAAGCGGCCGCAAAAAATAAAGGTGTGGAAATTAAAACCTACTCTATTGTTTACGAATTGGTAGACGAAATGAAGCGAGCTCTCGGCGGACTTCTTGATCCCATCGTTAAAGAAAAAATTCTTGGACGCGTTCAGGTTCGAAATATTTTTACAGTGCCAAAAATAGGAACCATTGCAGGTTGCTTTGTAACGGATGGTTCGGTCACTCGAAACAGCATGTTGCGTTTGCTTCGTGATGGCAAAGTGGTCTATCAGGGTAAAATCAGCAGCCTTAAGCGTTTTAAAGATGACGCCCGCGAAGTTCAAACAGGGTTTGAGTGCGGTATCAGCATCGAAAACTACAATGATCTAAAAGTCGGCGATGAAATCGAAGCCTACACGCAAGAGTCTGTGGTGCGAGAACTATGAGTGACGGCAAAACCGGTGACAACAGGCGAGCACAGCGAGTTGAAAAAGAACTGCGTGAAATCGTTGCCAGTTTTGTGATTCGTCATTTTACCGGCGACCTTTTAAATGTGACCCAAGTGAAAGTCGCGAAGGATTTAAAAGGCGCCAAGGTTTTTGTGAGCGCCTTGGGAAAACCCGCAGTTTCCGAGGAAACCCTTGAACGTTTGCAAGACCAGGCGGGCGAGATGCAAAGAGAAGTGATGAAACATTTGCGCATGAAATACTGTCCGCGACTGGAATTTTTAAACGACGAGGGTGTAGCGACCTCGCAAAAAATTAATGAGCTTCTCATTAAAATTAAGCAATAAAAATAAGACAATAAAATGAAAAACGGACTCTTACTTGTTGATAAACCAAAAGGGATGACCAGCCACGACGTTGTGAGCTCGGTTCGTCGTTTGGCGGCGCAAAAACAAGTGGGCCACGCGGGAACCTTAGATCCCTTGGCCACAGGCCTGATGGTCGTACTCATGGGCGAGGCTACGAAACTCTCCGATTTTATTCTTTCGGGCGATAAATCCTATGTTGTCGAAGCTCTATTGGGTGTTCGCTATGACACCGGCGATACCGATGGTTCAGTGATCGAAACAAAAACCGTGGACGTCACCGAACAAAAAATCAAAGCGGCGGTCGAAGAGCTGCAGGGGACCTTTCAATGGCCAGTCCCGATTTATTCGGCCATGAAGGTGCAAGGGCAAAAACTCTACGAAAAAGCCCGAGCTCAAGAGGTATTTACACCCCCATCAAAACCCATGACTTTTTACAAAGCCGAGTTCTTAGGTGCGACGATGGATCGCGTGCAAGTTCGACTTTCCTGCAGCAAGGGCAGCTTCGTGCGGACGTGGGTGGAAAAACTGGGTGAAAAGCTGGGTTGTGGGGCCGCTGTGGCTGTTTTGCGCAGGGAAAGCTCCTTTCCCTATGCTCTGCAAGACGCCGTGACTCTCACAGACGGACGCTTAATGACTGACGATCCCCCTCATTGGATTCCTTTTGGCCAAGCCCTGCCAACCTGGCCGGTAGTAAAGGTGGAGGGACTCGAGGAGAAACTTTTAAGAAACGGACAAATTTCCCACAGGTTAGGGCGATTTCTCGAGATCGAATATATGCATTTGCCTGCTGCTCTTGGGGTCAAAGTTATCAGCGGTAAAACCAAGGATTTACTGGCCATCCTCACTCGCGGAGAGACCGGGTATTCCATCCGCCGAGTTTTTAACTGTTAAAATGCGGCTCCTTGCGGAGCCTGGCTGTTAAAATGCGGCTCTTAAGGAGCCTTAAATGTCTTGACCTCCCAAGCACTTAGAAATACTTTGGCCACTCAAATTTAACTTCTGTGGTCGAAGGCCATGACGCCATAAGAGGTTTGTTGTTCTAGGAGGACATATGGCATTAAATACCGCTCAAAAGTCGCAAATCGTTAAAAAATTCCAACGTAAAGATCTTGATACTGGAAGTTCTGAAGTGCAAATTGCTCTTCTCACATTCCAAATTAAAGAGCTTACGGGGCATTTCAAAAAACATCCCAAAGACAATCACGGAACTGTTGGTCTTGTAAAACTGGTGAATCGTCGTCGTAGTCTTTTGGATTATTTGAAAAAAACAAGTTTCAAAAAATACCAAGAAGTGATCGCAGAACTAGAACTACGTAAGTAATTTCTAGCGTTCACAAGAGCTTCGAAAGAAGCTCTTTTTTTTGCAGAGAATTTCCCAAAGAAACTTTTCTGCTACGAGAGTTTCCCGAAGAAACTCGCCTAATTCAGACGTGCATAAACTGACACAAGGAGACCCATGCTACAGACAGTGACTACAACATTAGCCGGCCAACAGATCACAATCGAAACGGGCCGACTGGCAAAACAAGCCGACGGATCCGTATTAGTAACCTGCGGAAACAACATCGTTCTCGTGACGGCTGTATCGAGTCGCAAAGAATCTGATTTAGACTTCTTTCCTCTCACTGTAGAGTATGTTGAAAAATTTTATTCGTCTGGAAAAATTCCCGGTGGCTTTTTTAAGCGTGAAGGCAAGCCCACAACGAACGCAACTTTAACTTCGCGTTTAATCGACCGCCCGATTCGCCCCTGCTTTCCAGAGGGCTATCGCTACGAAACACAAGTTGTAGCAACCGTACTAAGTTACGACGGTCAGTATTCAACTGAAATGCTCGCAAGCCTTGGCGCTTCGGCAGCTCTCCACATCAGTGACATTCCTTTTAACGGCCCCACAGCGGCTCTCCAAATCGGCCGCATCGACGGCCAGTTGGTTGTGAATCCAAGTGCTGAAGCTTTAGAAAAATCGGATATGGACATCACCATTGCCGGAACTCGCAATGGAGTTTTGATGGTCGAAGGTGAAGCGCAACTCATCAGCGAAGAAGATTTCCTCAAAGCGCTCAAGTTTGGTCACGAACAGCTAAAAGCGTTGCTTGATATGCAAGATGAACTTCGCGAAAAATCAAAAGCGCCAAAAAAGCGCGAATTCACTCCGTACACAATCGATGCTGAATTTAAACAAAAAGCCGAAGCTCTTTTGACAAGCAAAATCACTGAAGCTTTGAGTATTCGCACGAAGAACGAGCGTTACGCAAAATATTACGAGATCGCAAAGCTTGCCAGCACCGAACTTATTAAAAATCAAAAATTCCCAGAGTCTGTAGAAAAGCTTCGTAAAAAAGATCTTGGGATGATCCTTGAAGATCTCAAGTATCGTATCTCTCGCGCAACGATCCTCGACAAAGGGTCGCGCATCGACGGCCGCGATTTAACAACTGTTCGTCCTATCGCTTGCGAAATTAACATCCTTCCCCGGGTTCACGGGTCTGGTCTCTTCACTCGCGGTGAAACGCAAGTTTTAGGCACAGTGACTCTTGGAACAGGTGATGATGAGCAGATGATCGATGGTTTGAACAAGACCTACAAAAAAAGATTTCTTCTGCATTATAACTTTCCTCCATTCAGCGTGGGCGAGACAGGACGCATGGGCGGACAGAGCCGTCGTGAGATTGGCCACGGAAACTTAGCAGAACGCGCACTTCAGAGAATGCTGCCGACGCAAGAAAAATTCCCCTACACCATTCGAATTGTAAGCGAAGTGTTGGAATCCAATGGTTCAAGCTCCATGGGCACAGTGTGCTCGGGTACTTTGGCTCTCCTTGATGCTGGGGTTCCGATGACATCTCCGGTTGCCGGGATTGCCATGGGCCTTATCAGCGACGGTGAGCGCACAGCTGTTCTAACAGATATCTTGGGCGATGAAGATCACTTGGGTGACATGGACTTTAAAGTGGCTGGAACCCGTGAAGGTGTGACAGCTGTACAAATGGATATTAAAATCGATAGCATTAGCTTTGATGTGATGGAGCAAGCTCTTAAACAAGCCAAAGCAGGACGCCTGCATATTCTCGACGCTATGGACGCAGTTATTAAGCAACCAAAAGGTCAATTGTCGCCATTTGCTCCGCGTATTGTAACAATTAAAATTAAGCCAGACAAAGTCCGCGAAGTGATCGGCGCCGGTGGTAAAGTGATCAAGGCCATCATCGAAGAGACGGGCGTTAAAATCGACATTCAAGACGATGGATCCATCAACATTGCTTCGTCGGATCCGGAGATGACCAACAAAGCCATTTCCATCATCGAGTCTATTTGTGCAGAAGCCGAAGTTGGCAGAAAGTACGAAGGCAAGGTCGTTAAGATCGTTGATTTTGGAGCGTTTGTTGAAATTCTTCCTGGAACTCAGGGCTTGTTGCATATTTCTGAAATTTCTAACGACAGAATTCGCAACGTGACCGACGTACTTAAAGAAGGCGATAAGATCGACGTTAAAGTGGTCGAAGTGGACCGCTCGGGACGAGTGAAGCTGTCGCGCAAAGCCTTATTAGCTGATGGAGCGACATAAGATTCTGTCTTATGTCCAAACCACTCTTTAAAAAAACCGTATTAATAAATGGAATTCGGATTCTGACAGAATCCCACAAAGGCACGCGCTGTGCGGTGGTGGGGTTTTGGCTAGATCGCGGAACGCGAGACGAAGACCCTAAATATGTGGGTGTTTCGCATCTGATTGAGCATTTAGTTTTTAAAGGCACAAAAAAATTCTCAGCTTTGCAAATTGCACAAAAGTTAGAAGCCGTGGGTGGAGAGCTCAACGCATTTACTGCAAAAGAGCATACGTGCTTTCATGCCACCACCCTTAAAGAAGATCTCGAGCTCAGTATTCAAATCCTATCTCAGCTATTTCATTTTGCCACTCTTGATGAGTCTGAGTTTGAAAAAGAAAAAAATGTTGTGCTGCAAGAACTCTATATGGCTCGCGATGATATCGAAGACTCTGTCTTTGATGAATACTTTGCCAAAGCATTTCCCAAAGACAGTATTGGATGGCCTATTCTTGGAACAGAGGAGTCATTAAATAATATCACGCAAAAAGATGTGCGTGAGTGGTACAAAAAAAAATATCTCTCGGGAAATCTCATCGTGGCTGTTACCGGCAGTGTGGATCATGCCAAAGTGGTAAAACTTGTAGAAAAGTATTTGGGTCATATGCCTGAGCAAAAACACACCGTGCAGCGCCAGTCCCAGGGTCTGCAGCCTCTGTTAGATGTGAAAAAGCGCGAGAGCGAACAGGTGCATATTGTTCTTGGAGCGCCGTCATTATCCTATGGCTCAGAACGCCGTTTTGAAGGTTTTATGGTCAACGCGTGTTTGGGTGGCGGTATGACTTCGCGGCTGTACCAGAAAATTCGCGAAGAAAAAGGCTGGGCCTATTCGATTTTTAGTATGCTCAATACCTATACTGATTTTGGTTTGCAGATTTTCTATGCTGCTACGGATAAAAAACAGTATCACAGTCTCGTTGAAGAGCTGCTTCTAGAAATACGTAATTTTCACATTTCGAAAATGAAGCAAAAAGAATTGGATTTTTATCGCCGCCAGGTTGAGGGGCAACTGTTAATTGCCTCTGAGGATATCGAGAGTCGCATGATTTCCCTAGCCACAAACGAAATGGTCTTCGGCAAATACCGTTCCGTGGAATCTGTAATAAAAGAGATGGAATCTATTAAGCTTCGCAATGTAAACAATTACATCGACGAATTCTTAAATTTAAAAACCAAGAGCCTCTATCTCATGGGGGCGGTGAATGAAGCCAAAGATCGTCAATGGATGGAGGGATTATGACTACAATTTTGATGAAGGTAAAAAAATGGGCCCACTTTAAGGGCGATCTTCCAAAGTACGAAACCACTTTAGCCAGCGGCTTTGATATTCGTGCACAGATAGATAGTCCCATGGCTGTGGCGCCGGGGGCATCGGTCATGGTTCCGACGGGTTTGAGTTTTGAAATTCCAGTGGGTTACGAAATTCAGGTGCGTCCGCGCAGTGGCTTAGCAGCTAAAAAATCGGTGACTGTTCTAAACACGCCAGGAACTATCGATGCCGACTACCGGGGCGAAGTAAAAGTTATTTTAATCAACCTCGGACGAGAGCCCTTTGTGATTCAAGATCAAGATCGCATTGCTCAGTGTGTACTGTGCCCGGTTCTTCAGGCGCAAATGGAACTTGTTTCTGAGCTCTCAGACACTCAACGTGGCGCCGGTGGGTTTGGCAGCACGGGTGTTGCAGTAACGTCGTGAAAAAGCAATCTAGTCCGTTTCAATTTAACGAGAACGTTCTCGAAAAAATGCGCGAAGCCGGACTGCGATTGACACAATCTCGTTTGAATATTTTAGAACTCCTAGAGGGCACGAAAAAGTCCCTCTCCCCATCGGAAATTTTTCTCACCCTGCAGAAAAAATTTAAAGATCAAGATTTCGATCGCGTCACTGTTTACCGAATCCTCGAAAAATTTGAAGAGTTAGAAATCGTACATGCTGTGGGCGACGGCAAATATATTTATTGCACCCATCAAGCCTGCAGCCACGACAAACATTTTATCGCTATATGCACACGCTGCGGGAATGTAACCGATGTGGGGGGAACAACAAAAACCCTGCAGGTGCTCGCTGATTTTCTCGACAAAGAAGCCAAGTTCAAAATGACCAACGACTCCGTCGTCATCCGCGGCCTTTGCCAAAAATGCTAAAAACCTAGGTATCAAAAAATATAATTTGTACAAATTCAGTCATTTTTCAGTTTTGACTATGGACTCTGTGATTCGCGCGGAGTAGTACTTGCGTTGTGCAACTTGGGTTTAAAAAAAAATTAATTTAAGAGGTGCTTATGAAAATAATGATTTTAATATTGGGTGCAATTGCTTTTAATTATTCTCACGCAGATCAAATCATTGATGGCATTGATGAGGACTTAAAAAAATATGAGGCTTGTAGCGGTGAATATTTTAATCAACAAGATCTCAATGATTTTAAAGAATTGTTTGAAGATTTAAAGGCGCAAGGTTCGGCAACACCCGTAGAAGTTACAGACTACGGAGTTCATGCAATTACCATCATTAATAAACAAACAAAGAAAGAATGTACATTGATGATCGACGGCTACGAAGGTCGATGTGTTTACGCCGTTTGTAATTAGATGGAGTTTGCGCGAACTAAATAGCTAGAAACAGAGTTTGCCGCAAATCGGTTAAGTAGCTAGCTTCGCATGCAGAGACAGAGTCTGTATCACGTGTCGTGGACACATTTGCGATCGACTCTAAACCACAGATTCCTAAAAACGAGGCGTAAAGACTTTTTCCGTCACCACCGTAGATTTTAAGTACTTCAGCCATTAAAGTTTTAATAGCGGCATTGTTAGGGTAGTAGTTTCTGTTTTTTTCAGCGAGGTCCAACAACAAGTCGTTAACAAAAACATCAAATTTCTTTTGTTCTTCGGAAGGTTTCGAAGCGTTGTGCAACGTTGAAACAACAATGTCTTTTTGTAAAATCCCAATTGTGAATTTCATTTTTGCGAATTGGTTGTAGATACAGCCCGAAATCAAACCTGGCGTTTGTAGAATCAAACGCCCTTTCAGATAACAAATATCGGCAATTTTTTGAATGGAATAACGCTCAATAGAGGAGAGATAGTCTTTCAACATGTGGTAAAAATTCGATTTCTCAAGGGGTAAAGTGGTATTCGCAAGGAGTGAATCAAGGGCCTTTTGTTGGGTGATCAGAAGGGCCAGTAAATTTGTCTTGAGCTGGTCCGTCGTCACAAAATCACAGAGCGGGAGCTGAGTTTGTTTCATTGTATCAAAATCCCGACAGGCGAGCACAGGAGTGGCGGCGAATGGTAATGAGACTTCTGATTGTTGAGGACGAGTCAGCGCAGAAGTCGAAAGGGGAAAACCACAGGAGATGAGTACCAGGAGTAATGTCTTCATAGAGCGTGAGCCTAAGCGAAAGAATCTCCTTTGTCTAGGGCGCCGGATGAAACTATTACAATCCTAACTGCATTAAATTCCTTATGTTTTGATATCCTTTACAAAAGTAACGCGATGTATAAAAAGACCATATACGGTTCGTGTATCGGCCACACTAGGGTTAAAGACCCTCCGGCCAGACAACAAAGGAGTGAGATAATGAAAACTTGGTGGATTCTATTTTTAGCGATGACGGTTCTTGCGGCGGATACCATGGCCGGTGGTTCGACAAACTGTGATAATCCTTACCTAAATAAAGACACATTCGCTCGGTGCACTCAAGATGGTAACTATGTCGACGACCAGCGGTATCAGGAGCCCGGATACAATGACGGAAACTACAACGACGGATATCAAGGTGGCGGCCAGCAGTATCAGGAGCCCAGCTACGGCGACGGAAATTATAACGACGGAAATTATGGTGATGATCAGCAGTACGAAGAACCTACCTATGTAGACAATCGCTACGCGCGCGTTTATCCAGAAAACTACGATCAGTGTGATCCGCGCGGCAACCCTCACTCCTACGCCTGTGCAAAAGCAACTTTCTCTGGGCAACTGGCCGGCGCCAACCCTAGAGAGCCCAGTGATTTTACTCTTAACGACATCAGACTCAGAGATCTGAACGGCGAGTGGATCGCTGTGACCTATGTAAATCCATTGGGTAATGTGGGTGATGAGTTCTTTATGTCGGTGAATCATGTGAGCCCCAATCAGCCTATGGGCGTTTACAACGTCAATACCAACTCACCGGTAGGGTCTGTATGGTTAGGCCGCGACGGTATGTCGTTTGATAACTGGCAGGGTCAGCGCCTTGCAACGTCGTCCATCGAGCGCGTGGGCGAAAAAACGTTTCGCTTGTTCATGAGTGAAGGCAATTACTCGCACCAGTTTACGTGTCGTGATTTTAACCGCACACGTAAACATCATTTGTTTTGTGCATGGGATGTGGAAGTACCGGGTCAAGGTTGGGTTCATCATGGATATATGGGATTTTTATTGCGCGCCGACTGGGAAGCTTTTTTACGCAGTGGCGTTCGCCAGTAGTTATATTTTGACTGATTTCCTGCTCTAATTCGTCTAATGATTTTGGTTTTACGGGTGCTCGGTACCCGTAAAATTCATTGAGAATCCAAAATATCAAAGCCAGCATAAAACCTAAAACGACTAAAGTGACGACTGTGTTTTTTGGGATTTTAAAATTTTCGACCAACCCTTTGACACACAAAACAGCTAAGATCAAAAGTCCCAGCAGATAAATGGGCGGGTAGAACAGCGAACCCATAAAGAAAAGAGAAGACGGTATATAGGCCCAGAACAACACACTGGCGATATAGTCAAACTCGTGCTGCATGTCGAGCATATACTGCACCAGATAAGACACAAATAAAGTCATCAAAAGCAAAAATCCAGCCGCCAAAAGAGGCGTGACTAAAAGACTGATGACCCACTGGAAAAGATCCATTTTATAGATCCCATGGATAACACCGAAAACTAAATTAATGCCAATGAGAGTCAGCGTCGTACTTTGCCACGGAAGAACCAGCGGTGATTTGATTTGTTCAAATGGGTTTCGAAGATATTCAGGAAGATAGTTTTTTATCTTTTTAAGATCCCGATCAAAATCAGCACGCGAGTATTTTTCCATTGATCACCTTATAGATGGTAATTAAGTCGCAATACAAACTCTGTGCTATTTTTTCCGTTGGGATTTTCGCGCAGCCCGCGATGGAGTGCCGTATCGAAGGCGACGCTGAGGCTTTGTGCCAAGCGACGTTCGAATCCTACCGTGACCACAAGGCCGGGCATCTTATATTCGTTTGAGATATTGGGAGACGAAACTGAAAGAAATCGGGCGGAGGCTCCGACGCCGAGATTAAGAACAGCAAAATCCAGTCGCTCTTTGTGACTCAAGCGCACTTCGTACTGCTGGAGTTCGGCGCGAAAGTTATTTTCGGTGGTGTTTTGAAAAAACTTTCCGAAGGCTTCGAAGAACAGCTGTTGCGAAATGATGGGTTGGGCTAAACCTAAGACAAAACCGTTTTGACTAAGGCTGCCGATTCCCTCTTGCGAAACTTTCGTCGAAGAATTAGAAAGTCCGAAGCTGACATGAAATTTTTCTTTAGGCATACTCGTCGACATCTGCTGGACAGCTTGTTTGTTGCGGTATTTCGAGAGCCGGTCGACGATTTCGTCATAACTTTCGTAGGGTTTATCAGCCGCAAAACAGACAGACACAAAAAGTTCGATTAGTATCATAGACAGGTATTTCATGTCTTAGATGGTAGCAACAAAGGCCTATGAGGACCATGAATTTGCAGTCTGCAGCTCAGGAATAGGGCCGGAGGTCTAGTTGAAGGAAAGATTTTTTTGTTCGTTCTGTGAGCTTCCACAAAAAGTGTACAAGCGAAAGCACATTCATCTTTTTGAAATATTGGCTCTTGCCGTCGCAGGAGCCATTGCGTCTTACCTGATCTGGCAGGACTTCCACTGGTCCAGCTTGTTTTTATTTGCAGCCCTAGTCATGGTGACCGAGCTCACCTATCAAGTTCGCTGGCGCCACTCCATCAGGTGCAAGGGCTGTGGCTTTGATCCGATCACTTACAAACAAAATCCGGAGCGGGCGGCCGCGGAAGTTAAACTTCACCTCGAACAGCGCAAACAAGATCCACTCTATTTGTTGCGACCCCAACCGCACATTAAGCCGATCATCAAAAAAGTTAAAAATTATAAATGGACAGACTTGAATCAATAATATAACCCTCGTCTTTCAGATTGAAAGCGAGATATGTGATGCGACAAAACATAAAAACAAAATTTAACGGGCGTGAGTTTTGGGGACATCCATCTGGTTTATATGTGTTATTCCTCACTGAAATGTGGGAGCGGTTTTCGTATTACGGAATGCGCTCGCTCCTAATTCTGTATATGACAGATTATCTTCTCACCGATCCGGAGCGAGCCGCCGCCGTGTTTGGTTACAAAACTCTGGAAGCAGGCCTGGTTTCTGTTTTCGGCGCAATGACGGCTCAGCAAATGAGTTCGCAGCTCTACGGTCTTTATACAGGCTTCGTTTATTTTACCCCCTTCTTCGGCGGCCTCATCGCCGATCGTTATTTGGGAAAATATCGTTCTGTCTTTTTGGGTGGAACTTTAATGGCCATCGGCCATTTTTTAATGGCGAGCGAATCTGCTTTTTTAGGTGCTCTCGTTTTTATCATCTTTGGCTACGGATTTTTTAAACCAAATTTATCGACACAGGTCGGATCCCTCTACAAAGAAAATGACAGTCGCTTGGATGGGGCCTTTGCCATCTATTACATGGGTGTGAATTCGGGTGCTTTGTTGTCGCCTTTTGTCTGTGGGACTTTAGGGCAAAAAGTGGGATGGCACTGGGGATTTGGTGCAGCTGGCGTGGGCATGATTTTAAGTATGATTATCTATTGGCTGGGAAGCGGTTTAATACCGGCGTCTCAGCCGGCTTTGCAGAATATTAAAACTCAAGTTCGTGAAAAAATGAGCAGACAGGAATGGAATGCCGTCTTTGGCTTAGCCTTCCTTTGTTTTTTAAATATTGTCTTTTGGGCGGTGTACGAGCAGCAGGGCAACACGCTTCAGCTTTGGGCAGACAAAAAAACGGATTGGTTCGTTGCGGGGTGGGAGATGCCATCAACCTGGTTTCAATCCTTCAATCCAGCGATGATCATTATTTTTTCGCCACTGCTTGTCTCTTTGTGGAATTGGCAAGCGCGAAAGAAATCAGAGCCCACATCAGTTACGAAAATGGGTATCGGTTGTGTCCTTTGTGGTTTGGCTTACATTTTTATGATTTTGGCCGCTCAAATGGTTCCCGGTGATGAAAGAGGAAGCGTACTTTGGCTCGTAGCCACCACATCTATTTTCACCATTGGAGAGATTTATCTATCTCCGATTGGGTTGTCCCTGGTGACAAGTGTATCGCCGAAACCAATTCTCAGTACGATGATGGGGCTTTGGTTTATGTCGAGTTTTTTCGGCAACTATCTCACTGGTTATTTGGGAACATTTTACGAAACAATGCCGAAAGACGATTTTTTTATGATGCTGTGTGGGCTGGGAGTGGGAGCGGGCCTCATTTTCTTTATCGTCGCTCGGCCGCTACAAAAAGCCATTGGGTCGAGAGCTTAGTGCCTTCTAGCGATCTCGTCTCGTAGAGTTCTTCTTGGGCGGAGGGCCTATGAGAGTGATTGTTTTTTGTTTCCTAGTGTTAAATGCATCGAGTGTTAAAGCCGAAGACATCGCAACTTCTACGCTGCCGTTACAACAAGGGCGATGGAATTTAGGCGTGAGCACCTCGCTTGGATACAATGAACATCGAGGCGGCGCCATTCGTTTAGAAGCGGATCTTCAGTATTTTGTAGTGGATCGATTTTCCCTGGGAGTCACGGCTGCGACAGACTTTTTTAGAGGCATAGATAACAATTCATTTGGCGTTGTCGGAACTTATTACTTCTACACTTTAGCAAACTCTGCATTTTATTTATCGCAGTCGGTAACTTGGGACACCGATCGGCGAGACAGCTACGACAAAAGCTTTATCAATACACGCACCACTTTAGGGTATAATTTTTTCTTTGACGAAACCATTGCCGCTGGCCCACGGGTTCAGTACGAATGGAACCCCAACCAGACAGCCTACGAGAAGGGCGGGCTCTTCGTCGGATACGGTCTTTCGGTGTTTTTCTAACGTAGCGCGAAGCATTAAGGGCCCATTGCCAGGAGACTTCGCATCTGTTGGCTTCCCTTTCGCTGAGGTTGAGATATACCTTCTCCATGGAAATCAAAGTCCTCTCGTCAGATGTTGTGGATCAGATTGCCGCCGGGGAAGTGGTGGAGCGTCCAGCCCATCTTTTAAAAGAACTCATTGAAAATTGCATTGATGCCGGAGCCACGCAGATCGAGGTGGACGTTACAAACGGTGGCAAATCCATCAAGGTTTTTGATAATGGCAAGGGCATTGGCCCCGAGGATCTCCCCTTAGTTTGCGCACGTCATGCGACGAGTAAAATTTCGCAGGCCGACGATTTATGGAAGCTTCGCACCTTTGGCTTTCGCGGAGAGGCCTTGGCGAGCATTTCCTCGGTGAGCCGAGTTAAAATTACCTCGCGAAAAAAAGATTCCGATAAAGCATATGTGCTTGAAAACCAGTTTGGCAAAGACACTCCTCCAGTGCCAGCGGGGCGAGAGCCCGGAACAACGGTGGAGATTGAAGATCTTTTTTCAAACGTTCCGGCACGACTTAAATTTTTAAAATCCGACTCTGCAGAATTCACACAAATTAAATCTGTGTTTAAAGCCATGGCCCTTGCCAATTGCGATGTGGAATTCAAATTAAAACAACATGGGAAAGTTTTGTTGTTTTATCCAGTGGCGCAAGATTTTTTAGCGCGCTCAAAAAGTGTTTTAGAAATCAAAGACGTATTTATTGTCCAAAAAAATTACCAAGGCTATCAACTCGAAGCCGTTTACTCCAGCCCGCAAACGACGACAGGCAACAGCAAGCAGCTGTGGATTTTTGTGCAGAACCGCTGGGTGACAGATCGAACGATCCAAGCAGCCATTTTAGAGTCTTACCGCAGTTTACTCATGCACGGAGAATACCCTTTTGTTGTTTTAAAATTACATGTTCCCGAAGAAACCGTGGATGTAAATATTCATCCGACGAAGTCCCAGGTTAAGTTTGTTGATTCATCGCAAATCTTTCGTTTTGTGCACGCCTCACTGCGCGGTGAACTGGAACTGGCGCCTTGGATTGCGACACTCAATCAGAAACAGCAGCCCTTGATGCGAGATTTTATCTCAGTGGATACAACTTCGACAGCAAAAGTGGAAATGCCGACGCAGCTAAGATCCTTGAGCTTTTCATCGCCTGATTTTTTAAAAACTCAATATCAACAAAAAGAATTTTCTATGGACGCTCTCAGAAAAGCGGCTGAAATTCGTCAGCCGAGTGAACCAGGAAGTTTTTCAGCGGAAGCCTCGAGCATTTCTTTTTCTGCAGCTTCCATGCAAAAAGAGCCGGAGTTGAATTTTTGGTCAAAGCTCCATGTTATTGGCCAGTCCCACTTAACATATGTTATTGCTGAAGCCGAAAATTCATTCTTTATGATCGATCAACATGCGGCTCACGAACGCGTTGTGTTTGAGCGTTTGATGGAAAATTGGAAAAACAAAAAATTTGATATCCAAGATTTTCTATTGCCTCTGTCGATTCAATTGCCAGCTGAATCTGTGGATCAAATGCTCGCGCTTCACACTGAGTTTTCACAGCTGGGTGTAGAGCTTGAAAAAGCGGGTCCCGAAACATTATTGATATTATCGTCGCCCAGTTTTATTGCCGAAACCGCCTTGGTAAAGTCTTTGAGCCAATTTGCCGACGAAATTATAGCGTTGGGTGGAAGCTTCTCTTTTGAAAAAAAAGTAGGAGATGTTTTTGCCACTATGGCGTGCCACTCTGTGGTTCGTGCGGGGCACGCCATGTCGCTTGAAGAAATGAAGAGTTTGCTTGTGCAAATGGACGAATACCGACTGTCCAGCTACTGTCCGCATGGACGTAACGTGTATATCGAAATCCCTTTTACCAAAATCGAAAAAGACTTTGGGCGCTTGATGTGAAGAAAGCGGTATTGATCGTTGGCCCAACAGCTTCGGGAAAATCGCGATTGGCATTAGAATGTGCTGTGGCCAATCAACTTCCTATTTTGAATGTGGATAGTATTCAAATGTGCAAAGGGCTGAAAATAGGAGCTGCACTTCCTTCGTCGCAAGATTTTAAATTGGCGGATCATTTTTTATATAGCTTTGTGGAAAAAGGTCAGCAGATTACGGCTGCAGTTTATGTTAACGCCGTACAAGGCTTGTTGCAGAAAAACGACTTCGAGCGTTTGTTGTTTTGCGGGGGAAGCGGCTTTTACCTACAAGCACTCGAAAAGGGAATGTACCCTGTCGCAAAAGCGACCGCACAAATTACGCAGCAAATAGATCAACGGATTGCCACTGAGGGCTGGGTAAACATTCATCAATGGCTTATCGAAAAATCGCCGCAGCTGCAGCGAACGATTCACCTGAATGATCACTACCGAATACGCCGAGCGCTCGAAATGATGATGCTGTCGCAAAAAAATCCAGATGAGCTCGAACAAAATCTCACTCCCAGTCCCATTGCCGGATTTAAAAAAATCAAGGTGGGTTTATTTGCCGAGAAAGAAATCTTGCGAGCTCGAGTGGAGCAACGGGCAAAAGTCATGCTGGAAGAAGGCTTTGTAGAGGAAGTTCAGGCGCTCCGCCAGAAGTACTCGGACTGGGCACCATTGAGTAGTGTCGGGTATAAAGAAGTGGGACTGTATCTCGATCAGCAAATTTCCAAAGACGAACTTCTCCCGTGCATTGTCACATCCCATATGCAGCTGATTAAAAAGCAGCTCACCTGGTTTAAAAAAGATGAAGCCATCAAATGGTTCCATGTGGACAGCCTTGCCAAAGCTAAAAAATTTATTCTTGAGTGGCTTTAGATACCAAATTCCAATTGCAAACGCGCGATCCAGTTGTTCATGTTGGCGCTGGCCGTGGACGTTCGTTCTTTTTCGTCTTCGAAAGTAATGTCGCCCATGATTTTTATTTTGTGATGGTTGAGGTATTTGGTGAGCCCTAAGGTATATTGGGTCTTTTCGTTTTCGAAGTTCAAAATCGCGTCGTGGGGTCGAACGTGAGTGTAGCGCACGACGGGCGACCACTTTTTGGTGAAAACATAACTGAGTTGAGCGTTGTACCCCGAGCCTTTGAACACGGCATCGGGTCCAGAGGAGAGCGTAATCAAAGGATTATCCGTTTGACGGTTGGCGTATTCGGCGCTGAAAGCCCAACCATTGTATTTCAGTAAAAAATCAGCCAGCAATGTTTCTATGTCTGTGGTTACACCAGGCACAAAGGTTTTTCCAGTTTGGCCGCCAACACGATTGGTTTTGCGATTGGATTGATAGCTGACTCCCAATGAAAGTTTGGCCGACCGTTCACGGGCCAGATCGCCTTCGAAGTAGTCTCCGCCGTCGGTGAAGGCGCCCAGGGGCAGCCACTCAGCGCGGGCCGTGTACGCTAAGCCTGTATTGCTGTTGTTATTGGCGCGGCCTTCGCCGTTACTCATTGCAAATTTGAGCCAGAAGGGTCTTGCTTCGCCAAGTTTGTTATACCATTGAACTCCCATATCCCGATCAATGTTGAAAGTGGCGTTGAGGAGTGAGCGATCCACGAGTTCTTGGTCCCCAGAGGAAACGACCCGCTGGCGGTTACCGGGGAGTTTTGTTTGTCCAAACCACAAGGTACTTTTAAAACTGTCTTCGTCAAAAAGTTTCCAGCCAACGGCGGCATCGCGAAGAACATTCGGGTAGTCGGTATTATCGTAATCCATATCACCGCGGGTAAAGGACAGTTGGATCTTATAAATAAAACGTGGATCTAAAGCGGAACCATCAAAACGCAGTCGCATGCGTCGCACTTGCAAGTCTGTAACATCCTGGGTGGTACTTTCTGTGTCGTAGTCTTCATAGGTCGCGCGGGTTTGAATGCGAAAACGGGTTGCCATTGTAAAATGACTTGGTTCGTGTTTTACAACGAAGCCTTCACTTCCATAATCCATCGTTGGCAAAACAAGTGCCTCCGAACGAGCGCGCGCGGAAACCAATATAAGGATAAAAAATAAGCATCTTTTGTTTGTCGAAACTCTCACAATAATTCCCTGACTCAAAACTGACACAAAACCAACAAAGCTCTTGAATACCATGTAATTAACTATACGAGTCAAATAGTTTTTTGTTAATAATTTTTCCTAACAGCTTCTTCATTTTACTTCTACGGGAGACCCAGAGATAAGTGCCGCTCAAATCCCAAAAGGGAACCACTTAACGCCGAAAGCGCAAGCTGATAGGCAAAACGAGGAGTTTTTCTATGAAATTAATGAGTTTTGTTACAGCGAGCCTTTTAGGTCTTGCGAATGTTTATGCCTGCCCAGCAGGTACTACTGAGGGAGCCGGCCAAGTTGACGGTAAGTCCATTTGTTTTGTAGAGGGCAGTTACCTCAATACAAACCTAGTACTTACACCTGATACGGCATGGGTTCTAAAAGGCGATGTTCGCATCGGTGGCGATAAAAAAGACACTTCCACTCTCACTCTTGAGGCTGGCACAGTTGTTTACGGATCGCCGCAATCATTTATTACAATCACTCGCGATTCAAAAATTTTCGTCAACGGTACCCAAAACAAACCAGTTGTTTTTACAGCTCTTGAGCGTGTGAATCCAGCAGCTGGCTACTGGGGTGGCGTTGTTATCACAGGCAATGCTCGTATTAATAATTGCAGCGCCGCTGTTTGCGAAGGCTTCATCGAAGGCGTCGCCTCTGATCAAGCGCCAAAATATGGTGGATCCAATGATGACGACAGTTCTGGTTCCATTCAGTACATGCGCGTTGAGTACGCTGGGTACACATTCGGTACAGACAGCGAATTAAATGCCATTACTTTCTACGGTGTTGGTCGTGGAACTGTTGTTGAAAATATCGAAGCGTACAAAGGTGCCGATGATGGAATCGAGCTTTTCGGTGGAACTGTAAATCTTAAGTATGTTGTATCTATTGATAACGATGATGATGGTTTTGACTGGGATCAAGGTTGGACTGGCGCCGCTCAGTACATTTATATCGTTCTTGAAAATGCTTCAGAAAAAGATCCAAACGGAATCGAAGCTGATAACTTTAAAGATAACAATGCAGCATCCCCGCGTTCCAACCCAGTGTTGAGCAACGTGACTATCGTTGCCAAGGGCAGCAATGCAAAACTTCTCAATGGTATTATGCTTCGTCGTGGAACTGGCGTTCAAATTTATAACGCCATTGTTACCGGCAGCTTTCAAAATTGCTTCAATATCGATGACGAAGAGACTTTCAAAAATGGTGGAGTTGCTAACGGTGAAACTGTTCAACAGACAGGTCTTGTGATGCAAAACTCAATTCTTCAGTGCGATAACGTAAGCATTCTTGAAGATGCAGCGAAAGATCTTTGGTCGATTACGAAGTGGTTTAATGAAGCCAATCGCAATAACTTTGTGATGCTTGCCTCAGATAAGATTCTTGATGGAGCAATGCCTACTGATGGCAGCGCAGCTCTCGATACAGGGATGACACCTCCGGAAGACGTTCTTCCTGGGAATTTCGAATTTGATGGTGTTGATTACGTAGGTGCTTTTAGCCCAGTTGAAAACGATTGGACCGAAGGTTGGATTGTAAAATAATTAGATGTTGTTTAACAAAGTATTCTTCTTAGTTAATGTTGTTACACTAGGGGCCTGCGTCGCAGGCCCTTTTTCTGCATTTGCTGCTAGTAACGAATTAGAATTAAAAATTGAAAATTCAAAGAAAAACGAAAAAACAGGTCAGGTTCTTATCGTCGTTTTTAAAGACGGGCTTCCTGCTGAAGGTATTGTTGTGAAAACACTAAACGGTGTTTTGACCACAGATTCTTCGGGCGTTATCTCTGCTACACTTCCAGCAAAACGGCAAAAAATAGAAATTGTTCCCAGTGGACAAGATGTTGATGTAACTGTCGTCGCCGACGAAGAGGTACAAATCACAGTCAATTTATTAGAAAGCCGCGACTCGCAAGCGGAAGTAAATTCTCCACAAGCTTCCCAACAAGCAACGGATGTTACGAAGACTCCCAGAGAATTTAAGATCCAGGTGGCCAGCCGCGAACAGCGCCCCATTGTGGACGCGACGGTGTTATTTTCCGGTCTCGATAAAGTTTTTAAAACCGATGCCGAAGGGCGCTTAACGGCGCAGATCCCCGAAGGTCGCTACTCGATGAGCGTCTTTCATCCCAACTATCAAACCAAAACCATGGCTGATATCGAGGTTGCAGCAAACACGGAGCCGTTAAGTTTAGAAATGAAGGCCGAACAAAATGAATTGGAAGAAGTGGTTGTGCTGGCGCCAAAAATCAAAGGCAGTCTGTCAGCTCTTGTGGAGATTCGTAAACAGAGCTCTGCGGTGACGGACGTTTTAGGAGCCGAACAAATGGCTCGCGCAGGAGACAGCGACGCTGCGGCATCTTTGCGGCGAGTGACAGGACTCACACTCATCGGTGGAAAGTATGTCTATGTTCGCGGCCTGGGTGAACGCTATTCGGGCGTGCAAATGAATGGCTTTTCGTTACCGAGCCCAGAACCGGCTCGACGAGTTGTTCCTTTGGATTTATTTCCCACGTCCATCATGGAAAGCATCGTAGTGCAAAAAAGTTATTCGCCAGATCTACCGGGCGAATTCGGCGGGGGCATCATCCAGCTAAAAACACGCAGTCTTCCCGAGAAATTCTTTTTTCGCGGCAACGTGAGTATGGCGTACGAAAACGTCAACAATCGTTTGGAACATCAGGGAGGTAGCACAGACTGGTTGGGCTTTGATGACGGCTATCGAAAACTTCCCGCTGTGATTCAAAGTACTTTGGCGCAGGGAAAAAAGCTAGAGCCCAATACAGTGGGTTTTGATGGTGGAGTTTCACAGCAAGACCTTGTGCAAATGGGTCTGAGTCTTCCACAAAACTACGATTTTTCTCGCAATAGCAATCCTTCCCTTCCTGGCCTTGCTCTCTCCATGGGGAGCGGCTGGAAGTTGGGTCGTTACAAACTGGGCTCCTCGGGCAGCTTAATGTACGGGCAAAACACCGATCAACTCGAGCGCACCACAAAAACTTTCAACGTCGGCCCGGGAAACAAGCTTGTTGAAGATACTGTTCGCAGCTCTGAGTATTCAGAAATTGAAACTCGTGTGGCAGGTAGTTACGAATTCGGATTAGAGCTTGGTAAAAATCATCGACTGATCGCCAACACGTTTCTTTTAAGAAACACCACAAAGCTCACTCAGATCGACAACACAACAACTGTCGGCAGCCCCGATGTTGAATCCATGACTGCGGATTTTACCGAGCGCCAGTTGTGGACGCGTCACTTTAAAGGCGAGCACGAACTTTTTAAGGTTGCTGAAACACCAATTCAGTTGGATTGGCGCTTAGGCTGGGCTGATGCCGAGCGCGACAATCCAGGGCGCATGGAATTGGCGTATCTAAAACTCAATGACACTAAAACACTTCTCGATAACCAGTCGGGCAATCGACGTGTTTACAGCGAATTGTTCGACGAAAGCCAAGAAGTCGCTTTAAATTTAACTGTCCCCATTCAACGCGAGGGTGAGGATTTTTTAAAATTTAAAATGGGCTTCTTGGGTGTTGATAAAAAGCGAACGTCCGATGTGAATCGTTTTTATTTTGAAAGCGGCAATACGTCGGGAGCGGATAAAAGCTCTGCCGATAAACTGCTCAGCGACGAAAATATTAAAAACGGTACAGTAACGCTTAAAAACTTAACTAACGATGCGGACAGCTACGTAGGAACACAAAAGACCCAAGCCCAATTTGCCATGGTGGATTTTTCTCCGTTAAGCTCTTGGACGTTCATTGCCGGTGTTCGCCGGGAAAGCTCTGAACAGATCGTCAATACCTTTAAGTATTTCGATCGAGTGAATGCCACATCTTTTTCGACCATCGAAATGAATGACATTCTCCCATCCTATGGAGTGGTTTGGAAGCCCACGGAAAAAATTCGTGCACGCATCACTTACAGTGAGACGCTAGCTCGGCCGGACTTTCGCGAAATGTCGACAGTGGGTTTTATCGACGATGAAACGGGAAATATAGTACAAGGAAATGCCAATCTTAAAGGGACAGTGATAAAAAATATCGATCATCGCTGGGAATATTACTTTACCGCCGATGAGTACGCATCCGTTGGCCTCTTTTACAAAGAGTTCGAAAACCCCATCGAAATCCTCTTTCTGCCAGGCGTGAATCGCATTCAAACGTTTGATAATGCGAAGGCCGCGCAAAATTACGGAGTGGAGTTCGAGGGCCGGGTTGGGCTACGGCATTTTTCTCGACCGCTCCGACGATGGACGGTGCTCTCGAATCTTACCTACATCAATTCCGAGATTGAACTTAGCGCCCAAAACAAGGGCACACAGACTTCGAGCTCGCGCCCACTTCAGGGGCAGTCGCCCTATGTTATAAACATGCAATTGCAGTACGATCGCCCCCAGTGGGGATTGACCACAACATTGCTTTACAATGTGATCGGCAAACGCATTACCGAAGTTGGTACCAACAGTATCCCAGACACCTACGAGCAGCCTTTTGAGCAATTGGACTTCGTTGCCACCAAACGCATTGGCGATCGTTGGACCATGAGCTTGCGTGCTCGAAACCTGTTAAATCCTGAAGTCGAATCCACTCAAGGCGACGAAATGGTTCGCTCGCTTCGTCGAGGACGAATCTTTGGTGTAGTAATGGGGGCTGTCTTTTGATCAAAGTCTTTTTTATGTTTGCATTTTGCCTGGCCCTTGCAGCTTGCGGAAAGCACGAGTCTTCAAGCTATGGGTTTTCCAATACGGGGAATGGGAAGCAGGGCGATAAAGCGGGCACGCAGGAGGAAGTGATGCTGCTCGCCATCGTCAACGGGGATAACAAGGTGTTCGCGAGCACTCTTCCATTGTTGACGAATATAAATATTCGCTTGAAAGAGGAGCGCACTTTTTTAATCGAAGCTGCGCGAAATAAGAAGGCTCTTTTTGTTTATCAACTTTTGCAAAGTGGAGCCGATCGAACTTTGGTGGATACCTCTCAAAAGACGGCTTTTGATTATGCTTCTGAGAATAACGACAAAAAAATTCAATTTTTGCTCGATGAAAACCAATTTCCTAAAATTCAAGCCGAAATGTGGACTGCGGTCGCGTCGCTTTCGTCGAGTCCGAATGTGATGGCTGCCATCGAAGCAGGTGCTGATCCAAATCTGTTTAACGAGCAGGGTGAAACCGTGCTTACGTTTTTAATTAAAAAATTGGATTTTTCAAACAAAAAGAATAAAGCACCGCTCATCCTTAAAGAAGTGATTGGTTGGAAAGATGAAGTCTTTGGACTTACAAAAACCAAAGCATCGCAACCAAACGCCCTCGATGAGACTCCTATGGCTTTGCTAGAATCTCATTTGAAAAATTCCCAAGACGACGACGAAATTAAAAAAATAAATGCTTTAATCCAAAGATTGCAAACCGTTTTGCAGCAGGAGAACCCATGAAGGATAGAATTTTTGCCATCGCCCACTATGCCGACCAAGGCGTCTTGTATCTATTGATAGCTTTGACGTTTGTGAGTCTTGGTTTGATTGTAGAGCGCTACCTGAAGCTCAATAAACTCGCGAAACAGAGCGCGCAGCAACGAGAAATTCTTGAAGAGGCCATGTCGCAGGTTAAGATTTCCAACCTCGAAGATGTGAAGCTGGATCCTACGTCGCTTGAGGGGCGTGTGATGACTTATGGGTTCGAGCATCTCAAACAAAATGGTCTCAAAGGGCTTTCCGAAACTTTTGATACCTTTATCAAGTTTCAACAACCAAAGCTTGAACAGTCGTTGGCGTTTTTGGCCACGGTAGGATCAAACGCTCCCTACATCGGATTGTTTGGAACTGTGTTGGGGATCATGAAGTCGTTTCACGATCTGGCAAATAGCACCAATGCCGGTCAGCAAACGGTGATGTCGGGAATTTCTGCGGCCTTGATTGCCACAGCGGCAGGCCTCTTGGTGGCCATTCCAAACATCGTGGCTTTTAACTATTTTCAAAAACAAGTGAAAGCGATCATCGGCAGTGTTGAAAGCTGCAAAGATATCATGATCGCTTACGGAAAAATGAAGGGGTTCTAAAATGGCCGCAAAAGCAGGTGGATCAGACACAATTTGCGAAATCAACATGGTGCCGTTGATCGATATTATTTTAGTGGTCTTGATTATTTTTATGGTGACCGCGCCCGCCCTGATTAAGCCCAGTGTGGACGTCAATTTGCCAGAAGCTTCTTCGGGCGACGAAACCACCCCAAGCCTTCTTAACGTTGCGATCACGGCGGACGGCCAGGTTCAGATCAATAACGAAGACGCAGATGAAGAGGGTACAAAACGCCTCACCCGCGAAGAAGTGGAACGCAATCCCGACGTGCAAGCGGTGGTTATTGCCGACCGCGATCTTCCCTACGGGCAAGTGATTAAAGTTTTAGACTGGGTCAAATCCGCAGGTGTTAAGAATTTTGCTGTGACCACAGACAAACCGGTGAATCCGTGAGGAGTACAATGTTTAAAATCATATTTCTTTTAGTTCTAATAGGCATCTCACTCTCGGCCCATGCGTCCACGTGGGAAGACTTTGTGGGACGACTCACACAAACCCGCACCGAGGTTGAGACACTCAGCCAAGAGATCGATTCCTTGCAGAGAGAAAAACAAGCGGACCTCGAACAATGGACGCAGCGTAAAACAGAGCTTGAATCGCAAGTGCAAAAGGAACAGTTGCGCGCACTTCAGCTTGCCGAAAAAACCAAGCGTCTCGAGTCGAGAGTGAAAATTCAGGCCAAGACAGATCCACAATCGCAAAAAAAGATTCTTTCCTGGATCGAGCGCTTTGAGGTGTCGGTGGCTGCGACGATTCCATTTTTGCAAGAGTCCCGCCAGGCGCAAATAAAAAATTTAAAAATCCGTGTGCAAAAAGCGCAAGAGCCTCTTGAGTTTATTTTTGCGGACTTTTGGAGTTTTGTCGAAAACGAAATGAAGCTTGCCCAGTCCAATGAGTACAAGGTTGTGGATATCACTTTGAACGGAACTCTTAGAAAATGTGAAGTGGCGCGCCTTGGCTTACAAAGTCTGTTCGTCGTGACTCCCGATAAAAATGTTTTAAAAGCTGTCAAAGAGGCGGGCGTTTGGAAGTGGAAAGACGTGGAGTCCAGCGAAGATCAAACATCTATTCTTTCGCTTGTGAAAAATCTAAAAAACAAAAATGGGGCTGGTTATTATCAGCTGCCCATTGATTCTCGCCAGTTGGGAGCCAGTTTATGAAAAAGTATCTTTTAATGACTTTTACTTTGTTGGCACTTTCGACGTTGGCACTTTCGGCCTTCGCAGACGAAGTTCGCCCACCTGAAACAGCGGAGGACACTTTAAACAAATCGTTCCAGCGGGAGTATGTTTACATGACGTCTCAGAAACAGGCGTTACAAAAACAAAAAGCAACCATGTTGCAAAACTTCCAAGAGCGCATTGGAACAGCCAAAGCAAAAACGCAATCTTTGCAAAAGGAACTGGTGGCACAAACCTCGCGAAACGACGAAGATCACGAACTTTTGTTGAGTCTTGATAAGCGCAAGAAAGATCTGCAAAAAAAAGGCTCCTCTTTAGAGAACACCTTCAAAAAAGCCAATGCGTCGGTGAAGGAGTTTGAGCGCGGACTGCGTTTTGAACAGCAAGCAAAAGGCACAGAGACTGAAGCGCCGGAAGACCTTAAGTTTGAACATTTTGATAAAGTGATAGATCAAGCTGCGGATTTATTAGCCTCATCCACGCAAGTGGAGGCGTTTCCTGGGAGTTTTCTTGACCTCAGTGGCAACCTCACGGAAGGCACAATCACTCGCGTGGGTCGCGTGGCTGCCATTGGCTCTACGAAAGACGCGCACTTTGTTTTGGGGCCAGATGGTGAAGGTTTGCTCAAGGCTCTCGAGGCGACGCAGGCGCCAACCCGTACTTCGCTGAATCTTTACATCTTCGAATCTTTAAATAAGGCTGCGAAAATTCAGCGCGAAGCGGGCTTCATGGAAAAATTGGCGGACTGGAGTCCACTTTTATTTTTGGGTCTCATTCTCGTTCTTGTTGCGGGATTGTTTGGAGCTTTGATCAAGGTATAAATGAAAACAAAAAAGTTTTGGATCACATTCTTCGGTATCGCTCTAACGGGGTTAACAGTGTTTTCCCTGGTGGCAAGCTTCATGGCGTGGAATCCAGCGGATCTCAAGCCCCCCATCGAAGATGGCCCACCTCCCATCGCCATTCAAATGGCCGAACCTGCAAAGCAGGAAGAACCGCCAGAGCCTCCGCCCTCGCCCAAGGAGGCCAGTCTGCTTTCGACTCTGGCCCCTGATTCATTTTCGGGTCCCCAGGATTTTGGCTCGGGCGTGGCGTTTGGTTCGGGTGGTTTTGGACCAGCGGTTGGCGGCGGCGGCGGCTTTGGTTCCGATGCGGCTTCTATCGTTCGCGACGGAGGAGCGGTGAATCGCCCCCCGCGTTTGTTAATGAAGGGCAGCTTAGAATATCCCTCGGACGCCCGGCAAAAAAGTATTTCAGGCTATGTGAGTTTAAAAATTTTGGTGGCCACAAATGGAGCCGTGGACAATGTGGAAGTGGAAGACAGTGAGCCCAAAGGCTTCTTTGAGCAAGCGGCTATGAAGTCGGTTAAAACCTGGAAGTTCGAACCCGCCATGCTTAAGGGTCAGATCGTGGCCGCATGGACAACGCAAAAAATAAAATTCGAGCTGAACTGATGAAGACTTTATTTTTTCTCGTCATTTGTTTTTTAAATTTCTCGGCACAAGGATTTGTTAAAGATCCCATGTACGACGATCTGGAAGGAGCAGCGCTCGTTCGCACTCTCCTAAAAGATGGCAAGTTGGATCTTGCTCAACCAGAAATTAAAGAGCTGCAAAAGAAAAGTTCGCCCGAAGCCGGTGTGCTTTTAGGCCAGTGGTATCACTTGAAGGGTGAGTGGAAGACGGCGATTCAAGAGTTGGCAAAAATCCCGCCTTCGTCGCCGTATTCCGAGGAAGCTTTGATGTGGCAGGGACGATCCGCGTTTTTTGCCAAACAAATCAAAGAGTGTGTGGCTTTTTATGCAAATGTGTTTCAAAACAAACATGCCAACGAGACGGATGCTTTGCGGAAATCCCACTGCGAGCAACAGCTCGGAAAAATTGAAAAGGCCTGGACCACTGTTGCTAAGGCGCGTGTGGTGTTTCCCACTTTCGCAGTGGAAACTGAGTGGATCACCCTATTGCTTCAACTCAAACTCGTGCATGAAGGGCTTGTCGCGAGTATGGAGTGGCTGGGCACGCATGCGTCGCCCGCAACACATTATCTAAATATTGCTGAAATCTTTCAAACCAGTGGGGCGACCACTTCGGCTTTGGCGATATTAGAAATGGCTCGAGCGCAACATCCAACAAATTTAGAAATCAATCTGGCGATCTCGCAGGTGTACTTCCAAAAAGGTTTGATGATGGCTGCCGAAGAAGGCTTTCGCAGGGCTGCTATTACCGATGGAAAATACTATTATCACACAGCAGAGCTCAATCGACAGACGCGTCGGTTTGAGCGCTCTTTGTATTTCAACGCCGCGGTCGTCGATGAAAAAGAACGGCTCAAACAGAAAATCGCCACCTATGTGGACGCCAATAAATATTCCCTGATTGCGTCGTTAGATCCCGTCATCCAGCGCAGTGATCTGCAAAAAGACGATGAGATCCGTTATGCGTTGGCCTATTCGTTAGTGCGCACCGGGGATTTGGACAAGTCGCTGAAGTACCTCTCGCAAATCACCAAGCCCGAGCTCATCGAAAAAACCACGGTGCTTCGCCAAACCCTCATCGACTGCAAAGAAAAGAAGAGCGTTTGTCGGTTGTAGGGTTTCACAGCATCAAAGCAATACAGTAAACAGAAAAGCCACCAAACCACGAATAATGAGGGATGGTGAAACATAATGAGTCACTGTCATCTTTTTTGACAGTAGTGTTTTCTTTACAGCGACTCTTGAGCGGCCTTTGATAGTCTGGCACGGTTACGACGAAATGTCGCAATAAATGAGAGCATATATAAAAGGAGTAACGTATGAAATATTTTATTTTAACTTTCATGGTTATGGTTACCGCAAATTTTGCACTTGGTAATGCAAAAAAAATCTGCACGAAAGGAACAACGAAAATTTCGATTGATTTCAACAAGGAACCTCTAGCAGTACAGTTTGGCCAGCAGGAGGAGGAGGAGCTGGATTTAATTAGCAGAACAGAGGGCGTGGCAAGAATGGGCGAAATGGTCACTTATACTTTTTATCGTGGTAATTGGAAAACGGATGAGACTCGAAGTCATCTCGAGATTGTTAGTAGTTTAACCGGAAAATTAATTACTATTCAATTTGTAACGGAAAACCCAAATGGTGGTGATGAATACTTTACCGTTGATGCCGATGATTGTAGAGATAGATAGTACCAATATTGAAAATTAAGCGGGCCATTAAAGATGATTGCGTTGATAAATAAATTTTCCAAGAAGAGTTCCAACGATTAAGATACCGGGCAAAGAGTAGAGGAGGCCGGCTCCACTGTAGATTGCAACCATCGCGATATTCGTTGAAAAGCTGAGCGACCCGGTTCGCTTCAGGGATTCAGAAATAACGCTAACGAGACCAGTTAAAGCACCGGTGAGTGAACTCGTCAGGGTCGCGGCTAGAATTGAAAATAAAATGGATTTATAAAGGCTGTCGGCGGCGGAAATTTTCGGAGCAAGCCAGGGACAAATCAAATACGAAGAAAAAGCGAAGGGAAAAAATAAAATACCTGCGAGTTTGAAGGCTGCCGTCTGAAATTCCATGACGATGATCATAACCACCGCGGTGACCAAGTATCCAAGAGCTGAGCCAAAGAAAATGAACTGTTTATCTGTGAGTTTCATCGACGATTTTTCAGTAGGATTATTTGTAGGCTTATTTATTAGAGACATTAAGACCTCATTTACCTTGCATGGAGTTAACTTGGATTTGCTTTAAGTTTTGTGCTTCATCGAAGATGAGAAATAATCCTTTAAAACCGATACCGTGTTCGTCGAGTTTATCAAACCACTCATCATTTTTAAACTTACTTTTTAGAATAGAGAAGATTTCTTCTTTCGAAATTGTATCTTGAAAGAGCATTTCAAGATTCTTGATGTCCTCAAGTCTTGCCTGATCCAATCTCTGATTTTCTGTTCTGGCAACTTCAAAGTTTTTGTTGGCATTCCAGAAAAGCGCAATCAATACCACGTTGGTAAGAAGAGAAAATATGAGGACAATTTTTTTATTCATTTGCTAAAGTTATTATGCTTTTTATTCGTGGTCACCAAGATATTTATCTTACGCATGCGTAATAGTTTAGGCTCACACCTCTAACACATCTGCGGTCGTGCGCGGGTCAACAGAATGCGGGCCTGATGCCTTGGAACTCCCAACCCCTCAAGCTGATTGATTTGAATATAATCTTTTATGTTTAGAAAGGCTCGTAAGCCTTCAACGATTCTGGTGATGGGGCGGTAGTCCCAAAATTTTGTCTTCGATGAGATTTTTGAAGTTGTCTTACCCGTAGTTGCCGCTGATTTGTTTTCAAGTGCTGCAGTCCATCGATTGCGCCCAGAAACGTGCATGGCAATGGCGGCCGTTACAGCGCGAATAAAACATAAATAGCCAACTCTTCGCGCAATTTTAATATGCAAGTGCAGGTGAGTACCCACATTGGCCAGGGAAAGAATGCGAATGCCGTATTTAACAGAAAATTTGTTAAGAATTTTGTTGATTGCGGATTTGTTCAGTTGGGTTTTGAAAGATTTTACGCCCACCGCCTGCGATGAGCGCAAAACTAAATGCATGGTTTGCGATGTTGAAATGGGTCGACCGTAGGAGCGGTTTTCACGCTTTTTAAGTAGAACTCCCCCATAAGATTTTGCTCTTTTGGGAAATAAATCAATTTGTTGGCTGTGAATTTTCGCGGGCAAAGGAGTTCCTTTATTTTTACAGCGGCTGGAGATCTAACGATGGATAGACATTAAGTGAACGAAGGTATAAAAGTCCACCTTTCCATAGGCGGATTCAACTTCGAATTTGAAGACGGATCGAGGGCTGTCGGTTTATTTTAGTAAGTCATTGCAATTCATGGCTGACGACAGATTTCCCTGCCTGCAGTTTTGCTTGAAGGTAACTATGGTGATTGCGAATGGACTCAAGTGGAGAAATAGCTGAAAGCCTTTGCGTGAACGTTGGGGCACGGCGACCGCTGATCGGAGATCTCGGCGCATTGAGTGCTCATCCGAGGTTCGTCGATGAAGTCGAAGCATCCAGTCTCGCCTTTGCAGATGGAGTTTAGTAGATCTAATCATCGTCCAATTAAGCCTGGTAGATCCCTTGAAGCTCAGCAAAATCAAATTTGCGTTCCATAAAGCTTAACAGAATGAACCTATGTCCCAGATGGCGCGTTGACCGCCGCTCTGATAGACTCAATCGGAGAGCCACAACACTCGTTAGCGCATTCAAAAACAATCTTCTCTGTCGTGCTCGAGACGCCGGTCAGTTCGCCTTTCATCGAAACCCAAGGAACAAAGTTGTTCGTAGACTCAATGTGGGTATCGCCACTCACAGTGCTCTTCGTAAATTCAAAGATTTTTAGACGTAAACCAGCGTAAAACCTTGACGATTCTTGAGGCGACGACCAATATAGATCCATGCAAAGCATGACTGGTTTTGGCCGCGCGGATTCGTCTGCAGGTGGTGTTAATTTGGATATCAGTGTGAAGTCCGTTAACGGACGATACCTGGATGTGCGCGCCCATTTGCCCAAAAAATATATTTCCCTCGAAAGTGAAATTCAAAAAATCGCAAAAAAACACTTCAGCCGCGGGACCGTGGACATTTTTGTTCAGCGCACAACCCAAAACATAGCGGGTTCTCTTGGGGTGCGCTTTCAGACCAAAGTCGCCGCCGATTGGGTCCATGAGCTTCGCAAAGTTCTAAAGCCACTCAAAATCAATGGCGATGTTTCTGTGCGCGACATTTTAACCTACGTGCCCAATTTCATGACCATCGACGAAGACGCCGATCTCCCCACGAAGGAAAAACAGCAGCTTCTAAAAACTCTCGAGCAAGCTATTGTGAGTTGTGCTTCGGCACGGGAGAAGGAGGGGCAGTTTCTTAAGAAAGTGGGTCTTGAGTACTTGCAAGATCTCACAAAGTTTCGCGATCAGCTCTTGAAACTTCGCGAGCAATTGATTGCCGAAGCTTCGCAAAAAATGCAGGATCGCATTGCAAAAATCATGGGAAAAATCGAACTTGATTCACAAAGGGTTCTTCAAGAAGTTGCCCACCTCGTAGAGCGCTCCGACATCGAAGAAGAGCTTCAGCGTTTTGGTGAGCATATTAAAAATGTGGTCCTTCTCTTTAAGGAAGCTTCGGCTCAGGGCAAAAAGCTCGACTTTTATGCCCAAGAACTGCTTCGGGAGATCAACACCATTGGATCTAAGAGCCAGTCTGCTAAGATAACAGAAATTGTCGTGGGAGCCAAAAACACCATTGAGCAGTTACGCGAACAAATACAAAACATCGAATGAGTGCAAGCATGATGAAGCAACCGCAGAAAGCCCAAATGATTATAATCTCAGCTCCCAGCGGGGCTGGAAAATCGAGCTTTATTGATCGCATCCTTAAAGAATTTCCCAAAATTAAAGACACCATCACCTACACCACACGGGCCATGCGCACCGGTGAAACCGAAGGCAACCCCTACCACTTTGTCACTCGCGAGCGTTTTCTGAGCCTCAAAGCGGAGGGATTCTTCGTTGAGCACGCCCAGGTTCATGACAATTTTTATGGCACTCCGCTCCATCAGATTCATGATGCCGAGAGCGAAGGCAGAGTTCTCATCATGGACGTGGACGTCAAAGGGGCCTCCACTTTTAAAAATAAGTTCCCGGGAGCGGTGAGCATATTTATCCTCCCTCCCTCCATGGACGAGCTCAAACGGCGTATACAGGGCAGGGATAAGAAGTTGCCCGAAGATTTAGAGATTCGAATGATCAATGCCCAGATGGAAATGTCCCTGGCGCACACCTTTGATTACCGCATCGTGAACGACCATTTTGAAGAATCCTATCTGCAGTTTAAGAAAATTATTGAAGATCTACTATAACTTAGGCTAGGTTGAGGCCCGGAGGATACTATGGCTCGTGTAACGGTAGAAGATTGTCTTGAAAAAGTGAACAACCGATTTGCTCTTGTTTTGTTGGTTTCTAAAAGAGCCAAACAAATCCTTAAAGGCAGTGAGCCTGTTGTCGCTCGTAAAGAAAACAAATACGTGGTTACAGCTCTTCGCGAAGTCGCGGATGGTCTGGTTCGTTACGACGTTGAAACGAGTGTTCTTATCCAACAAGTGGAAGCGGATCTTAGCAAAAAATTGCTCGATTCTTAATAGTCGCCCCAGCGGGGCGAATGTCTGGCTCTCATCACTATGAGTTTCGAGAAATTGAAGTCTTCTTCCATTCAGTTTAGCATGGGAGTTTGGGGAAAATTTTCGAACTATGGCGAAGCCTTCTGAGATTACAGAAATTGATAACCTCTGCAATAAAATCAAAGCCTATTACCCATTGGCCGATATCGATTTGGTTCGAAAGGCCTACGAGTTTTCCAAATCGGCCCATGAAGGACAATTTCGCCGGAGCGGCGAAGCCTATATTTTTCATCCCATTGGTGTGGCCGAAATTTTAGCCGATCTTCGCTTGGATCTAGCCACCATTATCACCGGCCTCCTTCACGACACCGTTGAAGACACCAAAGTGACCTTGGAGGTCATTGAAAAAGAGTTTGGTGCTTCGATTCGTCAGTTGGTGGATGGCGTGACAAAAATTTCGCAAATGTCGTTTAAAAACACCCACGAAAAGCAGGGTGAGAATGTCCGCAAGCTTATCGTCGCCATGGGCAAAGACGTTCGGGTGACGCTGGTAAAGTTGGCCGATCGCCTACACAACATGCGCACTCTGAATCATATGCCCTACGAAAAACAAATGCGCATTGGTCAGGAAACGCTCGACATTTATGCGCCCTTAGCTAGCCGATTAGGGATCAACTCGGTAAAAATTGAACTGGAAGATCTCGCATTTCGTTATTCAAATCCCGAGATGTATTATTCGCTGGCGCAAAAAGTGACCAAAAAAAAGGTCGAGCGCGAAAAGTACATTGATGATGTAAAGAAAAATTTAATTGATGAGTTGGCGAAGCACATCAAGTCGCCGTTCCGCGTGCAGGGGCGCCCGAAACATCTGTATTCGATTTATAAAAAAATGGCGCTGTCAGGTGTAGATTACGAGCATGTCTATGATGTTTTGGCGTTTCGCGTGATTGTGGATACAGTCCCGCACTGCTACGAAGTTTTGGGTCACGTTCACGGAATGTGGAAACCGATTCCCGGGCGCTTTAAAGATTTCATTGCTATGCCCAAGGTCAATAGCTACCGCAGTCTTCACACCTCCGTTGTCGGACCGGGTGCCGAGCGCATTGAAATACAAATTCGCACCGAGGAAATGCATTTGATCGCCGAGCGTGGGATTGCAGCGCACTGGCAATACAAAGAGGGTGGCAATGTGTCCGAGGCCACCATGCAACACATGGCGTGGCTGCAAGAACTCGTAAATCAAAATCAATCGTCCTCTCATTCTGGAGAGTTTTTAGAAAACATTAAAACCGATCTTACCGAAGCACAGATTTATGTGTTCACACCCAAGGGGGATGTGCGGGAATTGCCAGATCGTGCCACACCAGTGGATTTTGCCTATGCGATACATACCGATGTGGGTTCGCACACGGTGGCTGCCCGAGTGAATGGGAAAATGGTGCCACTAAAAACGCCGTTAAAAAATGGCGACACTGTGGAAATTATGATTTCGAAAACCCGATCTCCGTCTAAAGATTGGTTGAAATTCTGTGTTACCTCCAAGGCGAAGTCGCGCATCCGAGCATTTATTCAAAATGAGGAGCGCAAAAAAGCGATGGAGCTTGGTCGCGAACTTTTAGAAAAAGAGTTTCGCAAGCATGGGCATAATTTAGCAAAAACCTTAAAACCCGAAATGGTTATGCAGATCGAAGAGTTGCGTAAAACGGGAGCCAACGATCTCGATGATCTTTACGTTCGCGTGGGTTATGGAAAGATGCTTCCGCGACAGGTATTCAAAGCTCTCGAATTAAATGACGATGAAAATGCTATTAAGGCCGAAAACAAACCGGATTCCTTTTTGCAAAAGGTTTACAAATCGGCTGTGCAAAAGGAAAAAAAGAAAAGCCGCTCGTTAATTTCTGTCGACGGAATGGATGATATTCTTGTTCGCTTTGGAAAATGTTGCAGCCCAATTCCGGGCGATCCAATTCGCGGTTTTATATCGCGTGGGCGAGGGATAACGATTCACAAAGCCGACTGCCAAAAAGTTTTCACGTTTGATAAAGATCGCGAAGTGGAAGTGGGCTGGAACGTAACATCTACACCAGAGGGTGTGGAGCGAACGGTGCGCATACGTGTGATCAGTAACGACAGTCCAGGCTTGCTCAAAGCAATGAGTGAAACCTTCGCCAGTTTAGGAATGAATATTTTTAATGCACAGGTTCGCGTGACGAAAGATATGAAAGCCATTTGTTTGTTCGACGTCGCCGTTCGCGACACGGCTCAGTTAAACGTGGCCATTCACAATTTACAAAAGATCAAAGGCATTTTAGGCGTCACCAGAGTGACGCAGATCTAACGGTCTCTGAATATTCTTCTGAATTTTTATCAACAATCTTTGCGCAATCCCCACGATCATTGAACCATTTTGAAACACTTCATACAGGTAGTTGGGCCTAAGGCCACTTAAACCTTAACTTTTCTTTTTTCTGTTCGATAAGGAATCAAGCGAGAAAGAAGACTCCAATGGATCATGCCGGATACAGAAAGTATAAAATTGCCGGGATTCTTGCGGCTCTAGCATGGGTCGGCTCTCTTTATCAAAATATGACCACCTTGGATTTTACCCAGGAAGCGCAAGGCAGGCACCGACCGACGTCTTTGGAGCGAGCCATTTCACGCTCCGACAACGAACGCCAGCACAGGCAAAAAAAAATGGGCTTGGACGATCGGCAGATTCAAAAAAAATATATAAAAAAACAACGAACTCCCAACGCCGTTGTTGGCGATCTTTCGGTGGACGCTGCCGAAAGAGAAAAGAAACTTCGGAAAAATAAGAAATTAAAGCGCAAGTAGCAATAAGTTTTGCTTTTGCATCCGCGAGAGGTGGGTTTGAACTACAGCCTGCTGATCGGCGCTCAGCACACTCGCGATTCTTTTAAGCATCTGCTCCTGACGCTGAAGATACGATTGGTATCTCTTTGTAAAGCGATCGATCACTGCTTGCGACTCCTGAAAATCTCGTTGATCCACCGGTAGTAGATCGCTGCTTTGGGAAATCAAATCTTGAAGTGTGCGTTCGATAAGAACTTCGTCTAGAAATGCTTTTTGCATGTAGTCCAATTGCAATTCTGAAAAGGTGGTAAACTTTTCCTGAAAGTTGTCGCTCGTCGTCTGAGAAAGGGCTGTGTCGAGGGCATCCTTAACGTCTTTCGCTTTTGGATCACGCAGCGATAATTCCGATGATCTTACCCGCAATTCACCGATGAGAACGTGCGCGTACTCGTGCCATAGATGCCAAGGGCGCCCGTCTGCGCGCAGGAGGATTTCTGCGCCCACGATTCGTTCATTCGGAGTTGAATAGAACCAAAAGGTGGTTAGGCCTAGTAGGTCGAGAGTCGGTTCGTTTGAGTTACCGCGAATTTCATCCTGGCTTCCATTCCAGTTTTGCTCAGAGGTTGTTGGAGCTTTTTTTAAAGTCACAAAGGTGTTTTCCCCAGTAGATCGTCCGTTGGAGATTGTAAAAACCCGCACGCCGCCGTTTTTTCGCAAAAAACATTCACTTTGAGCTGATGAGGTCCACATCAACTCGATTAATTTTTGCTGCTCAAAAGCGAGACCCAAATTTTCGGGAACGGTGCTTGGTTGAAGTGTAAATTGCGATTGGCTTTGGTACTGGCAGGGTGGTGAAGCTTTGTCCGATGAGCAACTGATGAGAGCGGCGCTGAAGATCCATAAAAACAAGTGTTTAGAAACATTCAAAGACATGCTGGAGGTTAATATCGCAAAGCGTCATCAAAGACAATATTTGTCACTCGCGGTGTAATTAATTCAAAGACGAGGGAACGAGGTCATGAGTGAGTCAAGGGCAGAGATTAATTCCTGCATATTCGTAGGTGTTACGGACCAGTTTGGAAAAGTTAAGTGAGCGTCCTCCATTAACAAGGATTGGTGCAGAGTCGGTGGACTGGGTAATAATTCTTTCAATGTCGGCTGGCGAGTAGGGCACCCGCTTTTGCTTTAAAAACTGGATCACTAAAGCCACTGCTCCAGTGACAATGGGAGCGGCTTGCGAGGTGCCCATCAGGCGCTGGTAGGTGCGCCCGGGAGCCAAGGAATAAAGACCGGTGATTGTTCCGCTGGAGTAGGAATTGATGGCGCCAGGGGCGGCAATTTCCACTTGATTGCCAAAGTTCGAAAATGTGGAAAGCCGACCCGATTGTGAGTCCAAGGACCCCACTGTGATCGCGCCGTTGATCAATGACCCAGCCATCGCCGGAGACACAAAGGCATCAGTTCCCAGCTGGAGGGCGTGGTTGCCTGCGGCCATAACGACGACAATTCCTGCGGCCACAGCATCGGCCACGGCTTGTTCCAGTGTGAGGATGCGCTGCTGAGAATTTGTCCCGGTGAGGCTGAGATTAATCACGTCCACATTTTGCGTGATCGCATATTGAATACCGTTATAGGTGTAAGTGGCGGAGGTGGCACTGTCGCTAAGTACTTTCAGGGCTTGAATGCGGATGGTTCCCGAAACACCTAAGGTGCCCGCGTTGTTGTTGCCAACCGCACCGATAAGTCCCGCGACGTGGCTTCCGTGTCCCGAGCTCACATCTAGCGGCTGTTGACTGGAGTTCAAAAGGTTAAAGCCGCAGTTAGAAACCAAGTTACCGACGAGATCGGGGTGTGAGCATTCAACTCCAGTATCGATCACCGAGACAATGGAATTTGCAGAGGTTTGTTTTTTGACTAAATATTCATAGGCGTGGGTGTAATTAGTAAAGCCGAGATGATCCAACTTTTCAAGGTGCGTGTCGGACGTCGTTGGCAGGGCAAGGCGAGTGGTTGTGACTTGGTCGGGAGGAGTGACGCCAACAATACAGGGATCGGATTCAGCAGCCTTTTCGAGTTCGGAAACACTCCAGTCTTCGTTAATTTCAAAAGAAAACGCCTGTTGTGTCGGAAGAAATTCTTGATCGGGACTGGCTTTTAAAACGCGGTCACTCAAACTGTCGAGCTCTGGCTGACACTGAGTGTGCAACATTACGATGACCGTTTGATCTATGAGTGTGGATGTTGATTTACTCAGACCGTTTTTGGAGAGATGAACTTTGTGTTGCTCGAAAGGGTTTACATAGGAAGCTGTGCTTTGCGATTTTGTGTTGAGTTGAATCGTTGGTTTGTATGTGTCGGAACAAACGTTGGTGTCCGATGAATACAGTCCCGTCAGGGAGCCATCAGAGCTTTCCATCTTTGAGCATGATTCTGCAATGATCATGATTAAAACGGGCGCAATAATAAAGATAAAAAATTTAAAGATAGTTCCCCCGAATCAAACTCTAGGATAAGGCGTTTTCTGGCAAAAAACAAAGCCATTGACTTGATCTGGGTTTATGAATTGATAATGAGCTGGATATGACTCAAATTGAGATTGTAGGATTTGAAATTGTAGGATGACGATGAAGCCGGTTGTTTTGACTCACATTTCAGAGATGCTGACTCTTCAGGGGGCGCGGGAGCGCAAAGCCCGCGGGCCCATCAAAGAAGAGCATCTGGGGCTGGTTAAGAAGCAAGCCATGGTCGTGCAAGGGCCGAAAGTATTGTGGGTGGGCCCGCAAAAAAAAATTCCCCGTGAGTTTCACAAAGTAAAAAAACAAATCGCCGTTCATGGGAATATTTTTCCAGGCTTTATCGACTGTCACACTCACAGTCTTTTTGCTGGCGATAGAGCCAATGAATTTGAGATGCGATTGCAAGGAATGACCTACTTAGAAATTGCTAAAAAAGGTGGGGGTATTTTTTCCACGATGCGGGCCACGCGCAAGGCTTCATCCACTGTTCTTCAAAAACTGCTCAACGAAAGGCTGCTCAATTTTTTAAAACAAGGCATTACAACTGTTGAAGTGAAGTCCGGTTATGGTTTGTCCGTAAAAGAAGAGATTCGCCTTTTAAAAATTTTGCGGCAACAGGAAACTCCTGTGCAGGTCATTGCCACTTTTCTAGGAGCCCATGCGCTACCGCCCGAGTGTGCGTCTACGTCGGAGTATTTGCAGCAGCTGCAAGAGGCTTTGCCACTGATTGCCAAACAAAAACTGGCGCAGCGAGTGGACATCTTTATCGAAAAGAACTATTTCTCATTGGATGAGTCGCGGCGTTTTTTACAACGCGCCAAAGACGTGGGCTTGATGGTCACCATCCACGCCGATCAAATAACGCGCACGGGAGCCACCGCTTTAGCTGTTGATCTTAAAGCCCAATCTGCCGATCATGTGATTTGCATCGATCAAAAAGATATCGAAAAAGTGGCGTTATCAGAAATGACATGTGTTTTATTACCCACGGCCGATTTTTATTTACGCTGTCCGTATCCGCCAGCGCGACAATTGATTGATCGCGGAGCGCGCGTGGCTGTTGCCACAGATTTCAATCCCGGCACGTCACCAACCCAAAACCTGCAATGGGCGGGGCTGTTAGCCCGGCAAGAAATGCGAATGACCCTTCCCGAAGTGTTTTGCGCAACGACTCTAGGCGCTGCGTATGCTTTGGGGCTTGAGAAATCCCGTGGTTTTTTATTGCCAGGGGCGAATGCTGATTTCTTTATCGCGGATAAAAACTGGGACCAGTTTTTTTATGACCTTTCGCCAATTGCAATGAACTCTGTCTGGGTGAATGGGCAATCCAGTAAGGTCTAGTTTATTAAAAATTCTCATTGAAAATAATTTTTGGCTGTGTTTGCCTAGCTTTAGGGGGCCATATGCAGCAAGAATTTTTGTTAACCCGCTCGAATTATTATAGCCATTTTTTTAATACCGCTATTTTTTTTGATCCTTATCGTATCTATTTTAACAGCGCTTTTGAAAGCGCAGCTTTGAATCTGTATTACCTAGTGCAGCAAAAATTTACGGCCACATTGTCCACGGATTCCAATTTTTATATTTTGATGTATTCAGATCTCGCTCTCTTCGAGCGAAACTTTGGCGCCACCACCGATGATGTGGTTGTTGTTAAAGAAGGAAACGATTTTATCGTGGGCGTAAAGTGTGTAACGCCCATGGAAGACTTTGACGAAGTTATCGAAGCTCTTTCAACCATTCTAGAATAAGTTTTTCTACCAAAAACGACTCTCTCCACTTTGATTTCTTGTTGGAGGGAGTGCCCACGTCCCATTTTGATTTTTTACCTTCAGCCTGCCATTCGCAGTGCCAGTTTTGCTCGTGGGTTGCAACGCGCAGAGTGTTTATATCTTTGAGGGGTACCGATGAGCTCGGTCCCAAATGATATTGAAACCCGTGCTCCCAGAGAGGAGAACCCAGCGCTTGCGTGAGTCGTGTGAGCAGAAGACCCGAGCTGCTCGCATCCTGAATGAGCACTGGCACCTGTGCTTTTAATAATTGTTCGATATTTCTATTGATTAACCCGAGACTGGAATCAATATAAAAGGAGCCAAGTTGTTTTGTAAATTCGCTAACTGCCGCTTGCGCTTGGTTATTTTTGGCATCGTGCCAAAGTTTAATTTCCACGTAAGGAACTTGCAGCCGATAGCCTAATTTTTTTTCAAAGCCAAAACTCCTAAAAAAATTTTCCGCGGTATGTGCGAGTTCTGATTCTGGCGCTCCTAGGCAAAGCCACGTGGTGAGCTGCAAATGCTTTGTTTGAGAAAATTGCGAACGCAGTTGTTGCTCGACACCATTTTGCCAAATGCTTTCGATCTCGTGGGGAGGCCCGGGGAGCACCCAGTAGTGTTTGGATTGCTGTTGCACATAAAAGCCCGGCGCCACGCCAGCGGTGTTGGAAAGAACTTTTGCCGTTTTTGGAAACAAGCACTGCTGCTGGTGGGCCTCGCGAACTATAACGTTGCGCGATTCAAGCTTTTCCTGAACTTCGATCCAGGCTGAGGCCGAGAGTTCAAGAGGGAGCTGTAAAAAATCACTGACCACATTGCGGGTGAGATCATCGCTCGTGGGGCCAAGGCCTCCGCAAACAAAAATAAGATCGCTGTGCGCGGTCGCAAGCTCGAGCGTTTTTTGAATAAGCAATGGTGTATCGGGCGCACTGAGGTGCAAAGAAACATCGATATTAAGATCTTGCAGCTTTTGCGAAAGCCATTGAGCATTTGAGTTGGTGATTTGCCCATCGGTGATTTCGGTGCCAACGGCGAGGATACTTGCGGACTTCATAGCCCTATCTTGCGATAGGGTGATTGTACTTTTCAAGAGTTTTCAAATTGGCCTGTTTCTTTTCTTTCAGATTTTCAAGAGTCTTTTGAATTTGCGAGTATTCACTCGAATTTCGCGTTGCCTTTTTAAGGTTGGTTTCTTCGTTCGCGATCTTGTTGATCAAAAGAGAGGTTTCTTTTTCGATCATAAAAACGTTAAGACCTTCCTGATAACCTGTAAGGAAGTCCTCTTCGTACTTTTCTGGACAAGTTTTGCGATAGGGCTGACCCGCCTTGGCCGAAGCAAAACCGTGCTCCTGTGTGCAGTACATGGCCAGACCATTATTCCAGCCATCCATAAAACTTTGGATTTCATCTTTGGTCATCAGTTCGCACTCTTCGGCTTTCATCATCCAATTGTTGGAGGGTTGTCCTTGCATTCCATCTTGGCGACCGCGCTCAAACCAATTGATTTCGGAGCAGTTCGGTTTCAGTTGCACAAGCGACGTGGAGCATGCAGAGAGGAGCATTAAGTTGGTGAAAAGAAAGAGGTTTCGCATTTTTAAAAGTTTCATGATTCGCTCGGGTTATACACAATCCAATGGGGGTTGTATCGAAAATTGACACACCATGCAATTATTTCTTTACGAATCGAAAGGATTTGAGCAAGCTGTTATTTTGGTGCCAATCGAAGTCCCACTGCATGGAAAAGTTGCTTGTAAATTCAATGCCTTGAAGCCCGCACTTGCTTTTTATTTGCGATTCCCAAACGGCCGCATCCCACTGTTCAAAGTTCGTCGAAAAAAGCAAAGTCCCTTTCGACGATAACACCGCGAGGCACATTTCCATGAGCTGCGGAAAGTCTTTTTCTATGCGGAAAGTTGTCTTCTCGTGGCGACTGAATGACGGCGGATCACACACAATAAAATCAAAAGTCAGTGCCTTTTTTGCGGCGAATTTAAGATAGTCAAAACTGTCCATGTCGTAAAACTTAAAGCTATTGCTGGAAAAATGATTGAGAGTAAAATTCTTCCTACTCCAGTCGATGTATTTTCGGCTTAAGTCCACAGTGACCACTTCTGTGGCCCCTCCAGCCGCGGCATTGAGGCTGAAGCCTCCGGTGTAGGCAAACAGATTGAGGATTTTTTTTCCTTCGCTGTTTTCCTGCAGCCACTGGCGATGTTCGCGTTGATCTAAAAACAGTCCTGGAGCGGCTCCTATGGATTTGGTCATTTCGTAAGTGAGAGTGTTTTCTGAAGCCGTCCACGTTGTGGGTGCTTTGTCGATAAAGAATTTATGTTCTAATGAGCGGGATTTTCCATAATTTTGCAAACTCCACTGGCTGATTTTTAATATTTCAAAAAATCGGTGCACGGCTTGAAGAGTTTGTTGCGAGGGGGGAGCATCACTCCACCAGCCCGCGTGGGCCACTTCGCCCAGCAAATCCACGCGCAAAGGCGTTTCTTCGTCGTGCACAAGTCGCAAACTTTGTTTTGTGTCGAGCAAGTGCGGATAAAGTCGCAGGCGACGGTCATAGGACATCAACCACTGGCAAAGTAGGGGATCTGATAAAAGCGAAAGATCTGCGTAGACGAGAGGTGGCGCTGTGGAAAAGTCGAAGTGCTCCGAGCGAATGTTTTGGCAGTGAAGAAACATCAGTGGGTAGGTTGAACCGCCGTAAGTTGTGTCTCCGAGGAGGGGCACGCCCGTCTCTTTGGCGTGAATACGAATCTGATGAGTGCGGCCGTGGATCGGAATGGCCTCGATCAGTGAAAATCTATCCTGCTGTTTGAGCCAGCGAAAGTGAGTTGTCGCGGCTTTGCCATCAACAGGTGTAGTTTGTGTCCATTCCTTTTCATTGGGGATTCGGTCGGTGATGAACAAATATTTTTTATGTACGTGGCCGCCACTCCAGAGTTCACTGAGTTCAGCGCAATCGTCACGACTGGGAGTGGTGACAAAGCAACCGGTGGTGGATTTGTCTAAACGATGACAAATGTAATGCAGCTGCTTTTTTTGTTTACTCAGCCATTCGATAAAGCCTGGTTTGTGAGTGTCTGTTTGGTGCGAGGAAATTCCGTAGGGTTTGTTTGCACAAAAAACAGAACGCACCACAGATCCTTAGGGTTGTTTGGTTTTTTTCTGGCAGTCAGGGCAGATGCCATAAAGTTCCATGACGTGATCGGTGAGAATAAAATCGTAGTTTTTAGCGATGATTTCTTGCAAGCTTTCGATCTTGTGATTTTCGAACTCGACGATTTTACCACATTGAGTGCAGGTTAAATGATCGTGGTGATTCTTCGTCGACCACTCGTAACGAGCCGGCAGACCACCGATGCGAAATTCAAGAACATACTTATGCTCAGAGAGTTTTTTTAAAAAACGATAAACAGTGGCGAAACCAATTTCGGGATAGTCTTCTGAGACCTCTTCAAAGATTTCCTGGGCCGTAAAATGTGCCGGCCCTTTACGCACTTTCTCGAGGATGGCGAGGCGCTGGAGCGTGACTTTGAGACCGAGTTCGCGAATGATTTTTTTTCCAGGAATCTCTTTGATATCATCCTGGCGTGGGAAAATTTGCTGATTTTTATTCACCGGCAGAGTCTGCATACGCTTTCGGTTTTAAATGATAATGAATTGCATTGTCAATACTAATGACATCAGTTTTCATTTAGGCGTGGTGCGCCTTGCTCTTTTTTACCTTTTTATACAAATTAGTCAGTAATAACAAGGAGTGGTTATATGCAAAAAACAAGCAGCAAGCCACAGGAAAAATCCCCCGAAAAACACAAAGCCGACCAACAAAAACAGCTTTTGTTCCAAAAAGTGGGCATTTTTATTGATGCTGAAAACATAGAATTATCTGGCCTCAAACACCACGAAGGTCGAACCGATTACCGTAAAATTTTAGAAAAAGTGGGCGATCGAGAGATCACGCGCATTCTTTATTACAAACCTGAGTACAAAGATATTTCCCCCGAGTTCCAACATTTTTGGTCAAGTTTGGGGGGCGAAATCAAGCGCCCACAAAAAAATGCAGATTCCTTTATGGTCATCGATGCAGTGACTATGGCGGACAAATTGGACGTGGTTATTATTTTGGGCGGAGATAAGGATTTCCTCCCATTGGTGTGGTATCTACGTTCGCGCGGCTGCAGAGTGGAAATCTGGTCATGGCCGGAGTCCACTTCGCCAGAAATTAAAACAGCGGCTGATTTCTATTTTCCGTTGACAGAAGATTTTGTCGTCGACGATAAAAAGAAGCGACGTTAGAATTTTTTTTACGCACCCATAGCTCAATTGGATAGAGTATCTGACTTCGGATCAGAGGGTTTGAGGTTCAAGTCCTCATGGGTGCACCATTTTTGAGGCTCGTTCTCTATGTCGTCATCGAATCCCCTTAAAGCATGCCCCGATAAGCCCAATTGCGTTTCTACTTTCAGCCAAGACCGGCGGCATTCCATGCTGCCGTTGAACTTCAAAGGGGACCAAAGCGAATCTCTTCAGCACCTCAAAAAAGTGGTGCTTTCGTTTCCTGGAACAGAGCTGCTCTCAGAAAAAGAAAATTATCTGCATTTTACATTTAAAAGCGCCTTTTTTGGTTTTATCGACGATGTGGAATTTTATCTTGAGCCAAATCAAAAGGTGATTCATTTTCGCTCGGTTTCGCGCACAGGCTACAGCGACCTCGGGGTCAACCGAAAGCGCATGAATGCCATCGTTGAACGATTTTCACACATTCACTTTGCTCCTTGAAGGAGACGACACTCTTTTGGTATCGATTCCCTTTCGCAGATAGCAGATCGGGAGTTTATGAAGCCGTCCTTTAATGTATTCTTACTTATTACTTTGCTAAGTTTTCAAAATCTTTACGCTGCAGAGGTTTGGTCTACCTTGCCCTCGCAATCCAAAGTTTTTTTCGCCATCGGTGGGGATCGGCCTCTGGTCTACGAAAAAGGTAAGATTTCTAAGCCAGCTTCGTTGGCGAAGCTATTCACAGCGCAGATGGGCTTATCGCTATTAGGGGCTGATTACGTTCCCGCGATCAGTGTATCGTGGAATCAAGGTGCAAACCAATCCACCATACAGGATTTAACGCTCTCGAGTCGTGGGGCACCGGAGTTTGATCCTTCGGCACTCATTCAATTACTGAGATCGCTCGGAGTCAGAACCATTTTAGGCGACATACAAATTGTTCAGTCTAACATTCAAAAACCAGCCGATATGCGCGCCAGCAAGGACTCTGGGTATTGCTATAATGCAAAACCTGCAGTTTTAAATTTTCAACAAAACTGTGTTTCATTGCACGTCACAAGTGATGGGGCGCAGATCGCGGATCCCGATTTGGATGTCAACGTCAGACTGGATTTGCAAGTGGGTGCCAGTTACAACGGCACGCGCCCGCATTTTGTTTGGCTAAATGGCTCAGAAACAGAATTTGAGTATGTGATTGCCACTCACCTAAAGAATAGCGGTTCAGTAGTAGACGTTGATGTCGTGGTGCCCGACACAACGAATTGGATGAAAAATAAAATCATTCGCATGGCGAGCCAGCAGGGGATTGAGTGGAGTCCAAATCGCGAAGGTTCCGGCAAACGCGTCGAAGCAGCCATCGCTGGCGGTGATATCGGCGATGTATTATGTTCAGCTTTGCGAGATAGCAGCAACCTTTACGCAGATTCAGTTTTCGGTATGATCCCACAGGCCAATCGCAGATCATTTTTAAACCAATATGCGGCATCGCTCGTCGATGGGAGCGGACTTTCTTCGTCCAACAAAGTTACGGGAGAAGGACTCCTTTTGCTGTTGACGCAAATTCAAGAAACTCGTGCCTTTAATTTTTACCAACAATGTTTGCCTTCACCTGGCACAGGGACCCTCGAGAGTCGGTTGAGTCGCTGGAGAGGACGTTTGATGGCGAAGACAGGTTCGCTGAATGGACTCACAAACTTGGCGGGTTATTTTAAAAATCGCAGTGATCAGTGGATTCCATTTGTGTTTCTATTAGAAAATGGATCCATGAAAGTGGCAGATCTGCGCAAGCATCAAGACCAAATTTTGGACCAGATTTTAGCAACTTACTAATTTTGTAGTTCTCTCCACAGTTTTGCCACTTTACTAGCAATTCAATTCCTCACCATGATTGTAGACTCACTCCCTTGAACAAATAGCACAAGGAGTTCGTATGAAATTATCTGGGAAACTAGTCGGTAAATTACCAGGAAAACTAACTGGCAAGAAAATCGCAGTTTTGGCAACCGACGGATTTGAGCATTCTGAATTATTTGAGCCCCTAAAAGCATTAAAAGCCGAAGGCGCCACTGTGGAAATCGTATCGCTTAAAATGGGTGAAATAAAATCCTGGAAAAATGACGATTGGGGAGAGACCATTGCAGTCCAAAAACTTGTGAATTCTGTTTCGGCCGCCGATTATCACGGGCTTGTGCTTCCCGGCGGGGTCATCAATCCTGATCGACTCCGGGCTGACGATGACGCCGTTGAGTTTGTGGCCTCCTTTTTCGCAGATGGTGTGCAAAAGCCAGTGGCGGCCATTTGTCACGGACCTTGGATGCTTGTAGAAGCCGACGTCGTTTCTGGTCGCCGTCTGACCTCCTATAAATCGATTCGCACCGATCTCGAAAACGCTGGCGCAGTTTGGCAAGACGAAGATGTGGTCGTAGATGCGGGTTTAGTGACGAGTCGCTCGCCGAAGGATCTGCCAGCCTTTATGAAATGCATGGTTGAGGAGTTTGCTGAGGGAACACATAAAGTGAAGTCCCAACCTGGTAACGGGCGAGACGAGTCTATTTTAGGCACCGCTTGAGTAGTTAGATTTTGCCTTATTGAATATTGCCTTTGGACGGGATTCAGTTTACATGTCTGGTAAAATATGAAGATTTTAAACGTCCTTCGAATCTTGATTTCAATGGCATTGCTCTGCGCGATTGCCAAGACAACCTATGACATTTGCACTCGATCAGCCGTTTTGCAGTATCTTAAGTACGACGAGGCCAATCTCAATCATATGAAGTACGGCATTTTTAATGTGAACGCCTGGAAAGAGAAGATGGCGGGCATCGTTGTTTCCGAGATCGAAGAGTTTCAAATTGATCCGCGCAATAAATCGGATCTCTCGAACCATGTTCAGGGGCAGCTCTCCGCGTTGATCGAAAAGCTCGACGAACAGATCAAAGAGAGCAACAAAAATTCCACCAAAGGCTGGATCAAGCAAAAACTGATCAACACATTTGTCGATATCGACGATATCAAAAAGAATGTGCCTGAGTATGCCAATACCATCGTGCAAGAAATGACAGACAAGGATAGTCAAAAAAAACTTAAGCAGGTTATAAAGGAAAGAGTTCAGAAGTATTTGGACGAAACTTTTGAGCCACAAGACATGAGTGAAGTAAATGGTATTATTCAACGTTCCGGGCAAAAGACAAAAAAAGGAACCAGCGACTTCTTGGCAAAAACGGTACAACCAAAGATGGATGAGTTGTTTCGACTGACTTGGATTTTGCTTGGTCTCTCCGCTTTGCTGTTTATCTGTTCGGGAATTTTTAAAAAAATCCCAACCGTTCACTTTTTGCTTTGTAGCGCAACGCTTATGCTACTTCTCTATGCCGGAGTCACTTGCCCGATGATCGACATGGTGGCGAAGATAGCAAATTTTAACTTTATGCTGTTTGGTCACAAGGTGGAGTTCACTAACCAAATTGTTTATTTTCAAAGCAAAAGCATTCTCGATGTATTCTGGGTTCTAATGGACGATCCGGCCATCGCCATGAAGATAGTCGGCGTGTTGATGATCCTGTTTAGTATTGTGTTTCCGGTTATTAAAATTATTTCGTCGTTTCTTTACTACTTTAATGTCGCAGGTGCGCAGAATCGTTTTTTAATCAAATTTTTTGTTTTGAAGTCGGGCAAATGGTCCATGACAGATGTGCAGGTTGTCGCCATCTTAATGGCCTATATTGGCTTTAATGGAATGGTTTCAACACAATTTGATATCATTCGCGCCACAATTCCACAGTTTGAGCTAATCTCTAACAACGACACTACCTTGCAAATAGGCTTCTACATCTTTTTAACCTATGTGCTCCTCGCCATGCTCCTTTCTGTGGTCATCGAGCGCGGCACGAAGGATGCATTGATCGTCCCAAGGGCCTAGAAATAGGTGTTTTAGTGCTTAAAAACCTCAAAAAAAGGAACGTCTATGACGAAAATTGCTCTTTTGCTTATGTTCACACTCTTTGGGCTCAATGCTTTTGCAGCTCCCGACTATGTCGGATCTTGGTGCCATCGTTTTGACGATTTCACGGAAGTTCTCGTGATCGATGCCAACAGCCAGGCTCGGTCTTTTTCGATTGGTAATCAGGCAGGCGAAGTTGTGCAGCCACAATCGGGATACGCGTCTATGGGTGCAAGCAGATTTCAAATTGTGATGAACGGCGTTGATATTGGCGTGATCGATTTCAACGTTCGTAGAACGTTGTTTGCTAATAAGCGAATTCTCACTCTCAAGATGGACGATGGAGAGAAGCAGAGATTTACCGAGTGTTCGGTTAAATTCCGCTAACGTACTGACGCATCCAAGATAAGTATTTGCTCGCGATAACGGCCTTCGAAGTGACTTGCGATGTGTTTTTGCAACCATTCGAAAGGCTGTTGACGCCAATCAAGTAGCGGCGCGAGTTCACAATCTTCATCACCGGCCCCCCAGAGTCGCCCTCACAAAGAGCCTGATTCACTTCGGGTGTCATAGATATTCCATCTTCTCCGTAAAAAAGTGCGACGGGCTCGACAATGGCATTCATAAAACCCCAGCGCAGTGTTCCCACTCCCGCACCTGTGGAATTTAATTTTCCATAGCCATAGATGCGAGCTTGATTTTCTTCTTGTGCGTACTCGTTTGTATTGCCAATCACAATGGGAGTGATGGAGAACGGAAATGAACCCGAAATTTCAATCAATGCAATGTCATTTTTTACGAAAGTCCCAGATGACGGCGTTTTCTGCATACTAAACTGGGGATGTGTGATCAGTCGCTTAACAGGTGCTGCGTACAGGACGCCGTTCGCGTCGCGCACAAGGATTTTTGCACCGCTGGCGGTTGCCCGATAGGTGCAGTGGGCTGCGGTTAACAAAAAGAACTTGCTAATAAATGTAGCCGTGCAATTACCAGAGCCCGTCGAGAACCGAGCTATTGAGCGTGCAAGACCATTTTCCGCTGGAATTTGCCAGCCGTTCTGGATGCGCTCATTGGCAAAACTGTTGGTGAAAAAGAACAACGATATGATTAATAAAATGTGTCTCATTCTTACTGATCGAGAAAGAGCACTAAAAACTAGAGTCCAGGGTCTACGTATTCGTGGGCTGGCTGAGGGTCTAGGGTATCGATGGCTAAAAGTAAGAAAAGCGGGATCGAACCTTTTGAATCGCCGTCAGACATAATTTTTCGGATCTTTTGTAGAGTTCGTTTTTGTAGCGAAACTATTTCCTTGAAAGCATCGGGATTCACCGATTCAGAATAGTTGGCTAGCAGTGAGTGCAAACTGGTTTTCGCAATGGGATTTTGTGTTTTGATGTAGTCGGCAACAATTTTAAAGTTATTTACAAAACTTTCTTGATTGATGGTGAAATCTTTTACTTTCGTAAAAAGCACATCGTTGTCGTTTTGCAGGTATCCCTTTTGAATCAGAATTTCGGCCTGACTCAACCCATGGCGACCAAAGAGTTCGTTGAGTTTACTCATTCGTAACCCACTTGAGTTCGCAGATAGTTTGTAGACGATATACTTTACAGGCTCTTTAAGTTCGTTGTTGAGCTCTGAATCATACTCCGTACCAAACTCCTGGGCCTGCGGAATAATTGAGTCTAAATATTCCGCAATTGCGCCGGAATATTTTTTAGCGATAAGAGCTGTATTTTTCTCGCCGCCGAGAGTGGTTAAAATATCGAGGATTGTTGTTGCAGTTGGGAGTGTTTTAATTTGACCTTTATAAATTCGACGAAGGGTGGGTTCACTCACAGCGCATTTTTTGCTAAGACCGTTAAGACTGCGAGATGGTTTTTCGTCGAGATATTGTCTTAATACCCCTTGCAGTGAACTGAGAAGATCAGAATGTGCGCTTTCAGGTACAGATTCAATATCCAAACTAACCCCCGTCAATTGAATAATGGCATCTTTTGTTTAGAAAAATAAGCTGAGTTGGTCACCAGATAAGTGACTTTGAACCACATTGGAAAAATTTTCATTGCAACGCTGGCTCACAAGAGCTTCTATTACAGTAAATCCAGTGGGAACCAGGTCGTCAAAATCGAAAAGACTGTCTGCTGTGATCAAAGCAGAGTGAGACGAGTACTTTTTGACTGACGAGGCAAAAAGTCCGGTACTTTTGCACGCGAGCAAACCGATAAGGTCAGCTCCGCGCGCGCCGTTAAGGGCTCCGAGCATCGCTTTAAGTCCCGGCTTGTTTTTCTTATAGTATCCGTAATCTACATGTCCGTTGTTTAACAATCGCGGTGGAAAAAAATCGGGTCCGCCTCCACTGCGTGCGTGCCCAAGATAAAGAACGGCATCATAGTTTTGTAATGCAGAAAGAAACTCATTTTGCGCAGTTTGCGATTTTTGCTTTTGCTGAGGGGCGTACTTTGTTTTGTTTTGACTATCGTTCGAGGAGTATGCGGAATTTACGAGTCTAACGAAAACTCGAGTTTTTTTGCCAGTAAATTGGTTTGTGATGTTTTTGGAAAAACTTTTTCCAGATTTTCTAAAGCCACAAGCAAACGCTTGGTTTTTGGAACTAAATCCAGCCGTGGAGCAAGAGCGCGTGAGCGCAGCTGAAAATGCTTCTAGGGCATCGGGATCTAAGACACTTCCTAAACTATAAAGTGACGATCCAGAATCAACGACGTCTTGTCCCGCAGAAAAGTCCATATATCCAAAAGCCACCAGGATTGTGAGTTCGTTGTCTTTTGTCATATCTGTTAACTGTTTTTGGCAGCTGGCTGATTTACTTAACGGATGATTTTGAATGGCATTGATCTGAGAAAAAACAAGGGCTTTAGTGTAATGTCCTTTGAGTCCGGGTATCCCTGCGAAAGACTGAGTTGTCACAAGTAGTACGAGTAGAGACAAAAAACGCCACATAAAAACCTCCATAAAACACTCAATTAAACACCAAGACACGCCAATTGGCGTGTCTTGG
>JANPLN010000063.1:0-38998 GCA_031426555.1 Bdellovibrionales bacterium | reverse complement strand
GTGCCAACACCAGCGGTCACCCCGTTTCCTAAATCGACGGTGGCAGTATATACCTTTGTTGTGGAATTGTATGAAAAACTTTGAATGGGCGTCGAAGCAAACGCCCATAAACCGAACAAACCCACGGCTCGATCGGTCACGGCCGCGTTCACGTTTCCGGCGGTTTCGGCCTCGTTGGCCACAAGCTGGCTTGCGACGCGACCGTAAATAAGAACGGAGATGATATCGTTTTTGCTCAGTGTAGGCTCGCTGGTAAATAGAACTATGGGCGACTGCACAGTGCCAGACAGGCCAATAAAAATCTTATAGCCTCCTTGTTCGATTCGAAAGCGACCGTCCATGGGTAAATCTTCCTCCTCGTTTTTAGCAAGAGAGATATTTATTTTTTCGACAAAAATTTTGCGCCGTAGATAGTTGACCGTAAAAGGTTCAAAGCGCACAAAACCAGTGGACTCCGTTCCCGCGGAATTCACGAGAAGCGAGATTGGGATATTCGGCTTTGCAAACTTGGACGAGAGTTGAACAGCCCCCGCTTTTTCGGTGCGCAGTCGCGAAACCACACGCACTTGAAACGTGGGCTTTACGGTCACAGGGGCCACGCGCAGGATGCGACTGTCCGCGGAGAGCGCTGGTATTCCCAACACCGGATCAAGCGGTGGCAGATCGAGTTGAAGGGTGCGAATCATCACGTCCAAATCAATATCTAAAGATTTAAATGTATTTGCGAGTTGTAAATTGATGGTCGCATCTGCACCTACTACTTGGGTGGGTGATTTTAAATTGACGGCCACCTGAATCGCTGTGTGTAAATGATTTTCTTTTTGCGCCACCGGGCTTTTAGCGGTGAGGCGAATGGTGCCTTCCAAAATATCCAAAGGCGCAGGAACGATAACACCCTTGGCGTCGAGGTAGCGACGTAGTCCCTGAAAGCTGTGGATCGTGATGTCGCCGTCTAAGCGCGGATCAAACTGCCAGTTGTTGTTTTCGCGAAAGGCATCGACGTCAGCCGCTAAATCGGCAGAAAACAATTTGTTATCGACACTTCTGAATTTTAATTTTGCTTCGACGATTTTTTCACGACTTTTACTTTCGGAAAAATATTTTTTAAGCCAGGCTCTTCCATGGATGGTGGCGTGGAATTCTTCGGGGAGTTTGCAGCGGCAGGCCGTCTCGAGAGGAGCACGCATGTTTTTATCGATCAAAAATAAATCCACGGGAATGTCCATTTGCACTATGGCTGGTTCTTCTCCCCACATCGTATCATTCACTAAGGGCACCTGCAGCGAAGCGACGATTTTTTGTAAGTTCACGATGGGGCCAGGCAAGCCGGTGACGGCCACTTGCGATTTTAATTCCAAGGCTTTTTCGGAAACTGTCAGTTGCAGTTGCGGGTTGATGATCAAAGGTTTTTTGGAATCACCCAGCTCGATCTTGGGTTGGCTCTGCACTTTGAGAATTTTGTCTTGAAACACTCCCAGCAAAGCGCCCTGAAACGACCACGCAGGGGCCTTGATACTGACTTCCATTGCTAGAAACGACTGATCACTCCCCAGCATATTTCCATTGAGCTCCCCTTTTGCCTCGGCAGTGAGATCTTTCGAAGCCACCGAAAGATAAATCTGCATGGCCTGGTTGTTAGCAACAGAGGGTTTTTTTAAAACAGTCCCGGTAATGGTCCAAATTTGTTCACTGGGCAATCGCACCTGAAAATTGGCAATTTGCAAATCCACGGAATTAAAAATCAAAAACTGGTTAGACTGGGACAAATAACCCAAAGTATCGTTTGCGGTTTGATAAATACTTTGTTCGGGCGAAGATTTTTTTGCAGCAGCAACCTGATAAAAAGATTTTTCTCGAGTTTGTAAAACAAATCGGTCAAATTGGAAGGTGGGTTTGTCACTCCAAAAGTTAAGACCGAATTTGGCCTCGGCCTTAACGACGCCTAAATCCACCTGCGGCTCGGTTTTTAACACCACAAGATTCTTTGTGGACCATTCAAAATCCCATTCGGTCCAGGATTTTTTTTGCCACTCAAAGTCCATGGTGTCCCAGGTGATTTTTAAATCATCAGGTAAAAGATAGCGACTGGCAAAATTCCACGCCGATTGCGGGTAGTTTAAAATCCAGTAAGTAGAGCCCACGGTAAAAAGAAAGATGATTAAAATAAGAGAGGCTAAAACCAACGCAAGAGTTTTTAAAACCTTCACCATTAAAACTCCTGCCCAAAGCTAACAAAATAAACCCACTCTTGGGCGTAGCCAGCCGCACTCAGGTTTTCTTGATAGATTTTTCCGCGAGCGGCCGAGCCACGAAGTGTTCCAAAGGGCGAAGCCCAGCGAACACCAGCTCCCAAGGAAGTAAACAGAGGGTCGTCGAGAACCATTCGCTCATTGCCCAAGCGCGCCAGATCCAAGAGCAGCAACGGTTGAATATTGTAAGGCGCTTGTTCGATCAAGCGCAGCTCAAACCCTGCATAGGCAGCAGTTAAAAAACCCACATTGCCATTGGTAATACTTTTTCGCGAAAAACCGCGCAGATTTTCGGCGCCGCCGTAGAACACGCGGTAGTCAATGGGCACAAGCTCTCGGTTGTTTTGCCCTGGAAACGCCTGATCGGCATCCACCGCATTGAGCTCCAAACGAAAGCCAAGCACCAAAAGCGGAGGAAAATAGCTGGCGATATTCCACAAGGTTTTGTAGGTGGCATCGTAGCGATTGACATCGATTTCCGACCCCAAACCTTTTTTCTGCCCACGATAGCGAAAACTTCCTGCCCAGCCTTCGTACTGATTACGTAAATTGCTTTCGTAGGTGTGATTCATAGCCTCGAGGGACCCTTCCCAGGATAAGTACGAAATATTTTCGGGTCCAATCCCCACTTTGGTTTCGGTGTAGTTGATGGTGGGACCAACGCGGCCGATAAAGCGCACATCCCACATATCCCAAAACCGACCGATGTCGGCACCGGCTTTGGCTTCTAAATATTCAAAAGTTTTTTCTGACACCCGCGCGAGACGTGCGCGCGGGCCAAAGAAGGCTCTTTTTGTCCACGGCAACCAATACAGTTGCGAACTCCCGGTGATGCTTTGCGTGCGCGGCGATGTGTAAAGTGTGGCGGTGAACGACGACGCACGATCGTCAACTCGTGCATTGCGAAATGTGACGCTGGCAAAAGGGAATTCCTCGGTGGAGGCGCCCACCTCGAAACGAAAAACTTTTGGAGGGCCAATGCTTGCACGCAAGGTGAGATCGGCTTTGTCTCCACGGCAGGCGGCGACAAAATTTGCACTTTGAATAAAACCATCGGCGAGCATGCGCGAAACCGTGAGTTGCGTTTCGCTCACATCATACACATCACCACTCTCAAAGGCTTCGTAGCGGGAAAGATAGGACTGATCGATTCCATCAAGACCCAAGCGCGTAATCCCACCCACGGTTTGCTGTGGGCCCTTTTCAATTTTCGCAATGAGTTTGTTGTCCCAAGCTTGCCCCTGCACAGCAACCTGTGGACAGGCGTAGCCACCATTGCGAAGCTCGGTTTCGGCCCACTGTTGAACTTCGTCGAGGCGTGCAGGAACCAACGGCTCGCCCACAATTTTTCGTTTTTTATTGGCATCTAGCAGACCGTCAGCACCAGTGACTTCGAGGGCCGAAATCTCCGAGCGAGGGCCCGACCAAACGAGCAGCTGATTTTGCTCGCGCTCAAAGCGCGGAGAAAGGTAACCTTCGTTACTGAGATAAACAGAGAGTTGATGTTGCGCTTGTGGAATGGGAATTTCGTTCCAGCCCGCGCGGCCCTTGTCAGACCCGCACACCAGAACTTTTTCGTTACTACTCAGCGAAAGGCTTCCCTCACGCATCACGATGTTGTCGCAAATCTTTTGAGTATGGTGCGCGCAGGACGTTAAAAACAGGACGCTTAAGATTCGTAAAACAGCTGATTCTCCGCACTTTCGCATCATGGTCCGTTTTACTGTGATATTGCCGGACTCTCAACTAAAAAGCCTGTGGAGAAAGCTTAAAAAGATGAATCGATGTTTTAAAACGCGCTGTACTTGCTGCCCATGCAGCGTGTGGCAGAAAGGAGAGACTGCTGGTAAACGAGAGGGATGGATTCTTCATCGATTTTTTTGATTTTTTGCCACAGCATCTGTACATCGTAGGCTTCGCTTTCGGTGCACACCAAAAACTCACCAAGCGACTGAGTGTAGCCATTAATATCTTGCAGATAGTGTACAATTTCGTGAACTAATGTGGGTTGATTTATTGGATTGTTAAGATCGATTCGGTCCGAAATTAAGATCGTTTTGCTATCCACCATATAAACAGCATTTACGTTGGGTAGAGTGATTCCCCGGTACTCAGCCTGCGCGTATTCCAAATCGCCGTAGGCAAAAACTTGTACAAGCGCGTGTTTTTCGATCTTTACTTTTGGTAAAGGTTCACCGTTATAGGAGTAGCCAGTCCACTCCAACGCGAATTCGATGTAAGGCATCAAATCCATGGTCGGTTGGGCCGGTTTGACTGCCGCCAAGTTTATACTTTGGGCAAAGCTGAAAGCTGGCGAAAGAATATATAATAGAACTGCAAATAAAAGACGATTCTTGTTCACATTAACCCCGATCTGATCCCCGTTGAAGTCTAAACGTACTATAGCCCTAATTTGCGCGGATTCTCCAGTGAGGAACCCGCAGTCTAAAAACTTTACATGAATGTCAGTTGACCCTCCATATTTCTCCTGAGTAAATGAACCTATTAGGAGATTATATGGCTTGGGGACAACTTGAAAAAGAGCAATGGCTGCAACAACAAACTGTAAAGCGCTCCTACCGCGATGACGTAGTAGTTAAAATCAAAAACTTTAGCGGCAAATTCGACATCACCTCCTATGGGGCGCTGTCGCAAAATCCTGAGCGCTACCCGCTATTTTTGCTGCAGTCGAAAAATTTTGAGGCGCACAAAAAGACTATCGTTATCACGGGCGGCGTGCACGGCTATGAGACCAGTGGCGTGCAGGGTGCCTTGGGCTTTTTTGAAAAAGCGGCGGGCGCCTATCTAGATGTGTTTAACTTTGTGTGTGCGCCGTGCATAAGCCCCTGGGCCTATGAGACCGTCAACCGCTGGAATGCACAGGCCATTGATCCCAATCGGTCGTTTGTTGCCGACAGTCCTGCCGAGGAGTGCAAACTTTTTTTGAAGGCCATGGCCGCTTTAAACATAAAACCTGTGGCGCACTTTGATCTGCACGAAACCACCGACACCGATAACTCCGTGTTTCGCCCAGCCCTTGAGCAACGAGACGGCATCCAGCAGGAGCTTTGGGAAATTCCCGATGGGTTTTATTTGGTTGGTGATTCGGAAAATCCACAACCAGGATTTCAAAAAGCTATCATTGATAAAGTCAAAACGGTGACCCATATCGCGCCCCACGACGAACAGAAAAAAATCATCGGCGTTGAAATTGAACAAGCTGGGGTTATTAACTACGACGTGAAAAAACTCTTTCTGTGCGCAGGATTTTCGGACGCCCAATACAAAACCACCACCGAAGTTTATCCCGATAGCCCAAAAGTCACTGACACCATTTGCATCGAAGCTCAGATCGCCGCCATTAAAGGTGGGCTGAATTACTTGCGCTCCAACTCAATTTAATAAAGGAAAATAAAATGATTGTTATCACAACTCCCACAGGACACATTGGCAGCCAAGTTTTAAAAAAACTGGTCGCCACGGATTCAAAAGTTCGAGTGATTGCTCGCAATCCCTCGAAAATTCCTGATGTCGAGAAAGAAAAAATAGAAGTCATTCAAGGATCACTTGAGGATATCAAAAGTGTTGCAAAAGCTTACGAAGGTGCTGATGACTTATTTTTTGTTGTTCCCCCTAGCATGCAATACTCAGACGTTAACGAGTACTACTTGAAGTTTGGTAAAATTACATGCCAAGCCGTTCAGCAACAAAAAGTGAAGCGTGTGGTTTACATATCTGGAACCGGCTTGGGTCATGAAAAAAAAGCGGGTCCTGTATCAGCCTCGTATCTTGTGGAAAAAATGCTCGAAGATACCGGTGCGGCGGTCAGAGTTTTGCACTGCGGAACATTTATGGAGAACTTACTACACTCAGTTCCGTCTCTTCGATTTAAAAGTCTATTTTCGACCACCGTTCCTTCCGATACAAAATGTCCTTGGGTTGCAACCAAAGATATCGCAGATGCCGCAGTTCGACTGTTAATTGATAAAACATGGACTGGAACAGGTGCCGCTGGCGTTTTGGGTCCGGAAGATCTGTCCTATGGAGACATCGCAAAAATCATGAGTGATGTGTTTGAAAAAGAAATCGTTTATCAGCAAGTCGCTGACGAAACATTAAAAGCGACCTTGCTTCAGTTTGGTGCAACAGATGCTGCCGCTCAAGGTTTGTTAGATATTTATTCTTCTATGAAAAATGGTGTTTTTAATAAAGTGCCTCGAAGCCCACAAACTTCGTCTCCCACATCTCTTGAACAATGGTGCCGTGAGGTTTTAAAACCAGCTCTCACTGACGCTTAAGAAGAATAATGGGAAATCTAATTTTGCAGATTCTTTTTGATTTTTGCGGAGGCGATGAGAACGAACACCAGACTATAACCTACAAGCACCGTGCCGTTGGTTAGCCAGGCGCTTAAAATATCTTTGTCCCAGTAAAGTGCCTGACAAATAACAACTCCGTGATACAGGGGTAAACTTTTAGCCACCCACTCGAGATATTCGGGCATTTGTGTGATGGGAAAGAAAATACCCGAGAAAAAATAAAGGGGCGAGATGATAAACGCATACACGGTTTGAAATTGGTTGATGTTTTTAACGTAGGCAGTGGAGAGCAATCCCATAGCTCCCAAAGGCAGACCAATCAGAATGCCAACAAAGGGAATCATCAAGAGGTTGAGCGGATTTGTAAACAAACCGAACAGTAGCAAAACTAAAGTCACAGAAGTGGCCATCACCGCACATTTTGCACTCACCCATAAAAACTCGCCAACGATCACTTCGCGCGCGTTGATCGGCGTGGTGAGCATTGCCTTGTAAATATTTTCGTAAGTCATCCGCACGTAAAAGCCGTAACTGGTTTCGAAAAACGAGGTGAACATGGCTGTGGATATGGCTAAGCCCGGTGCGATGTAGGCGGCGTAAGTCATGCCATCAACCTGTTGCACGTAGGAGCCCAAACCCGCCCCCAATGAAATCATCACAAAGGCGGGATCGGCAATGGTGGGCGAAATATTGGCGATAAAGTCTTTGCGGTAGACCCACCAGTTGCGTTTTACAATTTGTAAGCTAAGCCGGAGTGTTTCAATCATTGATGTTCAAATCGCTCCCCGTCAGTTTTAAAAAAACATCTTCCAAATTTGAAGGACGCATTTGTAAAGCACTCACACTTACCTGTTTTTGAAATTCGAGGAGGTCGGCAAACTGCAGAGTTCGTATATAAATGCCCGAGGTGTTTTGGCTTATATTGCAATTCATCTTAGCGGCCATCTCGTGAAGTTTTGCACTGGGTGCCGTGGGTTCAAAAACCGCCACGTAGCCGGGTGCATAGCGCTCGCGCAACGCCTTTGGAGTGCCTTCGCTGATCATTTCGCCTTTGTTCATAATCACTAAACGATCGCACAGCATCTCCGCCTCGTGAATATAATGGGTCGTTAGCAACGTGGTTTTTCCCTCAGCTTTGAGTTGATTCACTTTACCCCAAATCAAATGTCGAACCGCGGGATCTAACCCTGTGGTGGGCTCGACCAAAATCAAAAGTTCGGGGTTGGCCAAAAGCGCACGAACAAAAACCAAACGTCGCATCATTCCCCCCGACAGGGTGCGGATGGAGGCGTCTTCTTTTTGCTCGATGCTCATGAATTCTAACAGTTCGCGAATGCGCTGTCGGCGCTGCGTTTTTGGCACTGCTACAAAACTTGCATAGAGCTCCATGTTTTCGCGAACCGTTAAACCCTCGTCGAGCGCGTTTTGCTGAGTCACCACACCGAGTTTGCGCTTGATCTCCCGAGCTTGGCGATCAGGATCCAGGCCAAATACAGTCATGGTGCCGGAGTCGCGTTTGTGAGTGCCGTAGATCATGCCGATGAGAGTGGATTTGCCAGCACCATTTGGCCCGAGCAAACCAAAACATTCGCCTTTTTTTATTTCGAAGGAAACACCGCGAACGGCTGCAAAAGTTCCGTAGGATTTTTTAACATCTTTTGCGACAAGGAGAGCGTCTTGCATTGCCGAATTACAACATTCTTAAAAAAGTTCTACAAGCTCATATTCAAAAGTTTTTTGATTCATTTTAACTTGAAAGGCATCGTTGAGTTTTTTACCCACGAGCACGCTTCCCACCGGCGATTCCGGAGTGATGACGTGATAGGTGGCGCCCGCCAGCGCAATTTTTTGTCCACCGGCTGAGGGCAGAAGAAAAAATATTTTTTCCGTCGCTTCATTGATCACTACTTTTATAACGGCAGTTACACCCACCGCATCGTTGGCAGCAAAACTTCGAAGTGAAAGTTTTTGAATTTTGTAAATACTCTCTTTAAGATCTTCGGCGCGTTTTGCTTGGGCAACAGCTAAGTACGAGGCCTCGAGGCCGCGCGTATCGTACTTGTTCTCGGCTTTGGACTCTTCGCTGGTGGCAGCCTCTTTGGCGACAAAGGCGGCGTGCACCAATGACTCTAAATTGGCCTTGAGCTCGGCCAATAAAGTATCGAGAAGGATTTGCTTGTCCATTGAGTTAAGAGCGCTTGGGAGTGGTTTTTTCTTGCTTTTTGTCGTTGGCTTTCGCAAACGCTGCAGCAAAAGATCCGCCCATCAGTCCCGAGGTTTGTTGAGCCGTGTGCTGCTTCCACGAGCTGTCTTCATCAGCTGTCGGTAAGCCCAACGAAATTTTTCGCTCTTCAAACTTAATTTCATCCACCCGCACTTTGACAGCGTCGCCTTTTTTTAGAGCCTCGTAGGTTTTTGCATCCTCTGAGTCGCGCCATTTGGATTTCGGCAACAACCCGTTAATACCAGGAATGATCACCACGAAGACTCCATAGGCTTCTTTCTTATCGACGATGCCATCGAGCACAGCACCCACGGGGTATTGCATTGGAATTTGATTCCATGGGTCGGTGACGCCGCCAGCTTGTTTCATCGAAAGTGCAATCTTAAGGCGGCTGTCTTCTTCTTCGATTTTTAGAATTTTTACCTGCACGGTGTTGCCAACGCTTGCCCCCTCAGAGGCGTGTTTGAGTCTTACAAAACCCACTTCTGACACATGCACCAGGCCTTCCACCCCATTGCCAATATCAACAAAGGCGCCGTACTGTTCCACGCGCGTTACGGTGCCCGAGACGATTTCGCCCACTTTGTTATTTTCGATCCATTCGCCTTCCATTTCGGCTTTTTGCAAGTTCAGTAATTTGCGGCGCGATACCACCATGTCTTTTTTGCGAGCATCAAATTGCGTGATGAGAAAATCAAACTTTTTACCAATAAAAGCAGTGGCATCTTGTCCAAAGGGAACACCGAGCTGACTGATGGGGCAAAACGCCGATTGCCCTTGCACACTTACCCGGTAGCCACCGTTGACGGCTTCGGTCACTTTGCCCTCCACCGGCAATTCCATATCAAAGGCGTCTTCCAGACTGTCAAAATCCACCGGAGCTGATTTTGAGCCTTTGCGGGTCACGCGGATTTCGTTGCTGTTGGCGCGCACCACAACTACGTCGATCACATCGCCCACTTTGTATTTTAAGATTTTGTTAACATCTAAAATATCTGTGTTGTACAAAATCGCGTCCAAGGTTGTCCCGGTAGAAACGAAAGCTTCGCTTTTACCGATACTTAAAATTTCGGCTTTAAACGTGTCGCCCACGCGCAAGGTTTTGGTCACATTCGCCATGGAACTTTCGAACAGGTCGGCAAAATTTTGTGAGCTGTTATCAACAGGATCATTGAATAAATCGGGGGTGTTTTTCTTTTTTGACATGGTGCCTTTATAGCTCGATCTTGCGAGATCAGTCAATTTTGATTGTCACAAATCAAATTCGACCTAATCAACCGTAGACTCATAGGCTCCCACCTATTATGCTGTGGGCCTATGAAGTATCTCAAAGAGCTTTTACAGTTTGTAAAAAATGTGGCCAACGACCCGCGTATTCCAGAGTCTGACAAGAAAATACTTTTGACCATGATCGCTTTGATCGTTTCGCCGGTGGATCTGATCCCCGACTGGATCCCGATCATTGGTGTCATGGATGATTTGGTTTTGATGGCCATCGTTCTGGATTACTTCTTTAATCATCTCGATAGCGAAATTTTGTTGAGCCATTACCCGTGGTCCATGAAAAGTTTTTTGCGAGTGAAACGAACGGCCCGCGTGGTGAGTTTGATGTCGCCGCGCTGGGTGAAAAATTATATTTGGAAATTCAAACCTAACATTTACTAGGAATAGATGATGAATCTTTTTTTTCGTCTACTTTGGACCATTTTAGCTGCCCGCTTTCGCTCTCCAGTCTCGATCATGGGCCCGTGTACCACTCCTTTTCGTTGTTTGCCCACCGACCTTGATGTTCTCAGACACATGAACAACGGCGTTTACCTGTCGTTGATGGATTTAGCTCGCGTCGATTTAATGAACCGCGCGGGGCTTACAAAAAAAATTGCCGCGCAAAACTGGTACCCGGTTGTCGTGGCCGAAACCATTCGCTTTCGTAAATCCCTGGAGCTGTTTGACGCGTTTACCATTGAAACAAAAATTGTGGGCTGGGATGAAAAAGCATTTCTTCTGGAGCAAAAATTTTTCCGTAAAGAGGTTTTTATTGCCGATGCGGTGGTGCGTGCTCGATTTTTAAAAAAGTCGGGTGGCTCGGTATCGCCCCAAGAATTTTTCACGGCGATGCAAATGACGCCACCTCCGGTGGAAACTCCGCAGTGGGTGCGTGACTGGAATCAAAATCAGATTTGATTTTGAATCACTGTATCGAAGCTAGTAATGTTGAAACAAACAAAGTATAGTGCCTTAACATCCACAAATGAGGTTCTTCATGATCAAAGCCAAAGCTTACGCCAATCACTCTGCCACCTCCCCCCTTCAACCCTTCGAAATTGAACGTCGGTCACCAAAAGCTGACGATGTGGTGATCGCCATCGATTACTGCGGCATCTGCCACTCCGACATTCATACGGCTCGCGGTGAGTGGGGGCCGGCCGCTTATCCCTGTGTCCCAGGCCACGAAATCGTGGGTCGCGTGATTGCAACTGGCAAAAAAGTGAAACGCTTTAAGGTGGGCGATCTTGCCGGCGTGGGTTGCTTTGTGGATTCCTGTGGAAAGTGCGATTGTTGCAAAGCCAACGAACAACAGTTCTGCCGCAAATTCCCGTCGTTTACCTACAACAGCACTGAGCAAGATGGTAAAACTCCGACTCTTGGTGGATATTCTTCGCACATCACGGTGAAAGATAAATATACGCTTAAAATTAAAAAAGGTTTACAGCTGGATCGCGTGGCACCGCTTTTATGTGCAGGGATCACTACCTACTCTCCACTCAAACGTTTCAAAGTTAAAAAAGGAACAAAGGTCGGAGTGGTAGGACTAGGTGGCCTGGGCCATATGGCTGTGAAAATTGCCAAAGCCATGGGGGGCGAAGTCACGGTATTTAGCACGTCTCCAAATAAGCAAGAAGATGCAAAGAAACTGGGTGCCAAGCATTTCGTAGTTTCGAAGGATCCAAAAAATTTCGAAGCCGTTGCAGGAAAGTTGGATCTTATCATCAACACTGTGTCTGCAAATCACGAGTTTTCGCCGTACATGGGCGCTCTAAAAATTGGTGGCACCATGGTGCTTGTGGGCGCAGCTCCAGAGCCAAACCAAATTTCTGCCATGGCGATTATTTTTGGTCGCAAGAGCATCACCGGTTCGTTGATTGGTGGCATCAAAGAAACGCAAGAGATGCTGGACTTCTGCGCCAAAAAGAAAGTTTTTTCGGATATCGAATTAATAAGTGCAAATAAAATTAACGAAGCCTACGAACGCACCATTAAAGGTGATGTGAAGTACCGTTTTGTGATCGACATGAAAACGCTTTGATAAAAACTCACTTTTAATGAACAACAATGGAGCCTCAATGAGAACAATCATCTTTACTATAGCTTTAGTTTTTGCAGCCAACGTCCAGGCGGCCGACCTCAAAGTGACAAGCACCTCATTTAAAAATAATGAAACCATTCAAAACAAATACGTTTTTAACAGTTTTGGTTGCAGCGGCGAAAACAAATCGCCGCAAGTGAAGTGGAGCAAAGGGCCCGAGGGAACTAAGTACTACGCAGTGACCATTTATGATCCAGATGCTCCTACAGGTAGTGGCTGGTGGCATTGGACTGTCTTGAACATTCCAAGCACGGTGACAGAATTGGCCGAAGGTGCGAGTGGCGATGCTAAAAAAATGCCAAAAGACAGTATCGAAGCCCGCACTGATTTTGGGAAACCCGGTTACGGTGGCCCTTGTCCTCCGCAAAAAAGTGCCCCTCACCATTACATTGTAACGGTGTTTGCACTGAAAGATAAAATTCCGCTGGATCAAGAAGCTCCCGGCGCTATGGTGGGTTATTACATCAACTCCCTTAAGATCAGCGAAGGGAAAATCACAGGATTGTATTCTCGCTAATTTGGTAAGGCTATGAAGACACCGATTTATTTTTCAAACTCCACAGACGCTTGTGATTTTATTTTTAAATCGGTGGGTTCTGACGTGCGCCTTGCCTCCCCTCTCGGTCTTGGTAAACCCAACGTTTTACTCAACCACCTTTACGACCGGGTGAGCGCAGACACAGGCCTCAAACTGCGCATTTACACCGCGCTATCCTTAGCTTTGCCTTCCGTTAAAGAGGAACTTGCCAAATTCTTTTTCGAGCCCTTTGCACTGAGACATCTGGGCAAAAACTATCCACACCTCAAATATTCACAAGCTGCGATTCGCGACACCCTACCCGACAACATCGCCGTGCATGAATTTTATGTGCAAGCGGGTTCGGCTTTAAAATCAAGTCATCTGCAACGAAATTACCAAAGTGTCAACTACACCCACGCCGCGGAAAATGTTTTGCGCGCCGATGTGAATGTGATTGTACAGCTCATTGCAAAAAGAGGCGATGGGGTGAACACTCGTTACAGTTTAAGCTGCAATCCAGATATGACTTTGGATGTGGTGGATATTTACCAGCAAGCCAACAAACCACTGTGCCTTGTGGGAGTGATTCACCCTGATCTGCCTTTTTTAGGGGGCGAGGCCGAAATTCCCGCTGATTTTTTTACCGCCATCGTGGATTCCGCCGAAACGTCCCACGAGCTGTTTGCCCTTCCGCGCATCCCCATCTCCAATGAAGATCACTTGATTGGTTTGTATGCCAGTCAATTGGTGCGCGACGAGGGAACACTGCAGATTGGGATTGGCTCACTCTCCGATGCCATCGTGTCGTCCCTACGACTGCGACATCAAGAAAACACACGGTACGTGGCCATTTGCAAACACCTTCGCGCGGTGAAAAACTCTCAACAGGATATATTTTCCAAAGGTTTGTATGGTCTGACGGAAATGCTCACTGATGGCTTTATGCATTTGCGGCAGTGTGGAATTTTAAAACGCCATGTGCTGGACGAAATCACGGGAACTAAAACCTACGTCCACGGTTCTTTTTACTTAGGCTCAAAATCTTTTTATCACTGGCTGCGCACCCTGCCCGAACTCGAGGCCCAAGGACTGCGTATGACCCGCGTGAGTAAGGTGAACGATCTGTACGATCCCCAGGAAACTTTGCTGCGACGGCAAAGAGTTCAAGCCCGATTTTATAATACGACGATGCAAATGAGTTTGCTGGGCGATGCCATGAGCGAAACCCTTCCCAATGGCCACGTGGTGAGCGGTGTGGGAGGCCAGTACAACTTCGTGGCGATGTCGAGCGAGTTAAAGGACTCCCGGTCGATTTTGATGCTGCGAAGCTACCGTTTTGACCACAATGGAAAACGCACTTCTAATATTTTATGGAAGCCCTGCCACGTTACAATTCCGCGCCACTTGCGCGACATGGTCATCACCGAGTATGGAGTGGCCGATCTTAAAGGAAAAAGCGATGAAGAGTGCGTGAAAGCCTTATTAGCGATCACAGATTCCGAATTTCAAGCCGAGCTTATTAACACGGCGAAAAAACAAAATAAGCTAGATCAAAATTACCAACTGCCCGATGAGTTTAAAAACAATACGCCGCTGTTTATTGCGGAAAAAATGCAAATGCATGAATGCCAACAGGCGTTTCAGCGCTTTCCCTTCGGCAGCGACTTTACTGCTGAAGAGGAGCGTCTCGCCCTGGCCCTTGAAAAACTGCAGGCCGATAGAAAAGATTCAACGCTAAAAGTTTTTAAAAAGTTACTAGCTTCGAAAGCAAAACCCGATCAGTTCCGGGGCGAGCTTGAACGCATGTCGCTGGCTCACCCCAAAACCTGGAAGCACACATTCTATCAAAAACTTGTGCTCGCTTATTTAGCCGAAAGTTTTTGATCCACAGAAAATTTTCCTCCACCGCGAATCATCACTATCAAAGCCAAACCGATTGCTAAAAGATGATACTCGTAACCCTCACCTTTTTGATTGCCAAACCAGTTCATAAAAAATCCGTTATCTAAGTGCCCCATAAAGATCGCCACTATCATCACGGAGGCAATACCGAAAGCGGCCACGCGGGAAAGCAATCCTGTGATGAGTCCTAGAGCTCCAGCAAATTCGGCAAGGATTGCCAAGAATGCGAAGACCGCCGGTATCCCCATCTGCCCAGTAAAAAATCCCATGGTTCCGGAAAAACCATAGCCACCAAACCAACCTAAAACTTTTTGTGCTCCATGGGGAAACATCACAACGCCGAGAGTGAGACGGGCGACCAGGGCGGCGGTGTCGTTATTTGTGTAAATTAATTTTTTAAACATATATATTCTCCTTTTTTTTAATTATGTTAAAGCCAATTTTGTTTGTAATCGTTAGCATATTTTTGCAGTCCAATGGGATCACGCCCCAACAGTGTTTTCACGTTATCGTTGGTGGCGGCATTGTAACCTTCACGTAAAAAACCTAAGATCACGAGCATGAACTCCACGTAGTCTTGAGGAAACCCTCCACTTAATAAACTCTTTTGCAATGTTGCCGGTGTGATTTCTTCGTAGACAATTTTTTTTCCCGTTATTTTTGAAAGAGCCTTTGCAACTTCATTGTGATCCACAGATTCAGGACCCGTGAGGTCGAAGGCTTTATTGCTATTATCGTCTGTGGTTAAAAGTTTTGCAGCCACTGCCGAAATATCTCTCGCATCAATAAACCCCACCTTGGCTTGACCAGCGGGCAACAATATCTTTTTTTGTTCGCGAATTCCCTGTAGCCAAAATGTATGAAAGTTTTGGTAAAACCAGTTGGGGCGAATGATGTTAAAACTCAAACCTGATTTTTCAAGCTCAATTTCCGCACGACGAAACGGTGATGTGTCTACAGCGTTGGCACCCATGGCCGTCATCAGCACCACTTTTTTGAGGCCTCGGCGTTTTGCCTCCTGAATCAGCGGCGACAATAATTGATACTGGTCGGTGTAGCCAGGCGGGCTTAAAAAGAAAGCGCGATCCACTCCTTCGAACGCGGCTTTGATTCCTTCGCCCGTTAAAAGATTCACTCGCACGTGTTCTTCGGTTTTAGGTTGCTGACTTGTGGTGGCGCGAACTCGATACCCATCGCCTTTTAATAGCCGAACGATTTCAGAACCCACTGTGCCCGAGGCACCCACTACTAATACGAGATCTTTTTGCATAAAAATGTCCTCTCTGTTCTAACTTGTTATATATACTTTTTAAGTATCTGATAAAAGTGTCTGATAAAAGTATCGTCGTATTTTCGATTGTTGATTAGAGGGCTAATTTGAATTACATTGTTTCTGTATGGAAACAATTGAAATTGAGCTAAGTCGAATTTTCGTCAAAGTGGTCCAGCAGGGCAGCTTCTCTAAAGCAGCGGAATTGTTAAAAATTCCTAAATCTACGGTGAGCAAATGTCTGGCTCGCCTCGAGAGCCTCACCGGCACCAAACTTTTATTGAGAACAACTCGCAGTCAAACCCTGACAGCCGCTGGTCGTGCTTTTTATGAGACGTGTCTGGAGCCCATTCAAATTTTGGAGGACGCGCAAAAATCACTTTTAGGTCAGGACACGATTGTGTCGGGAACTATCAAACTCACCGCCGCCGAGGATATTGGCACTTACGTGATTGCGCCCGTAATCGGAGAGCTTTGCAGAACTCATCCGAAAATTAGTTTCGAACTTCATTACACCAATGAGGTTGTTGATTTGGTGAAAGATGGTTTTGATTTAGCCGTGCGTTTTGGAAAACTTGTAGAAAGCCAGTTAAAGGTTCGACCCATCGGTCATATTGACATGATTGCCGTTGCAGCACCCAGCTATCTCGCTGCCCATAAAAAAATTAATGAACCCAAAGATCTGTCAGAGCACGATTGTTTGTGCTTGCGCAACCATTCCATGAGTCGCACATGGGTTTTACAAAATGATAAAAAGAAGTTGAGTGTCTCCGTCAAACCGCGCGTCGAAAGTCAGCAGATGACAAGCTTGCTTAAGATTGCCACTACAGGTGCTGGTGTTTTGTTTGCTCCTCGCTTTTTGTGCAGAGGAGACATCGAGAGTGGAAACCTTGTGCGCCTTCTACCTGACTGGACGGGCTTGGACATTCCAGTGAGCATCGTATCCCCAGTTTCCATAGCGGCCACAGCTAGGTTAAAGCTGGTGAGTGATCATATTTCAGCAGCCATTCAAAAGGAGCTGACTTAATGTCCATAAATATAATTTATGGGGAAGAAAAATACTTCCAAAGTTTTCATCAAACGTTGGACGACGTTGCTAAAGAGCAGATCCATTTAGAGATGGTGGAGGCACCGACGTTAGAAGTTGTTTCTAGCTTTCAAAAAACCATCATCGAAAAAAACTGGCCATTATATTATGCCCTTGAAAACAAAGTGGTTGTTGGTTGGGTTGATATTTCGCCTTTTACCAATCCAAGATTTGCTCATCGGGGAACTCTGGGAATGGGTTTAGCAAAAGTCGCTCGCGGTAAGGGCTTGGGGAAACAGCTGTTGGAAAAAGCCTTGGATCACGCAAAGACGATCGGCATTGAAAAAGTGGAGCTCACCGTCTATCCAAACAATCTCGCAGCAAAGCGCCTGTATGAAAATTGTGGATTTAAAGAATCCGGTATCATCAAGCACTATCGTAAATGGAAAAATCAATACTTTGATGTTATTCAGATGGAATTGTTTTTTTGACTTCGTCCATGTCGAGTTTTTGCGCTCGCACAATTAGATCCTTGAGTTGATCTTCTCCAAGTGCGCCGGGCTCGGCATAGAGTTCCACTTCGGCGCGCACCACAGCCACGAAGGGTACACTGCGAATGCTAAAGTAGGTGGCGATCTCGGGCTCGGCATCGATATCTACGGTGCCAAACACAACAGTGGATGCAGACTCCGCAACTTTTTCGTAAATGGGCTTAAACGAATTACAGGGACCACACCAATCCGCCCGAAAAATTATTACGAGCAGATCGTTTTGCTGGTACACATCGCGGAAGTTGTTTTTAGTCAGTTCGATGGTCGACATTCTTGTATTAGAGCGCGCACCAGGAACGAAGTCAAAAAAAACGAAATGAGGCTATGTAAGGTTATTCTCATGCCTCATTCCGACTACCGAGCGCTAGGTACCACAGCAACTTACGTAAAAAATTTATCGCGAACGATTCTGATTTTGTGAACGACGGGGAGCACGAATCCTTTCCCGTTCATCTTTATGAGCCATGACCTCCATGGAGGCCACACGCCGCTTCTCCTCGCGGCCAGCACCCGTGTAAGCTTGACCACTTGTGCGACGACGCTTGAGAGACGTTTGGTTGTTATCTTGAAATTCCATGTGCGATTGAGGGGCCTGGTCAGCATGCTCGTCGGTGGCAGTGAGGCTCTGGCTGGGTTCGACTGTCTTTAATTTTGGCTTTAATACTGGTGTTTCCCGCTCTGTGGCCGCACTTTTCTTTGGTTTTCTCGGCGGGCTTTTACTTGAGGTATTCTTCTTAGCGCCCACGTTCATTTTAGTTTTTTTGGTAGTTTTCGCAGCGACCTTGCTTTTTTTTGCTTTAGAAATTGCTTTCTTTTTAGCCATAACATCTCTCCCTATGGTTACAGTTTGTAACTATAGGAAGCAATTGAGATGCCATAAAGAATAGGATTCGCTTCAACTTTAAGTTGACTGCCGATGGAGGGTGTCCTCAATCTACACTCGACTTGGGGTAAATTTCCTCTTCTACGGCAAAACGAGCAGCTCAGTGATCGATGCCCACGCGATATCTGCAGTTTTGTTTTCGACGTAATTTAAGAACAACTCTTCCCCCGCTGGTTCGTTCTGATTGCCATGAATCAGAATGACTGAGCCTGCCCGCGCCCGTTCCCCCTTCGCGAGCCAGGCATTGCTCCCCAATGCAATCAGTCCCCAATTACCCAACGTTAGAATTTGCTCTCGCGAAGACACCAAACCAGGAAAGCGAAAAAATATGCTGGGTGTAACTCCCGCGCCAATCAGAGCCGCCTCCGTACCTAGGACTTCTTTGCTAAAGTTGATTCCTGGAGATAGTAAAAAGTTGTTCTCCAGAGACTGATTTTTTCTGTAAGGGTGAGTGGCCGAGTGGTTGATCCAAACAATATCTAAGCGCCTTTGTAAAAGTTGGGTTTTTAACCAGACAAAAGACCGCGGATACGACTCGAGCCACGCTTTGGTCATCGCCACTCCCACAGGGAAGCCTTGTCCCTGCTCCACAGATATTTGCAGCAAGCGATCGTAAACTTTTTGTGAAATTCCCTTGCGCGAAGGGCACATATCGATCGTGACCGCCACCGCAGCACTGCGAGCTGGTCCCTTTATAATTCCATCATTTTGCAAAGGATACGGAGAGGACATGGAGTCGTCCAACCACTGACCGTAATTTGAGTTTTGATAATCGGCATTGCGCATCGCTGAGCATGAAACACATGAGGATTTTAGAATTACAGTTTTTAAAGTTTGTGGGTTGACGAGAAGTTGCGATTCGTCCCGCCCCAATTGAAAGCGTCGCAAAGAAAATAACTTTTGCCCCTTTTGGTCGCTGCAATTTAAAAATTCTGTGGAATACTCTGCCACCGCGTGATTGGACTGGCGACTCACCCCGAGGGCACCGAACGGAGAGCAGTCTTCAGCGGCCACTGAGAATGGCAAACAAGCGAAATACAGGCCAGCGATGATAAGAAGTTTTGAAGTCATGCGGTGTAATATATCTGTTAAAATGGCCAATGGAATAGGCGCTGTAATTAATATAGCTTGTGTCTAAGAAGACGACACTGCTATATCAGTTCACAAAAGGGAGCCCTCGTGTCTAACACCAATACCCACTCAATTGTTATCGGCTATGTTCTTTGGATTTTTGGCTTTACTGGAGCCCATCGGTTTTATTATGGGAAACCCATATCTGGCTGTATTTGGTTTTTTACGCTGGGGCTTTTGGGGATTGGTTGGCTGGTGGATTTGGTTTTAATTCCCAGTATGGACAAGCAGGCCGATCGCCGCTACGGAACTGCCAGCGGCCCTAAGGATTACAATGTCACCTGGATCCTTTTGGTGTTTTTGGGATTTTTCGGGATTCACCGCTTTTATCTGGGTAAAATTCTTACCGGCGTTCTGTGGTTTTTTACCGGTGGGTTTTTCCTGATGGGTTACCTGTATGATTTGCTGACGTTGAATGATCAAATACATGCGGTAAATTCTCAGGCCAAGTAAATGCCAAGCGTCAGTGACGCTGGCAGAGTTGCTTATCAAAAAAATTCTGCAACCATAGATGTATGTGGCAGCGCTGGGCTTTCTTTTTTTTAACTTTACTCACCGTCAGTGGTGTTGGTATCGCCAATGACAACTGTGCCCACGACGCCACAACCTTTCGCTGTGTGAAGTATCTTAAAAACTACGACGGCGACACCATCACCTTTCAGATTCCCAATGTGCATCCTCTCCTCGGTCACAATATTTCCGTGCGCGTTTTAGGTTTGGATACCCCAGAGATCAAGGGCAAACTTCCCTGCGAAAAAGATGCGGCGCGAACTGCCAAGCGCCTGATAGAAAATCTTTTAAAAAATGCAAAGGTCATTCATATCGAAAACGTGGCCCGTGATAAGTACTTTCGCATTTTGGGCAATGTTGTGGTGGACGGCCAATCGTTACAAAACGTTCTCCTTAAAAATGGATTGGCCTACGAATATCATGGCGAAACCAAACAAAAAGTAGACTGGTGTACATTTGGCAAACAGCGTTCCACCGCTAGCGATGGAAAAAAGGATAACAAATGAAAGAAAAAATACCCATCATCACCCGCTACCTTTTAGGCCTTTTGTTTTTTGTCTTTGGAGGGGCTGGGCTTTTTAACCTGATTCCTCCGCCTCCCGACCTCCCTCCAGATATGCTCACTTTTATGGGCGGTCTGATGGTGGCGAAATATTTTTTCCCGTTCTTAAAACTCACCGAAATTATGGGTGGCCTGTTGCTTTTGTTAGGGATCGCTCCAGCTCTAGCGCTGATCATTTTGGCGCCCATCACCTTGAATATTGTTTTGGTGCATCTGTTTATGACTCCGGGACTTAGCAATCTGATCATGCCACTTACGATTCTCGTGTTGCACCTAATCAGCGCTACGTACTATTGGCCTCTGTACGCGCCTTTATTTAAGAAATTTAAAAAGTAATGCAAATGACTAAAGGAGAATTTATGAAATCGTTTTTAGTGAGTCTGATTTTTTTAGCGGGCCTGCAAGTTCAGGCTGATTTACAAACTGTACCCTCGGTGGATCTTTCTCAATACGCCGGCCGCTGGTATCAAATTGCCCGGAACCCCTTGGTTTTTGAAGGCGATTGCTACTGCTCGCAGCAAACCCTAAGCGCGCAGCCTGATGGACGCGTGGGCGTGTTTAACTCCTGCAACAAAGGCAGTGTCGACGGAACCCTCGACACCGTTTCTGGGTTTGCAACCAGTTTGGACCCAGTTTCTAATGCCAAGTTCGAAGTTGATTTTGGTTTTCCCTTTAAAGGTCAATACTGGATTATCGCTCTCGACAGCACCTATAGATACGCCGTTGTTTCTGAGCCAAGCAAAAAAGCACTTTACATACTGTCGAAAACACCTTTCTTGGAACAAGACTTGATTGATGCGGCACTTGCACAAGCAGCTCTGCAAGTGGATACCTCGCAATTGCTTTACACGGTTCAAACTGGTTGCACATACCCCCCACTTTAGGAGTTATAATGCTGATGGAGCTTATCCAATTAGTTACTTTGTTTTCCATAGCGCAGTCGTTACCAACGCCCACTGATCCGTTACATCCTGGAAGCAAGCTCTACGATTACGGCGTTGCTCAATCCAAAGTGACATGTTTGCAACGCAAGGTTGATATTTTTCAGCCGGCATCGTCGGGCCCAGAAAAATTCCCGGTGGTGGTCTTTGGCCATGGTCAGGCTCTTGATGTAGAACACTATCGGTTGACTCTTGAGCATCTGGCAAAAAAAGGCGTCGTTGTTTTGTTTCCAACTTACGACACCGGTTTTTTTGATCAAGACTGGAACCGGATGGGCAGTGATTATGTAAGACAGGTCGACTGCGCTCTCAAAGCAATTGCAAATGCTGATGCAACCGCTGTCGTTTTTTCGGGACACTCCAAGGGCGCTTACGTTGCAAGCCTAGCCGCTGGTCTTTGGGATGCCTCAAGCACAAGCTATCACCTTGGCGCCAATGTGTTTTTTGCACCCGCAGGTTCGGACACCAAGCTTTTAAAGAAGTACGCGCCTCACACCGCCACAACGGTCATTTTTTCGGATGCAGATAGCATTGTGGAGAAAAGCATTTCGGAAAATATTTTTTTACAGGCTCAAAGTCAGTTCAGGCAACTCATCACACTGAAAAGCTATAACACTCCTGCCATCAAAGCGGATCACTTTTGGATTTTAACCAAAAGTTCGTTTGCCGGTGGTAAAGATGGCGACAATGCGCTTCACCACTACGGTGCTTGGAAGTGGCTGGTGGCTGCTGCTTGGGATTTGCGCGATGGTGGGCAAAACCTCCAGCCGTATCTTTATGGGGATCTCGCCACCGACAAAGGAATCAATGGCTTAAAGGATGACCTTCTCCGAGATAATTAAAGCAAAAGTTATCGTCGTGGGCGACCCTTGGCCTGCGGAGGCGCCGTGAGAGGGTCGTCGGGCCAGGAGTGTTTGGGATAGCGGGACCGCATTTCTTTGCGCACCTCGGGATAGCCATTTTTCCAAAAACTGGCGAGATCTCGAGTCACCTGCACCGGACGGTAGTTGGGTGCCAATAAAAAAAGAGTCAATGCTTGGCCACAAAAAATCGGCACCTGTTGCAGTCCAAACAATTCCTGCAAGCGCACTTCAACAGAGGGCCCTTGTTCCAGAGAATATTTAACGCGCAAGCGATTCCCCGTGGGCACAATCCAATGCGACGGACACTCTTTTTCTAAAGTGTCGACCCATTCCGCATCCATATTATTTTTGAAATAATAAACTAGGTCTTTTGCGTAAATTTTTTCCACCGCGGTTTCTCCGTAACATGCTTGCTCTAAAGAATTTCTTATTTGCTCCTCGGTGATTGGCAGAATTTGTGAATGGGATTTACTCAAAAATGTAAGCCTCTGAAGAAATTGGGCGAGCTCTTCGTTTTTTTCAAGAAGCTGGCTCCAACGAGCCAGCACCACATCCACCAGGCGTTCCTGCACCTCCGCCGCGGTGGCTGGCTTTCGCTGCGTAGAACCTAGGGACAAGCCTTGCCACTGCCATTCTTCAAGCGTCCAAAATCGATTGCTGTCGGCATCCCACGTGATGGTTTTTACCACTTCTTTTTCCGACTTTAACTGGGCTTCGACAAAATCAGTGTCGAGGCCAAACGCTGTGAAGACAGTGGAGTTGGCACCATGGTGACCATCCTTAATACTCAAGGCTAAAAAATACAGACTTTTTCGTACTGAGGATTTCGCGTGCAGCAGCACTCCACGCCCACCCGCCATTTTGGCCTCGGGAGAATCGGCCTGTCGCCGGCGGCACAACCGATCTTTGTAAACCAAAAACAACAACTCTTGCTGTAAGTCGGCATCGTGCTTTTGCTGAGCTGCTGCCTTCCCCATATCTAGCAGCTGGTGGTACATACGCTCTTCGAACTTTGATGAAAAGTCCGCAACCCATAAATCATTTTCTTCAAAAATCAGAGGAGCGCTGGAGCGCCCGCCCTCGCTTAAAAGCACGGCGAGTTTGCAAGCCAGGGGAAAACAATTTCTTTTTTGCCCCTCGAGCAGCAGCTTGCCCAACCGCGGATGCAGTGGAAAGGAACCCAGTTGCTTTCCATCGGGCGTGAGGAGGTGATCTTTATCAAGAGCACCAAGGACGACTAAAAAGTCCAAACTCATACGCAATCGTTTATCACTGGGCTTTTGAAACCAAGAAAACGCATCGAAGTTGCTAATTCCTAATCCCGATAATAGTAAAATCGATTCCGATAAATCCACCCGGTCGATTTCGGGAAGTTCGAAATCTTTCTGTGTGCTCTCTTCTGATTTGCTCCATGCACGAAAAACAGTTCCGGGTCCCTGTCGAGCCGCTCGCCCAGCGCGCTGAGTTGCCGACGCCTTCGAAATTTTACCGACGCGCAAAGTATCAAACCCTGTTGCCAGATCCTGCTCTTGGATTCGTGCTAAGCCACTGTCCACCACCACCGAAACCCCATCAATAGTGATGGAGCTTTCCGCCACATTGGTGGCGAGAATCACTTTGCGGGCGGGGCTCGGTTTTAAAACTCGCCTCTGGTCCGCAAGGCTTAGCTGGCCATGCAATTCAAAAAGCTCATAAGTTTTGGGAAGTGTTTGCGAGAGGTCTGAGTAAAGTTTTTTGATTTCCCCTTGTCCCGGCAAAAAGCAGAGGATGTCTCCCTGTGGAACTTTTTGCACAGCTTTCAAAATAAGCTCTTTCATTCTTTGTAAAAACTCAGGCCCCGTACTTAAAATTTGCCCTTTGTCATGATAAACAACTTGCAGTGGAAACGACTGTCCAGGAACGTCGACGATGGGAGCCGTATTTAGATAATCCGAAATTTGTTGAGCATTGAGAGTGGCCGACATCACCACAATCTTAATGTCGGGTCGCGCAAGTTCTTGGAGCTCTTTCAAACACGCAAGCGCCAAATCCACATGCAACGAACGCTCGTGGAATTCGTCCAATACGATCACACCCACGGATGTGAGCTCGGCATCCGCTTTTAATTTTCGCAACAAGAGAGCTTCGGTTAAAAAAAGAATTTTGGTGGACGCTGAAAACTTTGAGTCAAACCGAACCTGATAACCGACCTCTTGCCCCAACTCCCAACCCTGCTCTTCGGCAATCCGGCTCGCTGCTGAAACTGCGGCAATTCGCCGAGGTTCGAGCACCCATACCTGTTTTGCTGTGTTGCGGCTCAGCTCCACGGGAACCCGCGTGGTTTTTCCGGCCCCTGGTGCCGCTGAAATGATTAAATTGTTGTGGGACAAAAGAGATTCGGAAATCTTTGGCAAAAAACCATCAATAGGCAGGTGCATGGAGCTTCTTTAAACTTTCTAGAAGAATGTCTGAGTTTAAACCGTCTTCCCGCGCACAAAGTAAAACGTGTTCTGATTCTGCGGCCACCGTGATAAGACCGGCATTTTTAAAAAGCTCCTGGTAGAACGTTGGATTCTCGGGGGTGACTCCTCGCAAAGTATTAAAATAGTCGAGATCCACATCTAAGATATAATCCTGCGACAGCAAATCAACTTCGCCGTTTTGCTGCCTCACCCGGTTAAAGTGCAGCACAGCCGAATGTAAAAAATCCGATTCAAGCACGCGGTCACATTCGCTTATGGACGCTTGCGTGCCCGATCTTGCCACCGTGTAGCAGCAAACTTTGTGCTCCCGGTAAATTTGCAAACCTGTGTCCATCGCGTTTTGTGCGACCACGAAGGCGGCCGACAGGATGTCACTGCTGAGTGCGGTGAGAATATGCTCGTCGTGACTCAAAAGAGTCTGGGCCATGGATACAGAATCGACGTCTGTGTAAGAAATTTGTTTTAAAAGTTTTTGTCGTTCCGCATCTTGCAGTTTTTTATCTTCGGGAAATTTTTCTTTTAAATAATTGCGAAACGGCAAACTGGTATCTGTGTGATGATCCAACGTTATAAGCAGAGGAGCGCGCTCTCGCCGCCGGCGATACTCGGCCCAAATGGATAAGACTTGATGATGACTTTTTACGACTTTCATGTTCTTACTAACACATAACAAACTTGGAGCTCGCGTGAAAGAAAAATGGCTAAATCTTCTAAAAATGGCATGGCCTCTGATCGTCGCCAATAGTTTTTGGAATTTACAATTAACCATCGATCGCATTTACCTGGGCAACTACTCCATTGAGGCCTTGGGGGCGGCGATGGCCGTCATGGGCGTGTTCTGGGTGCCCATGGCTCTTCTTCAACAAACAGCCTCGTATTTGATGACTTTTGTGGCCCAGTATTTTGGCGCCAAAGAGCAGCACAAAATTGGTCCCGCCGTTTGGCAAGCTCTCTATGTGAGCCTTATCGGTGGAGTTCTTTTTTTGGGCCTCATTCCAATTTCGCCGGCACTCTTTCGCTGGATTGGCCATTCTTCAAGCTTGATACCGCTCGAGATTGAGTATTTTGATTCTATTTGCTACTCAGCACTGCCGGCCGCCATCGTCGCCGCCTGCAGTGCCTTCTTCTCCGGGCTTGGGAGAACCCAAGTCGTTATCGGAATCAACGCCGTGGGACTGGTCACCAACGTGATCTTTGATTACTTGCTGATATTTGGAAATCTCGGCTTTCCTGCCTGGGGAGTGGCGGGGGCAGGTTACGCGACAACATTGGCCAATTTTGCCAGCGCCTTTTACGGTCTCTATCTTGTCTTTCATAAACAAAACAGCACACAATTTAATCTTCGCTCGGGCTGGCAGCTAGATTTGGTTTTGATGAAACGATTTTTAAAGTTTGGAATTCCCAGCGGTTTGCAGTGGGCCTTGGAAGGTTTAGCTTTTACGGTTTTTTTAATTTTGATCGGACGCATGCAGTTTGGCGATGCCGCTCTCGCTAGTAGCAGCATTGCCATCACTGTGATGATGCTTTCCGTTTTGCCAACCATGGGAGTCGCACAAGCTGTCTCTGTGAAGGTGGGTCAGTTTTTAGGCGAAAAAAAACCGCTCCTCGCCGAAGAGGCCTCGTGGACTGGCTTACAGATTTCGGCAACCTACATTGTCATCATCGCCACCACGTTTGTACTGTTTCCAGGTTTCTATTTGAGCTGGTTTAAAAACGATCAAAATGCGGACCTCTGGGGGCAGGTGCAAATCATGACTCCCTTTATTTTAATGTATGTGGCTTTGTTTACGTGCTTCGACAGTATGAACTTGATTTTTTCCTTTGCTCTTAAGGGCGCGGGGGATACACGCTTCGTTACTCTCATAGCCCTCATCATTCCATGGCCAATAATGGTACTCCCCACGTGGTATATGCAAAATTGGGAACACTCAGTGTATTGGGCTTGGGGCGCAGCCAGCGCGTTTATTATTCTCCAGGCCTTTATTTTTCTCGGGAGATTTCGCGGTGGAAAATGGAAGTCTATGTCGGTCATCCATTAAGTGATGATTAAAATTCTGGCGTTTTTCATTTTGCTCATTATCTCTTTGATGGTGGCTCGCGTTCCCATCACCACCTGGGCCATCCAACGATACGCCAAAAATCACCAGCAAGATTTACAGTTCGAAATCACCGCGTTCACTTTGAGCGAGTTTTCGCTAAAAGATCTTCGACTCAATAGTAAAAATATAATTCCACTTTTAAATGTTCAGTACGACGTTGGCGCGAGCGACTTTTTCAAAAAAATCCAACTGGACATCGACACTTTGGACGCGGAGTCTTTGCAGGATACTTTCACGAAACTGGCGAAGAACCAGTCGGACACGAGCGAACCTGCCGCTTTTGCTGAATCTTTTGCCCTTTGCAGAAAGTTTCGAAAGATTGAATTGCAGATTCAGTGGCGAGAGCTGGTTGTTGGAACGCAAAAGATGGCTCTGCAGCTGCGCGCGAAAAATGCTCCCAAACAGTTTCAAGTAGAATGGGATGATCAAAAAAATTCCAAGGGGCTTATCAATGTGATTTGCGAAGGCGAAAGTATTCAAGTGACGTCGGAGCGACTTAATTTTGAAGTGAAAGACACCGTCTATAACGAGATGCAGATCTCGAATTTTTCTATCTCACTGCATGAGTCCGGCGTGCAATGGAAGGCGGAGCAACCTCTCGCATGGAACACCAAAGGCGTTGTGGAGGCTCACTACGTAAAGGCCCACCAAGCTTATATTTGGAATCTGCCGGCCGTTGAACTCCATGGGTTGTACAATTTTGACGGCTCCCTCTCTGGAGAGTTTAAAATTCCTAACATGTCTTTGGGTTTTAAGGAAAAGGGCGACCAAGTTGCTGGCGTGGAACTTTTGGGAACATTTTTAAAAAATACGGACTCCGCAAAAGCTATGTTACAGGTTCGCGATAAAACCCGCGAACTTTTTATCGATGATTTGGACATCGCGCAAGATTCTGAAGCTTTGCGAATTAAAACGGATGTCACGAAAACAAAAATAAAATTTAACAGCCAACTTGCGTCCCTGATCCCCGACGTAAAAAAATGGCTTAAAGAGCTGTCTGGAACTTTAAAGCTCGGAAGCGATATCACCTATCAAAACGAAAAGTTGTCTGGAACACTTCATCTCGTTGGCGAAAATTTAACCAGTCAGTCCGACTTTGGCCACTATGAGGGAATTTCGTTTAACCACAGGATCAATTCGTTGGACTCTTTTGCAACACCGGAACGTCAGTGGTTAAAAATTAAAAAAATCAATCTCGGGCCTGGCGTGGAAGATTTCAAAATCACCTACCAGATGCCCAGCATGTTCACCGTCGAAGTGAGTCAGTTTTCTGCGCGCGCCGGAAAAGGCGAACTCTACGCCGAAAACTTTATTATTTACCCGCAAAAAAAGCGCATCGAAAAATTTCTCGCTCAGGTTGTGAATGTGGACCTGGAAACTCTTCTTGCGATTGGGCTGAAAGACACCGTTCAAGCCAAGGGGCTTTTGCATGGTCACTTAGGGGTTTCCTATAAGGGGAATCGCCCCGTCTTTAAAGGTTTACTCACCGATCCAAAACCGGGTTGGATTCAGTACCGCACCGGGAACACACAAGCTGCCGGGATTTCTCTAAGTGATGGCCCCATGGAGATTCTCAATAACTATCTTTATGATTTTCAGTACCAAAATCTGTCTCTAACTATTTCGTCGGACACCAACTACGATATGACTGTGAATCTGGCTGCACTGGGCCACAACCCCAACTACCTCAGCGGCAAACCTTTAAAACTGAACGTCAATTTGGAACAAAATTTATTAGCCGCCATGCAATCCATTATGCTAACCTACGATTTACCGAATCGAATTCGAGAAAAGCTTGAAAAGGTGAATGAATGAACATTAAAAACACACTGCTTATTGTCCTCGGTTTTTGGATTTATTGCGCCTGCTCACCAACGGTGTCCCTGCAGGCTCCAGACAAACCACTTGAGATCAACTTGAATGTAAAAATCGACCATCAAATTTCGGTCAAAGTAGACAAGCAACTTGATGATGTGATGAGCAAAAAGAAAGACATTTTTTAACACGGAGGAAACAGTGAAGTATTTATTAACTTTTTTATTTTTGGTATTGAGTTTCAGTGTTGGTGCATTGGAGCTCTATGAGGCTCGAAGCAAAAAAATGGTCACCGAAAATAGCGACGGTTACTTAAAAGCGGTGGATCCGAAGGCCAAAGACCTGGCCGCCAAAATCAACGGCGAACGAAAAAAAGCCTACGAAGATATCGTTAAGGAAAACGGCGGAAAGCTCAGCATCAAACAAGTTGAAGAGCAAGCCGGCAAAAAACTTATCGAAAAATACAAATAGGTTTTCTGTCTGGCTTTTTTGTCGACATTTTAGACGATCCTTCGTCTAGGTGATTAAGGTTTCTTAAAAGCCTTTAATCTTGTCTCATCCTGAGAATCAGTTCACTTTATCCCTCTAACACGCCGAAGATCTAGTTGTTGGAGGTGATAGATGCGTCGAGTGTTAATGAGCAGCCTGGTTTTGTCCTCAAGTCTCATGCTGATGTTGGGATTCCAAAACTGTACTAAAAAAGAAGTTCAAGCAAGAAAAGCAAAGATCCACTACGTGGAAGCGGCTTATAGCCCCTAATCTCTTTTTTTTAAACATTACCGAAAATAAGTTCTAATTTGAAAACGAAGGCCCATAGACCTTCGAAATTATGTGCTTTTGAAAAAATGAGACCAGGACCGGTCTCGTAATATAAATGCTCACGGTAGAGCCTTCTTCTAAAACTCACATTCACGACGTGCGTATTTAAATAAAAAGTCGTTCTGGCTTCCGGGTTCAGTGATTCCACCCGGTAATTGTAAGACAGGAAGTTGCGATCGCTGAGCTGCTGGTAAAGCGATAAGCCGTGGATTGTCTGTAACGTATTATTAATATCACGATACGTTTCCTCGTTAGCAAAACGCAATAAAAAGACCTTATTAAAAGTGTAATCGTAATTTAAAATCCCGATTTGACCTTTGTTGTCCGTCGTATCGTCGAACACATCGTGGATAAAGGTGATTTTTTGTTTGGGTGTTAGTACAAAATCTTTAGAAATTCGAAACCGCCCGAACACGATCACTTCGCTTCGAATTTCCAATCCTGAAGTGAGCTTCGTTTCAATGCCCAGTAACTTTTGATAAAAGCTCAGACCACCGCGCGAACCGCCCTGTTGACGCGTACTACGAGTCCCGCCTGTTTGAGTGAGATTATCTCTGGCTCCCGTTGTGTCGTTGACTAGAGCATCATCTTCGAATTCCAACTGAATTTTCCGTTTAAGATGAGGCAATCGCAAACGCAACTTAAAATCAAAATCATTATTCACGCCACTTCCTTCAATGGAATTCGTCGTGTTGGTCAAACGGATGTTCGTTCGATTTCGACCATCGGTGATAGACCGATTGATAAAGAAGGAATCAATGCTGTCGGCGATGCTGACGATGTTTTCGGAAAGATTCGTGTGGAAATTTCGTATTTTCTGGGAAAACTGTTCGGAGAGCTCTTGCTCTTTCCGTTTTTTCTCTTGTTCAATCAAATACTCTTCTTCTTCGAGATAGGCACTGACGTCTGAGAAGATCGCGTCTCGGCGCTTTACCGAAGAGGAATTTTGCCGCTTTTTTTCTGCAGATCGCATCGCTTCGTCGATCTCATCGACGCCCATGTTTTTGAGCGCCGCTTCGTCGGCGGTTAACTCGTCAGTAGTTTCACCGGCAATCTCGCCGGCAGTTTCGCCGGTGAGCTCCTCTGTAAGTTCCTCGGCCGGCGCGTTGGTGTCCTCAAAGGCGGCCGTCACCTCGTCCTCGATGGCCAAAGCGGGAGCCGAACTCAAAAAGAGGGAGAGACAAAAAATAAGTCTCACAAAAACTGAACGAGGTCCTTGCTTTCGAAACGCACTTTTTTCGCATTCTGCAAAACATCATCCGGGTGGCGATAGCCGACGGCAACAGCCGCAACAGTGGCCCAACCTGTACCTTCAAGCTTAAGGATTTTATCATAGGCTTTCGGATCTAAACCTTCCATGGGACATGTGTCCACTTTCAACACAGCGGCGGTTTCCATTAAAAACCCCATGGCGATATATGTTTGTCGCTGAGCCCATGGCTCAATCACTTGCGCGCGAGGTCCTTTGACCACATCGCCGATCATCACGTTTTTATATCCATCCAAACTGGTTTTAGGAATATTTCGCACCTGAGCCATGCGGTCGATATACTTTTGAATATGGGCTTCGTCCATTTTGGCTTTGTAAACCAAAACCACGTAGTGCGAACAATCTGTCACTTGGGTTTGCCCCCAAGAAACGTCTTTTAATTGCTGGCGCAGTTGCGGATTTTGCACCACTAAAAATTTCCACGGTTGCAGTCCATAGGACGAGGGCGAAAGCACCAGACTGGCCTCTAACGTTTTCCAATCTTTCTCAGAAACTTTTTTTGTCGCATCAAACTTTTTAACCGCATATCTCCACTCAAGAGCTTGTTGTATTGATTCGTTCATAGGATCTCCTTGCATAGAGTCAATATAGACAGACTTGGCTTTTAATGCAATGACTAGAGGCTGTACTCTCAGCCAAGGAAAAACAATGAATATTTCCGTTTTTGAAATCACAGTTCCCCAGTTTATTCTCAGCTTGCAAGCACTCAAACAGGTTCTCTCCAAAGGAAAGGCGATGGCCGATCAAAAAAAAATGACGGCCTCAGAGCTTTTTCAATCACGCTTGGCGGCAGACCAATTTCCCCTGGGCCGACAAATGCAAATCGCCTGCGATGTGGCAAAATTTTGTGCATCGAGACTCACCGGCGTTGCCGCTCCCTCGTTTGAAGACAACGAAGTCACTTTTGAGGACTTCGAAAATCGTATTGATAAAACTATCGATTATCTTGGCCAATTTAAGGCTGAGCAATTTGTAGGCTATGAAAAACGCAAAGTGAGTTTTCCCTGGTACCCCAATAATTATCTCGAGGGTCATAACTATTTAGTTCAGCATGCCATTCCCAATTTCTATTTTCACATCACAACTTCCTACAGCATTCTCAGACACCTTGGGACTGAATTGGGGAAGGCCGATTACCTTGGAAATCAGAGCTGGAAGCCCGAATCAAATTGAGACGGTAGATTGGCTGCTCCGCAGTAGGTCTCCGCTGAGACAGGTGAAAACTAGCCTTGAGTCTGCTCCGCACTTCGGTTTATCCTAAATAGATGAACGTGCTTTTTAAATACCGGCTCACCGCCTTGATTGGACTCCTTTTTCTGTTTGCGGGCGTGGGCTTGTCTGCTCTTTTTCAAACTCCAAAGCCTCCACATTTTTTAGAGCAGAGTCGTTTTGATCGTGCCAGCGTAGCAAAGGTGTTACTGCCCTACCTGCAAAACTCTTCGTGGTTGCCGCAAGAAATTGTTTACTCCACAGACTATTCTACAGACGAAAAACCTAGCACACGGTTGCATCTTAAATACACCCTCGATGAGCAGTTGCAAAAAAGTGCAGACACTCTGCTTAAAAGATACAAACCCGATTACGCCGCCATTTTTATGATGGATGCAAAAACCGGCAAAGTTCTCATTTATTCAAGCTTTCAAAAAGAAGACACCAACGAAAATTTATTAAAGAAAGCCACCTACCCTGCGGCTTCAATTTTTAAGATCATTACAGCGACAGCCGCTGTAGAAAAGCGCGGACTCAGTCCGCAACACAAAATTCAATTTAACGGCGGCAATTGGACACTGTACAAAAAAAACGTAATGCTCGACACCATCAATCGCTGGACGCGCACGGTCTCCATGCGTGAAGCTTTTGCTAAATCAATGAACACGCCCTTTGGAAAGATTGGACTTCATCACACCGACCCCAAGGATCTTCAGCAATACGCAGAACGTTTTATGTTTAATCAAGCCATTCCTGCTGACTTTCCCGTCGATAAGGGCGTGGCGCAGATTCCCACTGAAAAAAACTTTGAGCTCACCGAGGTCGCCGCTGGATTCAATAAGCAAAATCGCATGAGTCCGATTCAAGGTGCAATGATTGCCGCGGCCGTCATCAACGACGGTAAAATGATGGCTCCGTATATGGTGGAGTCGGTAACCAATCAGGAAAATAAAGTTCTCTACACCGGCGAAGCCTTTCCACTGAAGGATGCCATGACTCCTGCGTCTTCAAATAAAATTCGCGAATTGATGGAAGAAACAATTCTGTCTGGAACCTCGCGCAGAACTTTTGCCAGTTTACGAACCAATAAAAAATTTCGCGAACTTGAACTGGGCGGAAAAACAGGTCATCTCAAGGGCATTGATCCAAAAGGACAAGTTGATTGGTTTGTGGGTTTTGCTTCTAACGGCGAACGCGACATCGCCATTGGTGTCGTGACCGTGAATAAAAAGTTTTGGACTGTGAAGTCGTCTTACATCGGACAGAGCTTATTTCAAAAGGCGTTCGAAGAAGACTATGAGATTGCGAACAATCATTAAATCGCTAACAATCCCTAGTAAACAACGATGTAGTCGAAATTATCGAGAACTGACTTTATTTCCCAATTGAAATTATGATCTTCGTCCTTAATTTTTGCGCTCTCCACAACCAAAACGGGTTTTGTTCCCTTAACTCCCGCATCTAAAAATGCTGCCAAAGGGTTTACTTTTTCCGTCGAACGCCGCTTCATAATCATCACACTCAGCACTTTTTTGCTGCGACCCAAAAAATTGGCAAACGACACGGAACCCAGTCCCGTGTTGTTTTTACTGCAGTGGTGGCGCCCGTAAAGGGCCACTGTTTTTTCTCCGGCTCCCATGTTTTGCTGAATATTTTGCGCAATAAATCCATCCCGGGAAAGATGGGATTTTCCAGTTTCGATGGTGTATTTGGTTTCGAGGAGATCTTGCTGTTGTGTTGCTTCCACAGGAAGCACCGTTACCGCGGGAACTTTCCCCTCGAGACCTTGTAGAATAGGAGCGAAGTTAGCGTTGAGGAGTTTTGCCTGTTGGGTGGACTTCCACGCCTGCTGAATATTGCTCCACTCGTCGCTGGTGGTCTCGATAGCGAGTTTGTTAAATTGCAAGGCCTGTATCACCGGCCCGTAGAACTCGCGGAAAAAATCTTCGTGAGTTTCGCCTAAACAAAGTAAATCATAGTTTTTTTGATTGAGGGACGTTACCCACTCACCCACCGGCACGCTTGCCGCTTTCATGCTCGTCTGAATTTCAGACGTGTCTCTTTTCATAAATTCAGTTTCCGCCTGAGCTGCCGCGCAGACGGCCCACAGAGCTATTTTAAGTAACATAGCACACCGATTTCGCGGATCGCATCAAGCTCGATAAGCCCTCTGCGCACTGCGACTGTGTATGCCACCTCTGGTCCCTGCTCTACAGCCGTGGCCATGGTTTCGGGGTTACTGTAAACGATATCCATTCCCGATGGGAATGGAATTGCTAAACGAAGTGTTGGATTGTCGTTTTTAATTTCTTCCAATTGATAATCGCGAACAACTCGATCGGTGTGATCGCGAAACACAGAGAGAATACGCCCGTCTTTATCCAGCAGCGTGGTGAAGGCCTGCAAACGGTACTTGGATTCCATGAACCAAATAGAACCGCGCGCTTGCAAAGTGACGTGGCTTTTTATTGTGAATTCTTTGTCTTTGTTTTTTCCGTAGACAACTTTTTGCGTCCATTCGCCGGCCCACTTGTCGTAAGTAGGCAGCGACGGTGTGTAGTTCAGATTAATAAAAGACTCGGGAGTGCCAAAAATATTTTCGTTGGCTTGTAAAAACGAATACTGACACATCACTGTTTTTGCAGAGGGAGTGGGCGTTTGTGCGTTGGCAGACAGCGTGAACAGAATGGATAAAATCGTTGTAAAGATAGACATGAATTTCCCCCTTGAGACAGTCAGAACCCCTGCGACTGGTCTTGTTGTTGCAGCCACTTAAGCATGGGCCCTGGCGGAGAGGCTATTTTTACGGGAATGAGCTGTAATCTTTTTATTCGGCTTGCCTAGCTCAACAGGAATTATTACAACACCTTATGACGCCAGATTCTGCCTTTCAGGCCCACATTTGCTTCGAAGACTTCGACGAAGAATTAAAAACAGAAATCTCAAGAGCTGGCGGGCGCATTCTCGATCATAAAGAGCGATTGTTTTTGTCCTCGCCTCTCGACAAAAAACCCATTTGGTCGCAGTGCACCTGGCAAAACCCAGAATGGATTTCCATTGAGTCCATTAACAATGCGGCGACTCTGTTAAAGGCCAAAAACAATCTGTGGATGAGTTATTCGTTTCAACTTCACCGCCGCTCCGAACTGATTCAGCAAAAGCTTTTGCAGCGTCCACCAAAAGCATTGGCGTTTATGGGAACGGTGCCAACAAAGACCTTTGGGGCGTGGACTCTTTGGGACGAAAAGCTCGTGCTGGCGTCGGCACAAACCTCCTCGGCACTGCCTCTGGGACTGGCAACGTTCGACGAGAACAAGGCCATCCCTTCCCGCGCCTACCTGAAGCTCTGGGAGCTGTTTACGCTTTACGAAAAGCCGCCCGTCGCAGGCGCACGGGTTTTGGATTTGGGAAGCTCCCCGGGTGGTTGGAGCTGGGTGCTGTGCGATCTGGATTGCGACGTGGTGTCGGTGGACAAAGCCCCACTCGACGAAAAACTCCTCAAACGTTCCAATATCAAAGTGATTAAAAAAGACGCTTTCTCGCTGCTCCCCCAAGACGTGGGTGCTGTGGACACGGTGTTCTCCGATATTATCTGCGAACCCAAGCGTTTGTATGAACTGGCGCAAACCTGGCTTGCCTCAGGCCTGTGCCGGCGCTTTGTAGGGAGCATAAAATTTAAGGGTAAAACCGATTTTGCAATGGTTGATAAGTTCCTGGCGATTCCATCCTCGCGCGTCTACCACCTCTGCGCCAATAAGCACGAACTTACGTGGGTGTGCGACGCAAACCCGGAATAGTTTACAAACACGATCAGGTTTCTGTTGAGCCTCTAGCATTTTTTTATCGAATTGATAAACAGGAGCCCAACCACCTTCGGGCGGATTGTAATCGTTTGTACTTTAACTTAGGGGAAATAATATGAAATATTTTTTTGTTACAATGATGATTGTTTTTAACTCAGCGATTTCTTTTGGCAATACTTGCCCCTTTGCGGATGGGGACTTCGGAGATGTTATCTCTTCTCCGGAATTTTCTACATCAAAAGAAGTTCGAAGCAAAATTCCTAAAAATGTGTTTTGGGCCAATCGAGCCTTCTTCTCAACTTTTAATTCTAGCTCTTGCAAAAACGCCTTTGTAACATCAACATTTGAGCAGCTAGCCACCGGCGATGCGTTTTACTATTATCGTTCGGTGGAAGACTCCTGCGATGGGGGCAACACTTATGGCATCATTATTAAAGCCGGCAAATCGAAAGCTATAGCTACAATTTCCGACGGATATGTGGAGTGCCTTTAAAATAAAAGATCCGTTGAATTGTATGAAGCTGGACAAGCTATCAGTGGGACTAACGTCGAGAGGGATAACGTACAATTTGAAATTCTAAGCGGGTGTGATCAACCGAGTTTTGTTCTATAAACTTACGAAAGGCTAGCCAACTCGCTCAAAATCTTAATAATAAAGACTATTATTAAATCGCATAAAAAGCCGATACATAATTATGTTGATTGTCTTTTTTTTTATACATTTTCTTTACGCAGAAGAAAATCATGACAGTGCAACTGAGACGACTAATAATAGTAACGTTGAAACTCATAGCTCTCGACCATCGCCTTACTATGCCTGTTCTGGACCGAGAATAAACTTAACCGGGCAAGCTCGAACCAGCTGGATTTCGAGACGTGTTCCTACTAAAGATCATTTCGGAAACCAAACAAAAGATTTTTTTATAGAATTGCAAACGCGCATTCAGGCGAGAGCGCAAAGCAATTTAGACCTAACAAATAACATTATTAGGTGCTTTAGAATTCCTAAAGCTGAGGCTGGAACACAAGATTGCCAAGAGACAAGAAGTTGGATTAATCCAACTCAGTTTCCAACGTCAGCAAGTAATCCTCAAGAGTCCTTAGCCTACCAAATACGACTTGCAAGAATGCATTTGGCCTTAGCTGATTCCAACCCCGGACTCTACGATTCAATGACGCCCAATACATCATTAGAAACTTATGGGTTTAAAACCATTCCGTGGAACTCGTTAAGTGCTACAGAAACTCAAGGTGCACAAGATTATTTAAATCAGTATAAGGAAAATTTTAAATCTATCCACCATCTTACAGAGCAACAATTTCAGTCACTTTTAAAACCGTACGATAGATCTGCATTGGAGGGACAAGTTTACGCAAACCCGATGAACGTGAGTGATCTGGAAAATCGCCATCGAATTTTACAATCGGAGTTGAATCGACAATTTACGCGTGTGAGGAATCAACACCTTAACGTGTATCGTGGCATTTTGTCTCAGTATCCTATTTTAAATTATTTGAGTTCCGACAACCCTAGCGTGACAGAAGTCGTTACTGCTGCAAATCGGATTAAAAGCAATGCGGAAAAGGAATTGAATATCATTAAACAACAAGGCGAATATTTAAAAAACTTTACAGGACAGCGATTTACAAACGACACTTTAAATCTTTTAGATTACGAAAGCATCGTTGAAGAAGTATTGATGGATAGACCCGAATTTTGTGCAGTGGCAACAACAGCTCAAGCGACCCGGGATAAACGAGATTTAAAAGGCGCCCTCATTGTCGCACCTTTGCTTGCCGTCTGTTTTTTAGCTCCGCCACTTACTGGTGCAGTCATAGGAGTTGGGATGGGGACTGCATTTGCAATTTCCTCTTACACAGATTACAAATCTCAACAGCAAGCAGCATACGCAGCCCCATTAAACGACGGCTCATTAAAAGCAGATCAATACACCGTTGATGCGTCGCGAACTCGTCTATTTAAAAATCTCGCTATGATTCCTGTAAGCGGAATTGGAGTTGGGACAGCAGGCCAGCTAAGACGTATGTTGCCTGTGAAAAAGGGTCCTTAAAACTTATACAGATGACCAATTAAAATGCACTTGGTGTGTTTCATTTTGATAAAACAATGACAATCCATCTTTTTAAACTACTTACGTTAGATGGCAGAGTATTTCTATAAATGGCACATAGCTTGCTTTAATAGAATGAGACAATTTAAAAAGGGGAAAACCATGAAACAAGTAATATATATTTTTACAACGCTTCTGTTAGTAAGCCACTCTTATGCCGAAAATACAGCGCCGTTATGGGTTGGCGGATTTGCCGGATTGGTTGGTTACGGGAATGATGCAAGCGTGGCTACGGGTGCGCAAGCTGCCACAACTCGAGTTCCTGTGGAGAACTTAGACGATGCCTTCGCAAAAATTAATGATATGAACCTAACCAAAGCGAGAGTTACAATATCTAGCACAGGTGCCCCGACATCACGTCAACCGTTGGGGCCGGTTGCGAGTGAAACTTTTGACATTCAATCAAAAACTCAACTTAAAAACCTCATGACCCGATTGCAGGGTTCTGGTCAATCAGTCAACAGTATTGCGATCCAAGACACTTCAGCGAGAGGCCTGCAAATTTCTGGTCAAGCCGAAAGAAGCGCTAGATTTTCAAGGGCTGGCAAGTATGGCGTTATTGCCGCAGCAATCGCGTTTGTTATTTTGCCTCGAGGAGCTAAAGCCGGCGAAGTGGCTACCGAGGAAACTCAGCTTAAAGAAGTTCAAGTTGAGGTCGCACACTAATTCAATGAATTAGGCGAGTTCCTCAGCTCGCCTTATGACTGCTGCCTCGCCTTCATCGTATCAACCCAGCACTTTTAAAACCTTTCCAAAAGTGTCTTAATTTTGTGCAGTTTAAATCGATTTTTCTTATGGATGTCATACGAAAAATTGTTTTAACAAAAACCGCCCCATTCGCTATTCTGATTGTGGGTTTTCTGAAGCCGGAGAGGAGGTGGTGCCAATGACAGAAACATTAAGTCATAGGTTCCTCCATAATGGAGGAATCCTTTAACAGGTTCCTTCTTTATTGAGGAACGCTTTAACGTTTTCTGAGCGGCAAGTTTACTTGCCGCTTTTTTTTTGCCTTCCCTGCCGTTCCATGACTATAGTTAGCCCGCATGTGGATGGTGGACTACGGGGCAACC
>JANPLN010000062.1:0-80779 GCA_031426555.1 Bdellovibrionales bacterium | reverse complement strand
TGACCGCTGGTGTTGGCACAAATTGGGAGCAGGCGACAAATTTCGAACTGCGCAAGCGCGTGTCGACCCGTTGGATGCTCACGGCCAGTTGGGCCCCCAATCAATACAACCGCCAAGAAGGACGACTGGTTCTTCAATGGGAAAAGCGTTTTTAATAGGATAGGATTTTGAGATGAAGTTGATTCACCCAGCAAAAGCCAAAGGAAAAAAAATCGTCGCCGTGGTGGGCGCGGGCTTTGCGGGTTTTAATGCCGTAAAAGCTCTCGCGAATAAGCGCGACGTTCAGGTTATTCTCATCGACGAGCGCAATCATCACTTGTTTCAACCGCTGCTGTACCAAGTGGCCACAGCGGGTCTCGATCCCAGCGACATCGCTGTTCCCATTCGCGCGGAGTTTTCAAAAAATTCCAATGTGGAAATCCATATGGAAAACGTGGAAAGAGTTCACCTTAAGCAAAAACTGATTTCCAATTCCAGCGCTTTGGAATTTAAAAAGCCCATTCATCTCGAATACGATTACCTTATCCTCGCTTGCGGAGCTCGCCATTCCTATTTTGGCAAACCCGAGTGGGAAGAGTTCGCCCCAGGCTTAAAAACTCTGGAACAGGCCATCGAAATCCGAACGCGCATCCTCTCGATTTTTGAACGCGCCGAAAACGAAATCAATCCTGTATTGAGATCCGAGCTTTTAAGTTTTGTTGTTGTCGGTGGCGGACCCACGGGAGTGGAGCTGGCCGGTGCCATCGCCGACATTAGCAAAACAGTTCTCTTGCATGATTTTCGCAATATTGACCCGTCGCAAACTAAAATTATTTTGGTCGAAGCGGGCCCGCGAATTTTATCGCAGTTTTCCGAAGATCTTTCTCTTTCTGCGATCAAAGATTTGCAATCTCTAGGCGTCGACGTGCGAGTTTCAACGCGGGTCGAGGACATCACTATCGAAGGCGTGCAAACCACAAAAGAGTTTATTAAATCAAGGTGTGTTCTTTGGGCAGCGGGAGTGCAGGCGTCGCCAATTTTATTTGACGAGCAGGTGGCCCGCGATCCTGCCGGGCGGATCATCGTCAACCCCGATCTTTCCATTCCTGGCTTCCCCGAGGTGTTCGTCACTGGCGATCTTGCAGCCGTTCAATGGGGTCCCAACCGGTGGGTGCCCGGCCTAGCGCCCGCGGCTATGCAAGCCGGTCGTTACGCCGCCAAAAACATTCTCGCCACCATCAAGGGGCAAACAGTGGAAGATTTTAAATATTACGACAAAGGTTTAATGGCGACCATAGGAAAAAATCGCGCCATTGTGCAGGCGGGGCGCTTTAAAATGACGGGCTTTTTAGCGTGGATGGCTTGGTTCTTTATTCATGTTCTGTATCTTGTTGGTTTTAAAAACCGAGTGGCAGTGATGGTGCAGTGGACCTGGAGTTATTTATTTTCAAAACGGGGAGCTCGTCTGATCACCGAAAACGAATGGCGTTTAAAGTAGGATAGCTGAATGTATAAACTTCGCGATTACCAACAGCAAGCGGTCAACAACACGATTCAATACTTTCGTGTAAGACGCGATCCTGCGATGATTGTACTTCCCACGGGGGCGGGCAAGAGTTTGGTCATCGCCGAGCTTGCTCGCATCGCCAATGGCCGTGTTTTGGTTTTGGCTCACGTGAAGGAGCTGGTCGAGCAAAATCACGAAAAGTACAAAAGTTATAATCTCGAAGCGGGAATTTTTTCGGCAAGTCTCGGAAAAAAAGACTGGCAGCAAAAAGTGATTTTCGGCAGCGTGCAATCGGTGGCGCGCGCTCCAGATGATTTTTTTAATGATTTCTCTCTTCTTGTTATTGACGAGTGCCACCGCGTAGCCGAAGAGGGCTCAACGCAATACCAAGATGTTATAAAAAAGCTCAACGAGCGAAACGCGAAACTGTGTATCCTTGGTCTCACAGCCACTCCTTATCGTTTGGGACTGGGGTGGATTTACGAAACCTCCGCCGAAGGCGAAATTAAAACTGATAAGAAACGTTTTTTTAAACAGTGCGTGTACGAGCTTCCGCTGTCGTACATGATCAAAAATAAATTTTTAACCACGCCAGTCAAAGTGGACATACCGGTGACTTGTTATGATTTTTCCGAACTTTCCGACAAGGACCGAGTGTTCACCGCTGCCGAGGTGGAAGAGGTTTTAAAAAGCCAAAAACGACTCACTCCATTTATTATCAACAACATCATTGATATCACTGAGCGCTTCGAGCGCAAAGGTGTCATGATTTTTAGCGGCTCTGTCCGCCACGCACAAGAGATCATGACCTATCTTCCGGCGGCTGACGCGCGACTTGTCATTGGCGACACAGACATGGAAGAGCGAAACTCAATTGTTGAAGATTTTAAAAACAAAAAATTCAAATACCTCGTCAATGTTTCGGTGTTAACCACCGGATTTGATGCGCCCCATGTGGATGTGATTGCCATCTTACGACCCACAGAATCCAACAGTTTGTATCAGCAGATCGTCGGCCGAGGACTGCGCCTCTCCGACGAAAAAAAAGACTGCTACATTCTGGATTACACCGGTATGGGACACGATATTTACACGCCTGAGATCAGCGACAAGCGACCGGCTAAAGACACCGTGGCTGTGCGCATTCCGTGCCCCAGTTGTGGTTACGAAAATGATTTTTGGGGGCGCCTCGACGAATTTGGCGAAATCACCGAACACTTTGGCAGACAGTGCCGCGGGGGAAAGCGCGATCCTAAAACTTACAACGTCACTCCGTGCGGGTTTCGCTTTCGTTTTAAACTCTGTCATAGCTGTGGAAGCGAAAACGACATCACGGCCCGCGCCTGCGAGAAGTGCAAGGCGGTGCTCATCGATGCCGACGCGAAACTCAAACAAGCCAAGCTTTCGAAAAACGCCCATATTCTTACGCCCGATCGAATCACCTTTGAAGAACGCAAAGATAAAAACTCGAACTCCTATTTAGAAATTCGCTACTACGATTACGATGCGCAGTACGTGAGCGAGGCGCATTTTTTTAGCAATCCATCGTCCATCAAAAAATTTAATATCAATTTTTTGCGCTCGCACCTCAAGCGGCCCGAGCTTGCCATCGAAATTCAAAAGCCCCAGGACGTGCTCAAATACCAAAGCCTTTTTCGTCTGCCATCATTCGTGATTGCTCGCAAGCAAGACAAATTTTGGAAAATCACCGAAAAGGTTTTTGCCGAGGAGTTAGTGCGATGAAAAATCTTTCGACCACCGAAATTTCAGTTCTAGATTTAGCAAAAGTTGCAGAAGGCAAAACCATTGCCGATGCTTTCGCTCATTCCAAAAAACTTGCTCAGCACGTGGAGCAACTGGGTTACAAGCGCTTTTGGTTGGCCGAGCATCACAACATCGAAGGCATTACCAGTGCCGCTACGGCAGTGCTTATTGGCCACATCGCCGAGAACACAAAAAGCATACGCGTGGGTTCCGGTGGAATCATGCTTCCCAATCACTCACCCATGGTGGTGGCTGAAAATTTTGGAACGTTGGCGACGTTGTATCCAGATCGTATTGATCTCGGCTTGGGGCGAGCACCGGGAACGGATCAAGCCACAATGCGCGCCATTCGCGGCCCCCGCGCTTCACAGGAACCAGATTTTACGGAACTCATCGAAGAGCTGATGTTCTTTTTTCAGGATGCACAACCGGGTCAAAAAATAAAAGCTATTCCCGGCATGGGAATCAAAATGCCAATTTATATTTTAGGCTCCAGTCTTTACAGCGCGCGCTTAGCGGCACGACTCGGGCGGCCCTACGCCTTTGCTGGGCACTTCGCACCGGGCGCGATGGAACAGGCCTTTGAAATTTACCGAGCGCAGTTCCAACCCTCGGACCACTTGCAAAAACCCTATGTGATGGTGGGTGTTCCAGTTATCGCTGCAGAGACCGATGAGCGCGCCAGCTTTTTAGCCACAAGTTTACAACAAGCATTCTTAGGAATGGTGCGAGGCGATCGCCGACTTTTTAAACCACCAGTTCCCAATATCAATATGATTTGGACACATAATGAAAAAGCCGCTGTAGAATCAATGCTAGGACTTCTCGTCACTGGCAGTGCGCAAACGGTTCGCACAAAGCTCGACAAACTCATCGCCGCCACCGGCGCCGATGAACTCATCATGACCTCTGACACATTCGAGCCGCAGGATCGATTGATGTCTTATGAACTCATTATGCAAGCAAAGACGTCTGCCTCAAAAATTATTCCGCCGAATCCGTTGAATCCATCTCTGTGATTGTAGTAGAACTTGGCACAGATCCTGGGCGTCGTTGCTTATCAATTCGTTTGTCGTGAATCTTCTGCAACATCGTCATCAACTTTTCCAAAGAACCTTCAATGGCTTCTTTGACTGTGCCAGAATTGTGATGAGAGGCGATGTGTGCTGAGCCCTTAGGATGCGCATCAATAACACAGCGTTTATCGTCTGCTCCGCCCTTACCCGCGTTGACATCACTTAAGTGAACTTCTACGCGCGTGATCCATTCGCTAAAATCACCAATGGCATCAGCCACCATTTCCTCGACGGTTTGCGCTACATCCTCGCGACCTTGAATATGATTATCTGTATGAATGGTTATTAGCAAAAGGCCTCCCTGGTTTATGAGATTCTATGCTACTCGCGCGTGAAAAGAGGGTCAAAGCTCATGTGCTGAATTGCCGTTAAGAAGTCTTGATTTGACATCCAGATTTGGTACTTTCATCCCGACCCACGAGGAGAATCTATGAGTCAACTTTCCGAACATCTGCTTGCCGCCCAAAAAAAAGGTCTATCCATCCGTCCTAAAGTGGGGGGCTTTCCAGTCCTGGCCGAAGTGCTTCGCGAAGCGGGTGTGCATATTAATAGTTGGTCGCTGCCATCCTGTCAGTCGGTGTTTTTGATGGATGACGGAGCTGTGGTTCAACAAGGAACGCCACTTGTCACAGGAACCCACGATGTTCCCGAATTTGATGAAGAGGCGTTGATTGAAGCGATCAGAGCTGATCAAAAAGGCAAAATGACATTCCAGGAGTTTCTCCAAGCTGCTTGGAGCGCTGGTGTCATTGGTTATGATGCCGATTTTATGGGGCGCAAAGTGAGTTATTTTGGCACAAATGGCGAAAGCTACGAAGAAGAATATCCGGCTGTAGATTTAAAAACTTTTAGAGCGTAATTACATTGTCGCGGAACTCTCTTTGTAAAAGATTTTTTGCGCGATTAAGAGTTTCGTTATAAGCGCCAACACCAGAGGACAGATTGCGAAAATTGACCTTGGGCGCCCTTGGCAAATACAGCACTCTGTGGTTGGGACCCCAAACATTTTTACGCGGTTGCAGGGTTTGTATGTGGCTGACGTTGGAGCTCAGGTAAACGTTGAGCACTCGCTCGTTTTTGTCTTGAGGATCAATTCCTGTTTTTTGTAAAAGGCCGCCATCGTAGTACCAAGTTCCCGCCACTTTAACAGGGGGAAACAAAAACGGAACCGCACAAGAAGCAAGCACCGCGTGGGGCAGGTTGCCAGAAGCCAAAAACTTCATCTTTAAAAAAGGAAGTTCGGCCACACCCACTGCGAGTGGAATCACCGTCTGTGAAAAATCAGCAACCAGAAGCGATTGTAAAAGTGACTGAAACTTTTTTCCACCTAACAGCCCCAGGCCAAGTTTTGGGTCCCAGTAGTCGTGCTCAGTTTTGGAAAACAGCAATTCTTTAAATTCTTTGAACGGAACTCTCGAGGCCAGAACGCCGGCGACGAGAGCACCAGCACTAGTGCCCGTAAGCTTCGTGGGTTTAAATTCTGCATTATAAAGTTGTTCCACAATAGCCGTATGGCTGTAGAAGCCGAAAAAATGGCTGCAGAGTGATAGGGTGTAGGGGCCTTGTGCAAGCCAGGTCTCAAGCATCATAGTTTCTTTTTATTTCATAGTTTCATGGCAATCAACTGTCTTATTTTTGACATCGTTTGCAATAATGGCTAAGCCGTTTTAAATAACCGGTTACTTTTCGTGTGACCGGCCCGTTACAGCGGGGACATACTTTTTTGCGCATAATCTGCCAGTGCTTTTTAAGTTGAAACTGCTTCTTCCAGTAATAAAAATTCCAGCAGTAGTCGTGCGTAATTCGTATAAGTTTTATGCGCAGAGCTTGCGAGAGCTCTTTGACATTTTTTTGCGGAGGTAGAAGCATTCTAAACTGCACTTCGTTTTTAATGATATTTCCCACACCAGCGAAAATATGCTGGTTCATTAAAATGTCGCAAATCATTTCGTTGGGAAGAGCGGAAATCTTTTGCAGCGCAAGGTCTTCGTCCCATGCTGGGGAAAGCACATCTTCGCGCCAATCATAAAGGTCGTTGGCATCGCCTTCCAAAAACTGCAGGGAGCAGGCGTAAAAGTAAAACTGCACCTTCGCAAAATCCAGCGCCAAGCGCGGCGTTCGATTGCCCTTGGGCTCATTCACCCGGTAAGAACCAAACATTAAAAAATGAATTTTCAAAGTAGCATTACTAAAAAATAAAAGTAGGTGTTTACCGTGGGTGCCAATTTCGAGCAGCTGTTGGGTTTTTAACGTCTCTATAGGCTGTGTGCTATTGCCACTCACGGCGCGAACTCTTTTGCCAAGGGCAGTGGACAACTCTTCTGCGGCGATAAGGAGCGATGGGCCCTCAGGCATTGGTGATCCTTCTTAAATCCAGGGCATTTTGCGTGGCATGGCCATGGGCGGAGTTGTCAAAAATAACCCAGGTTTGGAAAGTGGTTGGCGCTTGTTTTAGTACGACGTGACTCAAACGTTCTAAGTCGGAAGCTTCGTAGCTGCTTTTATACATCTTTGGCCGGCCGTGAAGTCGATAGTAGCGGATACGATTTTTGAGCGCGGCTTGTTGCGCGCGGGTCATCTTGCACGGCTCGGGGTCGGCCATCACCTTATGAACATTCATTGGCTCTAACAAATTCCAAATTTCGTTCGACGCCCAGCTGGCATGCCGAGGTTCTAAAACGACAGGGACTTTACAGTATTGACTTAATTTTTTAAAGAAGGCTGTGGTAACTTTCTCTTCGTAGACAAGGCTTGGTGGAAGCTGCACGAGAAGTGCTCCCAATTTATCTTCGAGAGCAAATATATTGTTTAAACAACTTTTTAAAACTTGCCCATTTTCGGCAAGACGGCGCTCGTGCGTAAAGTACTTTAAAAGTTTTACAGAAAATAAGAACCCCTCGGGAGCAAGGCTCCGCCATTTTGAATACGTGGCAGCACTATGGTTTCGATAGAACGAAGAATTGATTTCTACACAATTTAATTTTTCTGAATATTTCTCTAGGTGAGTACCGAGTCGTAAAAAACGGTCTTTCAGATGAGTGGGAATATTCCAGCCGGCAGTTCCAATAAACGCGTTTGCCATAACCCTTTTGTTGCAAGGTCTATTCCAAACGCACGCGTTGGCTCAGGACTTGCAAAAAAGTGTGGCAAGTAAAGCGCTCTCTCCTTTGGCGAACTGGCCTGAGTTGTAGAGGGGCAAATTGACTCTTATGAGGAATAACTTCCCGTAATCGTAAAGAGAAAGGTAGAACGTGGAATCTGCAAAAAAAGTAAAAAAGAAAAGTCGTAAAAAAAGTACAACTCTGCAAAAAGGGAAACACCAACGAGGGCTGTGGACGGGAGCTATCAGTTTTGGACTGGTTAACATCAATGTTCGCGTTGTATCGGCCAAAGAAAAAAAAGATCTGCATTTTACCATGCTTGACCCGAGCAATCTGTCTCCCATCGGCTACAAGTATTATAACAAAACCTCAGGCGACGATGTCAGTCGCTCGCACACGGTGAAAGCCTTCGAATACAAATCTGGCCAGTATGTGATTATGACCGACGCTGATTTTAAAAAAGCCAACCCCAAAGCCACACAAACAATAGATATCGAAAACTTTGTAAAGCTCGAAGACATCGACCCGGTATTTTTCGAGAAGGCTTATTACCTTTTGCCGAACAAAGGTGGCGATAAGGCCTACTCACTCCTTTGCGAGGCCCTGAAGAAAAGCAAAAAAGTGGCCATTGCGAAAATTGTTCTGCACACCAAACAGCATTTGGTGGCACTGATGCCACGAGGAAAATTTATTTTGCTCGAGCTTTTGCATTTTGCCGAAGATGTAAAAGAGCTGCAAGACCTTGGTGATTGGCAAAGCGAAATGTCCGAGCCCAAACTTGCCGCAAAAGAAGTAGAAATGGCAGAAAAGCTGATCGAAGATATGACTGCAGATTGGGAGCCCAGCCGGTACGAAAACACCTACCGCAGCGACGTGATGAAGCTGGTGAACAGTAAAGTCAAAGCTGGCAAGGCCACCGAAATTTCTGACGACTTCGATGACAGTAACGAAGATTCTTCCACCAAAGTTTTGGATTTGATGCCACTCCTGCAAAAAAGCTTACAGCGCAAAAAGACTGCAACCTCCAAGTCGCAACGTACGGCGCATTCCTAATGAGGTTCAAGAATGGGACTCAAAGAGTACCGCAAAAAACGTAACTTTAAAAAAACCACCGAGCCCCAGGCCGGAGCGCCTTCAAAGTCAGCCCCCATTTTTGTGGTGCAAGAGCACCTTGCCTCCCACTTGCACTATGATTTTCGAATCGAAGCCTTTGGCACTTTAAAAAGTTGGGCCGTGCCCAAAGGCCCTTCACTCACACCCGGGGAAAAACGTCTGGCCGTGGAAGTGGAAGATCATCCCATTGCCTATGCCAAATTCAAAGGACGCATTCCACAAGGGGAGTACGGAGCTGGCACCGTTAAGATTTGGGACCACGGCGTTTGGGTTCCTCCTGAAAGATTGAAAGACGCGCTTCATAAAGGCCGTCTAGAGTTTGAACTCAAAGGAAAAAAGTTAAAGGGTCAGTGGCTCCTGGTACGAACCGGTCGCCCCACCGAAAAAAAACATCAATGGTTACTCATTAAACGAAACGAAACGAAAGAAAAATCCTTACTACCAGTCAAAATAAAAACCCGTGCGGACCCGTTTCCCAGCGAAATCAAACCGCAACTGGCCACCCTGGCGCAACTCGTCCCCAAGGGAAGTCAATGGATCCACGAAATCAAACTGGATGGCTACCGAACGTTGGCCTTTATCAAAAAAAATCGTTGTCAGTTGCGCACCCGCAGTGGTCTGGATTGGACGGATCACTATCCCTCCATTGCCAAACAGCTTGCAAAGCTAAAGGTGACGAATGCCATTTTGGACGGAGAAATTGTCGTTCTGGATGAGAAAGGTCATTCAAACTTTGCTCATCTGCAAAGCGCCTTAAAAAAAGGCGACGACCATCTACTTGTATACTATGTGTTTGATCTCCTCTATCTCGACAAAACGGATTTGCGAGGCGAAGCTTTAGAAAAACGAAAGCAAGGTCTCAAAGAACTTTTAAAAAAATCAAAACCCAAGCAAATTGTGTTTAGCGACCACCTCCGAGCCCAAGGGGAAGACCTTTTTAAACAAGCGTGCCAGCTTGGTTTGGAGGGAATTGTGTCGAAAGAGCGCAATCGCGCCTACAACCAAGGGCGCAACACCGATTGGCAAAAAATAAAATGCTCCAGTCGCCAGGAGTTGGTGATTGGTGGTTTTACCGACCCCCAAGGAAGTCGCGAGGGTTTCGGTGCATTGCTCATGGGTGTCTACGAAAATCAAAAGATGCGACATGATAAAAAACTGCGTTATGTGGGGCGTGTAGGAACTGGTTTTGATTCGCAAGTGGTGAAAGAACTTTTGCAAAAATTTAAAAAATTAAAAGCAAAAGTTTCGCCGTTTGTTAATACTGATCCCTCCGAGCGCGGCGTTCACTGGCTTGAGCCAAAACTTGTGGCCGAAATAGAATTTAAAACTTGGACACAAGATCACATCCTTCGCCATGCGTCGTTTAAAGGGCTGCGCGAGGACAAAAAAGCCCAGCACATTATCCTCGAAATTCCCAAAGTGGCAGCGGCAAAAACGAAAGTCGTCGGCCAACAAAAATCAGCATTTCACATCACACACCCCGAGCGAATGATCTACGCCAAAGATAAAATCACCAAGCTCGATGTGGCCAACTACTACCGAAGTGTGGCGCCCTGGCTTTTAAAATATATTGTCGATCGCCCTTTATCGTTCATGCGATGTCCAGAGGGGGCAGGGATTGGCTGTTTTTACCAAAAGCATGTGAGCTCTTCTATCCTCAGTGAAACCCAAGAAAACGACATGCACGAGCAAAAAGTCACATCCATAAAATCTGAAGCCGGCTTGCTACAACTCATCCAGTGGGGTGTTTTAGAGCTGCATGCCTGGCAGGGACGGGTGAGCGCCCCCGAGCATCCGGATCAGATCATTTTCGATCTGGACCCCGACGAAAAAGTTCCATGGAAAAAAGTGATCGAAACAGCCTTTCGCTTGAAGGAGCTGCTCGAGCGCCTTGATTTAAAATCCTTTGTGAAGACAACAGGAGGAAAAGGTTTGCACGTTCAGGTGCCGATTGCTCCACGTTACGGATGGGACGAAGTTAAAAGTTTTTCAAAAAGTGTGTGCCGACAGCTCGAAATCGATTTTCCAGACGAATATGTGATCAATATGTCGAAGAAAAAACGCAAAAATAAAATATTTTTGGATTATCTACGCAATGGTGCAGGTTCCACTGCTGTGGCGCCTTTTTCATTGCGTTCAAAGGACTACGCGTCAGTGGCAGTGCCGCTTGAGTGGTCCGAGCTTAAAACCATCAAAAGTGCTGCTGAATTTGATTTGCAAAAAACTTTGAACCGACTGGCAAAACAAACCAGCGATCCATGGAATGGTTATTTTAAACTCAAACAAAAAATAAAAATTTTAGATCAGGCAAATAAAAAGAAATAGCGAATTGGACTTAGGGTTTCTGGCAGGTTAAATGCATAGAATACAACTGTGTGTCTCAGGTAACGAAGGAACTCAAAGTTTAATAAAAGCGTCCCTTTTTTACCTCATTAAAGAGAAAAAAAACCACGAGTGTGCGAAATGGTTCGTGCACCATGGAGAACAAACCCACAGCCCTGTACAATGCACGGCTGTATACCAGGAGGAAACGGTATGAGTAATAATCAAGGAAACCAAGGCAATCAAGGTAACCAAAATGCCAACGCAGGCTCTAAAGACAAAGAGATGTCGAAAGACGGAGAAAAAAAGAGCGTAGATGGAAACAAGACTTCTGAAGCAAGCAAGACTGATCAAAGTAAATCTGCATACGGCAGTTCGAGCTCTACTTCAAAAGAGTAATGCTTCCCTATTTTAGGTAGCTTCATTTGGAAACTAAAGGGCAACACTCCGCCCTTTAGTTTTTTTACAGTTTCAATGGAAATATTATCGGCACAGCAGTTGAATAGCGTATAAATAAATGGCATATATTGAAGATGCGTCAGGCCTTCAATCCCAATAGCGAAAGCGATCAAACTAACAATTTAAAAACTCTCAAAGTGCTTGGGTTTTATCTGTGGCCCGAAAAGCGCTGGGATTTGCGTTTGCGAGTGATTGCGGCTGTTGTCTTTTTGATTTTAGCTAAAGTCCTAAACATGTATGTTCCGTTTCTTTTAAAAGATGCGGTGGATGTTTTTTCAAAACCCCTCAATGCCATGACCCTTCCCATAGGACTGCTACTGTCTTATGGCTTCGCCCGTGTGCTAGTTGCTGTGTTTGGCGAACTTCGCGATTTTATTTTTGTCAAAGTCGGCCAACATGCCCAGCGAACCATCGCTTTAAATACCTTTAAACATTTGCACGGGCTTTCGCTGCAGTTTCATTTGTCGCGCCACACAGGCGGCTTATCGCGCGTTATCGAGCGGGGAACTCGTGGGATTCAGTTTGTGCTGCAGTTTATGACCTTTAACATCCTGCCCACCCTGTTTGAGATTGTGCTCGTGACTGGTGCGGTGATTTATCATTTTAATTTGGTCTTCGGCGCCATTATATTTGTGACCATCTTTATTTACATCTTCCTCACCATCGCGGTTACCGAGTGGCGCACCAAGTTTAGAAAAAACATGAACAGCGCCGAAAGCTCCGCCAACACCAAAGCTATCGATAGCTTGCTCAACTTCGAAACCGTTAAATACTTTGGCAATGAAGAGCACGAATACAGCCGCTACGATATTTCCCTAGCAAAGTACGAGCTCGCTGCTGTTACAAGCCAAATGAGTTTGTCGTTGTTAAATATTATCCAATCTACCATCATAGGCATCGGTTTGGTAGCGGTGATGTGGATGACGGGCCAGGGAATCGTCAATAACACCTACACCGTGGGTGACTTTGTTTTGATCAATACGTTTTTAATTCAATTGTATCTACCGCTCAATTTCTTGGGCTTCGTTTACCGCGAAATTAAAAACAGTCTTATCGACATGGATAAAATGTTCGAGCTTATCGGCGTGCACTCCGAAGTGGCGGATCAAGAGGGCGCCCCCGATATCAATGTCACCGCTGGCGCCATCGAATTCGAAAACGTGTTTTTTGGTTACAACCCGGATCGACAAATTCTTAAAGGCATCAGCTTTAAAGTTGATGCCGGTAAAACCCTGGCCATTGTGGGCGCCAGCGGCTCTGGTAAGTCGACCATTTCGAGGCTGTTATTTCGCTTTTACGATTTGCAAAGTGGCGACATTAAAATCGACGGACAGAGCTTAAAATCGGTCACGCAAAAATCAGTGCGCAAAGCCATCGGCGTTGTCCCGCAGGACACCGTACTGTTTAACGACTCCATCGGCTACAACATCCTGTACGGCAAGCCCTCGGCCACCGAGACCGAAATGCATCAAGCCTCCAAAATGGCTAAGATCCATGATTTCGTTATATCCCTTAGCCAGAAATACGAAACCCCAGTGGGAGAGCGCGGTTTGAAACTGTCGGGCGGCGAAAAACAACGGGTGGCCATCGCTCGTACGATTTTAAAAAATCCACCAATTTTGATTTTCGACGAAGCCACCAGCGCCTTAGACACCCATAAAGAAAAAGAAATCCAACAGTCCCTGCGCGAAATCTCCGTTCATAAAACCACCCTCATCATCGCCCATCGACTTTCCACCGTGGTGGACGCCGACGAGATTATTGTTTTAAACGACGGAAAAATCCTTGAGCGCGGCAAGCACGAAGACCTGTTAAATAAAAAAGGTGAGTACTACGAAATGTGGTCCAAACAGCAAGAAGTCACAAAAATCGAAAAAAAGCTGCAGGAAATTACCTCGTAATGTTTTGCATCGCGCTCTGGCATCTCTATATATCAAAGATCAACTGAAACTGCAGCCACTCCTGATGGGCATCGCCGACGGGAAACGTCAAGTGTACAAAAGTGTGGAAAGCGTAAATTTCGAATTTTCTGAAAGTGGAACGCACTCCGAAGCCAGTTCGGTTTTCGTTAAAGCCAGTGGCAAAACGATCACCTCCGTTCAAGGCAAAAAACGCTTCGTTATAAATGCTGGGACCAAAGCGATGTTGAAGGAGGGTGTTAAACTGCAGTTTCGCCCTAACACGATGATAAATATTTGCGTCCGACGAAAAATCGCGATGCTCGGTACCGATCCTCGTAACCATAGACGCATATTTACCGTTGAGCAGTTTAATAGATAAAAATTGATGCAAGCGAAACTCGTGTGATGGGTTGGTCTCGAATTCTGCGTAACTCAAGCCTGCCATGTAACTGAAGCCCTTAAATTTGGTGTTCAAAGACAGCCGAAAAATATCTGAGCTTTTACCAGAAAAAACCAGGTTCTCGGAGTCACGCCTGCGCCATTCTCCCATCACCTGCTGCTCATCGTTGATAGGGTGTCGCAAGGCCAGGGTTCCCCAGACCTCTTCGTAAGCATGCGCCCGCAGTGATAAAAATAAAAAGCTTAGGAGGCACGAGAGAACCGTTAAAAATTTGTTCATGTCGACAATTTTTCAGTTTTAAAAGCGAGACGCAAACTCGCAAGGGCTCCGGCAAATAAGCACGCAGCCGTAAACAAAAACGTATAACGAAAGCCCAATTCGCCCGGAAACGTATCCACCAGTCGCCCGCTCACGTAGCTTAAAAAGATGTCGGGCAAAAATCCCACAAACGACACAATGCCCACCGTTGTTCCAATGAGATAATTTTGAATCTTTAAATCACCAAAAACCGAAAAATAAACCGCTCGCAGTCCGTACACATAACACACCGATGTGGCCATCACCGAAAACGCTAAAATAAAATCCGAAAAGCCGAAAAATGCCAGCAAGGTTTGCGAAATGCCAGCGACTAAGAGCAATATCGTAAGCATATGAAAGCGTCCTCGGCCAACACGTCGATGAAACACGTCCGATAAAAAGCCAATTCCCAATACCGAAAACGGCCTCAGCCATAGCAAAATCGACATCAGTTGCGAGGTACGTTCCACACTGATTTTGTGAATGTTGGTTAAATAGATGGAATAATTATCAATCCCTTTGTAACCGCAGTAGGAACTTAAAATAATTATACTCAACAACCAAACTCGGGAGTCTTTAATACTCTCCAAAGCGTTCTTAAAACTCCACGTGCGCTCGTTTTTTTGTAACATGTTGAGGTTGTTTAGGCTCACCCAGGTGGCCACGGCTAAAAGCAAAACAAAACCCGCCACCGAAAAATAAATCCAACGAAGGGCCGCCAACTGGTCGTCGCGGGAGGCGAGCTCGGGAAAGTTGAGGGAGACTAAAATCAAAAGCCCCGAGCTTGCTATGGCCGCCACCAGGCCACGGCCGCTATCTAAAATTCCCAAGGCAGCCGAGCGATTGGCTTCGCCACCAATCACATGGGTGGTTTTGATTAAAGCGCCCCACATCAACAACACAGTGCTAATGCCAAAGAACGCATAGGTTGCAATAAAGCTTGTGGGTGAGGGATACAAAACCAAGTAAACCACCGCCAGCGCTGTCGCGCCTAGAGATGTCGATATCAAAGTCTTCGGATTGTAGTTGTCGGCAAAGGCACCGCCCACCAAGTACGAAAGTGTCGACGTTACGCCATAGGCTGCAAAGCCCACACCGATGTCGGTGTTGGTGAGCGACCAAGCGTCTAATATGAGCGGTCGATAAAGACGGGGAATTAAAAACGGCAGCATAAAAATGGCTTCGCCCGAGATCACAATAAATAAACTTTGTAAAAACCTATTCATTTAACTTTTTCACCGCCACCGAGTAATTGTGGTTTAGGGTTTGCGAGTCGGGATGAAAAGCCCGCGCACGTTTTAAAGTTTGCACTGATTTTTTATAATCCGCTTGAGAAAAATAAATATTTGCCAAACCCAAATGCGCCCCTAAACTTTGCGGCCAGCGCGAGAGAATGGCAGAGTAAGCTTTTTCGGCCTCAGGCTTCGCTAAAGATTCCAACACGGCGGCTGAATTCATATGATCCAGCTCATCCGCCGACGCCGAAAGCTCCTGAGGGGGAATCACCACAAGCCCCCAATAATCGCCCAAGCGCCAGTCCGCTTCGAAGCGCGAAAAGGACTGGGTGAGGTTTTTGTCTTTTCCTGAATGCAAATATAGAAGCTTCTGATCTAAATCATACCCATATACCACCGCATAGTGCCACTGCGGCCACCACGACAGCGCTAAGTTTTCAAAAACAATCACCGGGTGGCCGGCATCGACTTCTCTCAGCAAATCGCTAAAGCCCTTCAACGTTATGGCCGTCATGCCTTGGCGACGGGCCCCACCAATCATGTTGGATTGCAGAGAGCCATTTTTACTCTGAGTTAAAATTTGCGACGTTAGATTTACCAGCAAAATATCCAGATGGCTCTGGGTACCGTAATAGTCCAGCACCATAGCAAGTGTGGTGGGCCCGCATTGAGCGGTTTGTTGCTCGATAAACGGAACAGCTTCGATAACTTGGGAGCGAGCAACTTGGGGGGGGCGTTCGACAACTGTCTTAGCCTGTAGGGGAGCTGTCGCACAGGCAGTGACGGCCTGTGCAATCGAAGCGAAAAATAGCCAATAAATCAAACGAAAAATCATTCAACCTATTGAATACGCTTTGCAAGATAAATGATCAACAACACAAGTACCACAACGATCAAAATTCCACCAACGCCATCACCACCATAAGTGGCTTTGTCCATTTCGGCCGACAGATGCTGAAGTTCTGCATCGCTTAAACTTGCCATGCGAGCTTTCACTTCACTCGCAGAATAGCCAGTTTGTGCAAGCTGCGCGCCAATATCGCTACGACTCAAAAACGCTTGCACTTTTTCCAGGGTTTGTTCGCGGTTCTGCTCGCCCACCCAAGTCATGGTGGAAATCATTTGCTCGGATTGAGCCTGCTCAGCGGCAAAGATCTGGGGAACATTCGACAGCATGATAGACAAAGTAACAGCAACAATCTTCTTGATAGTTTTAAAATTCATATAAATCCTCCAAGGAATCAGTATCCTTGTCCCTGAAAGCCGAGGCAAATGTATTTTTCTTAATATGTCTCAAAATGAGTCAGTTACAAGAGTGGTCTTTTGACTTCGCACATCTCAATCATAAGGTGTTGCCAGTTTTAGCAGCGGCCTTAACTTCCGACATCTTTTTACGTTACAGCTGGTTCTGGTTCGGCTCTCCAGTTGCATCACCCACACCAATGAAGACGATTTCAGTGTCGACTCCGTTATTTGTGAATTCAAAAAAAGGATGTGTACGATCTGAGAGCCAAAATCCAGTTTTAGTACCCCTCGTTTTTATTTCGTCATGGCTCGTGAGTACGAATAAAACTTTGGGTTTCGCTTCGGGCACTGAGCTTTGAGCGGACCAGCAAACTTCGGCGGAAAATCTCCACATTCTGTACGACCTGCCTTGGGGTGTTTTTGATCTCTGAGCCAAAGTTCCTGTTAGATCACCTTTAGACGACATTCGATTAAAAACTGTCACAGGTTGTCCAGCTTCCAGAAGCTTTTTGCACATCGCCATGCCAGCAATGTCAATGAAACTGACAAACTTGCGTTCCGAAACAATACAAAATGACAAGAAAATGCATTTTTTTGAGATTGTTTTTTTTGCTTGAAAACGAATGCAGATTTATTTTAAAAAAAATGAGGTAAGTCTCCTTTAGTTTATCGGGATACTGACCGAAGTATAAGTCAAACTTACCAAGGAGAACATGATGTTAAAAAAAATGGGAAAAGAGAAGGCAAAAAAAGTTATTGGCGGCGGTAGAGGCGACGGAAAAAGCAGTGATAGTGGCGGTCGTAGCGGCGGTGGCGGTCGTAGCGGCGGTGGCGGTGGCAGAAGCGGCGGCGGTAGTAAAGACAAAGACGGATGCGGTTCTTCGGGCAAAAAAGGAAAAGATGGACGCTGCGGAGTCGACAAAAATGGCAGTATGGGCCACGGATCCTTTTGATTAATGCTTGCCGAGGTTGCTCGGCATTTTAAAAGCGTTAAATACGCGCGCTTCATGGTATCTCCTGAGTAATTCACGGGTTGGAATTGGAGCGCTTTCGTGGTTTGGCCTACGCGAGAGATGTTCGTATGTTTTTTGCTTCTGCGCCTTCAGCGATCCAACTTAATACGAGCTGTAAATAGCTTCTTGGATCAATATCTTTTTTTTGCATTATACGAGAATTGTATAAAGAGTGGCTGCGTTATCAGCACCAGTTTGCGGAATACGAAAATCTTCGAAGAGTATCTTAAAGCCGACCCATCGTTTCTCTATATATAAAATAGCCTCACGCTTCTGTGACTCTAATCGAGAACGAGCATAATCTGAACGCAGCAGCTTCTTTAACTCTTGGACCGTCTCTTCCCTTTCGGTGGTTCTTGAAATTCTTAATCAATCAAACGTTTTTGCCCTTTGCTCTATGTTAAAAAGTTTATCAATCGTATCCAAAAGGAATCACCGAAGGATCGTGCGATTCGAGTTTAAAAAATTCTCTGCGCGCATGAGACCAACAGTAAGCATGAGGAATTTTTGCGTTTGAGCTGTACTACAGTCTAATCCCACCTAGAATCGACTAATTTGCGATAAGAAGTGAACAAGCGGCATTGTGAAGCGAAAGCTGAGACTCCGAAAAATAGCGCTCGGTAGCTCGTTTAATTAATATTCCAGCCAGTTTTTGCTGAAGGTTCAAAAACTCCATACGAAGCCCGCGAACTGTATCCTGTATTGCGGCAAACTCAGTAAATTGCGAGCGCCCCAGCCTGATCTTTTCACGAGAAAGTTGAGTGGCTCTTTCGGCTAACTTGATAGCATCTCCCATAGCATTGATTTGTTTTTCAAGAGCATCAACTGCTATACTATCGAGCTTACGCTCCTCCCCCAAAATAGAAGCTATCCTCCCTCTTTGTTCCTGAATCGCTTGTTTCCTCAACACAACTGATGACTTTATTTTTGAACTTCTAAGTAGTCCACTAAAATCAAAAGAAAGCCCTATGCGGTAACCATTATAAGGAAGCACCCCAAGCTGTGAGAAAACGCCGCCAGAAATATCTACCTGAGGAAGAAGATAGGACTTTTCCTTTTGAATCTCAGAGGTAACCAGCGACAGCTCGGAATTCATCAGTCTTAATTCAGGCGTAAGTAGCTCGTTTCGGCTGTCTTCATCGGTTGCAAATTCGCTCTCGCTAAACTTTGTCATTGCAAAACCGTAACGTTGGACAAATATCTTTAAGGTTTTTTCAATTTCGATCTCCAAAAACTTGATTTTTGACGCTGTCTTTTCGTATGCAAGCTGTGCAAGAAGCGAGTCTACTTTGTCCGAAAGGCCAACATGACTCGAAGCCTGTGTTGTGCTCACAAGTTTTTCATAATTTGTTTTTTCTTCGGATAATATTTTCATTTCTTGTTCTTTTTGATATAAATCTAAGATCTCCTGTAAAGCGGATAGCGTCATTTGATAGGTCTTTTGAATCAATCTAGCTTCCGAAACATGTATCGACTTAGAGGCCAGTTGCATATCAGCATTGAGAGTGCCATTGTACACAGGCATCGCTACGTCCAGTGAATACGTGCTTGAGGCAAAAGTGATTCCTTCGGAAATTTGTTCACCATAACTCACCGATCCCTGCAGTCGCGGACGGTACTGATTTTTCGTTTGTTGGAGTCGAATGCGCGAGTCAAGAACTTCTGTAATTTCGAATTTTTTCGAGTTAACAAGTGAACAATCAGCTATTCTTTTAACGGAGTCGGAGAGCGCCGCCGATGCAACACATCCAATAAACATTGCAATGAAGAATACGGCGGTGCACTTCAATCGTCCTCGCTTACAAAATTGCTTTTAAACAGTCCCATGAGACTTGTTTTTTTCCACACAATTTGGACGTCAACTTTCATTCCGGGAATCAACTGAACCTTTTTCTTTGCGCTGGCAGGATTTCGTCTATAGTCGTCGAGATCAATCGAAATCTTGGCCAGATATCCCATTTCGTCAGTGCTTGCTTTTGCTGAAACAACGCTTGATTTGAGTTTTTCAATGCTAATTACTTTGCCTTTAAAATAACCGTATTTATTTCGCGGATAGGCATCAATGGAGACCCAAACGTTCGCACTTTCCTTAACCCTTGAAATATCACGTGATGGCACCAGCACCTCAGCAACGAGGGGTGAAGAATCCTCAACAAGGTTTGCAAATGCATCGCCAGCTTTGATGTTGGAACCAATAAACTGCTGAAAGCGAAGCACCTTTCCGTCGACCGGCGCCTTGATAAAGTGGGCCTCTAAAAATAACTCCAAAAATGCCAAGGTATTTTCTAAACTACGCTCAATCTCGATTTCGGCCTCCTGAAGTTTGAGACGCATCCCATTTTCGATGGTGGCTAATTGAGTTTTTAAACGACCAACCTCGTCCTGAATTGTGTACTTTTGCATCAGAAGATCATCTCGGTATCTTGAGCTTTTGATTCGAGTTAATTGTTGATCGAGAAACTCCAAGCGCTGACTTATGGGCTCGGTCTCTGCCTTTACATTTTGCAGCCCAATCGAACGGAGATATAAATAATTAGAAAGCTTTTTTTCGCAATCTACAAATTGACTACGCAGAGGCGAATCACTCACTTTTGATGGCCACGGAACCACAATTTTATTTGGCACTTTTTTGCTTTGAATCTGACCTAGATAAAATTTAATATTCTTTTTAACTGATTCAAGCTCTAACTCGCTACTTCCCTGGATCTTGAGTTTTGCAATAACTTGCTCTTTTCGAACAAGATCGCCATTGGCAACGAGGATCTGTTCAATAATTCCATCTCTGCTCACCTGCGCAATTTTAATCCCATAAATGGAGTTGATTTGTCCACTAACCTTGACCGAGATGTCAATTTTAAAAATTGTGGACAGTGCTAAAAAAATGACCGCACCTAACACCAAGGAAAAAAGCGCAAAAGCCAGCACCTTCGATGAAGGGCGCTCGATAAAAGTTATGGCCCCCCAACTTAAATGCTGTGTAACTTCGTCATCGCGGTTTTGATCACTCATGCAGCTATCTCCTCTTGGCTTTGCGGGAATAGCTTTTTATACATTTCGTTGTTAACTTGCAGTTCGGCGTGGCTCCCAAAGCCAACCAATCTTCCTTTAGCAAGAACAAATACAAGATCTGACGACAGGACCGTGGAGTAACGATGTGCTATATTAATGACGGTTCTGGAGCTGGTGGAAGTTTTAAGCGTTAACAACAACTCTGATTCAGCCTCACCATCAAGTGCTGACGTGGCCTCATCCAGCACAAGGACATCGGGCTGCTTGTAAAACGTTCGCGCCAGAGCTACCCGTTGTTTTTCACCACCTGAAAGACCCAGTCCACCGTGCGACAAACGGTAGTTGTAGCCCATGGGCTTACTTTCGATAAAATGGCTCGCATTTGCTTGTTGGCAAACCATAACAACTTTATTTTGATTGATCTCGGGTTCCGAAAAGGCAATGTTCTCCGAAATCGAACCACTAAAAAGCTGACTTTCTTGGTACAGAACACCAATTTTTTCGCGCAGCCAATTAACATCATAGTCCAAATAATCTCTTCCATCGACAAAGATTTGTCCCCGAGTGGGCTCATACATTCGTGTCAATAAACCGACCACTGTTGATTTGCCTGAGCCGCTTGGCCCGACGATTGCCAATTTCGTACCTGCTTCTATCTTAAAGTTAAGACCATTTAGAACCCAATCGGCCCCTTCGCCGCCGTATCTAAACCACACATCACGAAACTCTATTTCGCCCAATAGCTTTTCTTTTTTTACGTGACCACGTTTTTTCGAATTTTCACTCTGCGTAAAAAACACATCGTTCAATCGATCAAACACCGAAAAGACTTGCTGGATTTCGCCAAACTGATCGGCAATATGCAGTAAAGGCCCGAAGACTCGATTCGCTAAAAGGGTAATGGCGATAGCCTGACCCGGTGATAGCTCCCCTTTAATCGCTAAAAACACAGACAATCCTAAAACGATATAATTAACAACTTCCACATAAAAGTTTACAATAACATCGAAAGATTTGGCGCTGATTTCGAAATCTCTTTCGGATTTTAAAAGTTGTACTAATTTTTCTTGGTAACGCCATCGCGTAGCCAGCTCGCCACCTAGAGATTTAATAACTGCGATTCCTTTGAACGTGTCGTTGAGTGAGCTTGCAACCTCAGAGTTTTTGGTGAAAATTTCCTGACTTATCACGGTTAACTTTCGTCCCGTCATCCAAGATATAAAAGCAAAAAGAGGCATGGAGCCAACAACAGTCATCGCAATCGTAGGCGAATATAAAGAAAGAATTGTGCCGTAAATCAGTAAGCTAAAAAACGAAAGGACGATGCTTTCACTGGAATGCAGGAGAAAATCCTTTAATTTTTGTAATTCTTGAAAGCGCGTTATGACGTCACCAACGTGGCGATCAACAAAATAGCTGTACGGAAGACTCACTATTTTTTTCAAAAATATCGAGCTCAATTTGTAATCGAGTTTTGTTGCTAAATAATTTTGATAATAGGTTTTTGACCAGCTCATGAACGAATTGATGATCGCAAGGAGTAGTCCCCCTGCGGAAGCGAGCCACATCATATTTAAATCGCGGCGCACGAGCACATCGTCTAGAAAAATTTGCGTAAGTAAAGGAGTGCCTAAGCCCAGAATGATCATCATCAATGAGATCATAAAACTTAAACTCAACTCCACTTTAAAGTCCAAAAGAAGTGTAAAATAATGGCTGTATTTGTATTTTCTCGCTGGAAGCGCAGCAAATTCTTCGTTTGGTTTTAAAACTAGTACCGCCTGTTCAAACCCATCGTAAAATTCCTCAAAATCGAGTTTAACAATCCCCGCGACAGGATCGCCGACCACTATTTTGTCTTTTTTTATTTCGTAGACCACGAGGTAATGGTCGCGTCGAACAACGATGAAGGGTAAAAGTTTGGGATCGAGCTCCTCGATTCTTTCAACACCAAGTGCGCTTGAAATATAGCCATTTTTTTCGGAGACGAAGGCAAGATCAAAAAGGGATGTGCCGGAGCGATTTGTCGCGAGAATATTGCGCCAAAACTGAAGTGGAGTATTTTTTCCAAAATACTGGGAAACCATGGCCATACAAGCTGGGCCACAATCCATCAGGTCCGCTTGAGCCACCCACGGCCAGCTTTTAAAACGAGGGGTACGATTCGTGGTCGATTGACTGATAAACTGTTCCACATCAAAATCTTGCTGAATCTCCGAGCTTGAAATATCAGCAATGGAACCTTCAGTGAGGGTTTTCTCTAGCTTCTTAAAATCATCTGGCAATTTTGTTTTGAGCAATAAAAGGCTTTCGGTGGAAATCGAAACACCGGTGGTGCGGGAGGTGGCTTTGTACACCCCTTGAACAGCTGCACCTTCCATGGCTTCGCTCCAGAGACACCATCTTCGACAAGGGATTGGCCACTGGGATAACCGCCCGCTCTTATTTAACTTCTGCTGCGTAATGATTTGGCCTTCAAAAAAGTAAAAGGCGCGCTTCACGGTTTTATTTGATTCTAAAATCCACTCTTGCGGTTCGTAACTGTGGAATTCAAAACTAGCAACGAGTGCCACTTTAAAATCTACCGAGCAACCAAGAGACTCTAAGGATTTGGCAATGGAACGAATTTCGATATTTTCGGTGACGTGGGTAAGATATCTTGCTGCTTCTGGTTTTTCGCGAAGCTTTTTTTGCAACTCGTCGTAGGGGACTACAAGGAGCTCTCCCTCAGACTCAAATCGAATTGAATAATTAAGCGGTCTTTGGCGCAAAGCCACATACGTGTTTACACTGCGAAACGGAACTACCATCCCACTTGTTTCGAGCTCTTCAAAACTCTTCGAGAAGATTTCAATTTTTCCAGTAAGAGGAATTAGGAGACCATCCGGAGTTTCACCTTCGTGGGCGATTACTTCACCCGCTGCGTAGGAACGCACATCAAAACGATTTAGTGCGTCGTCAAATTCGTCGGGCGTATACAAGATTTGTAAGATTGAGAAATCATACAGATCAGGCATGTGACTTTTAATAAAATTAATCTTTTCATGCATTTAGCTTTTTATCGGGTGAAAATGAGACACAATGAAGTCTAGTTTTCGTTTAGGACACTGAAAGAGCCTGAATTGGAAAGTAGAACTACTTTTTGCCGATATTCTTCAAAGTTTTTGAGATGGTCCTGCGAACAGACTTTGATCACAGTTTACGTTTTACTTACCTTCAGGGCGTGGTAACTACGAATATTTTGGCCCCGACTTAAATTCTTATCAAGCTTTGTTAGTCATTGTGTCACTTGAGTCTATAGGACTGTTTTCCTTAGTTACATTAAAAAGATAAAGAGTGCTAACAGCAGGTGAGGCTACCCCAAAAATGTAGACCGTTTGGAACTTGAGTGAATCCGGGTCAACCTAGACTAAGGGAGTGCAAGATGAAAAGAAAGTTCACAGAAGAACAGATCATAAAAGTTCTAATTCGCAATCGAAAAGGCGAGACCACAAAAACGCTCGAGCGCGAATTTGGTGTGTCTGAGCCGACGATTTATAATTGGAAAAAGAAATTTTCCAACATGACGGTCAACGAGGCGAAACGATTGAAAGAATTGGAATACGAGAATTCAAAACATAAGAAACTCGTTGCGGATCTAAGTTTTGATATTGTCATGTTGAAAAATGTAAATTCAAAAAAAGTGGTAGGGCTCAATTCCCAGAGAAAATCCGCTTCGTATCTGATTTTGAATTACGAAGCGAGCGTTCGCCGGACAGCGAATTTTTTGAGTCTGAATCGATCGACGATGACCTACAAGCCACGAACCTCAAAAGATGAGGATCTTGAGTTGCGAAAGAAGCAGCTTTCAACGAAGCACCCAAGATTTGGTCTTCCGAGAATTCATTTTCTGCTAAAGCGCGAAGGTCTTGTTGTGAGCGAACATTGGACGGCCAGAAATTATAAAAAAACTACGCTTGCAGATTAAAGATCTCAGGAGGCGAAAGCAAATGGCCGTCACTCGCGCGCCCCACAATAAAACGACACGCCCTAATGAGGTTTGGTCCTTTGATTTTGTATCAGACAGATTCGAGAATGACAGGAGATTAAAAGTTTTAAATATCGTCGACGACTGCACAAAAAAAACGCCAGGACTTCTCGCTGAGCATTCAACTACGAGTCGAACAATGATTGATTTTTTTGAATCATTAAAGAATCTTCCAAAGAAAACCCGTTGTGACAATGGACCAGAAATGAGCTCTAGAGAATTTATGGACTGGGCATACAAGAGTAATATTGCAAATATTGGGCGCTACCAATTCTAAAGTCGTATTGGTTTTATCATCTGCCAACAGTCCGCTCTCAGCTTCCGATGCGCTGTGTTATTAACGATGCTTGTTTCAGCGATCTCAGGGCCAATACCACTTGCTCCCAGAATGTAAACTTAAATTGTTTGAAAACATTTCTAGTTATTGAACAAACCTTTTTGTACCAAAGCTTCAAATATTTTTTTTGCGTCCTTAGGCTCCAAAAAAGGCGAAGTTACAACTCCATGCATGCAAGCATGAACTAATAAAATTTCATCACTGCTCAAGTGCGGAAACATCTTTTTAATTTTTTTTCTAAATTTTTCTTCCGTTTTTACAAAAACATCTTTGATCGGCGAGTCGGTTAAGCGCCATTTTTGATAAAAAATCACGGCATCTCTATTTTCTTTCAGCAAGCGCCGTGCGCTTTCAATTTTTTCCGCAAAGCGAGAGGAGCTTTGGAGATCGTCGGCAAAGCCATAAAATTCGTTTAAAAATGTTTCCAGTCCATGCTTAAATATCTCAGCTTTGTTTTTGCCAAAATAGCGATAAATGAGCGTGCGGCTGACCTTGGATTTTTTTTCAAGCTCAGTCACTTTCCAACGCAGGTGGCCCTTTGCCGTTTCGAGGGCAAAAATACTTAGCGAAATACGAAAAAATTTCTCATTTTTTGAAGTCATCCTCTTAAGACTAGGGAATTTTTAGCCCGTGCACAAGGGCTAAGCACATAAAACAGCAAATCTGTAAACATATGGGGGTTGTGGCAAGGGGCCCCATCGGTTACCTTCCTTTCACGTCTACTAACGGAGGAATTATGAAAATGTCGCTAACGATCCTGAGCCTTGTTGTTTTGAGTTTTTCAAGCCAGGCTTTTGCAAAAAGTCTCGCTTTAAAAAGCGAACAGGGGAGCTACCAGCTGGTTGCTGAAGGCAGTGATTTTTATTGCTCACGCATCCCAACACTTGAGCTGCTTGTCAGTGGCACACAGGTTCAAATTATTTTAGCAGATGACGAACACGTCGTTCGTAACGAAGTGATATCGGGAATTAACACGTCCCACTACACCGAAAGCAGCGGTATGACGGCCGTCACTTACACGCGCCATGTTTACAAACAAGGAAAGTTAAAGCGCCAGCGATCGGTTTGGGGGCTTGGCTTTATCCCCAGTTCTTACAATGACGACCGTATTGTATTAGAAGTTCTCGGCGACGGACGAATCATTTATAACTACGAAGCTTTTGGTTCCACTCTGTGTAATTTTATTCGCGTGGACTAAGCTGCATGAACACCAGGGACGGCGTTGAAGTTTTTTCAACTGAAGCTTTAAACGTTTTGCATCTTTACGTCTCAACTAGAATCTAACTTTACTTCCCAAAGCAATCTGGCCTAAATACCTCCTGATCACAGGAGGTCCTATGCCAATATTAATTTTATGTTTTCTACTCAACTTTTTTGCTGCCGCTCAGGATCAGCTCGAGCTGTTTCCAAATCTTGTAGATAGCGAAAAAATCATGAGCGAGCTCGTCGATGAAATGGGCGAATACTTCGACGAATCGATTACGCTGAATCAAAACTACGCCCTTGCAGTTGTTCCAGTGAAAGAGCAATCCAGCGAACTCTACGCCGCTGTTGAAAAGTTGGTTAAGAAACGAAATGAACAACTAGAGCCACAAGGAACCGTCTACGAAGCCACTGTTTACAAAGTCTACAATATGCAAAATAATAGAGTTGTAGGTTATGTGGTGGTTATTCTTGATTCCATCGATCATCCGCTTTGGGATGGCAGTGGTGAAACCTCTTATTTAACTTTAGATTTGGTCGTTGTAGACTCTGTTGAGTGGAGCGGTTGATCAGACCTAGTTACCTAAAGCCATTTCAGCCTCTCAAAAAACTTTTGTCTTTGAGGGGCTTAATCAAATATTCCAGGCCATTCATTTTAACTTCGTACAACAGCCCTAACAGCTGTCCCAGTTCCCCTTCAGGGAAACCCTCTTTGTAAAACCAGACAACGTAGGGCTCCGGCAAATCAATCAGCGCCCAGCCTTTATATTTGCCAAAGGGCATTTTCCAATTCGCAAGCTTTAGCAGGGATTCGTTATCAAACATGGAGAGATTTTAAAACGCAATTGTGCTAAGGTCTACCAAATGAATAATAAAAACACACGTCTTGTCTATTCCACCGATCCCGCGCAGAACAAAAAATGCGCAAAGTGCAAAGAGCTGGTCGCAGAGTGTAAGTGTGAAAAACCACAAGAGGTTAAAGCCCTCGACGCTAAAATGCAGCTAACCAAAAGCTATAACTTCGTCGCCTACCTCCGCATCGAAAAAGCGGGCCGGGGAGGCAAAACCGTCACCGCCATCAACGATCTGCCAAAGAACGAAACCTTCCTTAAAGATCTCACCTCCGAGCTCAAAAAAAAGTGCGGCTCCGGCGGCACCTACTCCATGGAAGGCAAAGCCGCCTCCATCGAAATTCAAGGCGACAAAATGGAAATGGTAAGAGCGTTGCTGAATAAAAAAGGGATTAAGACGAAAGGGTCTTGAGTGGTTTACTTCGCGTTTTTTAAGAATTGATTAAAGTCATCCCAGGTCATTGCTTCGGCGTGAACAATTGGGGAGCGAGCGCCCTCAGCTTCCATCAAGTACGGAAACCATTCCCAAACGATTTCTCCACTTCGAGTCACTTCCACCACGCTCTGGTTTTCCTCATAACTAATGAGGATGTGACCGTTTGGCATCTCGTGAGCGGAGCACCCATTTTCTGAGAGGATCGTTCGCTCTTTTTCGTAGGGGTACACCCAGACTCGCTTTTTTGTAATGGGATCAAGCTCCACCACTTGGGGGAGGGCCTTGGCTTTTACGGGGAGTCCATTGAAAATCGATCTATTGTCAAAAAATAAAAGTCGTCCATTTTTGAGTGGTCGAACCGCGTGTACGCCATAGCCAAAGTCATCGTTGAGTTTATAGCTCCAAACAATCTTTTGGGATTTAGAATCAATTATGAGGATGAGTGAGAGCTGGTTTAAGCTTACAATCACATTATCATCGCTAAACTCTTTAAAATCTTGTTGCTGTGGGTGATCTTCTAAGAGAGATGCAGAATTGATCTTAATTCCAATTTTTCTTGCATCGTCATCAATATAATATCGTTTTGCTATTGATTCTTTGGATTTTGAAAGCAGCTGTTGTATTTCTTCGATGTGGTCAGCAGTGTCCCAGGAAAAAAGAAGCTGACCTTCGGGATTGTAAACGCGCACGCCATCGTGCCAAATCTCATCGCGGCCTGAGAGAGTTTTATTGCGAACCACCGAAACAATCCTTTTGTTTTTTGGCGATACATACAAATCATGATGCCCAAACTGTGGCTTTTCCCAGACCACTGTCTTGTTTAATTTTTTCACCGAGATGGACTCTTTCCCTCGAGAAACAATCAAGCCTTGTTCACTGATGAGTGAACAGTGTGACCGATTGAACTCTAGGAGCAGCTTTCCCGCTTTATCGTAAAAGGAGCAGTCAACTCGGATAACACCATCAAAGTCCCAACCGGTTTTACGGTAGGAGACACCTTTTTGTTCGGCGCTATAGAGAGTGGGGACCCGACGTGGTTGCGACGGAACCTCCGTTTTACTGAAACAGCTTGTGTTTAGAAGCAGGATGAAAAATGTTAAATGAAAGAATACCAAATATCGATATCGCATCCGCTCCCCGATGTTGATGTGACTTGACTTCATACTGTCCGATTTCAATACTTTAACCCTCATGATATTGAAATATAAAAGCGTCCCCATGATGCGTCAGGAATTGAAGTATTTTATCAACCTATCAGGTCAAAAAATCTTGTCTCAGTATATCAAGACTTTCATGGTGCAGGACACTGCCATGACGACGTCACTCGGATATGACGTCTCGAGCCTTTATTTTGATTCTCCCGATCTCATGTGCCTTTCACAAAAAGCCAACGGCAACCAGTTTAAACAAAAATTTCGTGTCCGTTTTTACAACGATAAACCAACCCCGGTTTTTTTAGAGGTCAAAAGTAAACATGGTGCTTTTTCGAGAAAATCTCGACACGCCCTGGTGACCAATCGCTCCCCTTTGAGCGGCAGCCTCGAAGCGCTATCAAGTATCTTCAGCGAGTTTAAAGCCACCTCGGCTGAGGCTTGCGATTTTCTTTACAATTATCACCGATTCCATCTCCAGCCGATTTTGTGGGTGCAGTTTCAGCGGAAGGCCTATGTATGCCCGAATGGCTCGGGCCTCCGACTCACCATCGACCAATCCCTTCGTGGACGATTTTTTTCGGCAAACGGAGACGACGCTCCACAGAGGTCGGTGGCCTTTGGCGGAGCTGCAGATATTCTAGAATTAAAGTTTACCGATCAAGTCCCTTCGTGGCTTGATTTGCTTCTGGCCGAGTTGCAGCTGCAGCGAATTGGATTTTCAAAATATTTTGAATGTTACTCCGCTTTGCAAGCCTCCGTCTTAACTCGCAGCGAACACCATAAAACCAAAGGAACGTTTCTATGAATTTTTTAAATCAAGCTGGGATCAACTTCGAACAGTTCGATCTTTTAGATTTGTTCACCCGAATGTCGGTGGCTCTCTTGCTTTCATCCTGCGCGGGAGCCATTTCTTTTTGGGGACACAGAAATCGTAAAATCACAGAGTCATTGCTCTTTGGAGGAGTGACTCTCAGTCTCGTCATCACTATGATTTTGCTCGTGTTGAGCGCCAATATCTTTTATGCCTTGGGACTATTTGCGGCCCTTTCCATAATTCGCTTTCGAACTCCCATTAAAGATGTTCGCGATACCCTCCACCTTTTTTTATGCATAGGCATCGGGATCGCATGTGGTGCCGGCGCATTGAGAATTGCGGTTTTTTGCACTCTTTTTATATTGTCGGTGCAACAGCTATTTCGCTTTTTTTCAACCCAAAAAAATAATTATTTTATCATCAAGGTCGCAGTAAATAACGAGGACACGATGCCGGCGGTGGAAACTTTTCTGAAATCACAAAGTATCGTCTGCGAATTTACCAAAGCTGTGCGCCCAGCGCTCAATTCTTTTGAATACTTTTATCATCTAACAACCAAACAAAGTGTGGATATTAAAAAAATAATGGACACCATGAATAAGTTAGCAGGCGTGGTGCAAATCGAAATTTTACCCTGTAAGGCCGAAGAGCTCTCGTGAAAAAGTTCCTTTTAACCTTAGGTCTTTTTTTCTTGCTGACTTCCGGGGCTTTCGGTCTTTACGAAAGATATCTCAGAACCACTTTTTTTGTGGTCGAAGTTGCGGCCACGAAAGACATCATTGGCACCCCTCCGCGGGAAGAAAAAGAATATAAAATCGCTGTCGAGGTACCCCATCATGAGCGCCCGCTTGTATTGAACACAAAGCTTAACGAAATTCTCCTCAAGATTGTGCAAGAAAAGGGCTGGCAGGCGCCCCCGCATTATAAACAAACCTATTTTATAACGACGTCAGAGGACACCTTCGTATTTCGCGATATTTACTTCGACACGCCTGAGGATCTCCTCGACAGCAAGAACAGTGCGATCCGCCTTCGCTGGCGCTGGGACAGTAACCATTCCTACCGTGAGCATTTAAAAGGTTCGTTTAGCCAAGAGTCCATGCCCACGCGGGTGGAAATCCAAAGCAAAGTGGGGCGGACCGAAAAAGGCGAGGGCTTCAGCGAAGTCCAAGAGGCGCGAATGGAATTTGCAAAAGACGCCCATCCTATTAAAAATTTTTACGACGAAGGGAAGGCGCGCCTTTTATTGCCGTTCTTTTTCGAGACCATTAAAACAGGACGCTTTGATTCCAAGGTGTACACTCCCTCACATAGCATCGCGCAAAATATTCGTTTGGTAAATCAAGACTTGGTCTCTGTACAACTCATTCCCAAAGTGCTCATTTTAGCTCGTCGGCACAGGTTCCATCTCAATTTAGTGACTCCCTGGGGCAGCGGACCCAATCCCAAAAATGCCTTTATTGTGACAATAGATCGCTACCGAGGCACGCTGCTGCCACCCTCGGCAAAATGGGAAAGCGATTTGAAGCGTCTAGACCTCTCGGAGGGCGAAGAAAGTGTGGAGCTTGAAATTGAGTTTGAACGCAACACTTCAACCCGACTTGAAGATGAAATCGAAAGGCTAGAAAAAGCTCACCTGCAAAAACAGCTTGAATCTGTTCGAAATATTCAAAATCTCTTTGCGAGTGACCACAAAAAACTCGCCCACGAAATCATCAAGCACCTCCGCGAAGAGGGCTATCGTTTAGATCCTAAAAACGTCAGCAAGGCGCAAATCATGCGGGCCAGATTAAAAAAATAAAAATTTATGGGGAACGGGAATGAAGGGCGATAAGAAGGATTTAATAAAAATTGAAGTGAAGTCTCGGACGGAGCTGCGCAAGTGGCTAAAGGCGAATCACGCCAAAAGCTCAAGCATTTGGCTTGTCACTTTTAAAAAATCCAAAATTCAATGGTATTTAGATTACGACTCTATTGTCGAAGAAGCTCTTTGTTTTGGATGGGTGGATAGTCTGCCGCGGGCTCTTGATAAAGATCGAAAAATGCTGCGGCTGTCGCCACGAAATCCAAAAAGTGCGTGGTCCAAGGTAAATCGCGACAGAGTTGCAAAGCTTATTAAAACAAAGTTAATGACCGACGCCGGCCTTGCAGCAATCAATGCGGCCAAAAAAAATGGAAGCTGGAGCAAATTAAAAGAAGTGGATTCAGGAAAGATTCCGCCAGATTTAGTACGAGAGTTCAAAAAATATTCTCATGCAAAAACTCATTTTGAAAAATTTCCGCCGTCTTCCAAAAGGGCCATTCTGGAGTGGATTGCTCTAGCGAAGACCGAGCAAACTCGTTTAAAGCGAGTCTCCCAAACTGCGAAGCTCGCGCAAAAAAACATTCGAGCCAATCATTATCGGCAGCCAAATTTGATTGCATTTAACCTTAAACGCGATCATTCTTAGCAATCCACGAGGAATAAAAATGTCCCAAACAAAATCGAATACACCATCTTATAAATATGTCGTTGCACTCGCTGCTCTTGGAGTTGTTTACGGGGATATTGGAACCAGTCCACTCTATGCTCTCAAAGAGGCTTTTCATCCCGGTCATCATATGATTGCAGACCCTCAGAATGTGATGGGGCTCTTATCGCTGATATTTTGGTCGCTCATGCTCGTGATCTCGTTTAAATATTTAGGGTTTATTCTTCGCGCGGACGATAAAGGAGAGGGCGGAATTCTAGCTCTTACATCTCTCATTACGCCATCAGCTTCGGAGGATGGGCCCTATGCAGACTCAGACGATAGACTGATTGACGAGTCCAAGCGATTTTCCAAGGGAAGAAAATTGCTGATCATGCTTGGATTGTTCGGAACGGCTTTGCTTTATGGTGATGGAATGATCACACCGGCAATTTCCATTTTGAGTGCCGTTGAGGGATTGAGTTTGATTACACCCGTGTTTCAACCCTACGTCACTTGGGTGACCGTAGGGATCTTGGTTGGGCTTTTTTCGATTCAGAAGCACGGAACAAGCGCGGTTGGAAAAATATTTGGCCCTGTCACTCTAGCTTGGTTTATTGTCATAGGGATTTTAGGTGTAAACAGTATTTTCCAGACGCCAGAAATACTAAAGGCGCTTAATCCAATCTACGTATTTTCGTTTTTTCAGACGAATCTCTGGTATGGATTTATTGCCCTGGGCTCGGTGTTTCTTGTGGTGACGGGTGGCGAAGCGCTTTATTCAGATCTTGGACACTTTGGTAAAAGACCCATTACCCAAGCTTGGTTTTTTGTGGCCTTGCCAGCGTTAACCCTCAACTATTTTGGTCAAGGTGCGCTCCTCCTAAGAATGCCTGAAGCCATTGAAAATCCTTTTTTTTTACTGGCGCCGACGTGGGCCCTTTATCCGTTGGTAATCCTTGCTGCGCTAGCAACGACCATCGCTTCGCAAGCTTTGATCACCGGAGTCTTTTCCATCACCATGCAGGCGGTTCAGCATAAATATTCCCCTCGGTTACACATATCGCATACGTCTGAAAAAGAATCGGGACAAATCTACGTAAAGAATATGAGTCGTTTTTTAATGGTTGGAGCCATTGGTTTAGTTTTCGCCTTTAAAACATCAAGCAATCTTGCTTCGGCCTACGGGCTTGCGGTGACGACAACCATGATCATTACAACCATTCTGTTTTACGTTGTCGCCCGTGAAAAATGGGGATGGAGCCGATTTGTTGCTGGAGCCTTGTGCGGATTTTTCTTAATTATAGATCTTGGTTTTTGGGGCGCCAATCTTTTAAAAATCTTCGAAGGCGGCTGGTTTCCACTTTTGGTGGGAATGGTGGGCTTTACAATTATGACAACGTGGTATTCAGGACGTAAGCTTTTAGCGTTAAGGATGGCGGAAAAAATGATTCCGCTCGACAAATTCCTGAGTGATCTCGATACGGAAAATCCAAATCGCATCGACGGAACTGCTGTCTATTTAAACCGAAGTTTAACTCTTGCGCCCTACTCCCTTGTGCATACCTACGAGCACTTTAAGACGGTCCATCGAAATTTAATATTTTTATCGGTTTCGATCAGTAAATATCCGATAGTCAATGCAGCGGAGCGCTCCAAGGTCGTCGATTTTGGGGACCGTAAATTCCATGTAACGTTACATTATGGATACTTGGAGCTTCCCGATGTGCCCCGGGATATTCGCGACCTGAAGTTCGGGACCATTGATGTGGATCATAGCAAGATCAGTTACATCATTGGACGACAAAGTCTGTTTGCGACGGACAGACCAGGTATGGCCCTTTGGCGCGAAAAAATATTCAGTTTAATTTCGCGAAACGAAATCTCAGCCACCGATTACTTTCAGCTTCCAAAAGACAGGGTTGTAGAAATTGGAATGCAGATTGAACTCTAAAGCGCTTAGACTTGTCCGAAGCCGCCATCCGCAACCAAATCCGCACCATATAAATAGCTTGAGTCGTCCGAAGCAAGAAATAGGACCACTTTTGCCATTTCTTCGGCTGATCCAAATCGCTTTGCCGGAACACTCGCCATCATATTTTCAGAGAAGCCTTTCACCTCAGCAGCCGACATTCCCATTTTTCCGTAAATCGGAGTTTCTATCGGACCCGGCGATAAAACATTGAAGCGAGACGTCGGAACCTCGGCAGTCCAAGACCTTGCAAAACTTCGAACCGTTGCTTTCGTCGCTGAATAAACCGACGCGCCAGCAATGCCTTTGTTTGCTACGACTGAAGCATTCAAAATAACTGAACTTCCTGGATTTAGCAGCGCTAGGGCCCTCGAAACCGTAAAGTAGAGTCCTTTCACGTTGGTATCGAATTGGTTATCAAAAAAATTTTCATCAACGTCTGCCGTGGGACGAAAGAGCGCTACACCGGCATTCGCAAAAAGAATATCAATGCCGCCGTGATTGGCTTTGATTGAACTGTACAGCCTATCAAGATCACTCAGTTTTGAGACGTCGGTTTGTATTACCTCAAATTGCGATCCGTATTCCTTTTGCGACTTGGAGAATGTCTCCGCGGAGCGTGCCGTGATGATCACTTTCGCGCCGTGCTCCTTGAGAAGTTTTGCAGTGGCGAGGCCAATTCCTGAGTTGCCACCTGTAATGAGAGCTATTTTGCCATTTAATTTATGATTTACCTTGTTGATTGCCGTACCCATTGGATTCTCCTTTTTGAACTGTTCAGTTTAATATCGCAGAGAACTGCTTGAAAAATCTATCCAATTGTTCTGGAGGCGCGGTTTTGCAGGCACCACAGTTCAGGACCTCGAAAAAGTCACCCGCGTCAATAAGTCAGGTCTCCACGCCGAGTTTAGAGGAAGACGATCTTTTTTCAGCGAGCCTTGAGCATTCCGCAAAATCCAACGGGGTGATCGAGCTGCTCGGGCAAGAAAGGGGGCTTCATGGCGAATACAGTTCGTGAAGTACAAATCCTGGCGGCCCAAGCCAATTCGTTCAGGTTAAAACAATTCGATCATGTTCGCAAACTTGTTCATGCGAATGTTATTGCCGTAAAACCGAAGGCTCAGTCGTGGCTCGCCCTCCAGTCACTGTTACTATTGCGGAAAAGACTAGACTCATAAGGCTTCCTTAGGCTGGATTAGTTTTAGGACTTCTTTTGCTACGGCTTTGGCGGATGCAGGATTTTGACCACTTACAATCCGTTGATCGACCACCACGTGAGCTTGAAACACACTGGCTTTCGAGTAGATGCCACCAATTTGCTTAAGCTTATCTTCTAGTAAAAAGGGCACATGCTTCTCATGCTGGATCGCTTTTTCTTCATCGTTAGAAAAACCAGCGACCTTCTTGCCTTTTACAAGATAGACTCCATCTGGCTTTTGAATACTGGCGAAGGCGGCGGGTCCGTGGCAAACGGCGGCGACCACGCCACTGTTATCATAGATTGCTAAAGCCACCGACGATACAATTTTGGAATCTACAAAATCCCACATCGCACCGTGGCCGCCCACAAAGTAAATCGCTTTGTAGTTCTTTGCATCGACCGAGCTTAATCGGCGCAGATTCTTGAGTCGTTTTTTATGCTCAGCCATGAATTTTTTATTTTCTGGATCTTCCAGTTTTAGGCTTCGCGGCTCTATAGGTGCATCACCACCGCCGATGGAGACGATATCAGTGTCGACTCCGTTGTTTGTGAATTCAAAAAAAGGATGTGTGAGCTCTGAAAGCCAAAATCCAGTTTTAGTACCCTTCGTTTTTATTTCGTCATGGCTCGTGAGTACGAATAAAACTTTCGGTTTCGCTTCGGGCACTGAGCTTTGGGCGGACCAGCAAACTTCGGCGGATAAAAAGCCAGCAAGTAAAATTCCAACTAGCTTTTTTAAATTCAGTGATTCTAATTTTCCCATTTGATTAAACCCTTTCAGTTTTGTGAAGCCCGGCCGCTAACTCAACCAAAGCGCTCACGTCATAATTTTCGTACCCAGTTTCAATACCATGCTTCAATCGACCTCGCAAAAACTCTGCTACGGGCAGTGTTGTGTTCTGAGTTGCAGAGCTTTGCAAAACGAGGCTCACATCTTTCAATGCAAGCTGAAAACTTACGGCTCCGCTCGTTGGAAAATTTTTATCCACCATCATCGTTCCGTAGTTTGAGTAGAGAGGAGAATTAAAAATTGTTGAAGTCATGGCCTCTAAGAATATACGCTCATCTAAGCCCGAGGTTTTGGCGTGCGCTATGGCTTCCGCCATGGTTTCAATTGCTGAGAACAGCATAAAATTTCCTAGGATCTTTGTGAGATGTGCGTTTTTCGGTTCCGTGCCGACCACAACCAGCTTTTGTCCGAGGTTGGTAAAGATGTCCCTGCACCTTTCGATGGCAGCTTCTGTTCCCCCAGCAATTATATAGAGCTTGCCCGCCGCCGCAGCAGGTGGGCGACCAAACACAGGCGCACCTATGTGATGCGTTTTGGTTTTAAGATGTTCATTGGAGAGCGTCTCAGCTAGACTTTCACTGATTGTGCTCATGGAAATATGAATGCTCTCGGGCTGTAGTCCCTTTAGTGCGCCATCATCTCCGAAAACAACGTCTTTAAGAGCCTTGTCATCGGAAACCATCGTGATCAGAATCTCCACATTCTCTGCGACCTGCCTTGGGGTGTCTTTGATCTCTGCGCCAAGCTGCCTGATCGATTCAGCCTTAGATGACGTTCGATTAAAAACTGTCACAGGGTGTCCAGCTTCAAGAAGCTTTTTGCACATCCCCGTGCCCATTCCGCCAAGGCCGATGAATCCTACTTTTGGTTTCTTCATTTTTTTCTCCCTCGTCTGAGAACAAGGTTAATCGGATATGATCATGTTTAAAAGATTGTAAATTTCATTACTTTAATGCAAAATTTGCATGAATGGATGTGCAGAAAATAGCGGTATTTATTCAAGTCGTCAGAGATGGAAGTCTAGCTAAGGCCGGCCGCTCTTTGGATCTAGATCCATCGGTTGTTTCCAGAGCGGTGTCTCTGCTCGAAAAAGATTTAACGGTAAAGCTGTTTCAACGCACAACTCGGAAGCTTGCGCTCACGGAAGAAGGGCAGGCTTTCTATCAACGTGTTGAGCCGCTGATTGATCAGCTGAAATCTTTAAAAACATTTTTAAAGGATCGAAAACGCAAACCGAGCGGAGTCATTCGTTTGACCAGCCCAGTATCGTTCGGGATGTTGATTATCAATCCGCTACTACCAAAATTTTTTAAAATGTATCCTGATATTGAAATTGATTATTTGATCACGGATACAGTGCTTAATCTGTTGGAACAACGGGTAGACGTGGCGATCCGTTTTGGACACCTTGATGACTCTTCATTCGTGGCAAAAAAGCTCACCGCTCTGGAGTACATTGTCTGTGCAAGCCCAGAGTATCTAAAAGCCAACCCCTTGATCAAGGCACCGACGGATCTGGCACAGCACAGCTGCAATCAGTTTCTGTTCCCTGGCTTCAACTCAGGCTGGCGCTTTAAGTCTAAAAACAGCCAGAAAGAAAACCTTGTGCAAGTGAAAGGTCAATTGCGTGCCTCGAACGCACTCGTCTTAAAAGAAGCTGCGCTGATGGGGCACGGGATCTCACTTTTAGCTAAAGTATTAATCCAAGATGAGTTGGCCCAGGGCCAGCTCATCGACATCTTCCCAAGTTACTTGGCAACTGCGACCGAGTTCAATGCAAACTCGTGGCTCCTTTATCCATCAAAAGATTACCTACCTGCAAAAACTAAAGCATTTATTGATTTTCTCAGCCAAGAGATTCGCTGATACCGGCAAACTGACCGGTTCGAATCAGTTTTAAAAATGGTGGAGGCGCCGGGAGTTGAACCCGGGTCCGTAAGTGATTCACATTAAGGCGCTTCATACTTAGTCGGTGCTTAATGACGGTTGCAAACTTCCATCGACAAACTTTCGCAACCCTTGCCCCGAAATTTTTAAACGCTTAGGCTCGCAACAACACCCAAGAATCGAGCTAGCTTTGAGTTATACTTCGCACATCGCCGCTAGCAGGCTACGTGGTCAGCAACAGCTTTTAATTAAGCTGCAAAAGCGAATTGATCGCCAAATAACAATTGCACGTTTTTAACGGGGTCCTCATGCGTCCCCGGTATGCTCCTTAAGCTGCACAACCAACGTCGAAGCCAGTACGCCCCCACATAGATTATTCTCCTTATTTTATAGCACAGTTGGGCCAAGGGGTCAAAATTTAAAGCTTCTTCACATTTAACACAGCCGCTACTTTTTCTGCCAGAATCTGACGTTTGATGGGTTTTGTGAGGCAGTCATTAAATCCTGCCGACTTTGCGTTCTCCAACTCATCCTTCATGGCATGCGCCGTGAATGCAATGATTGGCACCTGGTACCCCTTAGCACGTAAAATTCGCGTTGCTTCGTACCCATCGAGAATGGGCATTTGTAAATCCATAAGGATCAAATCAAAATAATGCTGCTGCTTTTCGTAAATTTCGATCGCCATTTGGCCATTCTCTGCCACATCGACTTCGGCGCCTGCCCCCCTTAAGAAAAGAGCTGAAAGAATTTGATTCTCGACAGAATCATCCACCAAAAGAATTCTTTTACCATTGAGAATATCGACTGCTTTTTTGTCTTTTTCTAAGTTCAGCGATGGCTCCCATGTTGCATTTTCAATCATTTTACACGGAATGCGAAAGCGGAAGGTGGAACCTTTGTTTGGCTCTGATTCTAATAGCGTCAACTCACCGCCGAGTTGCTCGGCTAAACTTTTTGAAAGCGACAACCCAAGACCTGAGCCACCGAAGTTACGATTGAGAGAGCTGTCCAGCTGAGAAAAGGGTCTAAACAGATAATCCACATTTTCGACCGAGATCCCCGGCCCCGTATCGGAAATATCATATTGCAAAATGACAAGCTGATCACTCTGAGGAATCACCTGCACAGTCACCACGATTCCACCTTTGGACGTAAATTTTACAGCATTGCCAATGAGATTTACCAGAATTTGTTTGATTCGCAGCGGATCACTCACCACTTTTTTGGGAAGAACTTGGCGACTTTCGAACTTAAAGCCTAATCCCTTATCAACAGCTTTTAATGTCATCATATTTTTAACTTCTTCAAGCATTTCCTGGGGTGAAAACACATGCTCTTCGATATCCATTTTTTCGGCTTCGATTTTGGAGAGATCCAAGATGTCGTTTACGATTTGCAGCAGCTGATTTCCACTGCGTTTTATAATCTCTAGAAAGCGTCGTCGCTCTGATTCCTCAAGCTTTGCATCCAGCAATAAATCCACAAAGCCAATGATTGAATTTAATGGCGTTCTTAATTCATGGGAAGTATTTGCGACGAAACGAGATTTTGCACGACTCGCAGTCATAGCCTCTTCGCGAGCCGAATCCAAAAGCGCCGTTCGCTTAGCGACAATCTCCTCAAGATTCTTATTTAATAAAATTAGCTCAGATTCGTTTTTTTCCGCAAAGAATTTTTCTAGGAGTAACAATGCCACCAGACTAAAAGATACGAGTGCGGTATCCATTAACAAAAACCCCAACGGTTCATTCCCCGAATTAAGGTCTGTCACTGGCAGAAGTTTTCTATGGGAAAAATAGTCAGCCGCCGGCAGGCAAAGTAATGAAAGCCCGAGCATTGTCCATCGTATCAGTTTGGTTTTGCTCGAAAATGCAGTTGCGCTAAAGACGATGGCTACAAAAAATAATTGATAGCCGTTAAAGGATTTTCCAAAGAAAAACATAGCATGCCAACCCGACGAAATGAGCAACAAAACAGTAACCAATTTAGCAAATTGCTGCCTTCCCAAGAGATTAAGAATTATAATCGAAGCGGCCAGCGAGGCGACAACCAAATAGACAATATTAAAGACACCCTCAACGCTAAACCTGTCTAGCTGAAAATAATAAAGGATGCCGAATACCAAACCAACAAGGCCGGTAACATTAGTAAAGATTGTGATTCGATTTTCAACGCCAAAGCGATGTTTGCCGACAGTACCTGCCAGCAAAATATCTATAAATTGATCCTTAAGGAAACGAAACATTTTTCAAAGCCCAGCCATATCTGTTTAAAACCTAGCACAATATCGGATTTGACTCGTCGTGTGTGTGAAGATTTCTTAGTAAACGCACAAAATTCTGGATGTAGGGCCTGCGCCCCTATAGAAAGCGGGCGCAACGTAGAGGCGTTCGAATTGTATTTTTTTTACCCTTTTTTTTCGGGACTGAATTGGAACAATTGAGTGAATTACTTACCTCTTTTTTAGTTTTCCAGCCGAGCTTTTGGCTTTGGAAGCCTTCGTCCCTTTAGAGGTTTTAGAACTCGCCTTACGAGCGACAGAGGTCTGTTTCTTCTTGGCCTTGTTACCTGAATCTTGAGTTTCTTCATTTTCAGTGTTGCCGTTCTTTAGGTAAGCGCGAAGCAAAAAGACTGTTCCAATGCCTGCGGCCACAGCGCTGGCAGCGGCGACTGGATGCTTTTTCGCGTCCGACAACTTTGGCATTCTCATATCTTCCGTGTTCGGTGTGATACTGCGAAGAAACTTCATGATTTTTTCTTCAGCATTGCGCGAATTCTCTTCGATAAGAGTTTTTAGTTTATCAATGTTTTCCTCACCAAAGACGGATCCCAGAGAGGAAAGAACGGAATCCACCGAGCCTGCGTCGTCAGACACCTCAGAGGCAGTCTCCTGAGAAGAGTCTTGGTCACGATCCTCTTTCGCCATACTTTTAGAGGAATCACTTTTTTTCGAACTTGGTGCCATGTCCGCTGACGTGTGGCCGGGTGCTCCCATTAATGGATCTGAATTTGCCTTTTTATTCATTTTCTTTTCAAGTCGCTTGTTCATCGTACGTCTCCTCGTAGTTCGTTTAGTTTGTTGTTATTTGTTTTATTTATTTAGCTCGGTGGTCTCGGTGGACGCAAAGTTCTGGGAACGCCAATAGAGCCCCAGTCCCAACACGCACGCCGCGGTCACGCCAACGGCCAGCAAGAAAGGAACAGAGTCTTCTCCGTGTCCTTCACGAAGTCTTATTGCCAAATTCTTCACGGTTTTAAACGGAGCGTTCACGGTTTCAATCGTTTTGCTTACGCTTTCGGTGGTTCCTTCGATTTTATCAATGAGCTCGTCGATGGACCTATCGAGTTTTCGCGCACTCTCTATCGCTCGAGCTTCGGCTACAGCCACTTCGTTGGACATCATGTTTTCCCTCCGCTAAGGGCAATCGAAACGTCTTCGACGTTTTCTTTTGTTTTATCCGCAACAAAATTGAGCGTGTTTTGCGTGGCCTGCATGAGCTTGGGCTCGCTGCGAATTTTTTTGACCGTGTTTTTCATAAGTACTAATCCAACAAAGAGAGCACTTGCTCCAACGACGAGTGAACTCAGCCAGTACCGCCCCTCCCAATAATCGCCGAGAACGAGAATCGCCGAAGCAAACAGTCCCAACGGGGCAAAAAGCACAAACCAAACGCTAATAATGAGAGCGTAGGAATGACGTTCCACTGTCTTAAAGGAGCTCTTTGCTTCGATGCGAACCAGATCGATTTCGCTTGCGAAAAGTTCCTTGGCATTACGGCTGACCTCCCGAAGGAGATCAGCATAGGATTTTTGGGTATCTTGGTTATCCATAATACTTCAGTTAATGTTTTGTAGCTGAAGACGATGTCAGATTCTGTGTGATCCATTTAGAAATTTCTGGAACATACATTGCGGCGCCTTTTTCAAAGACTTGGCGTCCTGGCTTCGTATATAGAAGAACCCACGCGGCAACACCAACGGCGGCAACGATGGCAGCTGTTTCTTTTGGATTTTCGGAAACATACTCTTTAGCAGTTTTAAAATAGCCATTTACGCGGTCCATGACATCGTCCACGCGAGCTTGCGCATCTTTAGCCAAACTTTCTCCGATCACGGCACCCACTGATTTAGTGATGCTTGAGCTTTCAGAGGTTTCTTCTTTGTCACCTTGGGCGTTTTGACTGCCTTGTGAATTCGTCTGTGAATTCATCTGCGAATTCATTTTAGAGGTCCCACCTTTATTCGATGGACTGGTGGTGCTGCTGCTAGACGGGTTATTTTGCGAACGGGACTGGTTTTGCATTTTCATTCTCCTTGGGTTGAATATCGGGAACCGCCAACGGCTCTCGTATACCGTTGGTAGGCAAAATGCAGTCCAGTAATTCTGCTGCGAATTAAGCGGCTTTCCCGGCGATTTTTGATAAAACACGGGGTGAAAACGAACTCGTAGTGTAAATGTTGAACTTACTGGTGAAGAGGGTTGTGGATGTTGAGAATTTTTCGGGTCGGCTTGTTTTTATCATTATTATCCTTTCGAGTCTGCACGCCGCTTCCCGTTTTAGCAGACGATACCAATGAAGCCATTCCTCGTAATGTTGAGCAGGGAAAAAACGCCATCGAAATTCCGCGGTCAAAATCGGATGCTGAGATCTCTTCACGCCTACAAAAGGTCCTTGGGGTGACTGGATGGTTTACAGATTTAAAAGTTTCCTCAAATGAAGGCGTGGTATTTCTTCAAGGCACGGCTTCGGAAGCAGGACAACGGGACTGGGCGCAAAGTTTGGCCAAGGAAACCGATGGCGTTGTGGCCGTTATCAATAATCTCCAACTCTCGGAGCTTGGTTGGCTTGACCTTTCACCCGCCCATAAAGAGCTCAAAAGTTTTTGGAAAAACACCATTACGTTTATTCCTTATTTAACGGCGAGTGCACTGGTGTTATTGGGGTCATTTTTTCTATATCGAATTTCAAAACGTGGCATCCGGAAAGTCTGGTCTTATCGCACGGCAAATCCGATTCTCGTAGATGTCCTGTCATTTTTTACAACGCTTCCTATACTGCTGGTTGGAATCTATTTAGTGCTAAAGCTCATGGGACTGACTGGTTTGGCGCTGACTCTCGTCGGAGGAACCGGGGCCGCTGGGCTGGTTGCTGGTTTTGCCTTTAAAAATATCTTAGAAAATTATTTTTCCGGGATCATGCTCAGTGTGCGTAAGCCCTTTGTAATTGGAGACATCATTGACGTTGCTGGGCAGAGTGGGGTGGTTTTTAAGATAACCACACGGGGGACAACCCTTGTGGATTTCGACGGTAACCACGTCCTTATTCCAAACGCTCTCGTCTACACGAACATTATTAAAAATCATTCGATAAATCCTATTACTCGAACCAAACTTTTTTTCCAGGCGCCAGCGGAGGCAGACCAAAAACTGACTTCGCAAAGTATTCGACGCTTTCTTGAATCCAGGCCAGAAATTGTTAAAGACCCTGTCATGGATGTGAATTTTGCTAGTGGCAAAGTGGAAGTGTCCATCTGGGTGGATTCGCGAAAGACGAACGTGGAAAAATTGAAATCTATTCTCGCCACGAAAATTGAGGAGGGTCTTTCTTCAGGGCAACCGATAAACGTGGAACCAAGGTCCGCAGGTGTTGATCAAGGGTCCACAGACAATAACGTTCGCGAAATCCTCCGCAATGCTGAGAGCCACCAACCGGTTAAAAATACGGGTCGTGAACTTATCAGCGAGAGCCGTCTCTGAGACTGTGGCTATCTGATTTCGTCTCGCCCGGGGTTTCAACGAGGAGGGCAAACGCGATTTCCGCTCCAAAATAAAAGATGACCGACGAGTAATAAAGCCAAACCAGTAAGACCGCAAAGGAGCCAGCGGCGCCGTAGGCAGAACCCACTGAAGCCCTCGCTAAATAGTAGCTGACGGCCGTTTTTCCAACACTAAACAGCGCCGAAGTGATGGCCCCACCCACGTAAGCTGCTTTTTTATTTATGCTCCGATCGGGCATGTATTTAAAGATAAGAGCAAAAAGAAAACTGAAGACGATAAAATTGACAGCGGTGATCATCGTTTGAAGCCAGCTGCTTTCGAAGCCACGAAAAAAATAGGCCACAAACGACGAGAGTATCAGCGAGGTAATGGCCAGAAAGACGAAGGTGAGGAGCATCCCAATGGAAAAGAGTCGATCGAACAACAATCCCTTTGCAGACTGAAAGAGGCTTTTACTTTTAACTTTTTTGGTTTCCGTATCGAATATCAGGTTCATCGTGCCTTGGAGCTCTGCAAATATCACACTGGCCGAAAACAAAAGCCCCGCGAAACCAAGCCAACCACTTAACGATGACAAATCGGGACGCTTTTCCGCCCCTTGGATAATTGTAGCAACCAACCTAGCTCCCTCGTTGCCAACAAACGATTCAACATTGCCAACCAAATCTGCTTGCAGATCCACTCCGATCACCGAAAGCGTCCAAACAAAGAGCACAATGATGGGTGCCATTGCTAAGGCCGAATAGTAAGCCAGAGACGACGAGCGGGTAAAAATCTCGTCGCTTAAAAAATCTGCAAAAACCTTTTTGAGCATATCGAACATCAAAGCCTCCAAAGCAGTTTTATCAAGCACGCACCTACCAAGACAAATTAAATTCTCTTCACAACGAGAGTGTTGGTCAATTTTGATCGTTATACTTGTTTTAAAAATTTGCTTTTTGAGACGAGAAATTTGGGATGGGTTCGAGCCTTTTCCCAGTAAAGTTGAAAAACTAGTGCCGCGTTTGCTTTTTCGCCCGTCATATTTGTGATCGAGGTTTTTCGAGGACGATTTTTTGAATTATATTTTCGCCCCGAAGGAAAATTTGCGTAGCGGCGGGCGCGCGTGAATCCCATTTGCAAAAATTTCTTTGCAATATCTGCGCCCACAAAATCATTTTTCGAAACATAGTAACCAAAAATATAAAAAATCATATCAGCCGAGACGACAGCGTCGGCTTCCGTTTTGAAGCGCCAAAAGGCGCTAATAATGCCAGTGTACGGCTGTGTGCTAAGAACACCTTGCTCACCTTTACCGATGCGGTATCGCTGCGGTTGCTTTTGATAATTAATAGATTTCGCTTCGACGATGGATTTCCAATACTGATAGCTTCCAGTCACGGGCGAGAGGCGGTTGGCGGTGACTTCCTTCCACAGCCTGTCTCGCACAGTTCCGTACGGGAGCTGCTTTACCTTTTGCTTTGTCCACATTGAGGCGCCCCCACATGGATTGTCAAAATTCAACTCTGTTCTTTTTTAAAGGCGGTGATGTGTCCGCTGGTCTCTAAAAAAGCCACCCGAACGTCGTCGGTGCTCTCAATTTGCAGTTCGCGCAAGCGCATTTCGATTTCACTTTGAGTCAGTCGTTCTTTTTTACAGAGGTCTTTGTTTACAACACCATCCAAAATCAAAATTTTGCTTTCGCCTTCGGCCAGCTTTTCGAATTTTTGAAATTTAAACGTCAGAGTATCCATCAAAAACCCAGCTCCCACCAAGGTGATGGCAGAAATGAGTCCGCCGGTGATAGATTTTTCGTCGCCTACCAACGCATTGCTCACGGCCTCGCTGATAATCAGTACAAGAATTAGATCGAGAGGGGACATCTGCCCGAGCTGTTTTTTACCGCCCAGGCGAAAAAGCACAAACAGCGCAAAATAAATCACTAGGGAACGTAAAATCACTTCGAGGGGGGTTGAATCTAAACTCCACATAGCCTGTCTTTACTTGAAAGTGGCGACGAGCGCAAAACTTTTTTAGCTGATGAGATGAGATAAAAAAGAAGGGTGGCACAGTTCATGCGCCACCCTGAGAGGTGTGTTGAGGAGGCTAAAAGACTAAGGGCAGAGTTGCAGTGTACCTCGGAAAAATGCAGACAAGCGAAGATCCTTTTTTAACCCGTCGGAGCCAGACGCCTTTTTGGTGAGGATGACGTAGGCTTTGTCGAGAGAGCAGCGGAGCGGGCGATCGTCGGCTGCTTGACCATTTGAAACCGCAGAAATCAAAGAGTCGATACTGGCTTTAGGATTCACCCAAAAAAGAATTTGCGGGTTTTCCACGGTGACATCAATCATTCCCACTTCGCCAAAGTGATTGATTGTTGCTTTGCCGTAAGGGCTCGCGTGAAAAGATTTTGTGGTGTTCACAAGCTCTTTTAAACGAAAATCAAGGGACGTATTGATTTCGAACGCAGTGATGGCGTCTTTAATTTTTATGCCGTAAGGCTTAATCTCATCAGCGAGCTGAAGATCGATGCCGATCACTTCGTACTCACCGTTTTTGCAAACGCTTTTTCGGCTGACGATGGAAGCCTCGCCCACAGCTTGTTCTGTAATACCGTCGGGCAAATACACATTGAGTGGCGCTGACATGAGGACTTCGTTAGTCACGGAGCATGTTTCAGTAATGCCCACTCCTCCGGCTGTTGCACTCACGGCTACTGACATTATTAATAATTGAACGGCTAAAATTTGTTTTTTCATACGAACTCCTTGGTTTTGGCGCGCACTGTATTGTGCTTCGAAAATCAATATAACCAAGGCTATTGCGAACTGATACTCACGCTTTTAGGCAAAAATGAGCTGATTTGATGCGATTTATGGACTACGTCCGTTTTAAAACCTGTTTTGCGATTTTGCGAACAGCAAAGCGCGGGGCGAAGCGGTTGGTCTGGGCAAGCAACCAGTTGGTCATCCCGTGCACGGCCACCACCTGTTTGTTCTGGATGGCCTTCCAGGTAAACTCCGCCACGTCTTTTGAAGTGGGCACTGATTTGTTTTTAAATAAGTCAGAATTCCCAAGATGGGCCGCATCCGAAAACCCAGATTGCGTGGGGCCGGGGCAAATGGCGGAGACAAACACGTTGACGTCTAAGAGCTCTTCGCTCAAAGCTTCGGAAAAGCTCAGCACATAGGCCTTGGTGGCAAAGTACACAGCCATGCGCGGGCCCGGTTGAAACGCCGCTGTGGAGGCGATGTTGATAATGTGGCCTGATTTTTTTTGCACCATGTTTGCTAAATACAAATGCGAAAGCTCGGTGAGGGTTGTGATGTTAAGATGAATCATATCCGACTGCCGCTGGCGGTCGATCTGGTGAAACTCACCAAATTCGCCAAAGCCTGCGTTGTTTACTAGGTAGTCCACCGAAATGCCGAGGCTTTGCGTTTTTTTATAAAGCTCGGCGGCCGAACCCGGTACCGAAAGATCGATAGAGATCACATCGATGCGACGGTTCAGTGAAGCCAATTGCTTTTTAAGATCGTCGAGTTTGTCGAGACTTCGCGCCACAAGGACAAGGTCTAAGTTTTCGCGTGCCAAAACTTTTGCGAGTTCAAAACCAATTCCGCCTGATGCTCCGGTAATAAGTGCTGTTGCCATGACGACAAGCTAACAAAGCGTTGAGGAGCAAACAAGACACAGGATGTTTAAGGGCCTTTGAGCCGTTTAAGCTGCGCCCGCTGATAACTTAAGGCATCGCCGTTATAAAGTGTACGCAGCAAAGGATCGTCGAGGTGGTTGACCTCGCGCAGTTCGCCTTCGATTTTTTCGCTGAAGCGGTGAGCGTTGATGCGGAGATAGAGGGAGCTCAGGCTTTCTCCGTTTTCTAAGGCCGAATTAAGTTTGTGGGCGGAAATTTCGGTGGTCCACGCTATGTTCTCAGCGTTCGCGGACTCTGAAGTGCCATCCGCAGAACTTGTAACATAACTTTTCGAGACCGGTGTCATCTCCTCGTCGCACAGTTGGTAGAAATAGTGCGATGGCAATCCCAAGAGATCAAAGACGGTGAGTCGCCACAGACGCTGTTTTTGAAAATAAATATCTCCGGGTGGGCCGATGAGTTGATATCTTTTTACAATCTCATTTTGGCAAAAGCGCTGGATGCGTTCCAACTGTTGCGGGGGAAGCGCGGGAAACTTTTGCGCAATCACCGAAGTATTAGGAATCAGTTGCTCGGGTCGAAATTCGTAATCCACATTCTGCGGACCCACAGGTGTAATCCATGGTAACGGTTCCGTCGGTTGAAACTGGTTTTGCGTCCACTCCAATGCGCATCCGGGATTGAGGCGCACAACTTTTGTGAGTGGCAAAATCTGCCCGAGGTAGTTTTGGAAATCACGGTAGGAGTAACTAAAAAAGAAGTTTCGATACCACGACCACTCCTCGTGAATAAACTGGCAGGAGCTTGGCACCACTGTGTGGGGCGCGAGCTGTTGCAACTGCTGCGTCCAATCTTCGGGAAAGGCGTTTAATAAATTTTCTGCGGAGATGTTGGCATCGGGCGCAAAATCTTCGCTGCGTGTAGGCGCCAGCACTTCGCTTTCGCGCATCACTTGAAAGGGCCACAGCACAAGATCCCACGGTGCACGAGCTTTGAGCTGCTCCAGTGTTTCAGCGGTTAGTTGGGCATCCACCAGATTTAAAATTTTGCAGTCGGTTGTGAGGATTTCAAAGATAGTGTCGGTGGATTCGTCGAGCGCGCGGCGGGGAGTGATTCGAAAAGGCCCCACCGTTTCTGTTTGATCCACACGTAAAGCACGTACATCGGTGAAGCCCACGGTGTGAAGCATCGTAAAGAGCTCTTCGTGCACGCAATACAAATACACTGGTGTGTTTTTGTTGAGACGCTGAAGGCTCTCAAGCGAGCAGTGGTCGTCGTGGTAGTGGGAAATAAAAATCGCCGAGAGTTGCAACTGCCGAATGGCTACGAAATCAAATTCCACATTGGGGTAGGCAAAACAATTAAAACTAAAGGGATTCTCGAAGATCGGATCAAACATAATCCGTGTTGACTTTCCCTGCTGCTGACTTTCAAAAAGATAACCAGCGTGGAGCACTCGAGAGATACGAAGGCGGTTTTGTGGATTGTCCAAAAAGCCCTACTTTGTTTTAAGCTGCAAATACTCTTCGTAGGTGAGTTTGTGGTCTTCCTTCACTGTGCCATCCAAAACGATGACTCTATTGGCCACAGTTTGCACAAACTCGTGATCCGTAGAGGTAAACAGCACACCGCCCTTAAAGCGGCTCACACCGTCGTTGACTGCGGAAATGCTCTCTAAGTCTAAATGCGCCGTTGGGCCATCAAGCAAAATCACATTGGCATTACTCAACATCATTTTGGAAAACATACAGCGCACTTTTTCGCCGCCCGATAATACCGAAGGTTTTTTCATGGCGTCGTCGCCGCTAAAAAGCATTTTGCCTAAAAAGCCACGTAAAAAAGACTCGTCCTTCTCTTGCGAGAAGTCTCGCAACCAGTCTACGAGTGTGGGAGCGGGGGAGCTTTTAAAAAAATGCGAATTGTCTTTTGGAAAATAACTCAGCGACGTGGTGATGCCCCAGCTAAAGGAGCCCGCATCGGGTTCCATTTGGCCAGTGAGAATTTCGAACAACGTGGTCACACTCACATCGTTGGAACTTAAAAAAGCGACCTTGTCGCTTTTGTTTAGAATAAAACTGACGTTTTTTAAAATCACTTCGCCATTAACGGTCTTTGAAAGTCCGTTCACGGTTAAAAGATCGTTCCCTAATTCCCGTGCAGGATTAAAGCCTACAAAAGGAGTGCGACGGGTGGAAACCGGCATGTCGCTCAAATCTAATTTTTCGAGCTGCTTTTGTCGAGACGATGCCTGGCGAGATTTAGAAGCATTAGCACTAAAGCGCGCAATAAAGCTTTTAAGCTCCTCGGCCTTATCGGCATTTTTTTTGTTTTGATCGGAACGCAATTTTTGATTGAGTTCGGTGGCCTGACGCCAAAACTCATAGTTGCCGGTGTAGATGGTGATTTTGCTGTAATCAATATCGGCCATATGCGTGCACACGGTGTTTAAAAAGTGGCGATCATGGGAAACCACGATGACTGTGTTTTTGAAATTCATCAAAAAGTTTTCGAGCCACTGAACCGCGCGAATGTCTAAGTTGTTTGTGGGTTCATCCAGTAACAAGATATCGGGCTGGCCAAACAGAGCTTGAGCTAAAAGTACTTTTACTTTGTCGCCGGAGTCCAAATCCTTCATCAGCTTGTCGTGGATTTCGTTTGGGATTTTTAGCTCGGCCAACATGGTACTGGCTTCGGACTCGGCCTCCCAGCCATTAAGCTCTGCGAATTCGGTTTCAAGATTTGAAGCCTTCACTCCATCTTCTTCCGAAAAGTCAGGCTTGGCGTAGAGCTGTTCTTTTTCGGCCATGACCTGAAACAAGCGCTGATTGCCCATCATTACGGTTTGCATCACAGTAAAGTTGTCGTAGGCGTTGTGGTTTTGTTTTAAAACCGACAGGCGCATTTTTGGCGGTAAAATCACTTCGCCGGTGTTGGGCTCGAGCTCTTTAGAAAGAATTTTTAAAAACGTGGTTTTACCCGCGCCGTTTGCACCGATAAGGCCGTAACAATTCCCTGGCGTGAATTTTACATTCACATCGTCGAAAAGTTTTTTAGCACCGAAATTGAGACTCACATTTGAAGTACTGATCATTTAAAAACCTTTTAACGCGTTAGGGGTGGGCTTTGCAACTGTTGTGTTTGTTGTCGACTATTGATTTAAGACGCTCCAGATGGGCAGGTGGTCTGAGCCCTGTCTATTTTTCAAAGATAAACGACAACTGGAGCGCAAATTTTTAATAAACAGGTGATCGAGGTGGTAGGAACCCCATAAAGACTCAAATGTGACCTCGTGCTCTGGGCACGGAACCACGTGTTCGAGGTGCGCCGTTTGCAATAACGAAACGGTCTGTTTGATTTCGTTGAGGGTGGCGAGCGGCGCAGAGAGGGACGCGCCGCTGGTGTTAAAATCGCCAGTGACCACGGTGGGCCAGGTTTCGCACCCGGGCTCGAGCCACTGGGCGCAGGATTTAAGGTGCTTCACTAATGACTGCAGTTGCTTTTTGCGATCCGGAAAGCCAAGGGTCAGATAGGCACTTGTTTCGTGATCGGTGTTGATCACAAGCAATGGTCGCGCTTGGGGAATGCCCACCACTGCCCATAAGGCTTCACGGTTTTTATCGTCGGTGTGTTCAAGTGATAAAGCTCCGCACTTTAATAGGTGGTAGCGGCTGAATATTGCCAGCGACTCCCAAGTGCCATCGGCATTTTGATTCACACGCTGAACGCAGTGGAAGTTCCATTGAGTGTCGGCTGACTTTTTAACCGACGCATTGATCAACTTGTCGGCCGAATCATTGCCCGACGAAGTCATAACCGATACCAGCGACTGCGAAAACACAAGAGCTGCGCCATCGTCCATTTGCACTTCTTGCAGGGCGAGCACGTCAAGGGTTTGCAACTGTGCAAAGTCCAAAGCCAAACCGGACATATCACTTTGCTGATGGATATTGTAACTGCCCACCGAAAAATCTGCGGACGCGGCCAAGTTAATAATACAAAAAAAGAACAACGTTAGCAAAAATAAAGCCTAAGTTAAATATTGCGTGATGACATAAAGCGCTGATAAGCCAAAACAGATCGTGGCCACAGTGCTTCGGGTTGCCATGCACACCGCGGTGGCCACCACCAACACGAGAAATCGCTCCTTGCCCAGCACCCACTGCGCCTGGCCTTCGTGAAAAAACGCAAAAGGCGCAATGAAGGCTGGCAAAATGGCTGCGGGAATAAACGAAAAGACTTCTTTTGCGCGGTCCGAAATTTTCACTTGCGACGCAGCAGCGATCAAAGAGCCGCGGATGATAAACGTGCCAGTCATGAGGCAAACAAAAATAAACCAAAAGTACGAGGTCTCAATCATGATCGAGTCTCCCGCTTCGTGAGCACCAGAGCCAAAGCAATGGCGCAGAGGGCAGTGGCAATCAAACCCAATTTAAAAGGAAGACCGTAAAACAAAATCGAAAGCGCCGACGAAAACGCAGCCACCGCCACATACTTGTAATTTTTCAGCGTCGGAATCACCAGCGCCACAAAACTTAATGGCACTGCAAAATCCAAGGACCACGACGTGGGCGCAAAATTTCCAAAAATAAATCCCGCCACCACCGACGACTGCCACACCAACCACATACACAAAGCGGTGCCTAAATAGAACGACACCGCTTCGGTTTTAGTTTTCAAAATATTCGTATTCGCACTCATCACTGCGTAGCTTTGGTCGGTAAGGGTATGAGCGCAAACCACCTTGGTCCAAAACCCCGATTGCTGCAGGTAGGGCGAGAGGCCCGCGCTGTAAAGTAAAAACCGCAAGTTGATCACCAAGCCCGTGGCAATCACAACAGCACTGGCCGCATGCTTCGTCATTAGATCAATGGAGGCGAGCTGTGCAGACCCCGAGTACATAAAAATATTCATGGTCATGGACTGAAAAAAACTAAGCCCAGAGTTATAAAAAACTGTGCCCATCACGGCGCCAAAAGGAATCACGCCCGTTGTCACTGGAATCATCTGCCGAAAGCCTAAAATAAAAAATTTAGAATAAGGACGCATAACCACTTCGCGATAGAAAAGTTTGGCTGTTTATAACAGAGTCACCAAAAGAGAACAAGCGCGAGACATTTTTAATTGCAAATAGCTTTTGCGCGTGGACCAGGATTATTTCCCAAACAGGCTTCGCCGTATCCAGACCTATTGGGCACAAATGTCTGCGCCCCGTCGCCCAGCTCGTCTGAACTCAGCTCATTTAAAAGTTCTACACGCTGGGCTCCTTCTGCGGGAGATAGCGGCTTAGCGGCGGCATGCAGATTTGTTAAAGCCACGATCTCGGTGGCTTGCGCCACCAAACGCGAGCGCTTGGCATCCCACTCCAGATGAACTTTACCCAGCAAACCATAATCGTAGAGCGCGCCCGAACCATTGATATTTTTAGCGCCCAGCATTTGATAATTACCAAGACTGTAAAAAATCAGCTTATGATTCACGCGCTCGATGGGTCGTACACGGTGGGGGTGATGGCCCAGGATTAAATCCACATCGCCATCATTCAGGGCTTGGTTGTAGCGCGAATGCTGGCCTCTATCGAGTTGCACCTTTCCCTCACGCCCACCATGAATAGAGAGAATTTTATAATGAGCTGGGGCGTTTTTCAAAGCCGCAAGGCCTTGGGCAAAATCAGTGTCGTCGCGAAAGTACAGAGTGCCCGCAGTGTTGTCGCCCGCCTGTGACGGTTTATTTGCCACGGCCGTCATTGCTAAAAAAGCAATGGTGTAGGTTTTATTGCCAGAGCGCACGGGGATCAATGTGGGTGTAAGAGCTTGTGTGCGATTGTAGCCCAAGCCCGAATAATAAATTTTTCCCACTTCGCGATTCGTTTTTTCAAGCCACAGAAGTGTTTCTTCCATTCCAGTGACACCGTAATCGCCGACGTGGTTGTTAGAAACGCTGAAAAGATTAAAGCCAAGCTCGACCGCATACGCCAAACCTTCGGGATGGGTGTTAAAAATAAACTTGCCACCCGTATCGGGCAAACTGCGGTCGCTCACCACGGTTTCCACATTGGCAAAGTTAAGCTGTCCATCGATAAGGGGCGCTAAGCCTGCAAACATTTCTTCCCAGGTGTAGAAGGTGCCATGTTTACTCGAGCCGGTATCATCTACCGGTCCCCGGGATGGACTTAAATTTAAGTCTCCACCAAAAGTAATGGTGATCTCGGCTAGGGCTTGCGTGGACATAAAAAGAAAAAGAACGAAAGTTTTGAGGAGTGGATTGTATTTCATAAAGGTCTTTTAACAGCATTGGAGTGAGTTTTTCTATGGGGAGCCTTTTTAGATGTAATAATTGCGGGATTGATCAATGTTTTATCAAAAAAATGTCGATTTTTTGGTGCAATTCTCAAATTGGTACAATCCATACTAAAGTTGTGATGGATTCTGCCGATAGAATAGGTATGAAGTTACTTGTTTTGTCGATCTTATTATCAGCTCCGTGTTTGCTCTCAAGTCCTGCAAAGACTCAGGACGTGGCCGCGTTGACCGACTACAATAGTTTTCGCATTTACAAAATGCGCTCCTTCTTAGAGCTCAAAACTTCGCCCAAAATCTACATCCTAAAAATTGCCTAAAAAAATGTAAAATTTACTCTGCATTATTCTCCACCTCCTATGCTATTAATGCGTTTTGTTCATAGGGTTCCTGGGGGGCTTAATGGGTTTAGTTTGGGTTCATTTAATCACATCATTTGTTGTGGCGATAAGCCCGCAAAATTCTGACGAAAATATTGTTATTAAAAAACTTCGCACCGTCAAAGAAATCACCGCCGAATATTGCCGAATTAAAACTTCGTCGTATCTCGACGATCAGTGCGGCCGCCCAAACGATGTGCTCGCCATGGATGTGGTCTACTTGCCGCAGTCGATGGCGGCAAAAATCGCCGATCATGTTCGCAGCGCCTACGAAAAAAACTATTATTTTAATTTAAGCCTAAAGGATTTTTTCCATGGCCATCTTTTAGCGCGTGGGCCGCGTGTGGTATACACATCGCCTGCAGATTATTTTTCGGACGTGCGATTGATTCTTTATCACTCGCAAGAATACCTCAGCACCTGGGAAGAAATTGAAGGGTATGATCCTTTTGTGACCCACGAGCAGCAGCGCTCGTTTGTGGGTTGGTTTGGCGAGAATCAAGAAGTCACACCCGCAATAGATTTGATCGATCGCAGTTTGTACCCCAAGCCTTATACAATGAGCACCTTGCGTGGCTATCGAGGATCGGGAACCATTTACATGAAAGATCTCAACGCCTCGCTCAAAGAATCGCTGCACAACTACGACGGCGCAAGAATTGATTTTTACATCCAGGCGAGCGACAACTTGGGGAAGAAATGCGAAATTTTTCAACAAATATATCTTCTTGAGGAGAGCGCGGGACGCTTTGTCTCACCCGATGGCAAGCGCTACGATATTACACTCCATTGCCGATATCTGCGCGATCAACCGACCGCGATTTAGTTTACTGGTTACTTAGTTTGCGACGTAAACCATGTTTCGGCAGCTGGGGCAAAAGGTTCTCAGAGGTAATTCCGAGCCACCCAATGTTGCCGTGGTTTTTTGATCACAGCTTGGGCAATGGATTTCGATTTGTTCAAAAAAGTAACTTCGTTTCCAAGAAAACCAAGTGCTGATCACCGTCAAAAAGCAACCCAGTGGAACAAGAACAAAGTGCAGAATTGGAATCAAAGACAGCAGCGCCGTAACTGCGCTGCATTTGACCAACGTAATCAGAGTATTTTTTAATCGCGTCGCCAAGTGAATGGGGAGCAACTGCTGCTGTGGATAGATAATCTTTTCACCTGATAAATTTGTAATAACCATGGACGAGCTTTTAACATAAGTTCTCGGCAATTACCATATGCTGAAAATTACATCACTCACACCATTAGATGCCGATAAATTAGCTCCCATAGCCCATAGGATCTTTGTCGAAACTTTTTTGCCCACAAATGACGAAAAGAACGTTATTGGCTACGCCGATGCTCATCTCACTGCGGATGCCTTTCGCCGTGAATTAGCCGATCCCAACTATTTTACATTTGGCTGTTTTATCGAGGACAACCTCGTGGGCTATATTCAGATGCTGTTTAATAACACCGAAGTCTATGAAGGAATTAACCTGGAGCTGAAACGGTTTTATTTACTCGCCGAGTACCACGGGCGCGGCTTTGCCGATCAAATGATGGCAGTGTGCGAACAAAAAGCCCGCGATCTGGGGTATGGCTCATTTTGGTTAGGCGTGTGGGAAAAGAATTACCGCGCCCAAAGATTTTACGAAAAGCACGGCTTTAAAAAAATCTCGTCCCACGAGTTTGTGATGGGTGATGAAGCCCAAACCGATTTTATTTTTTTAAAATCCTTGTAATAAAAAAAACTGAGCGATCATGATGACTGGGTGAGGAACATTTGCCTGTATTTTGCTATTCGCAAAAATAAGCAACGCCAGCCACCGACTGCCCCATGGCTCCGGTCTGTTCCATCTTTACGTAATTGGCACCCTTACGAGCCGCATCCAGTTTCAAATCTTCCATGGCTTCGTCAAAGTTGCCTTTAACGTTTTTCACACGCCCTTCAACCCGCCCAATCTCTTTGCAATCCTTGCCAGCATCATTGCGACTGACTTCCACATTCTTGCCTTCAGGCTTAATCGGATGACTGGAACACGCCGACAAACACGCGATAAAAACGAGAACAAAACAAATTTTGCAAAAAGTGACCATAGGGCCTCCTGGGAAATAAAATCATAACAACAGTGTAGACACTTGCAAACAGGAACAGCCCGCGTTGCTCAATAAACCCCACTGAATGGCCCAGCTTCCCCCTTCAGTTCCCAAACTTTGCCAGTTTGAATCTCAAAATTTCGAATTTAGTTTTTCTGAGCTTCAAATAAAATATGTCTAAATAGGACCTCCGCAACACCAGGATGGTGTATGACCTTGCGGTTGAGGGCACGATGCCCGCGTCCTATTTAGACATATTTTATTTGAAGCTCAGAAAAACTAAATTCGAAATTTTTGCGTGAGAATGGCTATGTGCGTGTCACTAAGCGGTTGATGAGTAGTAGTACCACTGAGCCGCCAACAGCCGCCACAAAGCCAAGCATGTTCCATCCCATGTGCACATTATATCCTAAGAAGGCCGCGAGAAACCCACCCAAAAATGCCCCACAGATACCAACCAGAATGGTGCGAATCCAGCCTAGGCTCTCTTGCCCAGGCAGAATGATTTTTGCAACGACGCCAGCGAGAAGCCCAAAAAACGCCCAGCTAAGAAGACTTGGAATGTAAGGAAGCGCCATCAATCGTCGAAAAAGAATTTCTATGTCCATAACTTAAATAAACGTTAAGTTTGCGTGTCTGGCAATAAACTTTTTGATGCTCTGGTCAGTAAACAGAATGGAAACTTTGGTGGCGTCGCCCGAGCCTTCAACGCTAAAGATGGCACCGGCGCCAAAAACGGGGTGGCGAACACGGGCGCCTTTTTTATAAGGGTTTCCGTCTTGCACGTCGCTCATGTTTTCGTAATCGGGAAAGGTATCAAAACCGGAGCTCAATTGATTGGCGGAAGATTGTGGTTTGCCGAAGGTGCTTGTGCGATTCATAAATTGCGGGCGACGTTGGATTAAGCTGACCGGCTCGGAAAGGTGCGATGGGATTTCGTCTAAAAAGCGACTGGGGGGATTAAACTGATGTTCGCCCCAATGGCGACGGCTGCGGGCATGGCACATGTACAGTGACTTCTCGGCGCGGGTCATGCCCACGTAGCAAAGGCGTCGCTCCTCTTCCATGCGATCACCGGCTTCTTCGATGCTTTGATGGCCGGGAAATAACCCCTCTTCCATGCCCAGCATAAACACATGGGGAAATTCCAAGCCTTTTGAAATATGCAGTGTCATCAACGTAATGGCCGGCTGATTGTCGGCGGCCAACGTGTCGGCGTCGGAAACCAAAGCCATGTCGCTTAAGAATTTTTCCAGCGACACATCGTCTTGATGGGTCTCGATAAACCGCATGATGGCGTTGCCAAATTCCTGCAAGTTTTCGATGCGCGACTTAGACTCGATGGTGTCGTCCTGCTCGAGCTCGCGCAGGTAACCGGTATCGTGCAGAATTTCGTTGTAGAGAGCGTAAATATCCATGCTGGTGCTTTTTGCGCGAAGTTTAACAAGTAAATCTAAAAACTCGCTCAGTTTGTTGTTCGCGCGCGAAGTGAGAAGTTTTCCCTGCACCGCTCGGATAGAGGCTTCCACCATGCTGCAATTGTTGTCGATGCTGATCTGCTCGATCTGTTCAACCGAGGTCTTGCCAAGACTGCGCGCGGGAACATTGACCACGCGTTTAAACGACACATCGTCGGTGGGGTTGAGTAAGAGATTTAAATACGAGGCGATGTCTTTGATCTCTTTGCGATCATAAAAGCGAATGCCACCAAAAAGTTTGTACGTCAGTTGTTTATTGCGCAGTTGTTCTTCGATCACTCGGGATTGGGCGTTGGTGCGATAAAAAACTGCGATATCACTCAAAGGAGTGCCACTGAGGTGGAGATGCGAAATCCTGTCCGCCACGTACTGGGATTCTTCGTATTCGTTTTCAACGTTTACAATTTTTATAAGCTCGCCGTCCGGGTTGTCGGTAAATAGTTTTTTGTCATGGCGTTGAGAGTTGTGCTGAATCACGGCCGAGGCGGCGGTGATGATATTTTTTGTTGAGCGGTAGTTTTGCTCAAGCTTAATGACCTGCGTTCCCGGAAAGTCTTTTTCGAAATTGAGAATGTTGGTTATATCCGCCCCGCGCCACGCGTAGATGGATTGATCTTCGTCGCCCACCACGCAGATATTGCTTTTGTCGGGGCATAAAGCTTTCATCAAACGGTACTGGCTGACGTTGGTATCCTGATACTCATCCACCATCACAAACCTAAATGTATTTTGCAGCTCTTGCTGAACATGCGGGTAGTTTTCCACCAAATACAAAGTTTTCGAAATCAAATCGCCAAAATCAAAAGCATTGTTGGCTTTAAGTTCTTGCTCGTAGGCGGCGTAAACAGCGGTGAACTCTTTATTAAACAAAGATTTTTGCGAATCGATCTGTTGCTGCGTGAGAACAGAGGCTTTTGCCATGTTGATGCGCGATTGGCAAAACTTGGGGGTGATAATTTTTTCGTTGAGATTTAATTTTTTTAAAACTTTTTTAATCACCGTGGTCTGATCGGAGTCGTCAAAAATGGTAAAGCCTTTTTTGTAACCCATCACGTCCGCATAGCGCCGCAAAATCTGCACACCCAGGGAGTGAAATGTGCTGATCCACACGTCGTAGGCCAGATGCGGAGGGAGCATGCGCGACATGCGCTCCTTCATTTCGCGGGCGGCTTTGTTGGTAAAGGTGACCGCCAAAATTTCGCGGGGATGATATTGATTGGTTTCGATCAGATGACAGATTTTTTGTGTGAGAACTCGGGTTTTGCCAGAGCCTGCGCCAGCTAAAATAAGCAGTGGCGATCCGGTATGTACGACAGCTTGTTGTTGGGCTGGATTCAGACTGACAGACGACATAGACCGCTAAACTTAATCATTCTTCGGTCGATGTCAATGAGGGTCGCCCAGGATGGGCGCTAATTGGGTAAACCTATTTGACTATTTTTTGAACAAAAGCGTCTTTAACGACGCCCTGCTTTTTAAGCTCGGCCTGATAGTCCATGGCTTCTTTACGGTTTTTAAAGCTGCCGACACTCACCTTGTACCACTCAGCGCCATTCAGCATCACTTTTACAGGAAACGCCGGAAGGCCTTTTTTAATGAGCGAGGCGGACATTGCCTCTGCGTCCTTGGGATTTGGATACGCGGCCACCTGAACAGTGTACTCAGCTTCGGCGGCGCCTTTTTTTACGCTGGTCGGAAAACGTTCGTCGGCCTTAGGAGCCGTTGCTGCAGAAGCAGAAGGAGCTGCGTGAGCAGCGACAGAGACCGGCGCGTGAGCAGCAACAGAGCCCGACGTAGGGGCCACAGGAGTGGAGGCCGGAGAATGGGCGCCGGTTTTGCCATGGGATTTTTTCTCAAGCGCCGCGATTTCTGCAGCTTCAGTGTCTTCACCGCTCGCGTTGTAGTCTTTTTTAAGGTCCCCATTTTTTTCGGCAGCTTGAATGGCCGCAGTGGCCAACTGTTGAATTTCTTCCTCGGAAAGATCGGCATCTGCAGGAACTTCTTCGGACTCATCGCTATTCAAAGCGTGGGAATTTTTTTGATCGATGGCTTTGAGGGCATACTCTTTATCGCTCAAACCTTTTCCCGAAATCACACCAACGCTGAAAGAGAGGAGAGAAATTAAAACCACTAATAAAAACACGACAACTTTTTCCAAACGTCCATCTTTTTTGGAAGCTTCATTCTTTTTCATAATCCGTCCTCTTCGTTTCTGTAACTCTAGCCACTAGAGCCATGTTCCAAGATTACAAGATTTGTTCGATAAGGGTCAATGGCCTGGACTTCGAAATTCCAACAAGTCTAGGACACACCTAGCCATAGCCGAACTTTCCTCAGTCCTGTCAATATACCGGCTCTGGCGAGTCAGAACATCGATCCTTTCGGGGGTTCAAAACCTGTAAATTGGAGGAGACCCCCACACCTGCTCCAAAGTCTGTGTGGCACCCAAGTTGCTCACATACTGTGTGAACAGTTGAAAGAATATGTCATGGGGGAAGAGTGGCAGACGCAAATGCAGCAAAAAAATCAAAAGCGGAAGACGGCGACGATAAATCACGAGACTCAGGTCAAGGCCCAGGTCAAGGCTCAGACAAGCGTTCCTTGATCCTTATGATCCTAGTGGTTGTAAACTCTCTGGCGTTTGCCGGCGTGGGTTTTGGCCTTTATCAATATTCAAAGGCAACCCGGGAAGTCGTAAAAGCCGCCACAGAGATTGGCGAAATAAAAGACGGCCCTGCGGCGAAGGATGAAAAGAAACCATCCGAACACGAGTTAAAACTGGTCGCACTCGAAACCTTTTATGTCAATTTGGATGGTAGCGAAGGTTACAAACTTTTAAAAGTCACGATGAGCCTCGAGGTGGACACAACGCCTGCGCAGGATGAGATCTTAAAACGCCAAGCGCAAGTGCGCGACATGATTATCATTTTACTAACAAGTAAACGCTACGGCGAAGTCTCCGGTGAAAATGCGCAAGACAAATTAAAAGCAGAAATCATCGACACAGTAAATTCGATACTTACTAAGGGAAAGATCAAAAAGATTTTATTCACAGAGTTTTTATTCCAGTAGGGGTTGTATGAATCAGGTTTTATCGCAAAGTGAAGTGGATGCACTGTTATCGGCGGTTTCCGATAACGAGATCAAGCTGGATGGACAAGGCAAGCACGATGATCGTGTGGTGGTGGTCTATGATCTCACCAGCCAAGATCGAATCATCCGTGGCCGACTTCCACAGCTCGACGTTATTTACGAAAAGTTTATGCGCTCGTTTCGCGTTACGCTCTCATCAGCTATACGCAAAATTGCCGCATTAAACCACTCGAGCACAGACTTCTTAAAATTCGGCGAGTTTATTAACACACTGCCAGCGCCAACATGCATGAGTGTTTTGCGGATGGGAAATCTGCGCGGATCAGCGCTTTTTGTGATCGAAACAAAGTTAGCCTATGCCCTCATCGACAGTTTTTTTGGTGGCGATGATCGACCTTACACAAAAGTTGAAGGTAAAGATTTTACCCCCATTGAGCTATCCATAGTTAAAAAAGTGGTGGAGCTAGCGATTCAAGATTTAGAGGTCGCTTGGGAATCTGTAGAAGTGATCGATTGCAGTTTTGTGCGCACCGAAGTGAATCCACAATTTGTGGGGATCGTGCCGCCAACGGATGTTGTTATTGCATCCACGTTTGATGTGGAACTCGAAAAAGCCAGCGGCACAATCACGTTAGTGATTCCGTACTCGGCCATTGAGCCTATAAAACAAAAATTATCTTCGGGCTTTCAGGTGGAAGCGGATCAAACAGACAAGCGAATTTGGTCAAAAATTATTTCTGAACAATTAAAAGACGTCAGCGTGGATATAAAAGTGAACCTTGGCGAAAGCGTATTTTCTATCAAGGATTTGATGGAGCTTAAGGTGGGCGATATTTTGCCACTCAACCAAGATGCCAGCAAAGAGATCGACGTGTTGGTTGAGGGCGTGAAAAAGTTTAAAGGATTCTACGGAACAAGCCACGGTTCTGTTGCGATGAAAATAACCGAAAAAATTAATAAAAGATAAAAGGGAGATTATATGACAGAGGCAGCAAAAAAAGAATCCGGGGAAAGCCATTTGCACGAAGTGAGCGGGGGCGAGCCCAATATCAATATGATATTGGATATTCCACTTAAGCTCACAGCCGAACTTGGCCGAACCAAAATTGTGGTGAGCGATTTGCTCAATCTTGGCCAGGGCAGCGTGATCGAGCTCAATAAGCTTGCGGGCGAGGCCATGGAAATTTACGTCAACGACAAGCTCATCGCTAAAGGCGAAGCGGTTGTGGTGAATGATAAATTTGGTGTTCGTTTAACAGATGTGATTTCGCCAAAAGAACGCGTGGAGCAACTCAAATGATGATCGCGAGTTTGATTCTAAACTTTTGTATGCAGGCCCTTGCTGCCGACTTGAATACGCTGAAGAGCATTCAGGTCGAGCACAAAGGAACAGCCACTATGATTCATATGGATATGGCTCAAGAGGTGAACCAGGATCAGATCGAAGCGCGATTTATGCGTCGGACGATCGAGTGGGATTTGGCTGGTGTGCAAATTAAAAAAGACAAAATATTTGTGGATGTGGGCGAAGCCGACATCAACAACATCTATGCCTCGCAACCCGATCAAAAGGGTTTGCGAATTCGCATTAATTTAAATAACGAAAAGGTGGCTTCAAACTACCACGAGCAAGTGCGGTTTTTAAAAGACAATAACAAGCTCACCATGGTGTTAGACAGCTCGGTGGCCGTTCTTCCCCATAATATTAAAGAGCTCAGCCGCATGTACGATGTTAAAAAAGAGTCCATGGCTATGATGCAAGATCATATTGCACAAAAAAGCGTACTCTCCATGGAACCTTCGGAAACGGAAAGCAATACGCCTTTGGCTTCCACAGCGAAAAGTCTTGAGCAAGAAATGGCTGCGGACGGTAAGATGGACGACACCAAAGAAGAAAAAGAAATTCCTTTAAAAGCAAAAAATGCCAAGGCCGAAGTGACTTCTACCTCGGGAATGGGTCGCATGGCGGCAGGCTTTATGGCCCTGCTGGTTTTAATGGGTTCGTTGTTTCTTATAAACAAAAAACTCAAAGAGAAAAAATCAGGTGCGGCTTTTAATCATGACTCGATCAAAGTGGTATCGCAAAAGTATTTAGGCCCAAAACGACAGCTCACCCTTGTGAGAGTGTCGGGCGAGTATTTACTCCTCGGTGTAACGGATCATAATATTTCCTTAATCAAACAACTTTCTGTCATCGACGATGAACTCCCGGATCTCGATCCGCAAGACTTTAAAACAGCGGTCAAGCGTATGGACGCGCGATCTAATAATGTTGCCAATAACTTTGATAGCCAGGCGCAGGAAATTGAAGATTCATTTTCAGTATCCTCTTTGAGCGACGTTAAAAAGATTTTCCAAAAAAGAAAGTATATCGATGAAACAGATATGTAAGCTGCCTTTAATGCTCTTGATTTTGGGAGCCTCTTCGTGGGCCTTGGCGCAGTCCAATGTGACTGTGCCTTCGGTGAACTTTTCGATGAAGTCCACAAACAATCCGCAAGAGATTGTGTCATCGATTCAAATTTTAATTCTGCTCACAATTTTAACCTTGGCCCCTGCCATCTTAATATTGATGACCAGCTTTACCCGTTTAATTATTGTATTTTCGTTTTTAAGACAAGCCTTGGGCACTCAGCAGATGCCACCGAACCAACTTTTGGTGGGGATGTCGTTATTTTTAACGTTTTTTATCATGCAGCCGGTTTTTGAAAAGATCAATACCGAAGCGCTACAGCCCTATGTGAACGGGCAAATGAAACAAGAGCTCGCCATCGAAAAAGCGCTTGTGCCGCTTCGTAAATTTATGTTTTCGCAAACCCGCGGCGCCGATTTAGAGCTGTTTTTACGACTCTCTAAAGTCAATAACCCAAAAACCCGCGCTGACGTACCAACCACTGTTCTTATCCCCGCATTTGTGATTTCGGAATTAAAAACGGCCTTTCAAATCGGCTTTATTATTTATCTGCCGTTCTTGGTGATCGATATGATCGTGGCCAGTGTTTTGATGGCGCTGGGGATGATGATGTTGCCGCCAGTGGTTATCTCCCTGCCATTTAAGATTATGATTTTTGTTTTAGTGGATGGATGGAGTTTGATTGTCGGCTCGATGGTTAAGAGCTTTGGGTGATGCATGAATGAAGATATGATTATCAATTTAAGTACGAGCACCTTAAAAACCATCGCACTGGTTTCCTCGCCCATGTTACTTGGGGCTTTAGTCATTGGGATTTTGGTGAGTGTGTTTCAAGCGATCACTCAGATCAACGAAGCCACTCTCACGTTTATTCCCAAGATGATCGTTGTCACTTTGATTATTATCCTCGCTGGTCCTTGGATGTTAGATACTCTCAAAGGGTTTACCATCGAGATTTTTGAAAGCGTTGGAGATATCGTCCGAACTCAGTAGCGAGGTTTTGTTTGAACGTTCTCAATCTGTTTGAAATTGAAGCCTTTGCATTTCTTTTGATCTTGGCAAGAATGAGTGCCTTCTTGGTCACTTGGCCCGTGTTTGGCGGCCTCAACGTGCCAGCGCCCCTGAAAGTGCTGTTGTCGTTTTTAATCACGATCTCCCTGTACCCCATTCTCAAAGCCGACTTTAAGCACGTTTTTACGTCTTACTCGCAACTCATATTTTACGTAGGCAAAGAAGTGTTCATCGGCTTAGCCCTTGCGCAGGTGTCCTACATGTTCTTTTACATGATTCAGATGATGGCAGATTTGGTCTCCACGTCGCTGGGGATTTCGTCGGCGCAGTTGTTCAATCCCACGTTTCAAATGTCTGCAACCCCTTTGGATACCCTTTACTACGGGCTCGCCACTTTGTTTTTTTTACTGGTAGATGGTCATCATATGTTTTTGACTGGACTGGTGCAGAGTTATGACGTTGCACCGATCTATAGCTGGACGTTAGATGGAAAGTCTTTTGCTCAAATCAGTTTAATTGGCACAGACGTGATTGTTTTGGGGTTTCAGCTAGCCTCACCGGTGTTGGTCTCAATCTTGCTCATTAACATTTCATTGGCAATTGTTGGCCGGGCTGTACCTCAGATTAACGTCCTGGTTACAAGTATGCCAATCAATGCGCTGGCGGGAATTGCCGTGCTGATTTTGTCCATGCCGTTTTTAGTGGACCAGCTGGGAGTGAGCCTGGGAATTTTTGTGGATCAGTTTTTTAGTTTTTTGAAAACCGTATAAGGATGTATGGCAGATTATAGCGAGCAGGAACGTACCGAAGAGGCCACGCAGCAGAGACGAGATGATTTTCGTCGTCGGGGCCAAATTGCGCAAACGCGCGAGCTTGCGCCGGTGCTGTCGCTTTTGGGATTCGGCTTGGCCTTTGCGCTTTTGGGTTCGTTTTTTATGCAACAAATGATGGGTTCTTACAAATCCGTTTATGATTACATCACTCCCGGCGAAATGAGCAAAGACTCTATGTTTGCCATGTTTAGGCACTTGGGAATCTCGACCTTTTTTGTGCTGGGACCTATCTTTGCTCTGTGTTTTATATTTTCAATAGCGTCCAGTGTGTTGCAGGTTGGTTTTTTGGTTAGCGAAGACGCCATTTCGCCAAACTTCGAAAAAATAAATCCCTTGGAAGGCTTAAAAAGAATGTTCTCTTGGAAATCGCTCATCGAGGGTGCCAAGTCGATGTTGAAGCTCGCAGTGATTTCCTATGCCGCTTACCATGTGCTCGCAGGTGCAGTGGATGTGATTCCTCGGCTTGTATACTTAGCTCCGGGAGAGATTCTTACTTTTTCGGGCAAAATGATTTTTGATATCATGATTGGTGTTGGAATCATCCTCACGCTCATTGCGGTGTCGGATTATTTTGTTCAGCGCTATCAGCTCGAAGAGCAAATGAAAATGACAAAACAAGAAATCCGCGACGAGATGAAGACCCGAGAAGGGGACCCGCTGATTAAGGCGCGAATTCGCAAAATTCAAAAAGAAGTTTCGCAGCGCCGAATGATGGCGGACGTACCGAAAGCCGACGTGATCATCACCAATCCAACTCACATTGCCATCGCTTTAAAATACGCCCCCGAAAAATTTGCGGCGCCCATTATGTTAGCTAAGGGGCAAGACTATGTGGCCACGCGCATTCGCGAAATGGCTATGCAACACAATATTCCCATCGTGGAAAACAAGCCTTTAGCACGAACAATGTTTAAAACCGTTGAGGTGGGCCAAGTCATACCGCGCGAACTGTTTGCAGCTGTGGCCGAAATTTTAGCTTACGTCTTTCGCATGAAAAGAAAGAGGCTGTTGAGATAATATGGAACAAATACTAAACTTTCTAAATCGATTCGAAAAATACACAAAAAATATGGATCTCTTGGTCGCAGTGGCCTTGATTGGCATTTTGGTTGTGATGATGATTCCGCTGCCATCGATTTTGCTCGATATGGCGCTCACGCTGTCGATCACCTTTAGTTTGTTGATTCTCTTAGTGGCTCTTTACACCAACCAAGTCCTAGATTTTAGCGTTTTTCCATCTTTACTTTTGATTTCGACGTTATTCCGACTGGCTCTCAACGTAGCTTCCACGCGTTTGATTTTAACTGAAGGCCATAACGGTCACGCGGCAGCGGGACAAGTGATCCACGCTTTTGCCAGTATCGTGGTGGGTAACAACTACGCCATTGGGCTTGTGGTTTTTATTATTCTCGTTGTGATCAACTTTGTGGTGATCACCAAAGGTTCTGGTCGAATCGCAGAAGTTGCGGCACGCTTCACCTTAGATGCGTTGCCTGGAAAACAAATGTCAATTGATGCAGACCTCAACGCCGGCTTGATTAACGAAGAGCAAGCGCGAACCCGTCGAAAGCGAATTGAAGCCGAAGCCGATTTTTACGGAGCCATGGATGGTGCCTCCAAGTTCGTTCGTGGTGATGCCGTTGCGGGCATCTTTATTATGTTAATCAATATCATCGGTGGTTTGGCCATTGGGGTTTTGCAAAAAGGGTTGGATCTTGCCACCGCTGCGGATTTTTACACTCAGCTCACCATCGGGGACGGCTTAGTGAGCCAATTGCCAGCGCTGATCATTTCCACTGCGGCTGGTACGGTCGTCACTAAAAACAGTTCTAAATCGAGTATCGGTCAAGACATCGCAGCTCAATTGTTCTTTAATCCGCGCGCAGTGATGGCAGCGGCCGGCATTGTGGGCTCCATGGGTTTGATCCCCGGGCTTCCAACAGTTCCTTTTTTAACCGTTGCTTTTATTTTAGGTGGTATCGGTTACGTCACGCAAACCAATGCAAAGAACAAAGACGAAAAAGAAAATCAAAAACGCATCGATGATTTGCAAAGACCAAAACCCGAAAGCATCGAAAATCTTTTGCCCCTGGATCTTGTGGAAGTGGAAGTGGGCTATGGACTTATTAATGTTGTTGAGTCCCATGAGAGCGGTGACTTGCTCGAACGTATTGTGAGTATTCGCAAACAATTCGCCATGGATCTGGGAGTGATTATTCCTCCGGTGCACATTCGCGACAACTTGCAGTTGAAACCTGGTGAATATCGAATTTTGATCAAAGGCAACAAGGTGGCGCAGGGTGATCTCAAAGCCGAGTGTTTCTTGGCCATGGATCCAGGCGGCGTGAGCCGCAAAATGGAAGGCGTTAAAACCAAAGAGCCAGCGTTCGGTTTGGATGCACTGTGGATTACCAAGTCACAAAAAGAAGAAGCCGAACTTTACGGTTACACCGTGGTGGATTTGCCAACAGTTATGGCCACTCATATCACCGAGATCTTGCGTTCGCATGCTTTTGAACTGTTCGGTCGCCAAGAGGCCAGCAGTCTTATCGAAAACTTTAAAAAAGCGTATCCGAAAGTGGTGGAAGATCTTATTCCCGATCTTCTTCCTTTGGGCAGCGTGGTGCGGATTCTCCAAGGTTTGCTTAAAGAACAGATTTCGATTCGCGATATGTTGACCATTTTTGAAGCCTTGGCCGACGAAGCCTCGCGTACCAAAGATGTGGAGCAGCTCACAGAGTCGGTGCGCAAGCGCCTGGCCCGTGGAATCACCGCCAAATACATGGATGACGGTGGCGTGATTCAAGTGATGACGTTGAGTTCCAACATCGAAGAAGAAATTATTCAATCGCTGATCCAAACCGAGCAGGGAATTCAACTGGCCATGGATGCGCAAAGAATGCAAAAAATCGTTCTGCAAATCGCCGACATGATCGAAGAGCATCCCGAAGTTGCGAGTCAGCCGATCTTGTTGACCAGTCCAACGGTTCGTCGTCATGTTTTTAGAATCACTCATAAGTTTATTCCGCAGTTGGTTGTACTTTCTCATGGAGAAATTTCGACTCAGGCGCAAGTGTCTTCAGTAGGGGTCGTGGAGGTTCCATATGCAGGTTAGAAAATACGAGGCCACAACAATTAAAGAGGCCGTGGATATGGTCAAAAAGGATTTGGGCCCTGATGCCATTATCTTATCCACCAAAGAAACCCAAAAACACATGGGAGCGAACTCTCCACGCAAAGTTTTGATCACGGCCGCTGTGGCAGAAGAAACCCTCAACCGAAAGCGCACGGTGGAGCAAAACCTATCGCAAAAAGATTTAACCCGGCTTTCACAAAAATCGGCCCGGGTGCAAAGACAATTTATCAATCAGGCCTATTCGACGTTGAACGATAAAATCACGGAAAAACGCCGCGTCCTTGAAGAGCGAAATTATGCGTCCATTCCCGAAGAGGATTTTGAAGAAGAGCGCTTCGAAGTGATCAAACCGAAGATGCGAAATACGATTTTGCAGTCCAAGCCCAAGCAGGTGCAAACAACCGCAATTACAGCTCCGGCTCCTAAGTTCGACATTGGCAAGATCGACGAGCTTAAAAATGAAATCAAGCGCCTGCAGGAAATGTTACAAAGCCGAGGGTCAGAGCCCAAAGCAGTGGCCGCCAATTCACAGGCCATGTACCCCGGAGCTCGTCACGGCATTTCGCAAGATACGAGTGCCATGTTCGAACGACTGGTGGGCGAAGGCATCGACGAGAAACTCGTTGTTGAACTTATGAAAAACGCCCATCTGCAACTCAAGGAAAACGTAAAGAAAAAGGGTCTCCTCGAAGCCTGGGTGGCCAAGTGGATGTATTCCACTGTGGACATCGTGAAAGAAAAGCTTTCATCGCGGTATCATGTTTTTGTCGGTCCCCGAGGTGTTGGCAAAACATCAACCTTGGTGAAAATGGCAAGTCATTTGGTGTTAAAAGAAAAAAAGCGCATTGGGATTATCTCTGCCGACAACAACAAAGTGGGTGCGGTGGAGCAACTGCGCATCTACGCGCAAATTTTAAATGTGCCCTTCGCCATTTGGAAAAAGGGCGAAGATATCAATCAGTACTTACGCTACATGGAAAAAGTAGACTACGTTCTTATCGACACCGAGGGGCAGTCGCTGGTGCAGATGAACGAAATTGATCATCTCAAAGCGCACATCCCGTATGAGCTTGGAAACATTCGCATTCACTTGGTGCTCTCGGCGATGATGAAGGACGAAGAGATGTTCTCTTACGCCCGTCGTTTTCGCTCCGTGCAGTTTCACGATTTTATTATGACCAATATTGATCAGCTCAGAAAACATGGAGTGCTGGTGAACTTGCAAAAACAAATCGCCGCTCCGTACTTCGCGTTTGGTTTAGGACCAATGATCCCCGAAGATTTTGAATGGTCCTCTCGCGAACGCGTCTTAGATTGCATTTTTAAACTATCAAAAGCAAAGGGTGATACATGAAGGAAAAATCAATTCGCACGATCAGCGTGACATCAGGTAAAGGTGGAGTCGGAAAAACCACAATCACGGTGAATCTTGCAAACTGTTTAGCAGCGATGGGCAAAAAAGTTTTAATTCTCGACGGGGATATGAGCTTAGCCAATGTTGATATATTTTTAAAAAGTTCAGCAAAGTCCTCGGTGAGTGATTTTTTAAAAGGTGACTCGACAATGTCTGAAGTCATAGTTAAACAATCGCGCAACATTCATATTTTGCCAGGCGCCAGCGGGATTTTCGAAATGACTCAGTTGGATGCCTTTCAAAAAAAGATGATTTTAGACGGCGTGAGCCAGCTCGAAGAAGACTACGATTACTTGCTTATCGATACAGCTTCTGGAATTTCTGATGATGTGCTTTATCTGAGCAGTGCCGCACAAGACGTGTTTGTGGTGGTGCAACCAGACCCTTCCAGTCTTACAGATTCCTATGCCCTGATCAAATTGCTCAACCAACGCTACCGCACAAAAAATATCACGGTGATTAGCAACTTGGTGCTCAACGAACAAGAGGGGTTGCATCTTTACAATCGTATCAACTCGGTGGCTGCCAAGTTTTTAAATATGTCGCTGCACTATGGTGGTTACATCCCGTTTGATCTCAAAATGAGACAGGCCACGCATCAGCAGGAGCTTATCACGACAATGGCGCCTACCTCTTCGTCGAGTCTGTGTCTGAAGCAAATAGCGAGTACAATTGAGAAATCTTCGAGCACCAGGGAAATTCAGGGTGGTATGCAGTTTTTTTGGAATCAGGTCTTGGATATTGCTTGAGTCGAGTCCAACTTCTCAAACGCGATAAATTTGGTAGAATAAGAAAACATCAAAGGTGACTGGTAAAGGTGAACATGTCCAATCCGTTGTTAAAAAAGTACAAAGAAGAAGGCAACAAAATTTCACCCAAGGAAAAAGATAAACTGATCGTTGAATACGCTCCGTTGATCAAATTCGTTGCGCAGAAAATTGCCGCTCGGTTACCATCCAACATCGAACTGGATGATTTGATTTCCAGTGGTGTTATTGGTTTGATGGATGCCATCGATAAATACGATCCCACTCGCGACAACAAATTTAAAACCTACGCAGAGTTTCGTATTCGCGGTGCTATTCTCGATGAATTGCGCGCCCAGGACTGGGTGCCGCGGTCGGTTCGCGATAAATCAAAGATGCTCGATCGCGCCGTTATGGATTTAGAAATTTCCCTTGGCCGTACGCCAAAAGATGAAGAGATCGCCGAGCATTTAAAAATGAGCGTCGACGACTTGCATGAGCTGGTTAACGAAGTGCGCCCAGTGAGCGTGGTTTCCATCGACGAGGCGCCCACTTTTAGTAGCGTTGATAAAAAATCGATATTACATATTTTAGATGGCTGCAAATTTAATAATCCGCAAAACCAGCTCGATGTTAAATTTTTAAAAGACATTATTACTAAAGCTATTGAGGAGTTACCGGAGCGTCAAAGATTAGTGCTCTCGCTCTACTACTACGAGGACCTCAACCTCAAAGAGATTGGCCGCGTTCTTCGCGTGACGGAGAGTCGGGTATCGCAGCTCCACGCACAGGCCATTGTTCGCCTACGCGCTAAGTTAAACAATGCATTTCAAAACCGTGACTTGGAGGCTTCGTAATGGCAAGAATGAGAGACGTTATTCCTGGAGGCTCCACTGTGATTCGTTTTTTCGTAGGCTTTGCTCTTGCAGCAGGTGTCGTTGGTTATCTTGTTTCGATGTACATCGAGATCGATCCCATGGTCGCAGCCGAATATTTAGGCTACATGATGGCCCTCAGTGTAAGTTTGATTTTTATGAAGTTTGGGTTTGCCGGCTTTCGCTTTTGGTCCATGGATAATGACTTTAAAATGCATTTAGTCAGTCAATGGGATCGCGTTTTCGGGATTTCCGGATGGCTGCTCATGTGCATCGGAATTATCAGTGCTCTTTCAGGGGCTCCCGAAAAAATGGCCGCAAACGCCAGCCTCGCAATCTACGGATTACTCTATTCTTATCTTTTAAAGGGATTTATCCTCACGGCATTGTATCCAAACCCCGACGACGATCTTTTCTACGTAGAAACCAACCACACCCGCCAACGCAAAATCGAAAACGGCAACGAAATGGTCCTCCACTAAAAGGTACCAAGTACCTTTACCGGCGGAACCGCGTCAAGAGTTCCACTGCCGTAACGGCAGCACGTCCATTCACTACCGCTGCGGCAGTAAGTTGTAAGGTGTTCGTTCTGGACACTGTGTATATGAATATAGCGATTGAACTCAAAATAATGGCACTTATTTTATAGAGCGGGTAGAACCTGCTAGTTGGGATTATTTCATAGGCTGATCAGGTCTATAGAGCTCTTGTCAGCACTTGGTGAGTCTCAAACCTTGGATTTTATCTCGAGAAAATCTCACTTTGCTGTAATTTTTTTAACAGCTCCGTTTTTTTTACAACGACCATATCTATTTCAGGAGAGAGTAAGTATTAAATGAAAATGAATTAGGTATGGAAGTAAAGGAGATTGGTATGAAGTTGGTTTTTATTACGAGTTTTATGTTTTTAAGCAATTTTGCAAATGCATTTGAGACTTGTCCAGATATTGATGGTTTGTATAACTTGAAAATTAGTTCATTATTTTCTTTGGACTCGACACTGAAAATTGAACAGAAAGGATCAAAATTAGTGATGTCTTCAAACCTTTTTTCCTTCGAAGGTGATACCGAAGTAGAGCAAGGAACAATTGAGATTTTTGGTAGCAAGGTGAGCGCAACGGTTCATTGTCTAAACAAAAATGTTCTTTCTATAGTTGCAGTTAATAAAAATACGAAGGCTGAATTAGAATTGAGATTTGTTCTCGATCAAAACGGAAGTTTAACAATTCAGAATCGAGAGACGGCAGTTTCTGAAACAATCGCAGAAAAAATTGTTCAACGTTAAAAGAATAATTCAAATTTTAGCCATGATCGTTGATGATCTCTCTTGTAACTGAATCAGTGGCACTTCTCGAACAGAGCTAATAAGAAGATTTCGCCACTTGGCGTGCCGAAAACCTTGGAATAGTTTACAAATTTAGTTAAGTTTAGATTTGAACCCTTCAGACAAAATTAAATATGCTATAGAGGTTAATCTTAACTGAACGGAGTTTATATGAAATATTTATTTTTACTATCGATGCTTTTTATTTTTCCCGCTTCTCAAGCACATGCCTCGGAAATCTGTGGAATAGCTTCTGCACCAGATTCTTTAGATGGGACTCTTGTTGAGAAAATATGCTTTAATAAAAATCAAATTGACGTGTACCTTAGATCGGGGCAACAAAAATCATTCGAAATGACTGATTTTGATCCTGAAGATGGCGAGGGTGTTAATACCCTTACATTTGCTGATTCAAATGGATCTGAATTTTCATTGCAGTTGATAACTGATGAAGAAGGTAACTATGTAAGTCTCAAACCTATTGATGGAGAAAGATATCCATTTACCTTATTTTTAGTTAATTTTTAACCCTATCGATGAGCCGTGGTTCGGTCTTTACTGCCGTAGCGGCAGTAAAGTGGTGCAGGCGTTTCAAATTGCGGGAATATCACAATCCATAATAGATTGTTCTGACGACTGATGCACCAAAAGGTAGGGCACTCCAGCTTTGTCGATTTTTGTGTATTTTGTTTTAAATGTAAAGACGGTTTGCCAAGAGCTCTTAGACACGTATTCAATAGTCCCCACGAAGCTATCCGCATCAAAAAGGCCGCTCGAATAGAGAATCACATTGTCAGCATCGATCATCACTATTTTACCAGCTTTTAAATCAAAAACGTCCTTCATCAACACACCACTAGGCAAAACCGTCATAGTTACATCTAGATTATCACAACTGATCTGATTAATTTCGAATCCCAATTCCAGCGTTTTGACAAGCTCCGGATGATCAGGAAAAGTTTCGGTGCAGCGGCCTTGAAATTTGCCCGAAATATCTGGGCAGGCGCTTGCAAAATTACTGAGCGATAAAACACAAATAAAAAGACTTAGAAGCTTCATATCTCCCCCTTTAAAGTTTTGAGATGTAGCATCATTGTCTAAAAATGAATTTTTTCAAATCACTCTGCGTCGGTCTCAAGCATTTCGTCTTTGATTTTTTTCATCAAGAAAGTACCAAGTACCTTTACCGGCGGAACCGCGTCATTCGCTGCCGGGGTAGCAGCGAACTGGCATCGTTATTTTATTGATTTAAGACAGTTTGCCGCATCGGCTTGGTCATCGCCGCTCGCACCCATGGTCGCTTCACCTTGTCGCACGCTGTGAGCACGATTCGCATGAATAATTACGTTTTCTAGCCCCTGTGGTTCTACAATTTGCAGGCGTACAACAGGTTTTAAAAGGATCGAACAGCTTACTTTTTCACTTAAAAGTCCTGCGGAACTTACTTCAACGATCTCATAAGAAAATTTCATTTTAACAACCGATTCAGGGCGCAACTTTTTCAGTATGGTAGCATCAAAAAGCGGAGACGCCTCGACCGTTGATAAAGTTGTAAAAATCAAGGCATCGTGATTAAAGTCATCCATGATATACGCTTCAGGCATTAAGTAACGACTTGAGAGCGAATTAGCTATTCCTAAAGCATCAATCTCCAATCCAATTTGTTTGATATTAGGAAAGAACGGCTGTTCGGAGATCGCAAAATTTACATAGGTTTTTCCTGGTGTGCCAAAGGAATGCAACTGCACAACGTCCTGTTTTTTAAACTCTACTAAACTACTTTTTGTTTGTTGAACGACCTGGGTTTTTTTAAAGATGTTTACAGCGGGTATAAATGCATCGGCAAACGCGATCGACCCCGAGAGTAGAACTACAACCATTAAACTTTTTTTCATACGATCTCCTTTGTGAAGTAACGATAATCGTTACAATGGAACTACCATACAAAGGTGCTACACAAATAACCACTTACATTGACTTGGAATATTGATGCGATTTGATCCGATTTTGACGCAAAATCACTCTGCGTCGGTCTCGAGCATTTCGTCTTTGATTTTTTTCATCACGCGCACTTCCATCTGGCGGACGGCTTCGCGGGTAACGCCCCACTCGGTGCCGATATCTTGCAGGGTAACAGGGTCGTCGGCGAGCAGGCGTTTTTCGAGGATATAGAGTTCTTTTTCATTCAGCTTGGGTCGCAACTGGCCGATTTTTTCTTCCAGCAACATGAGGGCTTCTTTGCGGGCCAGTTGATCGTCCACAGATTCGTCGCCAGAAGCTTCCATGTCCATTCGAACACCCGAGCCTTCGTCGGAGATCGGCGCATCCAAACTGATGTCTCGACCCGACATGCGCTCTTCCATAATGCGAATTTCATCTTCGGGAATCCCAAGTTTGGCGCTGAGTAATTTCACGGTGGGCTCTTGACCTAAAAGATCCAGATGGTCCTTTTCTTTTTTGAGGTGATAAAAAAGTTTGCGTTGGTTTTGTGTGGTCCCAATACGAACCATGGAGTGCTGGCGCATCAAGTACTCTTGAATATACCCGCGAATCCACCAAACCGCATAGCTAATGAGGCGAACTCCTTTGTAGGGGTTGAACTCCTTCACGGCATGCATGAGGCCTACGTTTCCTTCTTGAATGATATCGATGAGCTTATTTCCAAACTTAGAATACTCAGCCGCAACTTTCACCACAAAGCGTAAATTGGATGTCACTAAAATTTCGGCATCTTTGGGGTTGTGATCATTAAAATAGCGAAGAGCGATGACGCTTTCCTGTTCGCGGGTGAGCAGGGGATATTTATTCACGTTGGCCAGATAAGCAGAAAGAGTATCGCCCACCGGAGCGAGGGCCGCCGAAGAGTTTTTGTAGGAGGTGACTGTTGGCTCGACAATTTCGGCCGCCACCGAAACTGCTTTGCGCCCTGTGCTTTGTTTGCTCACAGTCAACGTTTGCGGTTTTTTCGCTGGCTTCTTTACAGAGGCTTTTTTAGGTACTAATTTTTTGCTAGGTTTATTGCCGGTACTTTTTTTTGCCATAAAAAAAGCGTGCCCTTAACCGAGCATCGACGACAGCTTCTTTTCGATCGTCGATTTGATTTGCCCCTTAAACGCAGAGAACAAAAAAGGAACTTCCACGGCAATATTCACCACAGATTGATCCCCTTGGGAGTTGACCTTAATGTCGGCCGCAAACTTGCTGCCCTTGGCAGTTCCCGAAAGCTGGCCATCGTCGAAGGAGCTGGTCATTTGAGCGTCGAATTTTAGAATCTCGCTATTTTCACCAAAAAAGGTCTTGATCTTAGCGAAGGTGTCTTGGGCATTGAATTTGGAATTAACATCAACATTTACTTTTGCCATGGGGGAGAAAATAGTCTCCAGGCTGGGGCGTGTCAACCGCTTTAAAAACCAACAGATTGTTTACTCTCCAGGCCTCTGCCGTTACTATGCACGGCTCTAAACTAGGGGATTCTATGGAATTTTTAAAAACAAAGAAGCGATCTCACTACTGCGGACACCTGCGTGAAACCCATGCCGGTAATAATGTTGTCCTGATGGGGTGGGTGGATTCACGTCGCGATCATGGTGGACTTATTTTTGTGGATTTGCGCGATCGCGAAGGAATTATCCAGGTTGTTCTCGATCCGCAAAATGCGAGCATGGCGTCGTCAAAAGATGTGCGCGGTGAGTTTGTAATCGCGGTTGCGGGCGAAGTTCGTGTACGACCCGAGGGCATGAAAAATGCCAAACTCAGCACGGGTGGAATTGAAGTTGTTGCCACCGAATGCCAAATTTTATCAAAAGCTCAGCCGCTGCCATTCCATCTCAACGATCCAGCAGTGTCCGAAGCCGTTCGCTTAAAATATCGCTATATAGATTTACGTTCGCAGAGTTTACAAAAATTTATTCGCACACGCCACGAAGTGGTTAAAAAAGTTCGCGATTCTCTTTGCGGCCAAGGTTTTTACGAAGTGGAAACTCCCATTCTTTACAAGAGCACTCCCGAGGGAGCTCGCGATTATCTGGTTCCATCGCGTGTAAACCAAGGAACATTCTTTGCACTTCCCCAAAGCCCACAAACGCTAAAACAGCTTTTAATGATCAGTGGCTTTGATCGTTATTTTCAAATCGCCCGCTGTTTTCGCGACGAAGACTTGCGCGCCGATCGTCAGCCCGAGTTTAGCCAAATAGATATCGAAATGAGCTTTGTGGATGAAGACGATGTTCGCCGAGTGAACGAAGCCTTGCTGCGAGAGATCTGGAAAGAGTTCCGTGGCCGTGATGTTCCCGAAATTCCAACCTACACCTATCAAGATGTGATGAATCGTTTTGGATCTGATAAGCCAGATCTTCGCAATCCCATCGAAATCAAAGACTGCGGCGACTTGGTAAAAACCGTGCCCTTCAAAGTTTTCACCGAAACCTTAGAGCGCGGCGGAACGGTCCGCGGAATCGGCGTTCCAACAAAAGACGAAGTCTCGCGCTCCATGATCGACAAGTGGACCCAGCTTTCAAAAGAAAACCACGCCCGCGGTTTGGTGTGGATTAAAAAAGATGCCGAAGGCTACCAGTCGCCCGCCAATAAATTCCTCGATCAAACAGTGCTCGAGAGTTTATTTAAGCGCCTTTGCCCAGACGGCCACGGTGTGGCGTTGATTGTGGCCGATGATTTTAAAAATGCAGTGTCGGCGCTAGGTGCGCTTCGCAACGCTGTTGGTGTGCAATTCAACCTCATCGACACCACTGTGGATAAGTTCTGTTGGGTTGTGGATTTCCCACTGTTCGATTACGACGCCCAAGACAAACGCTGGGTGGCCTGTCACCATCCGTTTACAATGCCGAAGGATGAACACGTTCAGTATTTGCAAAACGGGGATAACGAAGGTCTCGGAAAAGCCTTAGCCAAAGCCTACGATCTCGTTTGTAACGGTTACGAAATCGCTGGCGGCAGTATTCGTATTCACAACTCCGAAGTGCAAAGCATGATGTTTAAATCTTTAGGTCTGTCGGCAGAAGATGCGAAAACTAAGTTTGGCTATTTTATCGAAGCCCTCAGCTACGGCACGCCTCCGCACGGTGGTATTGCCTGGGGAGTGGATCGCTTGATCATGATTCTGTGTAATACCGATGCCATTCGCGACGTCATTGCCTTTCCAAAAACCGCAAAAGCGCAGTGCTTGATGTCCGAGTCTCCAAGTGTAGTGGACCGCCATCAGCTGTTGGAACTCGGAATACGTCTGAATACGAAAGAGAACAAAGACGCCTAGAGAAATGTTTCCGTCTTTTGGGACGCGACCTCTTGTCCTCGTTCGTTCTGCCTGTGACGATCGCTTCGTTAACGATAAATGAAGGCTACTCAAAACCCGCAAGGTCAGTTTCACTGTCGCAGCGACAGTAAGCGCGCGTCAATCCGGTGCTCGCAAGCGCAACGGGTGTTTTCCGTTCGCATCAAATTAGATGATGCCCATAAAATATTGGCACTTCTTTCGTAGACGGGCGAGGTCTTGGGTTACGGGGTTATTTCATATGGGGTATGGATATGTTTCTAATGTAGTCCAAATCACTACAAAAAATTCTTTTTAGATGAAACCGTCATATTGATAATCACTAGTCGAACATCCAGATTAAATCCAGTTACTAGTATTATTTTTCTTAATTATAGAAAATAAAAACAGAGGTGGTTATGAAAAATGTCTTTTTTGTTTTGTTTTTTGTTTATTTTTCTGCGGGCTGTTCGTCGATCCCGTCTAAACAAGCAAATTCTGCAGAGCCAGCAAGAGTTGTCGCATCAGAAACTAAGACATTTTCTGATCAATATAGAGTTGGATTCTACATTAAAAGAATCTCCTATGTAACTCTTGAAGAAAATGATGGAAAAATTAACGGGTCAGTTGCCGTACCGTGGCTTCATCAGTCGTATGATTCTTCTTACAAAAGTGGGACTCCTGCGATAATAGAAAACGTTTCTCCAGCTTGCCTAAACTTAATTCAGACAGCTTGGATGGGTGTGAGTTCCTTAAGTAATATGAAGATATGGCTTATTAGAGACTCCAGAGAGAAGAAGTCGACTTGTATAACGTCTGAAGATTAAAATACGTTCTAAAAATCAAACTGTATTAAAACGCCTGCTCAAGTTTACAGTCCGTTAATCGATGATCACGAACTTTAAAACCTCGACATTCTTGTAAAGAATTCCGAGCACCCCACGAAAAACCCCTATTAAAGAATAACCCATTCTTTGAGGTCTCGACATCTGGGCTCCATGGTTTGCTTTCGCAGCATCCGCGGCAGCAGCAGCCCATGTAATGATTGCTCAATATCATTTTCCTTTAGCAAAAAATCTGAAATGTTCGTACCTAATGGGCTGCGAAGAGGTCTATGCAAAAACGAATCATCTTTTACGCTATATACGTCCTCTTCACAGGTTGCTCGACACTCGTTGAAAATGCCAAAGTCGAAGCGGGTTCTGACGGCCTTTTTCGGATCGAAAGCCAACGGCTTCCCGAAGCCGTACTGAGAGATCATTCCGGCAATGTGATCACTGATAAAGATTTGGCGGAAAAAACCCTCAGAGAATTCAAAAATGACAGTGAATTGTTAAATAGTCTGCGGGCCACGGATTGCAGCTACGAAAGCCTTTTTCGCGTGAACAAGGCGCAGGTTAAGGCTCTAAAGAATTTAAAAAGCTCAGAGTTCCAAAACGCTTTGCAGGCTTTAGATGAAGCACAAAAAGAATGTGCTGATATCGGCAATTTTACCGCACAAGAATATTTAAAAGCCAGAGCGTACATTGGTTTAGGACAAAACGAAAAAGCCATGGTGAGTGCCCAAGATTTTTTACGTCGATCGAGCAGTCACAATCCTTTTTTCTATTTTCAATCGAGGGACGCCGACATTTATTCGCGGCTTCCAGTAACTTCTCACGAGTTTCGGGAATTTCGCGAACAAGCGACGGCATTTATCGAGGGCAAAAATAACACTTTAGAACTTCCGCAATCGACCCCGGACACAGCATTGTTTTATCCAAACGATTCCCTGAAGCCAGGGGGAAGCGAAATCGAAGGACCTGCGGTGGTGTTTGCGCAGTTTTCTTCGGGGGGTGTCACAGGAGGTGGTTTCGGCCTAGGGATTTACCGTCAAATCGGCAAGTTCGGATGGGGTGGTTCCTATGTTTCCACCAGTGATGCAGGTTCGTTCTATAACATCAAATTACGCCGAAGCTTTTACGAATCAGAAACGCGGGATTTCAACATCGACGGATCGATTTTTGGAGTTACCAACAAAAATATTAGCTACCTGAAAGACGCTTATGGCAATTATTCCAATGTGCAGGTGCGCGATACGAGTTTTGATCCAGGTCTCACCATTGGTGCTACCAAGAGATTTTTTGTGCCCAATTTTGGTGTTGCCAGTGAAGGGGGTATGCTACTCAATCAACTCCAAAAAGAGACAAAGTTTTTTGGCTCACTTTATACGTTCTACGACATCCTTGAGCGCGGATTATTTGCGGTCAATGCGGGATACATTCAGAATGTTCCCATGGTGAGCTTATCCGTAATGCACCTCCACATTGGTTACAACTTTCGCGATGAGCGGTTCGGCGTAGTCATCCGTGGTTTTTATTTCTGAGGGTAATGGCACGGAAATTGGATTCCTCAAAGAGAATAGATCTCTAATCCACGAGGAAGTTCTGTATGCACGGTATCCAGGTGATATTTACACAGTTGTTTCGCATTTTAGCACCATTTCTTATCGGCGCGAGTTTTTTGCTAACTGCTCATCATGCTTGCGCCCAGGCTGAAGAGGAGCCATCAGAGGCGGAAAAAAACTTCCTTAAGGCCAAGCAGGATATGCTTCAGTGGTCTTCCATGGATCAAGTGGGCATGTACGAAGATGCCAAAACAAAAGCAACGGCCAGTGGTCAAACGCTTCTTGTTCTCATTTCCGCAACCTGGTGTGGATACTGTCCGTCGTTGGTTGCGGAAATGCGATCGACTTTGGCAGCCAATCCACCGTTATCAGCTCGCTACTTGCTACATCCGGTCGTTGTTCAGACCAGTGAGACCATCGACAATAAACTCTATGCCCATGATAGCGTTAGCGGCATGCGCGTGGCGCACACGCTTTTTGAGCCGTTCGCAGAGGGAAGCAACATCACGTTTAACCAAGCCATCGCTGGGTTTCCTACATTGTTAATTATAGACCCTCGCAATGATTCAAACTCGAGAGTGATGGGTACCGGTCACTTGGAACGACCTCAAGAAGCATGGGGATCGGGTCAGTACCACGATCAAACCAAAATCGTCGACTACCTCAATAGTTTCTCTTTTAAGGTTCGCTGCACGTCTTTATTTGGAAAATGATTACGGTTTTTTATAAGGATTTATTTATGAAATTTATTTTATGCGCAATTTTATTATCTATCGCAAGTATTTCTTTTGCTGATTTTTCCCAATCAGTGGGGAGAATTATTATGGATACCAGTGATGGTGAAAAAATGGGACAGCAAAATTGTAACGGAGTTCTCGTTGCCCAGAATTTAGTACTTACGGCTCTCCATTGTGTCTCCTATCACGGTGAGGTAAGGACAGCGTACTTTTCAATCGGCTTATCAGAGACTCGCTATGCTGTGACCAAAGTTCTCTACTCTTATATACCGAGAAAAATACTCGATCACCAAAACCCAACTTCCAACGAAATGTACAGAGAGGACTTGGCTTTGGCAGTTGTCG